>JADJPH010000111.1 GCA_016713335.1 Candidatus Fredericiella danica | reverse complement strand
TCGAAGGCAACATGTCCAGTGTGCACCATAAGCGCTGGCCCGAGGTTGATCTCGGAGAAGGCGCAGGAGGATGAAGTCGTTGTCGTCCAGGTCAACGGCAAGGTGACAAGCATGTTGACGGTGGTGCTGGGTAAAATACGCGACCGTGCTGGAGGAACAGGCGCCGGCGTTGGAAAATGCAACCCCTGGATGGCCGGGCAAGCAGGTCCACTTCCGGTGATTGTGCTGCCTGGATAACCTGGTTAATATTGTCGTAGGCTGATCGTGGGGTGGTGTGCCTGTGGCTTAAGCTGTTGTAATTTCACCAGGAGTCTATTTGCGATTTCCAGGTAACCGTAGTGGTGATATCGCCGCGCGAGTAAAAAAAAATTCAGGCCTCTGGCGTCTACGCGCGAGTTTCAGACCCCTATCACTTTTGTCCCATCCTAACGTGATGTCCTCATTTTCATTTGTTATGAAATGTGTTATGTAGATGGAAAGCGTAAGCAAACCGTTTTGACCGTGAGACTGGGCTTAATTGTGCAAATTGTCTAGTATACTTCCTGCTTTGGCCTGATTTGCCTCGGCTTTGAATCTGATTTTAACGATGCCCGAGAAGTGGAACGCTCGCTGATTGTCCATTGTGGGGCGTTGAAGTTCTTATTCTGGTATCATCAGGAAGGCTTACGCAAACCGTGGCTTAGATGAGCTTATCAACAGGCTTCGAGAGCTTTCGTCCAAACTGACTCGCCCTCCTGCGTGCTGGCTTTGAAGGTTCGTCGGCGGCAGACGATTCTTACAGGAGAAAGAAAATTGGCCGATCTGGCAAAGTTCCCAATAATCAGCCAGCTGGCATCCGGGTGGTTCTTTGAACCCCGTCCTGTGTGGGCGGACCTTATTTTTGGTTCTCTGGCAGTTTCACAGATTGGAATGAGAGTGGTGACGCCAAAGCGTCAGGACCGCGAGCGTGGGGGTGTGGCGTGCCTTCGATCGAGTTAGCGCCGATGCGGCAAGTGCTATGAGTCTGGCGGGGCATCATCGACGGTCGTTGGCAGACGGGACTTCCATGCGGGACGGCAATGCGAAAAGTAGCCCTGGTAGTCAAAACAGTGTGATTGATTTGACGCTGTATTGTGGCGTTGCCCGTGAGCATGCGGCGCTTGAGCAGCCAGGTATCGGATGGGCGGCTGGCGGTTGCGCCGCACCATGGGGGCGCCCAGCGAAAGGGCCGGGTATCCACGCCGGTCCGGGCGCGTTTCCGCCAGTGGGGCCGGAATATTCCTCGACTTCCGTCCGGCGCGGGCGGCAGAGCAGCAGGTGGAGTGCGCCGGCGCGGCGTCGACCAGGTTCAAAGAAAACGGATGGCAAAAAAGCTGCCCTCCGTTTTTGTTGCGTCTGACCTGGCTCTCAGATCGGTGGATTGCGCGCGCAACAGTCCAGCACTCACCGCCGCAGGTGCGTGCTTTTGTGTTACTGGGCATTCTCCTACCGCCATCTTCTTTCGTTTCGGCAACTGCCGGCGCTGCCAATTGGCTTCCACCCGGTCGAATCTTTTAAAGGTCTTGAGGCCTGGCGGATCCCCGACCGACCCTGCCTACCGCCCTGTTTCCCCCTGATTAATCCTTGGCGTTCCCCGCTTCAACGCCTTATGCCAACGCCATCACCTTTGGTTCTTTTCTTTGTCTTTCTTTGGTGGTGAAGCGGGCCACGCTCGCCATGCGTACCGACGGTCGCGGTTCTGGCGTGCCTGCGTCGCCGGTGTTCTGCTCCCCTGGCGATGAAGAACTTCGCTTCCTTATTCGATCCCAAAGCGGTTGACCCTCGTTGCTCCCTTCTTTGTTGCGGGTGTTTACCACTTATCAGCGTAAGCAGATATGCTGTTCACTTCAGCCGAATGGGCATTGAACCGGTGATTGTGCCGGGCTATTGTGGGCCGCCGCTACCTGGCTTTATCTGCGGCTGGCGCCCCGGCGCCTGGTGGGCCCACAGAGACGTGGGCTGCTACTGGCGGCAGCGGTGTGCACATACCAGGGCGCATGGATCATCCCACGGGTTAGACGGTGCTGGTTATGCGTTCAGTGTTGTGGTGGCGCCAGCACCCATCCAGGTGAGATGACGGCCGCGGTCCGGCGTCGCCAACTCACAGGTTCTGCCATCGCCGCCGGTTTTGGCGTTGCCACTTGTCACGCCGCTCCTCCTCTTTTTTGTACAGAACCCCAGTGGCGCTCTTGCGCCCGTCACAATTGCCGTGACCGGCGTACGGTGACCGGTGATCCGTTCCACAATGCGCGTTGGCCAGTGCGTTTTATGTTTCTCCTTGCCGGGGACGGGCGACCTCGCGGGATCCGCGTCGCAACCTGCCGGGGAAGCGGCTCTCCTCTGGTGGGAAGTCCGCACCGTTCCTTGCCGGTGCAATCGTTGCTGCTGCTTCGCATCGTCAATCCTGCCTACGGCATTCTGTGGATTGGGCTGGTTGGGTTGCCGCTGCGGGTGTTCACGGAGCATGCGCCGCACTTCCATCGCATTCCAGGCGCCGCGGCGCCAGTTGCGCTTCTGGCGGCCGTTAGGATGGATCGGCTTGTGCGGGGGCGGCGGGAACGGGCAGAATCCGGGTTTCCAGTGGGTGTAGCGGTGGGTGTGATCCTGATCATGCCGGAGCCCACGCTCAATCCCGCTTATGAATTGTTCTACCGCTGGGCAGCGCTGCCCGACCTGTTTCACGCATTGACGCCGGTTTATGGCAATTGGCCGTGAGCCCGGCGCGCCGAAAGCGAAGTGATCTACGTGACCCCGCATTGCCGGGATTATCTGGCACTTGCATGTGCCTGGACGGTGCGGCGCATACCCATGCGCCTAAGTCAGTTTTGACGGCAGGTGTTCCCGGTGCAATGAGGGTGCGACGGCGGTTTGAAACCTACATCTGTGATCGGGGATGAGGATCCCACGCTCCTGTCCCACCAGAGGTCCCCCGCACGCCACGATCTCCGAGGACGATTTTGGATGGCGAAGGGTGCCGTAGGCCGCAAATTTCTACACCCGTCCGCCCGGCGAGTCCAGGGCGTCCGCCGCAGCACGCAGTCACGTGGCATTGAGCGACAGCATTGGCTTACCGGCTGGTGACCTCCAAGGCCACCACTGGGGCCGGCAAGGTGCTCTATCTGCACGATTGCACTGGCATGGATGGCGGCCTACGGCACTGGACGGTCCTGCACACCATCCTCATGCGCGGGTACAAACGGCGACTTTGTACAGGTTGCTGGGGTGATGGCCCGCCCGGCGGGGGGGGCAGTCGGTGACCACGTTGGCGCCCAGGGTGGCGGGTGCTTGACGAATAAGTGGAGATGGTGCTGCCACCTGATTTGCGCGCCGGACGTGTACCAAATCGAAGTCGGATGTGCCCGGCCGGATGTTCCGCATTTGCCCGGCGACGGTGCTGCAATCCAGCTCGGGGAGATCGTGCGTAGTGCGGGCGCGTTTCTCCCCGGTGCTGTATCGTTCGGACCAACGGCGCTGGAATGTAGGGATGCGGGCGATCACGGGTTCGCTACTCGCACGCTTCGGAGCACTTAACGGCTACGCGTGCTTGAAGTGGGCTGTGGGGGGCGCCTTTTGCCGCCGAACTGCAACGAGGCGGCAGGCATCCAGGTGTTTGCCGTTGATGTGCAGCGGGAAGCGGGTCGGACTATCGCGAAAGCGGTTGGATGCCGGTCTGTCGTTGGCGCAAGCAGATGTGCAGCGGCTGCCAGTCACTGCCGAACGGTTCTGGCGGCCGTTGCACTGGATGTACTCGATCGATTGGCGTGGATCCTGTTCTTGCTTTGACGGAACTGCACCGGGTGTTGGCTCACGGCGCGGTTGTTGATCCGGGTCAGCGCGTACCCGTGGCTTGAAGGCCCGCACGACGTTGCGTTCAACACTGCACGGCGCTACGGGCGCCGTGAACTTGTGACGTTGCTGGGCCAACATGGTTTCGAAATCGAGCGCACCACCTATGCCAATGGATTGCTTGGACTGCCGGTGATGCTGGTGCGTCTTCTGCAGCGGTGGGGTGTCATGGACCTGGCGCCAGGTCTATACGGGGCAACGCTGACAAACTCGGCGCTGCGGGAAGCAGATTGGGCTGGAGCGCCGCGCGCCAAGGCAGCGGCGCAATTTACCTGCCGGGCTGAGCCTTTATGCGTCGTTGCCAGACGCCGGTGATACGCCAATGCCACCCCCTGCGAATCGCGGCGGCAAGACCAAGTAGATGAGCTTGCCATGAACAGAGAGAGTCGGAACCTGCTGGTCAGTACGGTGCTCCCAACCTACAACGAGCGTGACAATATCGGCCCGCTGATTGAGGGCGTGTTGGACCATGCGATCACCCGTCACCTCGTGATTTCCGTGGTAGGCGACAATTCCCTGACGGCACCGGGGCGATCGTTGACGAGATGGCGCAAAGCGTACTTCAACAATGGCGGTGAAATTGTGCGTCGTCCACGCTCGCCGCACCAGCGCGCGGTTTGACGCGTCGGCGATTCAGCATGGCATCGATCTGGCGATTTATACATTTGGCGCTGATATCGTGACCTGGATGGATTGTGACTTGTCGATGCCGCTAGCTACGTGCCGCGGTTGGTGCGGGGACCTGGACCGCGCAGATGTGAGTGTGGGTTCGGTGGGTGCGCGGCGGCGCTGATGTGGCACATGGTGCGATGGCGCGCGCTCAGCTGGTGATCAACGGCTTTGCCAGTGCTGCTCCTTGGCTGGGGTGAGATTCACACCAGCGGTTTCATCGCCGCACGTACTGAAGTATTGCAGCGTCTCCGACTGCGTGGAGACTATGGGGAGTATTGCATCGACCTGCTGGGGCGTGCGCAACGCCAGGGGTACAGGGTGCGGAGGTCCCATACCGGTGCGTGCGCGCACGGGCCGGGGAAAGCAAGACCGGGATTGATCTTTGGGACTATTTGGGCAAGGGGCGGAACTGCGTACGTGCGGTGCTGGCGGTGAGGATGGGGAGATAGGAACAGGGGGAATCCACTCCCGCCAAGACGCCAAGACGCAAAGGTAAACAGAGCAAGGAAGGAAAGATTGGGTGGAAAAGCACCGTTTTTTTGTTAGAATTTTAAGAGCGAAGCGTAACGGTTAAAGGAAACCATTGTAGTATGATTAAGCCACGTGAACTCACGCTGGAAGAAATGGGCGATCTGGCCGCCATTATTCCGGCTACCGACCCAGAGGTCAAAGTCCGGTATAAGGCAATTCCTGAGTTTGGACGCCCAACCCGGCGGTCCATCATTCCTGTGTGTGAACCGACGCTGGGTGGCAACGAACTTAAATATGTCCAGCAGGCGATTGAGACCAATTGGATTTCGTCGGCGGGGAAATATATTCGTGATTTTGAGGCACAGTTTGCGGAATTCTGCGGCGCCCAGTATGGGATTGCGTGTGCGAACGGCACCGTGGCCATGCATTTGGCGATGGCGACGCTCGGGCTGGAGCCGGATGACGAAGTCATCATCCCGACGTTCACCATGATCGCCACCGCCAATGCGGTCACCTACTGTGGCGCGGCCCGTCCTGGTGGATATGGAGCCTGAATACTGGCAGATGGACATCGACCAGATTGCGGCGAAAATCACCCCGCGCACCAGGGCGATCGTGCCTGTCCATATCTACGGGCATCCTGTGGATATGGATCCGCTGCGTGCGTTGGCAGAAAAGCATGGCATCCTGGTCATTGAGGATGCGGCCGAATCACATGGGGCAGAGTATCGGGGCGCCGTACGGGTGGACTCGGCGATGCCGCAGGCTTCAGTTTTTACGCGAACAAGATCATCACGACCGGCGAAGGCGGCATGGTCACGACCAACAATCGGGAAATTGCACACCTTGCCTGGAACTTGCGCGATCATGCCTTCAGCCACGAGCGCCATTTCTGGCATAAGTACATCGGCTTCAATTATCGGATGACCAACCGCAGGCTGCGGTTGGTCTGGCGCAGGTGGAGCAACTGATGGTTTTGTGGCGCGCCGGCGCAATGCCCTGAGTACAACCGGCGGCTGGGGATTCGGGGATCACCACGCCGCGAGGTGTCATGGCGAAGAATGCCTATTGGATGTACGGCATTCTGGTTGATGAACAGGGTATGGGATGAACCGTGATGCGTTGCGGCGGTGTTGGCCGACAATGGTATCGGACGCGCACTTTTCATTTCCCGATGCATTGCCAGCCGGTGTACTTTGACCAGTTCCGCGGGAACGGTACCCTGTTGCGGAAGATCTCGTCGCCGGGGATTTTATTTGCCGTCAGCGTCATCGCTGCAACTCGACGAAATCGAGTATGTTTGTGATGTGATCCGCGAGGCGTGCGACAAATTTGGGCTAAATGAGCTATCATACAGATGCATGAATCCAGATTTCTGTCAGCAAAGGAGAACATCGATGCCAATCCAGTATCGACTCTGGACATGTGGGTGGACCCAGGGAGGGTCTGATTGCCGTGGCTGAAGAACTTGGCGCACGCGCCGGTGATGCACGGCGCCGCACTGCCTGGCCGGGCTGCGCCTGCTTTCGGTCTTTGCGCAAACAGTTCCAGTTTATCGGGCGCGGCTTTGCCGGAGAAAGGTCCCCTGACGCCGGATCCGCAGTTTCCACCTGCGCTTCTGCGGGAAGCAACGATCCATCAAGTGGCGTACGATATCGACGTCTTCATGAGCGTGCTCGGGCAGCGTGAGAAGGAAGTAGGAACGCCCGCCATGCAGAAGACCCTGGCAATGGCCGATCGGCTGGCCGCCGATGCATTGGCGCCGGCGGTGCGTCACCGGTTGGTCGAGCAGACGGCGGTGCTGACCTATTTTCAGAAGGCGACCACGATCCGGCTGATCCCGTATGCCCCGCTGGCGCTGGTCGGCTTTGATCTGACTGCGTTGGTGGAACTGCCGCGGCTGCTTGCAGTTGGCGCACGAAGTTGGGCACCATGTCTACCGGCAGTGCCCGGTGCAGCGATGCCGGTGAACCCCAGGCGGCGCCCGCCGAGGCCACGAGTGCAACGACGAAATGGCCGGAGTGGTTGAATGCCTGGGAGGGAAGAAGTATTTGCCGACGTCTATGGTGTGTTGATCGCTGGTCCGGCTGCGGTTCTCGCCATGCAGGCGATGGTGATGGCGAATTTGCCGGCGCGCTTGACTGTGGATGACGGTGATCACCCGGCGCCGATCCTGCGTCCGGCGTTGATGAGTGCGGTGCTGCATGAAATGGCGGCGGCGGTCTGATCCGTTGCGCGCCAAACCAGAGCGCACTGCGGATGTGTTGGATAAGCGTTGGAATAGTTATCTGGTCTCGATTGATGCGCCAGTGGTATTTCGACCCAAGCATGCGCGGGTGAGGTGCAACTTGCGGAAGCCCGCGCGGTCATCGCTGAGCGGGTTGCGGCGCTCCTGAACGGCAGCCTCGCCCCGACCGCCGATGATGCGCAATTGCCCGCCTGAGTCGCGGACTTGATGCCGGGCACCTAGTGCCGCCAATGCGCTGTGGGGCCAATTTGAGAAGAGTGCGCGCGCCTGACTGTCCCAATTCCGGAATTGGTGCTGCCCGCCAATAGCAATCGTGCCACGGTGGAGCCGAGTATCCTTGGTGCGCGGCCGGGGTGCGCACGTTGGGTGAGATGGGGTGATCCTACCCCTGGATGGGTGGCGCATGCGGTATTGGCCGGCAAGCCAATCAAACCGAGGCAGTGGAAGGCAGTGTTTGTTGCGGGAGATTGGACGACAGAGGGTGGTGGGAGTGGGATCCTGCCGCCGCGGTTCCGTCGGAGTGTGCGCTGCGGCCCTCGAGGTGCTTTGTGGCAGTTGGCGTTGGAAGGAAAAGATCAACGCGGAGCGGCGGGAGCGCGGAGATCGCGGAGGAGCCAATCAGCGCCACGAACGTAAAATCAGAGCCACGCACGTGAGTAAGTGGTTCGCATTGCCGAAGCCAAAGCCGTCCTCGGCATGCGCCACGTCCACTCAATCGGTCCCGAACGGTGTGGCGCTTGCCGGGGACGTTCCTTTGTGCGGCGCCAGGTGCGACGCACGGTGCATAGGTTGTGCGTTTGGCCACCATCATTGGCACCGTGCGACGCACCGCTTTGGCTTTGGCCGAGCGATCACCACCCTGACGGGATGGTGCTCTGACGGACGGCGGGACGGGGGGACGTTACAATCAGAGCCACGCACGTGAGTAAGTGGTTCGCCTTGCCAAAGCCAAAGCCGTCCCCGGCATGCGCCAGGTTCACTCCATCGGTCCCGAACGGTGTGGCGCTTGCCGGGGACGTTCCTTTGTGCGGCGCCAGGTGCGACGCACGGTGCATAGGTTGTGCGTTTGGCCACCAGCATTGGCACCGTGCGACGCACCGTTTTGGCTTTGGCCCAGCGCTCACCACCCTGACGGGATGGTGCTCTGACGGGATGGTGCTCTGACGGGAGGTGCTCTGCCAGAGGCGTGCGTGGCGCGCTAGCGGTTGAGCAATGGCATGATGTCGGCAAGTTCTTTGGCCTCGAAAAGCGCAGTGGTCAGCGCTTCGAGTTGTTCTAGTTCCAGACAGTTGACCCGCGCCGTGAGGGTTGCGTCGAGTGGACCAAAACGATGCTGGAGGAAATTCATCGCAATCCGCCGCGCTTCCTCGAGCCGATTTCCTTTGCCGATTTCTTTGCCTGTTTGCTTCGTAACGTTCGTCCAACCACGTGGCCATGAGTTTCTCCCCTGCGTCAACCGACGCATCGCGTAATGCCTGCCGGATGGTCGCGGCATCCACATCCTTGTGCACGCTCGACACGTAGTGCAAGATCGTGATGGAATATTGTACGGCTCCGTAGGTCCGTGTCAACTCGGCCAACAGGCGGAGCAGTTCGGCCAGGTGGGCGACGACATCCTCGCGATGGCTGTTGCGCAGCGCCCAGAGCGCGGCCTCCAAGTGCAACATGCCGGCGGCCGCCGGCTCCGGCACTTGGCTCAGATCGACCAGTTGATAGGTGCAGGTGGGCCAGTGGGGGCGCATGGCGGCCGGACCGGGGAAGAGGCCGCCCATGTTGAGCGGTTCGCGCCAGGGGGCAAGCCCATGGTAGACGACGATCGGCAGGATAGGCGCCAGCGGTGCGGGCGGTTTTTGTTTCTGGCCCGCCTCCCAGATGCGGACCATGTAGCGCAGCACGTCGTAGGCCATGAGGGACTGGACGTAGCTCTTGTGCTCAAAGAGGACGTAGATGAAGGCCGGGCGTTGGTCCGCCAGGTTGACGCTGTAGAGCAGGTCGGCATACTGCAACTGCAGGTCCGCGTCGATGAAAGAATCCTTCTCTGGGTGGATCGTCGCCAGGTCGAACTGCGCCAGGGAGTTGGCGGGCAGGATTTGACGCAACAGGTCGCCCGCCAGTTCGGGACGGGAGAAGATTGCTTTGAAGAAACGATCATGTGGGGTGTAGACGGGTTCCATCAGGCTCCTGACCGGCACGGCATTGGTGAAAGAGACGTGCGCCATGACTGTGTTCAGGATTGATCATAGCAGGATTCCACGTGAGTAAGTGGTTCGCTTGCCAGCCCCAGCACCGTCCCCGGCATGCGCCAGGTCCACGCAATCCGTCCCGAACGGTGTGGCGCTTGCCTATTACTTATACTGGTAGGTGAAAGACAGATGACAACAGGATTACAATATAGATGTCACGGCGAAGCTGTCGCCATCTGTCTGGACCTGGGGAACGAGGACCCGTGCTTGCCTGCGCTGAGAGCGCCTTCCCCGGACCGTCCTCCCCAGGAACACCCGGCCCACCGTCGAAAGCGTGTTGTGCTGCGAGCACTGTAATAGGCAAACGGTAACCGGCGTCCTAGCAGGCGCAGCATGGATTTCCCCCAGGAGGAGCAACGATGGACATTTATGTCGGCATTGATTGGAGTGAAGCCAAGCACGATGTGGTCTTGCTCAACGCCGCCGGCGCCACCGTGGCGCGATCACCATTCCCCACACGGAAGCCGGGCTAGACCCTCAGGAATCTGTGCACGGGCGCCGCCCCGCCGCCAAGCCAGTGCCACATCGGCATCGAGACGAAGCACAACCTGTTGGTCGACTATCTGTGGAGCTACGGCTATGATCAAGTGTATGTGATTCCACCCTCACGGGTCAAGGGGTGTCGCCAGCGCTATCGGAGCAGTGGGGCGCGCACCGATGCGAGCGACGCCTATATGTTAGCCGACGTGGTGCGGACGGATCAACCGCATCTGACGCTGTGGCGGCCGGACGCGCCGCTGACCCAGCAGATGCGGGCGCTGGTGGCGTTGCCATCACCACGCGGCGGAGCGTCTGGCCTTGGCGAACCAGTTGCGGGCGTTGCTGTTGCGCTACTATCCTGGGTTATTGGTCGCCTTCCCGAATTTACAGGCGCAAACGCCCCTCGCGTTTCTCGCCCGCTACCCGACCCCAGCAGCGGCAGCGGCCATTACGCACCCCGAATGGGAGCAATTTCTGCACGAGCAGCATTACGGCCATCGGCAACACGCCGCCACCCAGTTCGCCGCCTTCCAGCAGGCCCCACTCCCGACCACGCTGGTGACGGCGACGGTCTACGCGGAACCAGCCCAAACGGTGGCGGCCCTGCTACGCGAAACGCTCCAGGCGAAGTTGGCGGCGCAAAAGCATCGAGCCACCCTGTTTCAACGCAGTTCCGACCAGACACGTTTGCCTCACTCCAGGCACCGGGGCGTTCTTGGCGCCAGCACTCCTGGTCCGTTTCTTTCGGCGATGATCCGCCAACGCTTCCCACCCAGGCCAGCCTCCAGGCGCAAGCCGGCACCTGTCCGGTCACGGAACAAAGCGGCAAACACCGTAGCGTCCACTTCCGGCGCGCCTGTGACCGCGATTTTCGCACCTATGCGCAACAATGGGCCCGGGCTTCGGTCGTCCGCACCAAGTCACCCTTCGCCTGTGCGTTCTATGCGGACTTACGCCAGCGCCGCATCCCAGATAACCAGGCCTACCGCTGCCTCGCCAATCGCTGGCTGGCAATCGCCTGGCGCTTATGGCAGACCCATACCACCTATGACGAAGCCTATCATTTGCAGCAACGCAGTGCACGCCGGCAGCCCTTGCCCAGCAGGGGTTTGACGGTAGCCACCACTGCCTAAGTTTACGGATTCAAGTTCGAGTTTGCGGGGGAAATCCGTTTCTGTTACAGCTTCGGTCCGTGACAACCGTAACTGAGTAACCCGCAACCCGTGGTGCCGTTCACCCGCCGTGGCACCTCTAGTTACACGCGCCCCCAATACCCTGCCGCTTCCATGCACCGCACAAATCACGTTATTTTGGGGTGAATTCCCTCTTGACAAAGCGTGTCCGGGGACGTTGCTTTGCGCGGACGAGTAATGGTCTGGATCACCCCCCTCTTCCTGCCTCCGCGCCAGGTGCGACGCACGGTGCGCGGGTTGGACGTTCGACCACCGGGATTGGCACCGTGCGACGCACCGCCGGGCTTTGGCCACGCGATCACCACCCTGACGGGATGGTGCTCTGACGGAGTGCGCTGACGGAGTGCTCCGACAGTGGCGCGCGTGACCAACAGAGCCGCGAACGTGAGCGAGCGGTTGGTGCGTGGTGGACGCGGCGGGGGACGGGGGGATCACCACCCTGACGGGATGGTGCTCTGACGGAGTGCGCTGACGGAGTGCTCTGACAGAGGCGCACGTGACAAACAGAGCCGCGAACGTGAGCGAGCGGTTGGTGCGTGAGTGACGCAGCGGGGGGACGGGGGGATCACCACCCTGACGGGATGGTGCTCTGACATGCAGTGCTCTGACATGCAGTGCTCTGACATGCAGTGCTCTGACATGCAGTGCTCTGACATGCAGTGCTCTGACAGAAGCGCCTGTATTCTTCTGGTGTCGATCTCCGTGTCGCAGTAGGCGGCGGCGCGGGTGTCTCAGTTATGCTGGCGGCAGGTCGGCAAGCTGCGCCGAGCAGAGCCTTTCGAGCGTGGAGTCACCTAGTTGACGCGCAATTGAAAGGCTTGACTCTGCTGCGGCGCGCTGCAGCGGTGTCACGCAACGCACTATGCAGCATGCTGATGAGAATCTGAACCATAGCGACTGCTTTTCGATCCCCCATTGCTGCATAGATCTGGGCACTTAATTCTGCTACGCCGAGCGCGTCGCGGTCATAGCCAAGATGGTGGTCCAGTTTCGCCTTCGCATATAAGATTGCCGCATGCTCGGTCTGGTCATTTAGAAGCCGATTCGCGTCCTGGGCCTGTTCGAAATAGACAGCGGCACGCGCCAGTTGGCGTTGACTGATCGCAATCTCAGCGAGCAGGCGCAGTGTTCGGGAACGAATCAGTGGGCCGTCGCCGGGCGGAAGTTGCGCAAGTCCTGTCTGGCATAATTCGACTGCCGTTGCGTCGTCACCAGCATAGTAGGCTAACATTGCCTGACGATTCAGTACGACCGCAACGCCGACTGGTTGGTGCAGTGCCAGGTAGATGGAATGCGCCGCCGCAAGCGCAGTGGCTGCCTCGGCTAATTTCTCTTCCTCAAGATTGACATCTGCCATGTCCACGTAGACGTCGGCCAAACGGCGCTCATCTTGGATTGTCTCAAACCATGCTTGAGCAAGCCCAAGCATCTGCCTGGCTTCGGCATATTCGTCCTGGCGCAGCAAAGTTTTGCCCAAGAAGAAGGCAAATCGTGCACGTGCCGGCTCATCGTGCAGTGCAGTGGCTGCTTCAACGCCGAACTGGAACCCCCGGCGCGCCTGATGCAGCCGTCCCCGCGCAAACCAGGGCGCTGCCAGGGCATCGACAACGGCAACAGTGAGAGACCATGCTTGAGCAACCTGTGCCTGTTCAACTGCGGCCAGCAGATTGTCCCACTCCTCGTCCAACTGGCTGTAGTCGCCTGCAGCGCTGCGGGCAAGGGAGCTGTAGTAGGTGGCATACCGGATGCGCACCGCGCGTGCGTCGGGCCTGGCTGCTAGTTGCTCACCGGCGAAGTCGGCGAGCAACCGGTGCTGCACGTACCGATCCCCCGCATCGAGTTTGAGCATCGAGAGCATGACCAACTGGTCCAGCGCATCCAACGCACTGCCGGCCGGCAATTCCGCCGTGGCTGCCAATGCGAACTGCGAAAATGACCGGCCACCGAAGAGTCCGGTGCAGGCGAAAACCTGCTGCAGTTCAGGTGTCAACATGCTCCAACTGGCGTCGAAACTGGTCCGCACCGACCGGTTGCTGATCCCGTGCGCCAGTCGTTCGCCTGCACCTTCAAGGCTGCGCACCATCCGCCCGAGGCTGCGCCGTGGCGAGGCGAAGACTCGTTGTGCGGCGATCTCCATGGCCAGAGGCAGTCCTCCGAGCACCGTATAGAGGAGGTGAGCGGCCCCATCTTCTGCGTCGACCGCGCCGGCGCCCAGATAGACGCGCAACAATTCGATGCCTTCGTCAACGGTCAACTCGCCGAGCTCCAGCGCAAAGGTGGTGCGCGCTGCCACCTCGGCGCGGTCGCGGGTCGTGATCAGCACCGGACAAGTCGTAACGCCGGGCAGCAACAGGTCCACCGGACTACCCGGCGCCACATCGTCGAGCACAATCAGGGTCTGTTTCTCGGCGAGAATGGCACGCACCGCCGCGGCGCGCGCTTCGGCATTGCCGATCTTGCTGACATCCTTATCGTAGGCTTGCGCCCAACTCTGCAAGATGTCCAGTGGGTCGCCCGTTGACACGCGGGCCCACAGGACGCCGTCGGCAAATTGGGGACGCAGCCGTTCTGCGAGTTGCGCGGCAAGCCCAGTTTTGCCGATCCCACCCATGACGACAATCGCCACGACGCTGCTCGCGTCCGTTTGAGTGAGCCATGACGCTAGCCGGGCAAGGGCGGCGTCGCGCCCCACGAAGTGAGCGGGCGGCGCCGGCGCCTGGAATGGCGGGAGCTTGCGCTCGACTTGCAGGGAGGCAAGCGGGGCGCCGGCCAACTCGCCGGCCAGGATCTGATCGTAAAGTGCATTGGTTTCTGCAGAGGGGGGGACGCCCAGTTCATCGAGCAGCGCCCCCGTACAGAGATCATATTGCTTAAGCGCCGCGGTGCGCTGGCCATCCTGGGCAAGGAGGCGCATCAATAGCCGGTGCACTTCCTCCCGTTCCGGCTCGAGCGCCAGCAGCCGTGTGCATGCTGCGATGCCAAGATCATGACGCCGGTTTTCGGCGGCGCACTTCTGGGCGAGGCGGAAGGTCAGTTGCTGGTGCAACCACTCCAACCGAAACCGTTCTTCGCGCACCCATTCCAGGTAGAGTTCCCCAGCGCCCTCGAACCCGGCGTCGATGCCTTCCAGAAAGGCGCCACGCCACAGACGGCACGCCTCTTCGATGGCCTCCAGCGTAGGATCTTGGTCGGCCGCAACCGCTTCAAAAACTGTTTATCGACCGTGCAAGCCTCGGCACGTAACGCCAGCCGTCCATCCACTTCCGTGAGAAAGCCGTCCCGCAACGTCGCCAGCAAAAAGAGTTCGCCGCGCAGATTGTCGCGCGCCTTCTTTTCAGTGCTCTCAGACCAGAGGAGACCGGCAAGTCGCTCGCGGGAAGCCGGGTGTCCGGTCGCGGCCAGGTAATAGAGGATTCCCTTGGCCTTGATGCTGTTGCGCGGCCGCAGTTGGAGCGGCTCGTCATCGAGCCGGATCTGAGGTGGTCCCAGAAGTGAGAAGTGCAGTGTTGGTATGATGTTGCATCAATTGTCAATTGTTAGGCCGACGGCCTATTTGGGGGCCTGTCAATTGTTAAGGACCACGCCCCCCCAAGACGCAAAGGGGGGGGGGGGGGGATCAACGATGGATCAACGGGGGAAGACGTAGAGTGGGGTAAAGAGAGATGAGGCAAGCAATACGTGATACGTAATACGGAGTCACCAATGCACACACAACATCGCACCACTACACCATCTTCCGGAATTTATCACCGGATGCCTGCGGTTAGCGAACAAGGTGGCGCTGCCTTGCAGCGAGTCTATGACCTGGTATTGGTGTCCTTGCCGGATACGTCACGGCCCGACCGGCAGCGCATGTGTCTGGCGCCCCGGCGCTATCTGCCGCTCTATGAGTATGTGCGCCAAATCAGGACTGCGGTTGAGTCCCAAATGCTGGCGCATGATGACGCCGACCTGACCCGCGTTGCGGTCGCCACAGAACTGCCGGTCGAGCGGGTGCGCTCCATGTTGATGGATGGCGCGGTCACGCACCCGTTTGGAAAGCCATTTGTCGTGCGCGCCAGCCGCGGCGAACTGCTCTTTCTTAGAGTCACCAATATGGTCGCTGGTCACCCTCTGCACCTGTCCCTGGTGGATGATGATTATGGGATGCAGACGCGGTGCACGGAGATGGTGCATGGCACCGAAGGATGCCAGGAGTATGAATGGCACTGCCATCAGCCCGGTATCTATCCGATCTTTAATGCCGCCGCGGCGAGTGACGCGGAGCGACGATGCTTGTTGGGGGTGCTGATAGTGGAACCGTGATACGCAATACGCATTACTGCACCAAATCCTCAATCTTCGTAAACTACATCACAGTTAAAAGGGGGATGTTATGAGCGAGTTAGTACGGGTGTCCGCCCAGTCACGGACCACGGCAGTGGCCGGGGCCATTGCCGGGATCATGCGGGAGCGCGGCTATGTCGAAGTTCAGGCGATTGGCGCCGGGGCAGTGAACCAGGCGATCAAGTCCATCACGATCGCTCGCAGCTATCTTGTGGAAGATCAGATGGATCTGGCGGTGGTGCCCAGCTTCCATACGACCGAGATCGAGGGCGCCGAACGCACGGCCATCCACTTTGCGGTCTTCCGGCGCCCGGAGTCGATGGTGGCAGAGGCAGTGGCGGCCGCACCTGCGTGAGGGCCAGGGAAAAACCACAAAGCACAAAGAACACAAAGAAGCCGTGGTCCCCTGCGGCTTCTTTGTGTTCTTTGTTGCTACTCTCTTCCTCCCTCGCTTTCCTGTGCCTTCTTTGGTCTCTCGTTCTTTGGCTGATTCTCTTCCCACCTCCTCGCATTTCCCTGCGTCCCTGCGGGCGATTGTGTCATTTCTACTATCTGTGGTTGGATCTTTGCGAGAACTACGCTTAGTATCATACGCGCCAGCAATTGTATCGGTGAACGCAAAGGAAGAAACATGACCACCAAGAATACGAAACCGAGCGTAAAGAAATGTGTGCTCGCCTATTCGGGCGGGCTGGACACGAGCATCATTGTTCCGTGGTTGAAAAACAACTATAAGTGCGAAGTTATCTGCTTTTGCGCCAATCTCGGCCAGGAAGATGAACTGGCAGGCCTGGAAGCCAAGGCCCTTGCTTCCGGCGCCAGCAAGGTGTATGTCGAGGATCTCCGGCTTGAGTTCTTAAATGACTTTGTGTTTCCCACGATGCAGGCCGGTGCTACGTACGAACGCGACTATTTGCTTGGCACCTCCATGGCACGGCCGATCATCGCCAAGAAGCTGGTAGAGATCGCCGAGATGGAAGGGGCGGATGCAGTCGCACACGGCGCCACGGGCAAGGGCAACGACCAGGTGCGCTTTGAATTGACGGTGATGGCGCTCAATCCGCGGTTGCGCATTATTGCCCCGTGGCGCGAATGGAATATCCGTGGGCGCAAGGATGCGCTGGACTATGCCGCCGAACATAACGTACCGGTCAAGGCAACCATGGAGCGGATCTACAGCCAGGACAAGAATATCTGGCACCTGAGTAATGAGGGCGGTCCACTGGAAGACCCGTGGAATGAACCGCCCGCCGATATGTTTGAGTGGACCGCGGCGCCGGAGACAGCGCCGGACGAGCCTGAATACGTCGAACTGTATTTCCGCAAAGGCGTGCCCTGAGCGGGTCAATGGTGTTGCCCACGGTCCCGTTGGGATCCTGCAGATTCTGAACGAGCTTGGCGCCAAACATGGGATCGGCCGCGTTGATATCGTTGAGAACCGGCTTGTGGGCATGAAGAGCCATGGCGTGTACGAAACGCCCGGCGGCACGCTGCTCTACAAGGCGCATGCCGCGCTGGAGCAACTCTGTCTGGACAAAGAGACTCTGCATTTTAAGCAGGTCATTGCCTTGCGCTTTGCGGACCTGGTCTACAACGGCCAGTGGTTTACGCCGCTGCGCGAGGGGCTTACGAAATTCGTCGACTTCACCGAACAGAACATCACCGGCACGGTGCGTCTGAAACTGTACAAGGGCAACGTTATCCTGGCTGGGCGCAAGAGCCCGTACAGCCTGTACCGCGAAGACTACGTGACCTTTGACGAGGACGACGTTTATAACCAGGCCGATGCAGAAGGCTTTATCAAGTTGTTTGGGTTGCCGATGAAGGTGGAAGCGATGTTGCGTCTGCAGGGGCGCGGCGTGAGCGAGTATGAGGAGGTGGATTACGACGATTTCAAGAGGGATTGAGGAAGAATCTCCCGCAGGGACGCCGAGACGCAGGGAGGAGGACGGGGAAAGATCAACGCAGACGCGGAGATGGCGCGTGCGCGGAGGGAAATGCGTCGTTTGGCCAGGAGACCGCACCTACGGGAAAGTGCGCTAACATTACGATTGTTTGACAATGCCGTCATTCTTTGTTATTGTTCCGCCACTTTGAAAGCCTTTTGGCTCCGGGTTCATTGTGCCAGGCTACTGGAATGCCTGCTGGCAGTACTGCATGAGCGCCACTTCGCCAAAATTGATTGGCAACCTTGTCCATACTGCACAAATTGGCTGTTGATGCGCCGTCAATGAGAGCGCACTTTTGTGGATCGTGACGCCCTGACTCGTTTCCGCAAAGATTACCCATACGCTGCACAGAGAGTTGGGGGGAACAGATTCCATGCCGAAACTGCTCGAAGTGAAGAATCTGAAGACGCAGTTCTTCACCCAAGATGGCGTGGTGCATGCAGTGAACGGAATTTCCTATTCCGTCGACAAAGGCGAGACGGTTGCCATCGTCGGCGAGTCGGGGTCTGGCAAGAGTGTCGGCGTCATGTCGTTGATCCGGCTGATTCCACAGCCGCCGGGCAAGATTGTTGACGGCGAAGTCTGGTTTGACGGGCAGGATCTACTGAAGCTGAGCGAAGACGAACTTCGCGACATTCGTGGCAATGGCATCGCCATGATCTTCCAGGACCCGATGACATCGCTCAACCCGGTGCTCACGATTGGGCGGCAAATCACCGAAGCCCTTGAACTTCACTTAAACATGAACAAAGAGCAGGCCCGCAAGCGCGCGGTGCAGCTGCTGGAGTTGGTCGGCATCCCGGGTGCGGAATCACGGTTGGACGATTACCCGCATCAGTTCTCCGGTGGGATGCGGCAGCGCGTGATGATTGCGATGGGGCTGAGTTGTGACCCGCAGCTCTTGATTGCCGATGAACCGACGACTGCGCTGGATGTGACCATTCAAGCGCAGATCGTTGATCTGGTGCGGCGTCTGCAGGATGAACTGGGGATGGCGATTGTTTGGATCACCCATGACCTGGGGTTGTCGCCGGTCTGGCCCGGCGGGTGATCGTGATGTATTCCGGTTTCATTGTCGAAGAGGGCGATGTCGACGAGATCTACGCACAGCCTCGCCATCCTTACACCTTAGGGCTGCTACGGTCCATCCCTCGCCTTGACCTGGGCCGTCAGAAACGTCTCGTGCCGATTGACGGTCTGCCCCCTGATCTTCTCGAACCACCGACACATTGCCCGTTTGCACCACGCTGCCAATTTGCGGTGGATAAATGTTGGCAGGAGAATCCTGTGTTGGAGAATGTCTCCCCGCAACACCGGGCGGCGTGTTGGGTCGATATTTCAGATGTTAAAGTCCATGTCCTTGAGATGGAGGGGGCTGCTGCATGAGTGAAGCAACTCCAGTCGTAGCCCAGACCATACCGAGCACCAACGGTGCACAGCATGGCGCCATCGGTGACATTCTGCTCAATGTGCACGGTTTGCAGATGTACTTTCCCATCACCAAGGGCATTGTCTTTCAGCGCCAGGTAGGCGCCATTAAGGCAGTAGACGGGGTCGACTTCTCGCTCATGCGGGGTGAGACCCTTGGTCTGGTGGGTGAGTCCGGCTGCGGCAAGTCAACCACCGGCCGTGCGATCCTGCAACTCTACCGGCCAACTGCAGGTGAGGTCGTATTTGAGGGACAGGACCTCACGAAGATGAAGGGCGAAGATCTGCGCAAGATGCGCCGCCGCATGCAGATGATCTTCCAAGATCCCTATGCTTCGCTCAATCCACGCATGACCGTCGGCAGCATCATCGGCGAGCCGCTTGAAGTGCATAATATTGGGGCCACGAAGAAAGAGCGCCAGGAGCGGGTGCAAGAACTGCTCAAGACGGTCAATCTGAACCCCTATTTTGTCAATCGCTATCCGCATGAGTTCTCAGGTGGCCAACGGCAGCGCATCGGGATTGCCCGCGCGTTGGCCGTGAACCCGTCGTTCATCGTGGCTGATGAGCCGATTTCGGCGTTGGACGTTTCCATTCAGGCACAGATCATCAACCTGATGGAAGATCTGCAGGACGAACTTGGGCTGACCTATCTCTTTATTGCGCATGATCTCTCGGTCGTGCGCCATATCTCGGATCGCATTGCGGTGATGTACCTGGGCAAGATTGTGGAGTTGGCGCAGCGCGACGAGTTGTATGAGAAGCCAATGCATCCATACACGCAGGCGCTGTTGTCGGCGGTGCCGATCCCGGATCCGGTCATTGAGACGCAGCGCCAGCGCATTATTCTGGAGGGCGATGTGCCCAGCCCGGCCAACCCGCCGAAGGGGTGCCGTTTCTCGACGCGCTGCCCGCGCGTGATGGATCGTTGCCGCCAGGATGAACCGGTCTTCAAGGATTACGGTGGCGGCCATTTTGCGGCGTGCTGGCTGTATGAAGAAGGAAACCCCTGAACCAGGCGATTCTACTTTATGTTCGTGGACGACATGCCGGGGTCTGAGGACTGCAAACGTGCAGAGACCGGACGCCGGGATGTATTCAAACTTTTCATGTGCTGTGTTACAAGGAGACACTATGCAAACGAAGAAGTTTCTAGTGCTATCGCTCTTCGTGCTGATGGCGATGGTGCTGGGTGCATGCGCTGCACCTGCGGGCGTCCCGGCCGCGGCTCCGGCCGGCGGTGAAGCTGCCGCACCGGCGGCGGACGGTGGTGAATTTACCGTGTTGAATCCAGTTCTGGGCGACGTTGCAGTCCGCACGGCGCTTGCGCAGTGTATCGATCGCGACGCACTGATCGCATCCGTCTACCCGACCTTGGACGCTGAGACGAAGGTCGCGCTGCAGATGGACAGCAACCTCCCCAAGACGCACTGGGCGTGGAGTGGTCCGTATGACTTCCCGCAATATGATGTGGAAGCCGGCAGCGCCACGCTCGACGCTGCCGGGTGGACGCTGCCCGAGGGCGAGTCTGTCCGCGTCAAGGATGGCGAATCGTTGGTGCTCAAGTTTGTGACCACGAATGCCGCGTTCCGCCAGACGTGGTCGGCGGTGATGATCCAGAACCTGGCCGAATGCGGCATCCAAATCATCCCGACGTACGCGCCTGCCTCCTGGTGGTTCGGTGACACCACGGGTCTGGCCCGCCGCGACTTTGAGCTCGGCGCCTTCGCCTGGGTCGGTGAAGCGGATCCCGGTGGCCGCACACTCTATGCCTGCAACCAGATTCCGCTCCCCAACAACGGCTGGGAAGGTCAGAACAGCATGGGTTGGTGCAATGAAGTCGCCAGCAATGCGATCATCAAGGCCAACAACACGTTGACCAAGGAAGACCGCGCGGTCCAGTACGATATCTTCCAGAAGGAATTTGCGAAGGATGTCGTGTCGATCCCGCTCTTCCAGCGCGCTGAAGCCGAAGCCTTTACCACCGACCTGACCGGTCCCCAGATCGACCCGACCGAGTATTCGAGCTGGAACCTGGCCGAGTGGAAGCTCGCTGACGGCGGCGACACGATCGTCATCGGTATGTCGCAGGAACCGGACAGCATGTGGCAATTGGTTTCGAGCATGGCCGCTACGGCTTATGTTCAGAAGCCGACCGGTCTGAATCGCCCGTATGTCCAGGCCAACTATGACTTTGCCCCGTTCCCCGGCTATCAGGACGCGCTGAGCACGATCGAGAACGGCCTTGCCACGAACAATGACGTGGAAGTCAAGGCGGGCGACACCGTCTACAGCAAGGACGGCGAACCGGTCACGCTCGAGAAAGATGCTGTCGTCTTCGATAAGGATGGCAACGAAGTGACCTATGATGGGACCAGCCCGCTGACCATGAAGCAACTGGTGGTGGACTACAAGTTCCTGCCGGTGACCTGGAGCGATGGCACCCCAGTCTCCATCGCCGACTTCCAACTAGCACAGAAGATCGACTGCGACAAGGAATCCGGCGCCACCTCCTTCATTACCTGCGAGTCCATCCAGGATATCCAATGGGCGGACGATGGGTCGCTTGCCTTCACGGTCACCTATCTGCCCGGTGTCCAAACGCCGACCTACTTCCTCAGCCCATTCGACCACCCGTATCCGAGCCATCAGGTTACTACCGATGGCCGCACGCTGGCCGACGTTCCGGCTGCCGAATGGCTGACGCTGAAGGAAATCGCCGAATTGCCGCTCTCCTTCGGCCCTTATATGGTCAAGGAATGGAACAAGGGCCAGAACCTGGTCCTTGAGAAGAACCCGTACTGGGCCGGCGAAGTTGCCACCCCGAACGTGATCTTCGTCTTCATTCCGGACACCAACCAGGCCCAGGCGCAGTTGATCAACGGTGACGTCGATCTGCTGGAGAAGTCCACGCTGGGTGCGCAGTTTGAGCCGCTGCTGCCCGCAGTCGAGTCAGGCCAACTGAACCTCGAGATCAGCCCCAGCCCAACCTGGGAGCACATGGACATCAATCTGTATCTGCCGTAAGGTTTGCAACGTCTGAACCGGGTCTCTTCAACGAGATCCGGTTCCTTTCCCGTTCTAACCACAGACGGGCGGGCGTTCTGCGAAGAACCGACCCGCCCGTTTTTGAATCATGCAAATTGATACACTGATAAGTAGCGTTGCGTCGACAGACACAGTCACGTAGCGAATCGGCAGTGTCTGTATTGGAATGCGGGTCGTGAAGATATGACAGCTTATCTAATCCGCCGTCTCTTTCAGATGGTCATCGTGGTCTTCGTGGTGTCGATCTTTATGTTCTTCCTGTTCAATATTGCGCCGGGTGGCCCGTTGACCGGTCTGCAGCAGCAACAACGCAGGATCACTGCCGAAGACAGGGCGCGCATTCGCGCCCAATATGAACTGGATCTCGCGTGGCCCTGGCGCTACACGCGCTGGTTGGTCGGCTGGCCAGACGGTCCGGTCACCATTGCGGGCAACCAGTATCTGGCCGACATGGTCGTTGGCTGCTATATGGAAGCGACGCCGGAAGAGGGCGGTGGCTGCATTGACACGGTCACGCTGGCCGAGGTGCCTCAGTTACACCCTGCGGTGAAGAGCAGCCGGGGCATCGTGTTTGGCGACTTTGGTAAGTCCACCGTGGTCCAGCCGGGACAGCCGGTGTTTGGCCTGCTGATGAGCCGGTTGCCGGCCACGCTGCAATTGCAGATTCCGTCGCTGCTGTTGGCGTTGTTGGTGGGGGTGCCGCTCGGCATCTACAGCGCAGTGAGGCAATACTCCAAATTTGACTACACCTTCACGACGGCGGCATTTATCGGCTCGTCAATGCCCACCTTCTTTTTTGGCCTGTTGTTTATTTTGGCCTTTTCGGTGATCCCTTCACTGAATCAAGATCAATTCCCCTGGTTGATTGCGCTGCCGCCGGGTCTGCAGAAGGCCGTGCGCCCCTATGAGTTGGCGCCAGGATGGCCGACCATCAATCCCGGTACGCCGGTTGATCTATTCTTGCACATGTTGATGCCGGTGACGGTGTTGACGATCATCAACGTTGCCTTCTGGAGTCGCTTCCTCCGCTCATCGATGCTGGAAGTGCTGCGCCAGGATTATGTGCGCACGGCGCGGGCTAAAGGTTTGCGCGAAGCGCTGGTCATCAACAAGCACGCGTTGCGCAATGCGCTGATCCCGTTCATCACGGTGTTGGTGCTCACGATCCCCGGTCTGTTTGCCGGTGCAATTTTGACTGAGACAGTCTTTGCATGGCCGGGGATGGGGCGCCTTTATAACGAAGCGCTGCAACGATCAGACTACAACATCGCGCTGGCGTTCATCTACGTCACCACGATTTTGACCGTGCTGGCGACATTGTTGGGCGACATCCTCTATGCGGTTGTCGATCCCCGGATCCGGTATTCCTGAGGTAATTCATGACTGCATCCGCAACCACCACACCGCTTGTCATCAAGAAGATCGAGCGCGAAGGCAAAGAGGAGAGCCAATGGCGCATCGTGGGCCGGCGCTTTGCCCGCCACCGGCTGGCGATGATCTCGCTTGTGATCATCATCATTATTTTTGCGTTGACCCTGTTGGCGCCGGTGATCTCACCCTTTTCGCGCGACGCGGTTGACATTGCCGTGACGGCGCGTCCCGGCCCACCCGGCACGTTGAGCAGTGCCGGCGAGGTCCACCTGCTTGGGGTGGATCACCTCGGCCGTGATCTGTTGACCCGTGTGCTCTACGGTGGCCGTGTGTCGTTGACGATTGCCTTCATCGTCGTCATTTTTCAGGAGTTGGTTGGGGTGTCGTTGGGCGCCTACTCCGGTTTTTACGGCGGCTGGCCGGACGGCATCATTTCGCGCATCGTGGAGTTCTTGCTGTCGATTCCGACCCTGCCGATTCTGCTCATTACGTCTTCCATTTTGATCAAGACCGATGCGCAGTTGCCTGTGCCGGCTTTCGTCACGAATGGGTTGGCGCGGTTTTTTGATTCAACACCGCAAGACGCCAACAAAGTGCTCGTGCTGTGTCTCATCCTGGTTGTACTGGGGTGGACCGGCGCAGCCCGCTTGATGCGCGGCATGGCGCTGACCTTGCGCGGCCAGGACTTTGTCGAATCGCTGCGGGCGATGGGCGCCTCCAATGGCCGCATCATCTTCCGACACATCATTCCCAACGGCATTGCCCCCATCCTGGTCAACGCCAGCCTCGGCCTGGCCGCCATCGTGATTTTTGAGTCGGCGTTGAGCTACCTCGGCGTCGGCGTGCAGGAGCCGACCCCGTCCTGGGGCAACATGTTGGCCTCAGCGCAGAGCTACATGTTCCAGGCGCCGTGGCTCCCACTTGTCCCCGGCATCCCGTTGGTGCTAGTGACGGTGGCATTCAACTTTGTCGGTGACGGGTTGAGGGATGCGTTGGATCCGAGGCTGAAGCGGTAGATGTCAATTACGAATTACGAGAGTCGACTCGGAGCATGATAGATGACACGCCGCACGAACTACGGAATACGAACACCAGATCGTAATTCGTAATTATTATTATCATTCACGGACTAATTGCATGGCTGAGAATACCAATGGTGCGGCGGCTGACGCCAGACCGATACTAGAAGTACAAGGGCTCAAAACCTACTTCTTCACTGAAGATGGTGTTGTGCAGGCCATCAACGGCGTTGACTTCAGCATCAAGCTGGGCCAGGTGATGGGGCTGGTGGGGGAGTCAGGCAGTGGCAAGAGCGTGACGTCGTTGTCGATCATGCGGCTGTTGCCGGCATCGGGCAAGATCGTGGAAGGCCGTGTGCTGTTTGACGGCGAAGACCTGGCCGACACAAGTGACAGCCAGATGCTTGAGATCCGTGGCAACAAGATTTCCATGATCTTTCAGCAGCCGACAAGCAGCCTGAATCCAGTGTTCCGCATTGGCGATCAGATTGCCGAAGCGCTCACGACCCATCAAAGCCTCTCGGCTGAACAGGCGGAGCAACAGGCGATCGAGCTGTTGCGCATCGTGGGTATTGCCGATCCGCAGCGCCGGTTTAAGGCTTACCCGCATGAGATCTCGGGCGGCATGGCGCAGCGCGTCATGATTGCGATGGCGCTGGCGTGCAAGCCTGAACTATTGATTGCGGATGAACCGACGACGGCCCTCGATGTGACGATTCAGGCGCAGATTCTGGACTTGATGCGCAATTTACGCACCGAGACCGGCACCTCGATCCTGCTGATCACCCATGACATGGGGGTCATCGCCGAAATGTGTGATACGGTGGCGGTGATGTATGCTGGGCAGATCGTTGAGTATACCGATGTCTACTCGCTGTTCGATGAGCAGTTGCATCCCTATGCCGAAGGGCTGTTGGCCGCCATTCCCGTGCTTGGTGTCGTGCAGAAGACGCTGGCCGTCATCCCAGGCTCCGTCCCAAACCTGATCAAATTGCCGCCTGGCTGCAAGTTCCATCCGCGCTGCCCCTACGTCAAGGAGATCTGCACCAAGGAGCAACCCGACCTGCTCGAAGCAAAGCCGGGCCACAAGGTGCGCTGCTTTATGCGCGATCCCCGGACGGCGGAGCAGTGGGCGGGTGTCGGGAAAGCCACGTGGCACTTCGAGGGTGACGAAGTGCTGGCGCCGGTTGAAGAGGCTGTATAAGACAAGTCAAGCCAGGGTTGGCGAAAAATAGGAAGCAGAAATGGCAGTTTCAGTCCCAGTGGCCAAGAAAGACATTCTGGTCGTAGAGAATCTGAAGACGTATTTCCCGGTGCGCGCCGGCTTGTTCCAGCGTGTCGTTGCCCAGGTCAAGGCCGTCGATGATGTGAGCTTCACTGTGCGCGAAGGCGAGACCTTTGGGTTGGTGGGCGAGTCAGGCTGCGGCAAGACGACCGTATCGCGCACGATCTTGCGGCTCATTCCAGCGACGGGTGGATCGGTCTTTTTCGAAGGCCAGGACGTCTTCAACATGCGCAAGCAGGAACTGAAGAGCATGCGCAGCCAGATGCAGATTGTCTTTCAGGATCCGTATTCTTCGCTTGACCCCCGCATGCCCGTGGGCGAGATCATTGCCGAGGGTCTGCAGATCCACGGCATGAAAGACAAGAAGCAGCGCAATGAGGTGGTCCAGGGCATGCTGGAAAAGGTCGGGCTGAACCCGTATCATGCCCACCGCTATCCGCATGAGTTCTCCGGTGGCCAGCGCCAGCGCATCGGCATTGCGCGTGCGTTGTCACTCAACCCACGGTTCATCGTTGCCGATGAACCGGTGTCGGCGCTGGATGTGTCGATTCAGTCGCAGATTCTCAATTTGCTCAAGGAACTGCAGCACGAGTTTGGCTTCTCCTATCTGTTCGTGGCGCATGATCTGAGCGTCGTCGAGCACATCAGCGATCGCGTGGGCGTCATGTATCTGGGCAAATTGGCCGAGGTGACCAGCCGCGAAGATTTGTACCGCGATCCGCTGCACCCCTATACGCAGGCGCTGCTCTCCGCGATTCCCGTGCCGGATCCGCGGCGCCGCCGTGAACGAATCGTGCTGAAGGGCGAAGTGCCCTCGCCGTTGAACCCGCCTTCTGGGTGCCGCTTTCATCCGCGCTGCCCGCTTGCCACCGATATTTGCCGGCAACAGGAGCCGGTCTTTGAAGAGAAGCGGCTGGACCATTGGGTGGCCTGCCACCATGTCGACGTCGCCGGCAAGAGTTCGCCGGCCGCGCGGATGGGCTAGAACGGAGCCATGTTCCGGTACATCGTCCGCCGTCTACTGCAAGCGATCCCGACGTTGCTGGGTGTCAGCATCCTCAGCTATCTGCTTGTATTGGCTGCCCCCGGCGACCCGATCGACATGATGATCGGGTTTGACCCAAAGAGCACCCCTGAGACCAAAGCCGTGATGCGGGAGCAACTTGGGCTCGATCAACCAGCGCTCGTACAGTATCTAACCTGGATGACCGGCGTGGTCGTGCGACGTGGCGACCAGGTGGCGCGGTTGACGACCCCTAGCAACCGCTGCGGGTATGCGCCTGCGATCGATGTGACGGTTTGCGACAATGGCGGTGGCATCCTGCGTGGCAACTTGGGTGTCAGCTACAAGACGAAACAACCCGTTTGGGAGCGTCTGGTGGAGCGCATGCCCGCGACGATTGAACTGGGCCTGGTCAGCCTCATCCTATCGTTGATCATCGGCATTCCACTGGGTGTACTTTCCGCGGTCTATCGCGGCGGGCCCTTTGATTATGCGGTTCGCTTTATGACCGTGATCTTTACTTCGATCCCGATCTTCTGGTTTGCGTTGCTCTTGATTCTCGTCTTCGCGGTCACCCTCGGCTGGTTGCCATCGGGGGGGCGCGAATCGGTCACGCTAACGCAGCAGTTCAACCTCTGGGATCGCATCCAGCATCTGATTCTACCGGCGATTGTGCTGGCAGTGGGCGGCGTCACTGCCTTTAGCCGGCTCATGCGGACGGAAACGCTGGAAGTGCTCAATACCGACTATATCCGGACGGCGCGCGCAAGGGACTTCCCAACAACTCCGTGTGGTTCGTGCATGCGTTTCGCAATTCATTGATTCCCTTGATGACGGTATTGGGGCCGGCGATCGTCGGCATCCTGGCGGGCGCCGTTGTCGTCGAGACGATCTTTGCGTGGCCGGGAATGGGGCGGCTGAATGTCAACGCAGCCTTTCAACAGGATTATCCGATGGTGCTGGGCGCCGGTCTGCTCTTTGCGCTGTTGACGATCATCGGCAATCTGCTTTCGGATATCTTCTATGCGTGGGTCGATCCACGTGTACGTCTTGAATAGCGTGATGCGGAATGGAGACCATGGCGGTCAAATCGGTTGAGTCGCCGGTTGCACTGCAACCGCGACGGGGAGACGAGATCAGCCTCCCAGGCAAGCCGCAGACGTACTGGAGCATGGCATTAAGCAGCCTGCGCCGGGACAAACTGACGCTGCTCGCCATCGGGTTTATCGTGCTTATTGCTTTGCTTGCCGTGTTTGCTGGTGTGATTTCGCGCGCCCTCGGGGTCGATCCGATTACGAACAACCTGGCCAACAAGTTTGCGCCCCCGTATATCTGGCCATACATCCAGTGGTTGGCGGGCGTCGATCCGATCACTGCCCCCACGTTGCTGGGCCAGTCAGGGGGTCCCACATTGGCTTGGCACGGATCAACTGGGTCGCGACCTGCTGGCCCGACTGCTTTACGGGGCGCGGATCAGTCTGGGCATTGCGTTCATGGCGGCGATGATCTCGATGATGCTCGGCGTGCTGGTCGGGATGGTGGCGGGGTACTTTGGTGGTCGGGTGGACGACCTAATCATGTGGTTCATCAACACCATGACCAGCATCCCCACCATTTACCTGTTGATCATCATCACAGCTTTCTTTAGCCCGTCACCGTGGGTGTTGATGTTGTTCTTGGGCATCCTCGGGTGGTTTGGCACCGCGCGCTTTATGCGCGGCAGCGTCTTCAAACTCCGGTCGATGGACTATGCGCAGGCGGCGCGGGCGGTGGGCGCCACCAACTGGCGGATTATGGCAGGGCATATCTTGCCCAACGCCCTGCCGATCATCGTCGTGATTACGGCGGCGGACATGGCCGGGTTGATTCTGGTGGAGTCGGTGCTTAGTTTTCTGGGGTTGGGTGTCCGGCCGCCCACACCAAGTTGGGGGAACATTCTCAACCGTGCGAACGATTATATCTACTACCGAGACCCGGTCACCGGCAGCTTTGCTGCGCTGCACATTTTCTTCTGGCCGGGGCTCATCATTACGTTGACGACGTTATCGTTCTTTCTGTTGGGCGATGGCCTGCGCGATGCGCTGGATCCAATGCTCAAGAACCGCAAGTAGCCCCACTTTACCTACCACCGCGTTCTAGAAAGGAGCGCCCAATGAAACACAAGAGTCTGGTTGTGCTTGCCCTGGTTACCCTATTGGCCTCGCTATTGGCCGGCTGCGTGCAGCCCGCGCCGATTGCACCGACGCAAGGCAGCGCCGCACAGAGCGGGACTGCGGCAGGCGGCGACGAAGCTGCGCCCGATGTGATCACGCCGGGTGGCACCTTTACGCGCAACCTTGGCCAGGATGCCTCGATCCTGAACCCGATCCTGTCATCGGAAACATCGAGTTCTGCCGTGGAAGCCATGCTGTTCCCAGGGCTGATTGGCCAGGATCCAATCACAGGCGCCTTTGTGCCGGATGGCTCGATGTCGGAAAGCTGGGAAGTCTCGGAGGATGGCCTGACCTGGACCTTCCATCTCCGCGACGGCATCCAGTGGAGCGATGGGGAGCCGGTCGATGCTGCGGACTTCAAGTTTACCTACGATGCAATGGCGAGCGACCTGGTGGAGACTCCGCGCAAAAACATGGTCGAACGCATCAAGAGCATCGAGGTGGTGGATCCGCTAACACTCAAGGTCACCTTGAGTGAAGTGAAGTGCGATGCGCTCGGCGATCTTGGCATGTCCTGGCTGCCCAGCCATCTCTACAAGGCAGATTTCAGCGACATTATGACGTCGCCACTCAACGAAGAGCCGGCTGTCAGTGCAGGACCCTTCGTCTTCCAAAGTTGGACGCGCGATGACAACATCATCTTGACGCGCAACGAGGACTACTGGGAAGGCGCCCCCCACATGGACGGCATGATCTACCGGGTCGTGCCAGATCCCGCCGCTGCCCTGGCGCAACTTCAGAATGGTGAGTTGGATGTCAACGGGCTCGAACCGGCGCAGTTGGGCGCGGTCAAGGATGACCCAAACATCAAGGTCTATAATTTCAAGGATGATGGCTACGACTACATCGGTCTCAACCTGGCCAATCCGGCGAATCCGCAGCCGGGCAAGGACGATGCAGGCAACATGATCCCGCAGGATCCACATCCGATCCTCGGCGATCTGATGGTGCGCAAGGCGATTGCCCATGCGCTCGACTACCAGTCGATCATCGACAATGTCTATCTGGGTCAGGGCTATCAGATGGCCGCCAATGTGTTGCCGGCTGTCACCTGGGCATATGATGACAGTTTGAAGCCCTACGACTATGACCTTGAATTGTCCAACAAACTGCTGGAAGAGGCGGGGTGGGTGGACAGTAACGGCGACGGCGTGCGCGAGAAGGATGGCAAGCCCCTGCAGTTGACCCTCGTGACCAATGCCGGGAACAAGTTGCGTGAAGACCTGGGCGTTGTGGTGCAGGATCAGCTCAAACAGGTTGGCATGGAGATTGACCTCCAGGTGATCGACTTTGGCACGCTGGTGGAGCAACTCCTGGGCCAGACCTATGACATGGTGATCATCGGCTGGACGGGTGTCGGCGCGGATCCAAACGACGATGTCTTCTGGCGGTCGGACTTCGACACTCCAGGCAGCGGCTTCAACTTTGTCAGCTATCAGGATCCGAAGATCGATGAACTCCTAACCCAGGGCTTCCTGGTGCCCGGCTGCAAGCCGGAAGATCGCGCCCCGTATTACAAGGAGATCCAGAAGATCATCCACGACACCGTGCCCTATGTCTTTATTTCGGGTGGCGTCGGCAACACGGGTTACTCGACCCGCTGGGGCAACATCGATCCCGGACCCTGGAGCTTCTACTGGAACGTGCAGGATTGGTACGATAAGAATTTGCAGCCGTAGCGTATGTTGAGTGTTTCGCGTTATGGAGTACACGATCGGAGATTGGAGACGGATTAGAGATTCGGTAACACGAGACACGTTCATACGGCGCCAATCTCGTTATTCACTGATCGTAGTCGCACTGATGAGCGCCACGCTCCTGCTGGTAGGGTGTGGCGCCAGTGGGACACCGACTCCGCAACCGGAATCGATCTCGATTCAACTGCCGACGCCTACGCCAGCGCCTGAATCTGCTGGCGTAGGCTCGCCCCTGCTTGGCGGGGGTGAGGTCGACAAGGTCTTTGTGCGCGCCCTGAGCACGGATCCCGACAGCTTAAATCCACTCCTCAGCACAAATCGTGCTGGGGCCGCTGTCATCAATCTCCTGTATCCGGTCCTGTTCAACCTGGATCCCATGACTGGTCAGCCCTCGCCCAATGGCGCCATGGCAGAGCGTTGGGAGGTGTCGCAGGATGGGCTGACCTACACCTTCTATCTCCGGCCCAATGTGACGTGGAGCGACGGCGATCCGGTGGATGCGGCGGACTTCAAGTTTACCTACGATTTACTGGCAGACGACCGCGTCGACTCACCCAATCAGGGAATGACCGCCGACATTGCCAGGATCGAGGTGCTGGATCCCTTGACGGTCAGTGTTCAATTCAATGGCATCCGTTGCGATGCGTTGAGCGACCTGCGGCTACGTTGGCTGCCCAGTCACCTCTTTACACCAGGCGATGAAGATTTCATCGATAGGGTGATTGCAGACTCGTTTGAAGTCAGCGCCGGCCCGTTTTTGCTCCAGAGCTGGACGCCCAGAGAAAGCGTCGCCCTTGAGCGCAATGAGACCTATTGGCAGGGCGCACCCGCGATAGAGCGCATGGTGCTGCGCATCATGCCAGATCCTGCCGACCGCTACAACGGTCTTCTCGATGGCAGTCTAGACGCCATACCGGTCACGGCGGCGCAAGCGAATGACCTGGCGGGCAACCCAGGCGTGACCGTGCACAGCGCCAATATTGATGGGTATGACTTTATTGCCGTCAATCTCGCCAATCCTGAGAATCCACAGGCGGGACGTGACGAGGCCGGCGCCTTGATCGTGCAGGATCCGCATCCGGCGCTCAGCGACCCTGCCGTGCGGCAGGCCATTGCGTATGCACTTGACTACACCACCATCGTCGAAAGCATCTATCTCAATCATGGCTATCAGATTGCATCCAACGCATTGCCGGTGATCCCGTGGGCGCACAATACGCAGGTACAACCATACACCTACGATCCCAATCGTGCCCGGCAACTGCTGGAAGAGGCGGGATGGATAGACTCCAACAGCGATGGTGTGCGCGAGAAAGGCCTGGCGTCGCTGTACATGAATCTACTCACCACGTCAAGCAACAACCAACGCGCAGCGTTGGCCGGGCTGATCCAGGATCAGCTCAACTCAGTTGGCTTTGATATTACGGTGCAGGAGGTTGACTCCACTGACCTGGTGAAGCAGTTGCTGGCTCAGACCTATGATTTGGCGGTCTTTGGTTGGGCTGGACTTGGCTCGGATCCGAACGACGAACTATTCTGGTCCACCCGTGCGGATCAGCCGGGTAGCGGCTTCAATTTTGTGAGTTATCAGAACACGACGGTGGAGAATCTGCTGGCGCAGGCCAACAGCCTTCCCGGCTGCAAGCCAGAGGATCGTGCCCCCATCTATCGCGAAGTGCAACAGATCCTGCACGACGAACTGCCCTACATCTTTCTTGTGGGCGCAACAAGTGATACGGCATACAGCAACCATTGGGGTGGCATTGCGCCGGGACCCTGGGACTTCTATTGGAATGTCCAGGAATGGCGCGATGTGAATGCGCCGAAGGATTAGAAATCTGTGTTCAATCAACATTTCTCAAAGTCCATTGAACCCGACGAACTGGCAGCGTTGAACCAACAGTGGGGGGCAGCGCCGTTACGGTTGATTCAGTTGGAGGGTGATGACCCTTTTTTGACGGGTGAGCACCAACTGTTGACGAGCGATGGCAGGCGAGGGGAGATCTGTTATGTGATGCACCGCGGTGCTCCGGAGAGTGGACTCCTCTTGCATATCAAGACTTACTATCCCGAGGGTGCGTATCGGCTACCTACCGGCGGTATTCATGTGGGCGAACAGGTGTTTGAGACGCTGGGGCGTGAGATCTATGAAGAGACGGGACTCACCGTCGGGGTGACGCCGCAGGATGTGCGTGTGGAGCGTTTTCTTGGCGTGTTGCACTATGATTTCTTGCATCGGCGCATCGGGCGTGCGGCGTTCGCTACGTATCACTTCCTCGTGCAGATGCCGGACCACGCTGAATTGCAGCCGCAGGATCCGGAAGAATCGATTGGTGGGTGGGAGTGGCGGCGGCCACGTGAATTGTATGCGGTTGCGGACACGCTCGATGCAGTTTATTTGCGGTCGTCGATTTGGGGAAGTTGGGGACATTTTCGGGCGCTCAGCCACCGATTTGTCGCGGAGATGATGGGGTGAAACGTGGCTACCTACGCTTCGCGCAAGATCCCCGCCACAAAATCTTCCAGATTCTCAAAATGCGAGCCTTGCCAATAGATGCGGTCGCAATCGGCGCAGCGCTGGAATGTGTCGTAGTAGAGGCGCGTCTTGGGTTGAAGACGGTCGATGATGGTGGCTTTGTCCACCGGCTCAAGCAGGCCGTTGCAGCGCAGGCACCGGCGCCAGGGCGCCACTTCGCCGGCGATTTGAAAACGACGTAACACTGAGATGATCTGCTGGCGCGGGGCGGTTTCGCACGCAGTAGCCGTGCACGACAATGCGGTGTTTGAGCAGTCCCCGATCTCGCGTCAACAGCACGCGCTGCTCCTCGGCGGCTATCTGCGCCAACGCCGGGTCGGCGTAATCGTTGCGATACAAGGTGTCAAAACCCAACACGCGCAAATAGGATGCCAGTTGCCCCAGGTGGGTGTCTAAGACAAACCGCACCGGCCGCGGCACCGGCGGACGCAGCATCGGGCCGTCGCCGGATGGGCTTTCGCCAAAGGGAAAGACTTCGACCCAATCGCCATCACTCATGCGGTGGGCGAAATCGACTGACCGGCCGTCGACGAGAATCGCCTCAACCTCCGGATGTGGGATGCCGAAGGCCTCAATCGGATGCTTGACCGCTGCGTGCTCTGCCATTTGGCAGGGCAACGGGCAATTGCGTTGCTCCGGGCGCAAGAAGTAGTTCAACGCCCCGTGGAATCGGAAGGTAGCCGCGAGCATGAGGGAATTGTCGATGGAGAGGGAAGGGTTGTCAAGAGAGACAAAGAGACAAAGAGACAAAGAGACAAAGGAGACACGGCTCCCGCCCCCCCAGCGTCTCTTTTCTCTTTTTCTCTTTCTCTTTCTCTTCCTTGCTCGATCTATGCTATAGTTTACTGAAATGCTTACTATGTTTGCTCTGTGTCCCGGTTTCATCAGCCGCTGCGCTTGAACGCCCTCAGGACCTGACAAAGTGCAGTCGATTCCACTTCAACTCCACATGCAGAGGTTTCACGTATGCTGGACCGAACCAAGCTAGATCGCTGGTGCGATGCAGTCCTTGAGGCCGGTTGGTTGGCTGCGCTTGTCGTTGCCCCCCTCTTCTTCAACGTCTTCTCGAGTCGCGTGTTTGAGCCTGATAAGATCAGCCTGGTGCGCACCATTGCGCTCAGCATGATCGTCGTCTGGCTCATCAAGATCGCCAACGGCGGCTACGCCTGGCTGCCGGCCTACAATGGCACTGGGCGGGAGGAGTCGGCGCAAGCGGTGCAAGGCGCCAACTGGCGCGGATGGGTGCGAAACCCGTTCTTTATTCCGGTGGTGCTGGTCATCGCTGCGTACTTGATCAGCACGGTCTTCTCCGTGGCGGTCTTTGTCAGTTGGTTTGGATCCTATCAGCGGTTACAGGGCGCCTACAGTTTTCTTGCCTATGTCACCATCGGTGGTTTGACGGCTGCGACGCTGCGGCGTCCTGAACAGATCCGCCGAGTTCAGCATGTCGTGATTATCGTCAGTCTGGCTGCGTCACTCTACGGTATCCTCCAACACTATCGCCTCGACCCACTGCCCTGGGGCGGCGACGTCACCGCACGTATTGCAGGTAACGCCGGCAACGCGATCTTCCTGGGTGCGTATTTGATCATGGGCTTCTTCCTAACCCTTGAACGCACCTTTAGCAGTTTTGTACGGCTGGCGCGCAGCGAACTTTTCTATCCAACGACACAGCCGGGTGCGCCGGCGGAAGGGTTTGATCGCCAGGACTGGCAAACTGCGGTGGCGGGTGGAGCCTATCTCTTTGTGCTCTTTGTGATTACCGCCGCCATCGTCTGGACTGGGAGTCGCGGTCCCTGGATCGGCTGGGGTATCGGTCTGTATCTCTTTGTGCTCATTGCACTGAGTGCACTGCGGCCACGTGCCTACAAAGGGCTGACTGCGGGCTGGGTGGCGCTTGGCGTTGGGGGCACTGTGTTGGTCATCCTGGCCAACACGTTGCCTGCCCTAAGTTTCTTCCGTGACATTCCCTACGTTGGCCGCGTAGGCACCATCCTCGACCTGAACGAAGGCACAAATCTGGTCCGCACGCTGATTTGGGAAGGCGCCACGGAGTTGGTGGCCCCGCATGCGCCCCTGACGTTTCCAGATGGCGAAAAGGACGGCGTGAATATCGTCCGCCCGTTGATTGGCTACGGTCCGGAAGCAATGTGGATTGCGTACAACGGTTTCTACCCGCCCGATCTCGCTCACATCGAGGCGCGCAATGCGAGTCCTGACCGCTCTCACAACGAGACCTGGGACAGCCTTGTCATTACCGGCATGTTTGGATTTCTTGCGTATATTGCAGTCTTTATCTCGATTTTCTACTGGTCGTTGCGTTGGCTTGGCCTGGTGCGCGGACGACGTGACAACATCTTGTTTGCCGTGCTCTTGGTGATTTTTTCTATCCTTTGGACTGCTGCGCTCTTTGCGTATGACGGCGGTCGCACCCGCCTCTTTGGTGTTGCGGTGCCGTTCGGGATCATTTTTGGGTACGTTGTCTACATCACCGTCGCTGCCTTTATGCACAGCGATATCCGTCCCGACCGTAAGGAATTGCCGCGACAGTTGGTGATCCTGGCATTTCTCACGGCGATTGTCGCGCACTATCTTGAAATCCACTTTGGAATCGCGATCGGCGCCACCCGCACCACTTTCTGGGTGTTTACCGCGGCGTTGATGGTTACCGGCATGGGGTTGTCACAAGTGCTTTCGCGTGACTTTGTCGACGTCGCCGACGCAGTTGAGCCGACGGCGCCGGCGCCGTCGGTAAGCGGCAAAAAAGGGAAACCGCGCCAGGTCCCGCCGGCCCCGGTCCGGAGACCGCGCAAACAAACCAGCACCTTCCCGCTGCTGCCTGCCACGGTGCTCACCGATGTCCTGGTCTTTCTCACCTTTGTCTATATCTACACGACCAATAGCACTGGTTCAAAGGATGCGCTTGGCATCCTCTTTAGTAGTGTCATGCAGCGTACGGTAGATAATGCGCTTGTCTTCAGTCCATTTGTCTTCACAGTGGTGCTTTTCTTTACCTGGCTGATTGCGGCGACCATTGGGCTCGCCGCCGAGTCCCTCAGCCATCGCCAGGCCGCTCCGGCCGGTTGGTGGGTCCGCGGGTACTTGTTGCACGCATTGATTGTCTGGGGGAGTTGGCTGGTTTACGGGCTGATCCAGGGCTTCCGGCTGGTGCCCCCCGAAGCTACGGCCGGCATGACCAATCCTGAGTTTTTGAATCTCCAACTCGAAAGGGTCGCCGGTCACTTTGGCTTCTATACGTTTGTCGTCGTGGTCTGGATGCTGGTGGCAGGGACCGTGTTTGCCTGGCCGTGGCTGCGTGATCGCACCCTGGCCGTGGTTGGGCGCCCACTGTGGGCTGCGATCACGGGGGTTGCCGCCGCCGCGGTCGCCATTTTCTTCGTGATCACGGTCAACGTCAATCTGGTCAGTGCGGACATCATCTACAAGCAGGGTCAGCAGTTCGATCAGGCGAACAACTGGATCAGCAGCATCGAACTCTACCGGCGTGCACTTGCTTCCCGCAAGACCGAAGACCAGTACATGCTTTTCTTGGGGCGGGCACTGCTTGAGCAAGCGAAGGTTGCGCAAACGACCGGAACCTATGCGTTGCCTGAAACCGCGACACTCGATGATGTGTTGCGTTTGACGTCGGATCAGGTTGCGCAGATGAGCCGCGGTGAGTTGCTCCGCGCCGCTGAAGTTGTGTTACTCGATGCGCAGAACGTGAACCCGCTGAACACCGATCATACGGCCAATCTAGCGCGGCTCTATCGCACCTGGGCCGATCTGGTTGCCGATGATCCGGCGCAGCGCCAGATAATCCTGGAAAAAAGCATTGCCATGTACGACAAGGCGGTCATGCTCAGCCCCAATGCCGCCCATCTGTGGAATGAACGTGGCAACGCTTTCCTGGCGGATGGCAGAAATGATGAGGCGCTTACCTCCTACCAGAAGAGCCTGTCGATCGACAACCTGTTTGATCAGACGTACCTGCTCACGGCGGATCTGCTTGATCGAACCGGCCAGACCCAGACCCTAGCGTCGCTGCTCAACCAGGGCATCGACATCTTTACAAAGTCGAACAATCCGGGCGTTGTATCGCAATTGCTCTCCTATATGAGTGTCGCCCAGGCGCGGAGCGGCGATCTCGCCGGCGCCGCCGCCACCAATCAACGCATGCTGGAGCTGATGCCCGGCAATATCGGTGCATTACGGAACCTGGCGATCATCTCGCGGGACCTTGGCAAGCCCGAAGATGCGATGAACTATCTGAATCAGGCCATCGCTGCCGCCGGCGGCAATGTCGCGGATCTGAAGCCGCTGCTGCAATTTGCGGCTGAACTCTACCAGGCTCAGGGCGACACGGCCCAGATGGCTGCGCAATACGAAACGATCGTTCAGCTTGATCCAACGGATCTGAATGCGCTCATCAATCTGGCGAATCTGTATACTGCGCTTGCAGACGACGCAAAGTTGATTGATACGGAGCAAAAGCTGATAGCGCTTGACCCGCAGAATTACCAGTATCCACTGGGCATGGCCCAGGCATTGGCACGCCAGGGTCGAATCCAAGAGGCGCTGATTGCCGCGCAGCAGGCGCGCGCGCTTGCGCCTGAGGATCAGAAGCCGGCGATCCAGGAATTGATCACGCAACTGGGTGGACAGTAAGCGCGCGCGGACCGGCGCCTTTTCGACAGTTGACAGGACACCATTGACCAACGACCTACTTTGGGTTTTCCGTCCATGCTGACGCCTTTTCTCTTGATCGCAGCCAGCGCCCTCCTGCTTGCCGCGGCTGTGACGCCGTTGGTGCGGCGCGTGGCGCTCCAGACAGGCACCGTCGATAAACCGAACAGTCGCAAGATTCACACCAACCCGGTGCCGCTGTTGGGTGGCGCTGCGATCTACCTTGCCTTCATCCTGGTGCTACTCTTTTTCGGCAACCGAGAGTACGTCAGCCAGGTTGTTGGCATCTTCGTGGGCGCCACGTTGATGAGTTTCATGGGTATCGTCGACGATCGCTGGGGCCTCGGGAGCTATGTCAAGTTGATCGGCCAGGTGGCGGCGGCGGCAATTCTGGTCTTCACGGGCGTTCAGGTCCGCCTTTTTGGGGGCTGGATTGACGTCGGCGTCACAATCATCTGGGTGGTCGGCATCACCAATGCGATGAACTTGCTCGACAACATGGATGGGCTGTCCGGTGGGATCGCAATGATTGCTGCGACATACTTCACGCTGCTGGCGGCCATGAGTGAGCAGTACCTGGTTGGCGCCCTCGCCGCTGCCCTGGCCGGTGCGTGCGCAGGTTTCCTATTTTATAATTGGAACCCAGCCCATATTTTCATGGGCGACACCGGCGCCCTCTTCGTCGGGTTTCTGTTGGCGGCTGTCAGCATCAAGCTGCGCTTTCCAAGGAATAGCAATATTGTCACCTGGATGATTCCCCCGCTGGTGTTGGCGGTTCCCATCTTCGACACGACGTTGGTTTTTATCAGCCGTCTTCGCCGGGGAAAGAATCCGTTGACGACGCCAGGCAAAGACCATCTCAGCCACCGGCTTGCTTTTTTGCTGGGCAGCCGGCGCGAAGCCGTGCTTGTTTGCTACCTGCTCGGTGGCACAGCGGGGTTGGCTGCAGTCTACGTCTCCCAGGCAACCTGGATCGAGGCGCTGGTGGTGGGTAGTTGGGTCTTCATCGGGGCCATGTTCGGCATCTGGTGGCTGGAATTCCGGCGCGGGGGCGTACGGTCTTCATAACGCAGCTTTTGGCACAGATCCGCAATTGTGGAATTACGGCGATCCGGTGATAATTTGGACCATTATCGATCCGCCGGCCTGCACCCTCGGGCATTCAGCGCGGTTGTCCGCATCGAGGCGGACGTCAATTGCAATAAGGAGATCTCATGGAGTCACAATCTATCCGGTCATTACGCTGGCCTGTCGCACTGACTGCAGCGGCCGCCCTCAGCCTGATGCTGGCGGCCTGCGGTGGGCAATTATCGACGCCGGCGGCAACTGAGGCAACGACGGCCGCGACCGAAGCAACAGAGGCTGCCGCTGACAATTCACCCGGGTCCGTCGCCGTGCCGGCGGAGACGGTGGCGCCTCCTGCCGAAGTCTCAGAAGGTGCCGCAAGCGAGCGCCCTGCCGCAGAACGCGACGGCATGTACACTGCCGCCCCTGAGATGACGATCGATCCAAGCAAGTACTACTATGCCACCTTCAAGACCGACAAGGGTGACATCAAGGTCCAGTTGTTTGCGGATCGCGCCCCCCTCGCGGTCAACAACCTGGTCTTCCTCGCCCGTGAAGGTTTCTATAACGACACGACCTTCCATCGGGTGCTGGATGGCTTTATGATGCAGGGTGGAGATCCCACCGGCACCGGCGCAGGCGGTCCCGGCTATCAATTCAAGAACGAGGTCTTCCCCGGCGCCACCTTTGACCGTCCCGGCTTGCTCGCCATGGCCAACTCAGGGCCTGACACCAACGTCAGCCAGTTCTTTATTACGTTTGATGCTGCCCCGTGGCTGGATGGCGGCTATACCCAATTCGGCGAAGTCGTGAGCGGGTTGGATGTGCTTGACAAGATCACGCGGCGCGATCCGACCACAAATCCGGACTTCACCGGTGACAAGTTGTATACGGTTGTGATCGAGGAGTCCGATACCAGTGTGATGCCGACGCCTACCCCGCCACCACCCACACCGACTCCCTTTGCACCCAGCGCCGCAACGGGAAATGATCGGCCGCTGGCGAGCATTCCTCCGGCTGAAAGAGACGGCTACTTCAACGCACCGCCCGAGCAGGTGATCGACACGGCCAAGACGTATACGGCGACCATCAAGACGGCAGCCGGCGATATCGTCGTCGCATTGTATGATGACCTTGCCCCACTTGCCGTCAACAACTTCGTTGTTCTGTCCGACCTGGGCTTCTATGACGGGCTGCCGATCAACCAGGTCAACCCGGAAGAGATCGTCGTCTTTGGCTCACCCAGCGGTGATCCAAACGCAGACGTGGGGTATCGTTTCTCGCCTGAGGTGAACTTGCAGGTTGAAGACGCTCCGGGCATCGTGACCTACCGTGTGGTCGACCAGACTGCCGATGGCGCATTTGTGGCCAGCGGGAGCCAGATCTTTCTATCGATCATTGCACCACCCGCGGGAGCCGGCGAGTCCTACAGTTATTTTGGTAAGATCGTGGAGGGCATGGATGTGCTCGGGCAACTCGTTGCCAACGATCCGATCGAGAGTATCACGATCGAGGCCAGGTAACAAAACAGGCAGCGCATTAGCCTGTGATGTGCGAAAGGAGCGAGGAACCAGTCACTGGTTCCCTGCTTTTCGATTGGAAGCGGAACATTCTCCGTGGTGCTGCCGTCCCCTTCATAGCACAAGCGCAGCGAGGTGCTTGCAGTTGGCATCAAACCGGGCTATGATCGACATTGACCGGTAGTGCCGCATGTGCAATTCCAAAGCCATTACCCCGCGCCACGAGGAGGAAGACTCATGCTACGCTCGTCTCATTCACGCACGCGACGAACCCTGCTCAGTATTGCAGCGTTCGCCGTGGTTGTCAGCCTGCTCCTCAGCCCGCTTGCCCCGGTCACCAGCACCCTGCGCGCCGAGAGTCGCTCGATTGCGGCCATCAAGGCGCCCGTTCGACAGGAGGGCGAACCGATGACGCAAGCTGCTGCTACACCTGGAGATAGCAACGGGCTGACCCTGCTCTTAACCGACGGGTCGGCCACCCCTCAAACCGGCGATGTAGGCCCGGCCGTTGCACCGAGCGAACCGCTCGCGGCGGAAGCGGTCCAACCGATTCTGGATCGGCTGACGCCACTGGATGTCACGGCGGCGCCGACGACGACGTTCCAATTGCCCCCTGAGTCGCTGCCGCCGCCCGTGGCCGGCCAGACCATTGAACAACCGTTCCCGCCCGAGTCACAGGAGGCGGCGCCTGAAGTCATCCCCACGGATTTGCAGGTGCAGCGCTATGCACCTGTCGGCGAAATCCCAATGGCGCCTTTCCTGAACGTCACCTTCAACCAGCCGATGATTCCTTTGGCAACGTTGGATCAGTTGAACGCGCTGGATGTGCCGGTGCAACTGACGCCGGAGGCGCCTGGCGTCTGGCAATGGCTGGGCACGCAGACGCTTTCATTCCAGTACAAGAGTGACGAACTGGCGCGCTTCCCGATGGCGACGGTCTACACGGCTACCGTGCCCGCGGGTGTAACCGCAGTCTCCGGCGCCAAACTGGCCGAAGCCGTTACGTGGACTTTCAATACTCCCCCGCCCGTGGTGGTGAACAAGCTGCCCGGCAACACCACGCAGCCGCGTGATCCGTTGATGTTTGTTGCTTTCAACCAACAGATTGAGCCTGCTGCGGTGCTTGAGACCATCCGGGTCGCTGCCGGCGGTCAGGCATTCCCGTTGCGGCTCGCCACTACCGACGAGGTTGCGGCAAACGGCGCAGTCGCGGCGCAGGCAAAATATGCAGGCGAAGGGCGCTGGGTCGCTTTCAAGTCGGACACGCTCTTCCCGGAAAACACTACCGTCACCGTAGACATCGGACCCGGCACCCCCTCTGCCGAGGGTCCCTTGACGACCACGGCGGTGCAGTCCTATAGCTTCCAGACCTATGGTCCGTTAAAAATCATGGATTCGTCGTGCTATGGGCCAAACACAATGCAGTGCCCGCCTGGATCACCATTCATGATCCGCTTTAGCAACAACCTGGACACCAAACAGGACCTCGCGGCCCAGGTCTCGGTGGAACCAGCGATTCCGGGGATGATCGTCTCGGCATACGGTGATACGCTCCAGATCAACGGCGCAACTGCCGGACGGACCACCTACGCTGTGGCGCTCAAGGCCGGTCTCACCGACATTTACAGCCAGACCCTTGGCTTTGATCAAATTGTCACATTCCACACCGGCAACGCGGAAAGCTACCTCACCGGCAGCCAGGGGGTGTTGACGACGCTGGACCCGACTGCGCCGCAGCCGGTGTTTACGGTCTACTCGGTCAACTACGACAAGTTGCGTGTGCGCGCCTATCGCGTGACCCCTGAAGATTGGCAGCCGTACCTGGAGTACCGGGACAACTTCTATCGGGATAAATCCGCCAAACCGCCCGGCGAAGAAGTCATCAACACGGTGATCGATGTGCAGGGCAAACCTGACACGCTGACCGAGACCAGCATCGACCTGTCGCCTGCACTCGGTGGCAAGCCCGGCCAACTGATCGTCGTCGTGGACAAACCCGGTTCGATCCTGTCGCTCTTCATGCCCTCGTACGACTATGTCGTGCAGAGTTGGGTGCAATCGACCAACATCGGTCTCGACGCGATCAACGACTCAACCCAACTGGTGGCCTGGGCAACGCGCCTTTCCGATGGGGCGCCCCTGCCCGAGACAAAACTGGAACTCACGCCTTCCGGCGGCCAGGCATTGACCGCAGCCGACGGTCTGGCGCGCTTTGAGCTTTCGGCATCGCCCGCCACGATCCTGGTTGCCACGAACGGCGACGACCTTGCCATCCTGCCGCGCTCGATGAGCACTTGGGACACCACCGGTTGGACTGCATCGCCCCAGGACGATGAATTACGCTGGTATGTGTTCGACGATCGCGGCATGTACCGGCCCGGTGAGAGTGTTCATGTCAAGGGCTTCTTGCGCAATATCGGCGCCGGTGTGAACGGTGATGTGACGCTGCAGAAAGTGGAGGGCGCATCTGTCACCTACACCGTCAATGATCCGCAATACAACCCGATCGCCAATGGCGAGGCAAAGGTGGATAGTCTGGGTGGGTTTGACCTGGTCTTCACGCTGCCGGTTGCAAGCAACCTGGGGTACGCCAATATCCAGTTCTCAGCGCAAAATACCGGTCTATCACTTGGCACGGACTTTTACCACAGCTTCCAGGTTCAGGAGTTCCGCCGGCCCGAGTTTGCCGTGAGCGCCCGGAATGAGACGCCTGCCCCCTATTACCTGGGCGGGGATGCGACTGTCGCCGTCAGCGCCGAATACTACGCCGGCGGTCCACTGCCGGGTGCAGAGACCACATGGGATGTGAGCGCCCAGGCCACCAGCTACTCACCGCCCAATTGGCCCGATTTCGTCTTTGGCGAATGGATTCCGTGGTGGTTTGGTGGGCCGGATTATGGCCGCGGCGGCATCGTCGACTTCTATTACCCAGGACCAGGCGGCGACGGCGGTGGCGACCTGGAATTCACACAGAGGACTGATGCCACAGGCAACGCCTACATGAAGATGGACTTCGTCAAAGCGGACGAACCGCGTCCATATTCCGTGAACGCCAATGTCCGCGTGATGGATGTGAACCAACAGGCGTGGGCATCGAGCACCTCCGTGCTTGTTCACCCCTCCAAGCTCTATGTCGGGTTGCGGAGTGATGACATCTTTGTCCAGCCCGGCGATCCATTCAACCTCTCGATTATTGTCACCGACGTGGACGGCAACGCCGTAGCCGACGCTGCGGTCAAGGTCCGTAGCGTGCTGCTGGCGTGGGAGTTCACAGAAGGGGCGTGGCGGCAGGTTGAGCAGGACGAACAACTTTGCGAGGTCACCTCTGCCGGTGAGCCGGTCAACTGCTCGCTGCCGACGACGAGTGGCGGGGAGTATCAGATTACAGCCGAAGTGCGTGATGATGTCGAGCGGCTCAATCGCACGACGCTCACGCGTGGGTCTCCGGCGGCGAATCGGCGCCGTCGCGATTTGACCCAGCAGCAGTTGACTTTGATTCCAGACAAGGAAGAGTATCAACCTGGCGACGTTGCCCGTATCCTGGTGCAGGCGCCGTTCGCAAATGGGGAAGGGTTGATGACTTTGAGTCGCAGCGGTATCGTGTCCACTGAATCCTTCAGCCTGGACGGCGGCGCGGCGACGCTTGACATTCCGATCGAAGCGGGCTATTTGCCCAACCTCAATGTCCAGATCGATGTCAATGGCTCGTCCCCGCGTCTGGATGACAAGGGCCAGCCGATTGCGGATGCACCCAATCAGCCCGCCTATGCAACGGGTGCGCTGAACCTGTCGATTCCGCCGCTTGCGCGCACGCTGACGATGACACTGGCGCCCGCCGCAACGCAACTGGAGCCGGGGCAGGAGACATCGCTCACCGTCAATGTGAAGGATGCGCAGGGGCAGCCGGTGCAGGATGCCGAGCTCGCCGTAGTGGTTGTGGATGAGTCGATTCTGGCGCTGAGCAACTACACGCTGGCGGACCCGATCTCGGTCTTCTATGCGGCGCGCGGCAGCAATACCAACACCCAGTACGGTCGTAGTACTGTCACGCTGGCCAATCCGCAAGACGTCGCTGATGCCGCCCGGCAGTCGGCAAATGCTGCCGGCGGGGCGGCTGACATGGTGATGGCAGCGGCGATGCCAACCATGATGATGGAAAGTGATGGTATGGCGATGGCGGCCGCGCCCGCCGCTGCCGAGATGGCATTTGGCATGCCCGCACCTCCCCCCTCCCCAATGGAGAAGCAGGCGCAACAGCCAGACGCCCCGATCGCGGAACGCACCGATCTGAATCCGCTGGCGCTCTTCGCCCCGGATGTGCGCACCGATGCGGAAGGCAACGCCACCGTTACCTACAAATTGCCCGACAACCTGACACGCTACCGGGTGATGGTCGTCGCCGCGACAGAGCAGGACTTTGCGTCGGCCGAAACCAACATCACTGCCCGCAAGCCGCTCATGGTGCGGCCTTCGGCGCCGCGCTTCCTGAATTTTGGCGACCAGGTCGAACTGCCGGTCGTGATCCAGAACCAGACGGACACAACACTCACCGTCGATGTCGTGGCCGAAGCCGGCAATCTTGTGCTCACCGGCGCCCCTGGCCAGCGGGTCGCGGTGCCTGCCAATGACCGCGTCTCCGTCCTCTTCCCAGCGACTACGGAGAACGTCGGCACGGCGCTGGTCCGGCTGACCGCCGTCTCGGGTGCGTACGCCGACTCGCAATCCGTCACTTTGCCTGTCTATACCCCAGCCACGACGGAGGCCTTTGCGACCTATGGGGTCATCGATGAAGGCAGCGTGGCCCAGGCCATTGCGCAGCCGCAGGATGTCTTCCCGCAGTTCGGGGGGCTGTCCATCGGTGCGTCATCGACCGCGCTGCAAAGTCTCACCGATGCGGTGATGTACCTACAGAACTACCCGTTCGAGTGCTCGGAGCAGTTGGCGTCGCGCGTCTTCAGCGTCGCCGACCTGCGCGACGTGCTGACGGCCTTCCAATCACCGAACCTGCCGTCCCCGGTTGCCATCGAGGCGGCCATGAAGCGCGACATCGAGCGGCTGCAGCAACTGCAGAACTATGATGGCGGCTGGCCCGTCTGGGACAAGGGCGATGAGTCTGTTGCCTACAACAGCGTTTTTGTAACGCACGCCCTGGTCGAAGCGCGCAGCAAGGACTACGCAGTCGATCAGCAGACGCTCGACTCTGCGCTCAACTTCCTGCGAGATATCGACAACTACTTCCCAACCTGGTATAACGCCAACGTGCGTCAGACGATCACGGCCTATGCACTTTACGTACGCATGCTGTTGGGGGACGTCGATTACACGACAGCCCGCAGCGTCTACGCTGCGATGCCGGTAGACGAGCAGCCTCTGGAGGCGCTGGCGTGGCTCTGGCAGGTGCTCGCCGGTGACCCGCAGTCAACGGCAGCAGTGGCAGAAATCCAACGCCGCATCAACAACAGTGCGGTTGAGACGGCCGGCATGGCCAACTTCTTCTCATCGTACGACGATCAGGGTTATGTGTTGCTGCATTCGAATCGTCGCACCGACGCCATCGTCCTGGATGCGCTGATCGCACAGACCCCGGAAAGCGACCTGATTCCGAAGGTTGTGGCGGGGCTGATGGCCGCGCGTGACAATGCCGGGCACTGGAACAACACCCAGGAAAATGTCTTCGTCATTATTGCGATGGACGACTACTTCAACACCTTCGAGAATGTCGAACCTGACTTCATCGCACGTGTGTGGCTTGGCGACACCTATGTGGCTGAGGACACCTTCAAGGGTTACAGCACGGAGACCCAGGAGACACTGATCCCGATGCAATTCCTGGTAGACGAGATCCAGGGCACGGAGAATCTGATCATCAGCAAGGAAGGCGATGGACGGCTCTATTACCGCCTGGGACTGGAGTATGCACCGACGGACCTTGGCCTGGACGCCCTGGACCGTGGGTTTATTGTGCAACGCACCTATGAAGCGGTCGACGATCCCGAGGATGTCCGGAGGGATGGGGACGGGACCTGGATCGTCAAACTGGGCGCGCGGGTGCGGGTCAGACTCACGATGGTCGCCAACAACCGGCGCTATCATGTTGCGCTGGTGGACCGGCTGCCGGCGGGGATGGAGATCATCAACCCGGATCTTGCGGTGTCGGAAAGTGTGCCTGCCGACCCGGCGTCGAATGATAATTATGGCTGGTGGTGGTGGTACACCTGGTATGACCACCAGAACCTGCGCGATGCCGGCGCTGAAGCATTCACGACCTATCTGTGGGATGGTGTGTACGATTACAGCTACGTGACGCGGGCGACGACCAGTGGTGAGTTTGTGGTGCCGCCGGCAAAGGCTGAGGAAATGTACTCGCCGGAGGTGTTCGGGCGCAGTGCGGCGGATAAGGTAGTGGTGAAGTAACGAGTGGTCGCACGCCAAGATCCGGCCGAAAGTTTGGTGCGATGCACTGGCGAGAGGTTGTGCGTTTGGCGAGGGGTCTTGCGCCGTGTCGCACATGACGTGCGGGGTTAAGTTGGTGCCGATGCAGAGGTTGTGCGTGGCGAGGGCGCGCCGGCCGCGCGCCGGCCAAGATCCGTCCGGACCCGAACTTGTGGCCTGGGGTTAGTTTGTGCATGCACTGGCGAGAGGTTGTGCGTTTGGCGAGGGGTGGGGCGTCCCTCCGCACATGACAGTTGCCCGCGGGGCGCGGATGTTGCGCCAGTGCAACGCACGCTCAGCCGCGCCAGCCGGTGCGTCGCACTTGAACTGCGGGTGTAAGCTCTGTTGTCGCGTGCGATTTTCAGCCCAGGCTAACCAATGGCAGCACCAGCGCGGAGGGATGCAGCGCGTCGTGATAGAGCGTCTGTACTGCGGGCTGCAGATCGACTGCGGCGACTTGTGGTTCTGGCACCCCAAGATTCCGAGCGAAGCGTGGATGGGCGCCGCTGGAAACGAGCACACAGATCCGGTGGTCTGCCCGGAATCGATAGGCGGTGGATGACATCGCTACCCGGATGCGCAGGCTGCCATCTGGTTGTAATTCACCACGCCCTGGCTGCACCCGGAAATTGCCGTCGCAGATGTTGCGGATGACGCCCTTCCGATCGATCTCACATAGCCGGACAACGAAATCGGCGTGTTGGCGATCCGACTTTACAAAAAGCTCTGCGGTCACCGATCCAACCACGTCCACCGGGTCCGTGAGGGGCGGCGTGGAAAAGACGAGCACATCCGGCCGCGCAGCAAGGGCGCGGTTGTCCACCTGTCCCGCATCATTGCCCATCTTTGGCCCACCGAGGTTTGGCGTTGGAAACGCCGGATCATACCGGTAGTGGTCTACGGTATCGCCGGTGAGGGCCTTATCCCAGCGCAATCGTCCGGTCTTGGCTACCCCGCTTCCCGATAGATAGAGTGGCGTTGCGCGGCTGGGTGGCGGCCAGCGGTCAAAGGTGCGCCATTGGTCGAGCCCCATCACGTAGATCCGGACCGGGCGTGCGCGCAACTTGCCGGCGTCGCCTTTCAGTTTAGCGTTAAACCACGCCAGTCCTTCAGTGAAGGCCGCCGCATTGTGCCCCATATCGAGATGATGCCAGGGGCCAATGGTTAAATAGGGGTTGAGTCCGGCTGCCTGCTGCGCTGCGAAGTCGGTCAGCAGCCCATCGAGGAATAGGTCGTACCACCCGGAAATAAATGTGCCGGCAGGCGCCTCGGCGACGATCCCGGAGTAGTCGTAGTTGGACCAATGCGGGTGCGTGGGATCCGCATCGGCCATTTCGCGATAGAGGAGCGCAGCTTTGCCGATGGCTACTTCGTCGGCGGTATTGATCGGCAAGTGCATGAATGCCGGTCCCAGAAACCGATCCTGCACGGCGCCATCGGTGATCCGCTGCATTTTTTCACGCATTCCAAGCGTGGCATCGTCCATTGTCTGCGTCTGGAACATCCACCGCAGCAGCAGGTCGAGCGGAAAACCATGCTCTGGATACTTCATCAGGTTTGCGCTCGTGACCTGGGGCGCGAGCGCCTTCAAGTTTGGAGATTTGGTCGAGGCCGCCGCCCACTGGCAGTAGCCAAGATAAGAAGCACCCCACATCGCTGCATTGCCGTCAAACCACGCCTGAGCCGCGATCCAATCGAGCGTGGCGCGACCATCACTCGCTTCATGCAGAAATGCAACCCAATCCCCTTCGGACTGAAAGCGTCCGCGCACATCTTGTACGATGACATGGTAGCCAAAACTGGCGAACTTATGGCTGAACAGCCCGGCGGCGAGATTCGCCGCGCCGTCCTTGCCGTAGGGTGTCCTGATTAAGATGGCAGGCAGTTTCAACTCAGTCTGCGGGGCAATGTGATCCATTGCCAGGTTTACACCGTCGGCCATCGCCAGGTGCAGGTTGTCGGTGCGGCGCACGCGAAATGGACCGTCCGGCAATGCAAGCCACAGTGAATAGAACTGCCGGAAGGCCGTAGCCGCGATTGGACTACTCCAAATTGTCTGTTCAAAAGATTGTAGCCAGGAGGTTGTTCCCATAACGCCTCAATCAGATCGCGGCGCCGAACTGATGCACAGACCATGCAATCAGCATCAACGCCCCATAATAGGTGGTCATGATCAGTACATCCCGATTGGCAATGGGGGCCCGAAACTTGTCCAGTGCCAGCACGGAATCAGAAAGCAAAAACAGGATTGCGCCAAGCGCCGCCAGGAGGGCGCTTGGATCGCGCAGTACCCACCATTGTTCTGCGGCCTGCCATCCCATGACCATCAGAATGAGACCGTAGACAAGGACCGGCGCACGTAGACTCCCGGCATGGGGCCACAGGAGATAGATCAGTAACCCGGTGTAGACGGCATAGATTGCAAAGATCCACCAGGTGAAGTGGAACCCCGTCCGCGAGAGGTAGGCAAAGATGAAGAAGAGATGGGCAATGAGAAAGCTGATCAGTCCGAAGACAAACCTGTCCTGCGGCAGCATGAGAAAGATGTCGCCACCGATCGAGAACAAGATGCCCAACACCACCAGCCAACGATAGATGTCCGAAACCGGGTCCGTGAGTGTTGCCGCCAGCACCAGGATGAGGGCCGTGGTCAGCGGCTTAAAGAGATACCGTTGGCGTGCACTCCCCGCTCTGGCCGCCCAGATGTAGAGGAGTCCCGAAATGATGGCCAGCATCGTGAGTATCAGAGGAAGAATCATGGATACCACCCGCAAAGGCTAGTATATGAAGGGAATCAGCCGCTTGGTTTTCGCCATAAACGTGTCGTACTCGGGATACTGGGCTGCCAGCAGCCCCTCTTCGTAGTGCAGTTTGATAAGCAGATCGACTGCCAACACCACAAAGAGCATCCATCGCAACAAGGAAGGTGCGTTCAACACGAGTGCCAGTGCGCCCAATAACACTGCGGTGTACATTGGGTGTCGAAGCCAACGGTAGGGACCATGTTGCACGAGCATGCCATCAGCCCGCACATCAGGCAAGATGCTGACCTTATCGATCTGTACGGTGAGGATTGCCCAGACACCCAGCACCACGGCCGCAATTTCCAGGGCAAGAAAAACCGGGTTCATGGCGAGAACTGGCCCGGTCAGCGCGAGCGCAAGCAGTATGCCGAACTGGATGGCCACCAATCCGAAAGATTTCAGCCGGTTAGGCGCCATGTCAGGTCCTGCCCTGCTTGCTCACAAGCACTTTGTCAATCCGGCGCCCATCCATATCGATGACTTCGAGCCGGTAGCCATCCCACTCGACGATATTGCCCGTGGTTGGGACGCGGCCCAGCATCGTCGCGATCATGCCGCCGAGCGTCTGGTAACTAGCGTCACCTTCATCGGGAAGCTCGCGGCTGTCGAAGCGATCTTTGAATTCGTCGACTGCGGATATTGCATGCACCAGCTAGGTGCCGTCAGCACGCAAAATCACCGGTGCGTCGGTCTCGCCCTTGTTGTCGGGAATCTCGCCCAGGATCGCCCGCATCACGTCGGTGAAGGTGACGAGGCCTTCGAGTCCGCCGTACTCATCGATCACAAGGGCAAGGTGGGAACGCGTCTCGCGCAACCGTTCGATCACGTCGAGTGCGGCCATGCTCTCGGGTACGTAGAGTGGAGACTGTGACAGCGCTGTTAGGTCCATTGGCTCGTCTGCAATACTCTTCGCCAACAGGTCCTTGACCATCACGACACCGACGACATCGTCGAGATCGTTGCGTGCAACCGGATAGCGGGAGTGTCCGTGTAGCACCACGATCTCCCGGACCGTCTCCGGCGTGTCGTCTACGTCGATCCAGACAATATCTGTGCGCGGCGTCATGATCGCGCTCACCGTTCGATCACTCAGGCGGAACACCTGATCCATGATCTCTTCTTCGATCGGTTCGAAGACGCCCGACTGGGTGCCTTGCTCGATGAGCACGCGCACTTCTTCTTCCGTCACTGTTGGCTCATCACTTGGTTTGATGCCGATCAGCCTCAGGACCGCGTCGCCTGACTTATCGAGCACCCACACTGCAGGATGGGTGATGCGAGACATGATGCCCATGGGCGCAGCAGAAGCCGCAGCAATGCGTTCCGCATTGTTGAGCGCGATCCGCTTGGGCACGAGTTCGCCCACAACCAAAGAAAGGTAGGTGATGAGCAGGACCATCAATCCAACTGCCAACGGTTCGGCAAAAGGCTGTAGCGCCGGGATCTGCGCAAGCAACTGCGCCACCGGCTGCGACAGTTGCGCACCGCTGAAGGCGCCGGTCAGAATACCGATCAGCGTGATCCCAATCTGGACGGTGGAGAGGAAATCCCCTGGATCTTCCGCAAGCGCAAGCGCCTTTTCCGCTCCGTGATTGCCGTCATCGGCCATCTGTTGCAGCCGCGGCCGGCGCGCCGACACAATCGCCATTTCGGCCATGGCCAGCACGCCATTAAAGATGATGAGGAGAAATACGATCAGAAAGCCGGTCAGAAAATCATTCATAGGTTTCTTTGGTCATGTCAAGCGCCGCCAGGAAGAAGGCGTACTCAAACGCAACTTCACGCAGATAGTCGTAGCGCCCGGATGCACCACCATGACCGGCCGCCATATTCGTCTTTAGCAACAGTGGATTGTCGTTCGTCTTTAGTGTTCGCAACCGGGCCACATACTTTGCCGGTTCCCCAGTATTGCACCCGCGGGTCGTTCAAGCCTGCCGTGGCGAGCAACCAGGGGTAGGACTTCGCTTCCAGGTTGTCGTAGGGTGAGTAGCTGCGCATGTAGGCATACTCTTCCGGAACTTCCGGATTGCCCCATTCTTCATATTCCATCACGGTCAACGGGATGGATGGATCCAGCATCGTATTGATCACGTCGACGAACGGCACCCCTGCATTCACTTCCTTGAACAGATCCGGTCGCAGGTTGGTGATCGCGCCCATCAGCAGCCCGCCGGCGCTCCGTCCTGAGGCCGCCAACTGCTGTGGATTGGTGTAGCCGGCGTCAATCAATGTTTCGGCACACGCAATGAAGTCGGTGAAGGTGTTCTTTTTGTTGAGCACTTTGCCGTCCTCGTACCAGAGTCGGCCCATTTCCGACCCACCACGTACGTGCGCAATCGCAAAGACGAAACCACGCTGCAGGAGGCTGATGCGGTTTGAGTTGAAATAGGGATCTGAACTGGCGCCGTAAGAGCCGTAGCCATACAACCATGTGGGGTTGTCGCCGTCCATCAGCAGCGTGCGATGATGGACGATCGAGATCGGCACATGCACGCCGTCCTGTGCGGTCGCCCACAGCCGCGCCGTCACGTAGTCGTCGGGGTTGTAGCCGGCAATTTCGTCTTGTTTGATCAATTCAAAGCTGCGTGACCCCATGTCGTATGCGTACACCGTGGGCGGGGTGCGGAGCGAGGCATAGGCCAGGGTGAGACGCTGGGTTTCGAACTCGTAGTTCGGCATCCGCCGGTAGGTGTAGACCGGTTCCGGAAATTCCACCCGGTGTTGGGTTATTGCCAGTGGGCTATCAGCCGCAAGCCGCAAGATGTGGATGGTGCGCAACGCGTCCTCACGTGCATACACCACCAGCACATCCTGAAACGCATCCAGCCCGTCGATAAGACGATCCGGCGAATGGGCCAGCACCTCCACCCAATTGACCGGGGCTGGATCGGTGACCGGCGCCGCCACCACACGGAAATTTTGCGCCCCGTCATTGGTCCGGATGTAGAAGAAATCGCCGCGATGCTCTACGTCATATTCATGGCCCTGCCGTCGCGGCAGCACGACGGTGGGGGCGGCGTCCGGCGTGTCAGCAGGCACTACCCACACCTCGGCGGTCATGTTGCTTTCAAGGTTGATGATGAGATAGCGCCCACTGCGCGTTTTGCCGATCCCGACAAAATAGCGTGCATCCGGCTCGTGGAGCACCATCACGTCGGTCGCAGCGTCGTCGCCGAGTGTGTGCCGCCAGACCTTTTCGGGCCGGTGGGCGTCGCCCAGGGTGGTGTAGAAGATCGTGCGGTTGTCGTTGCCCCACTCAAGGCCATAGTAGGTGTTGGCAACCTGATCTGACAACAGGACGCCCGTCGTCAGGTCCTTCACATAGACTGTATACGCCTCATTGCCTTCCGTGTCGAGGGCATAGGCCAGCAGGCGCTGATCTGGGCTGACGGCAAAGCCGCCGATGGCGGTATAGGCATGCCCTTCCGCGAGTAGGTTTACGTCGAGCAGCACCTCTTCTGCGCTATTGGACTCGGCGCGGCGACAATAGACCGGATAGTTCTTGCCTTCAAAGGTGCGCTGGTAGTACAAATAGCCATGATGTGGGAGCGGCGCCGAGACATCGGTCTCTTTGATGCGGCCCCGCATCTCTTGAAACAGGGCTTCTTGGAGTGATTCGGTGTGAGCCATCACCGTGCCTGCATAGGCGTTCTCCGCCTCCAGATAGGCGATGACTTCCGGATCTTCCCGCTCGCGCAGCCAGAAGTATTCGTCTATGCGCACATCGCCGTGGCGTTCGATGCGGGTTGGGCGCTGTGGAGCGCTCGGTGCAACTGGCTTTGGGTTGGTGCGAGTGGCCGGCATATGCCTCCTCAGAGCAGAACACGGTTGATTCCTCAGTTGGTAAATCATAACGAGATCGATGACAATCTACAACTTAGAGCACTTGCTTATACCCTCCGTTTCGATTTGGAGAAGGAAGTCGAGTATAAAAGATGAGAAACCAGAAATTGATCGCATTGTTGGTGATGGCCGCGCTCATGCTGGCCAGTTGCGGCGGCAATGACGAGCCAACGCCAACGCCCGTGCCGCCACCGACCTTTACCCCAACCACGGCGCCGACGATCACGCCGGCGCCGACCGCAACCCCGGAGCCGCCCACTGCGGCGCCTACCCTTGCACCGACGGAGCCGCCGCCCGCGGCTGCACCCACGCAAGACGTAGCCGTGGCGCAGCCGGAAGCGCCGGTGTCGCCATTGGAGGCGCCGGTGGAGGCGCCAGTATCGCCACTGCCTACGCCGGATGCATCGAGCGTGCTTACCCCGCCACAGCCGATTGCAGGGTTGTGGCAGTTGGTCGCCTTTACGGACACTGCGGGCATGCCCGGAGCGATTCCACCGGGCGGTCTCCGGTTGCAGCTTTCATCGACCGGTGAGGTTGGTGTGGCGACTGCCTGTGAACGTGCGCGTGGCAGCTATCTGTCGTCACCGCTGAATGGCGTGGCTTTTACCATTGATCCGATCGGCAACCGGTGTGCGCCTGGTTCGAACGTAGAGACCTTGATCACTTCGCTTGTCTCGACCAATGGTTATCGTGTGCCGCCGGGCGGGCTGGTCTTCACCAGCAACGCCGGCCCACTGCAATATGACTTCGTGCCCGTGATTCCGATGGGTGATGCGCTGAGTTGGCCCCGCCTGCAAAGCCTCACCTATTTCGTGCCGGATGCTCCGGGGGGAAACAACCAGGTTGCGTTGGTGAACGGTGAATTCCGCGCAAAGACGAGCCCCGATGCGACGACTGAGTTCGTTGTCAGCCTTGCGCCCGTGCACGCGTTTGGTGAATTCGACAACGACCCCAGCGCCGCCGAGGCGGTGGTCGTATTGGTGGTGGAGCCTGGGGATGGTTCCTCCAGCTATTATCTGGTGCCGGTCTTCAATGCGGGAATGTTCCCGGTTGCCTTGCAGCCGACGCTGTTGGGGCAGAACCTCACGGTGCGCAACATCAGCATCGCCGATGGTAAGATCGTGGTTGAAACGGACGCGCTGGGCGCTGGACCTGGCGCCTGTTGCCCGCAAGCGGGGCGGCGGCAGACCTTCACCCTGGCGGGAGATCGGCTCACCACGGCCGGCGACGAGGCACTGCCCGCGGCCACGATTCGCACGCGCCGCAACCGGCTGGTGCAAGATGTGGCCATGGCGCCCGGTGCGACGAGTCTGGTCGTAAACGGCGAGATCAACTTCAACGATACGCAGCCGTTCCGCATCCGTGCGGCAGCGGGCCAGATCATGACGGCCACCTTGCAGACCCCCAACGACGATGTCTGGCTGTCGATCTTTGGCGAGAATGACCGCTTTGTCTTGAACTCGATCAACGCTGCCAGCCGCACCTGGTCGGGGCCGTTGCCGGCGACGCAGGACTACATCATCAACCTGGCGGCGGTGGGGAGCACGACACCTTATACGCTGGCCCTTGAGATCACGGGGGATGGCGCGGCCATGGCGCAGATGCCGGCGCCGGCGCCCAACACGCGCCTTGGCGAGATTCAGTTGCCAGGGGCGACGACCGACAAGGTGATCTATCTCACGGTCCAGAACGGTCCGAATGCGGCATCGACTACGGCGGTGCTGGGCGCGCTGGCGCAACGGTGCGCAGGCTGATTTCTTCATGGATGCCAATGCGATCGCGGCAACCCCAACGTTGGTTGACGCCATTTTCGCGGCCTGGCATGGGGTGGCGCCTGCCGCGCCGATCGGTGCGGCGCAGAGTGGGCCGGCGCGTGACGCGTACTTCCAGGGGGTGGGCGCGGCCCGCACGGCGCTGGCCGGGCGCAACACCGCCTGTCTGCAGTTGCCCTATGGCGCTGCCGATGCCTTTACTAGGGCCTATGCGGCCGAACTTGGCTACGAAGTGTTACTATGGGACATAGACGCCCGCGATTGGGCGCAGCCCGGCGCGGAGGCGATTGCCAGCGCGATCACCAGTCAGGCCTTCCCCGGTGCGGTGGTGCGGCTGAATGATCTTGGGGACCCGACGCAGACTGCGGCCGCGCTGGACCAGGCGTTGCCGGCGCTGGCGCAGCAGGGGTATTCGGTGCGGGCGTACTGTGTGCCGGTGATGTCGATTAATTAGGGCCGCAGGGGATCCCTGACCGAAATTGCACAAAGAGCAGGCTTGAAGGGTACAACTTCATGCCTGCTCTTCTGTTTGGCGGTAGTTCAGGGGTGCCCTGGTACTTGGGCGTAGACGCCTCGCTCACTCCCGCAATAAAAACTGCACCCCTCCAACCCGCCATTTGTCTATAGACAACAGGACATAACGCCATTACAATAAATAGGCGCGATGTTATGGGCTGGCGGCGCCTGAATTGGCCCTCGGCTCCCCAGATCACTCGACGATCGCGCCACGCATATTCAGCGTTACTCACACGGTCACTTCACGTCATCATGATTGAACACCGGTGAGCAACACATTCCGTTGCCAACTCTTGTAGCACAGGCATGGCGGCGGGAAAGCGAGGTGTCGCAACGACTGCAACCATCTCAGTATTTCATTGGCAAGAACACTCGTCATCCCGAACAATCCATGGATCATCCTGGTGACTTTACGGTCAGCCGGAAAGGAGTGAGTTCTTTATGTTCTTCACTAGACTTTGGCGTAGCGTGCGGCGCGCCAGTCTGATCGCCGGAACAGCGCTGCTGATGATCGGCGTGCTGCTGCCCGGCGTTGCTTCGGCGGCTCCCGCCAACCCCACGGTTGAGAGCCCTGCGTTTGAAACTTACTATGTAGTGCGCCGTGGCGATACGCTCACCAGCATCGCCGCCATGTACGGCACGACGGTGCGCGCCATTATGGCCGCCAATGGACTGGTTTCAACCCGGATCTATGTCGGTCAGACGCTCTATATTCCCACCGGCGGTGGCGGTGGAGGCGGGGGCGGTGGTGGCGGCGGCTGGTGCTCAGCCTATCACTACGTGCGTCCGGGCGACACGCTCTTCGGCATCGCGCGTTGGTACGGCGTCAGTGCTTCTGCGATTGCGCAGGCAAACGGCATCGTGAATTGGAGCCGGATCTATGTCGGGCAGTGTCTGTGCATTCCGGGCGGCTGGAATCCGCCCCAACCACAGCCGCCCCAGCCGTGGCCACCGCAACCAATTCCGCCAAAGCCGATTCCACCACAGCCCTGGCCTCCAGGCCCGGTCTGCAGCCAGTGGTACACAGTGCGCGTGGGCGACACGCTGAGTGGTATTGCCCGTATGTGCGGCACGACCACCTGGGCGCTCCAGTCGCTGAACGGGATTCACAACCCGAACTTCATCTATGTCGGGCAGGTGATCCGCACGTATTAGGTGCGCTGCTCGTTTGAATTGTCAACCTTCGCTCGCCGCTCGGACCAGAAGTCCGAGCGGCGTTTTTTGTGCCTTCGTGTGTTTCTCCGCGATGGCAGTTGGTGGAGGAGAAAAGATCAACGCGGAGGCGCGGTGGCGGCGTGAAGTGCGCGGAGAGACCGATCAGAGCCACGCACGTGAGTAAGTGGTTCGCTGGGCTGAAGCAAAAGCCGTCCCCGGCATGCGCCAGGTCCACGCAATCGGTCGCGAACGGTGTGGCGCATGCCGGGGACGTTCCTGTGTGCAGCGCCAGGTGCGACGCACGGTGCATAGGTTGTGCGTTCGGCCACCAGCATTGGCACCGTGCGACGCACCGCTTTGGCTTTGGCCTAGCGCTCACCACCCTGACGGGATGGTGCTCTGACGGACGGGGGGACTCACCACCCTGACGGGATGGTGCTCTGACGGACGGGGGGACGGGGGGATCACCACCCTGACGGGATGGTGCTCCCCGCGGCGGGGCCCGGCGGCTGGGGGCGCCTGGGGGGGCGGTGGCGCCGAGAGGTGGCGCTGGAGGGGGGGGGGGGACCCCCCCTGACGGACGGTGCGCTGACAGGAGGTGCGCTGACGTTCCTCATTGACAATCCCTATTTCACTGGGTAAAATTAATTAAAACGTTTTAACTGCCATTGAGCGAGTATCCTTGCCAACAGTTCAGCCCGTCACCATTGTCGACGTTGCCCGTCGCGCCGGCGTTTCTGCCGGCACGGTCTCTAATGTGCTGACTGGGAAACGCCCCGTCGCAGAGGCGACCCGCGTCCGGATCTTGCGCGCAATCGAGGAATTGGGCTATCAACCGAACCTGCTTGCACGCAGCCTGGTCAATCGTAGCTCCAATACGCTGGGGGTGGTCACGTCCGGGCTCGAATACTATGGCCCTTCGCGCACCCTCGTCGGGATCGAGGCGCAGGCCAACGAGCTTGGCTACTCGCTCCTGCTCGATCTGCTTCATCGCCCCGACGTCGATGATGTGGCTGCCATACTTGACGACCTGACGGCAAGGCGGGTGGATGGCATCATCTGGGCGGTGCACGAGGTGGGCGGCAATCGCCACTGGATTGCACCCGAACGACTGCGGGCACTTCCCCCAATCGTTTTCCTGACCATGAAGAGCCGGCCGGGTACGTCCATCCTGTCGACGGACAACCGCACCGGCGCCCTGCTCGCCACACAACATCTGATTGATCTGGGCCGCCGCAAGATCGCCTTGGTCGCAGGCCCTCAAGACTGGTGGGAGGCACGTGAGCGGCTTGCCGGGTGGCAGGCGGCTTTGGAGGGTGCAGCCCTCGATGTGTCGAGCCGGATGATTGTCTATGGTGACTGGATGCCAAGCAGCGGCGAGCAGGCGCTCCGGCGTCTGCTTGAAGCGCAACCGGACATCGATGGCGTCTTCGCCAGCAACGACCAGATGGCGCTCGGGGTGCTGCGCGCCTGCCACTTCCTCCATCGCCGTGTTCCCGACGATATTGCAGTCGTCGGCTTTGACAACATGCCGGAGGCGGAGTTTCTGTGGCCCTCATTGACATCGGTGCGCCAGCGGCTGACGGAGTTGGGGCGTGGGGCGGTGCAGACGCTACACAGCGCGATTGAAGCGCGAGGACAGGGAAGTGCGCTGGCGCCTGGAGTCCAATTGTTGACGCCTGAGTTGGTGGTGCGGGAGAGTACGATCGGGCGCAATGACTAGGAAGCCAACGGCTTCCCAGTCATGACTACCCCATTATCCTTCGGTGCGACGCGCGCGCATGCGGCTGGCGAGGTATTCGTAGATCATGGGTAGCACGGAGATCAGCACAATTGCCACGACCACGATCTCAAAGTTCTCTTTTACGATTGGGATGTTGCCAAAATAGTAGCCAAGCAAAGTAAAGGCCGCAACCCGCGATCCCGCCCGCTACGTTGTAGGCGATAAATTTCGAATAGTTCATTGCCCCAATCCCGGCGACAAACGGGGCAAAGGTACGAATAATCGGGACAAAACGAGCCAAAACAATGGTGAAGCCGCCATACTTTTCGTAGAAGGCATGCGTTTTGTCGAGGTGCTCCTTCTTGAGGAAACGCACCTGCCGCTAAACGCTTTTGGCCCGACCCAATGCCCAATCCAGTAGTTGACCGTGTCGCCCAGAATCGCTGCTGCTGAGAGCACGATAATCAGCACGACGATATTGAGCGTGTCAGGCACCAGCGCCGCGAGCGCACCGGCTGCAAACAGCAGGGAATCGCCCGGCAGGAATGGGGTTATGACCAGCCCAGTCTCGGCAAAGATGACGAGAAAGAGCAGCATAAGTCCACACACCCATCACCTGGACGATATCGCTCAGCACCTCGTCCAGGTGTAAGAATAAATTGATGATCTCTTGTATCGGTCCCATCGCTTTGCTCCACAGTTATCACACGGCGTCCACGTAACGCCTCAGTCCGACCGTCGCAATCCGTATGCGTCGGGAAGGATCAAATCATTATAACCCATCAGCCCGTCCCAATGCCAAGCGACGCCGTGTGCATGCGCACTAGGACTTTTTTGACTCCACTTGATCATGCGGGGAGTGCGACGACATCTCCATCATGATCGGGCATGATCGTCTCCACGTTGCGAATCTCCCGCACGACATATCCTACCACGCCAGCCGTGGCCCCCAGTAAGCCAACAATCACCAGGATCAACGCCATGCCTGCACCGGGACCTACGCCCACGAGCGCACCAAAGATCGGCGCCAGCGCACCACCGGGCATCATGGCGGGGCCAAAGACCTGATCTGCCAGCGGCCCGGCAATCAGCATGCCGAGCGGACTTGTGATCTGTGCAATCAGCCGGCGCGTGGCAAAGACCCGCCCCTGCACATCGGGTGCAACTTGGCCTGCCAGATCGCCTGATTGGAAGCATTGATTACCGGGATGACGAACCAGCCGGCAAAACTTGCCGCAATCCACACGGGCGCGGTCTGGCCCAACCCCATCAATGTTTGTCCCAGCAGGCTGCTGACGATGAATCCTGTCAGCACGCCGTGGATGCGGGGTTTGGGTCCCCCCCATGCCGTGAGCACCAGCCCGCCGATCAGCCCACCGATGCCGGCGGCTGATTGGGTGGCGCCATAGACCAGTTCATCGTTGCCGGTGCGCGCAAGAATCATCGGCGCCACCAGCACCATCCCGACCGCAAAGAAAAAGTTGCTGATCGAAAAGGTCACCTGCACGCCAAACAAGCTCTTGCGGCGCCAGATGTACTTGAAGCCATAGAGCGTCTGCACCCAGAAACTGCCTTGTGCTGCGCGGCCGGTCGCACTCACTTCCGGCTGGGGAATATAGACCACCAGGATCGCGAGCACCGCAAATACAAACGTGACGATGTCGATGACCAGAATACCGGCGATGCCGATGACGGCTAATAGCACACCGGCGAGCACCGGCGCCGCAATGGCGGAGGCCGCATCATTCACACCGAGCAGGGCACTTGTCCGCGATATTGCTCCTTTGGCACCATCGTGGTGATCGCAGCGGAGAACGCCGGAAACTGGAACGCCCCGAAAATACCGCTGATTGCTCCGGTGACACAGAGTTGCCAGATCTCGAGGTTGCCTCCCAGATACAATAAGAACACGACGACCGTCATGATCCCAGCGCCTAGGTCGGACAAAGCCGTCACCAGTTTACGGTTCCAGCGATCGACCAGCACACCGGCAATTGGGCTGAAGATGACGGTCGGGGCAAACGAGAAGAAGCCGACCAACGCGAGGGCAGTTGCCGAACCGGTCTTTTCGTACGCCCAAATAGTCAGGGCAAACTGGCTCATGCTCGTGCCCAGCATCGACACAAGTTGGCCAAACCAGATAAAATAGAAGGCACGCATGCCCGAGGGCAGACGATGCTCCGTCCTGGCGCTCAAATCCATACTCCTCTCCTGCATGCGCACCGGTAGAAAACCATCATACATCACGGTTGACTCGACCTACAATCTTGGTGGCAATACGAATTTTCCTATTAACGATAGCTTAACGTTGATCTGGTGGGTTGGGAGGAGTATGATCGTGGTGCGGACATTGTGTAGTTCGCCTGCGGCATGTGAGGTTCGCCATGAGCAAAACGACCAGGGCCAGAACAAAAAGGCGCCCGGAAGCCCAATTTCCGTCTGTGACTGCTGCGGAAGCGAGCCACCCCCACGATGGTGCGCTCGTGCTCGCAACGGAAAATGGGTTTCGGGCAATCCTTGACAGCCTGCTGGAAGGTTGCCAGATCATCGACCGCAACTGGCGCTATGTTTATGTGAATCAGGCCGTAGCCAGCCATGGTCAAACTGTGCCCGCGGCCTTGATCGGCCGCACGATGATGGAGGCATACCCCGGGATCGAAAGCAGCGCGCTCTTTCCCATACTTGAGCGAAGTATGCGCGAAAGAATTCCAGCGACGTTTAGCAACGAATTTGCCTTTGCCGATGGTTCCACCGGTGTATTCGAACTGCGCGTACAACCTGTTCCTGAAGGCATCTTCATTCTTTCCATCGATGTCACGGAAAAAAAGCGTGCCGAAGACGCATTGGCCAATGAACGAAAGCGGCTTGAAAAAGATCGCAGATGCAGTTCCTGGTCTCATCTGCACTATCATGCAGCACCCGGACGGCAGGGTCACCATCCCCTATGCAAGCAAGGCGATTGATACTATCTTCGGCTCCACTGCGGCAGAGGTGGCCGACAACTTTGCGCTCATTGCGCAGCGCGTGAGCGCGGAAGACAATGTGCGTCTGCTTGGGGCGATGAGGCAGGCAGCGGCAACGATGCAGGCCTGGCATAGCGAGTATCAATATCAACACCCGCAGCGTGGCTGGATCTGGCTGGAAGGGCATGCAACGCCCGTACGGGACGAAGACGGGCGATTCACTGGCACGGTGTCATCATGGATGCCACCACGCGGAAGACAGGTGAACAGGCCCTTTATGCCAGTGAAGAAACGTACCGGGGTCTTGTCGAAAGCCTTGACAGCGTGGTGGCCGTCGTCCACGCTAGTGGTCGCTTTCTTTACGTCAACGAACTCGGGGCGCATCAACTGGGAAAAGATCAAAACACGTTGATTGGAAAGACGATGGCCGACCTCTTCCCAGAGCCATTCGCATCGAACCAGATGAAAAATGTGCGTAGCGTCATCGCGGCTGACGAAGCGCTCGTTGTCGAAAACCAATCATTCGTGCGCGGCGAGCCCCGCTGGTATCGAACCAGCATCCAACCCTTGCACGACGACGCCGGGACCGTGACGCGTGCACTGTTGACTTCAACGGATATCACGCAACAAAAGATAACCCAACGCGAGCTGGAAGAATTGAATCGAACCCTTGAGCAACGCGTACTCGAGCGCACGGCCCAACTTCAGGATCTCTACGACAATGCGCCGGTTGGCTATCACTCGCTCGATGCCCAGGGCAAGTTCGTCATGATCAATCAGACGGAACTGAACTGGCTCGGTTGCTCGCGAGGAAGTGATCGGGCGCATGACGATAGCCCAATTTCTTGCCCCATACAGTCAGGAACTCTTCGACCGCACATTTGTAATCTTCAAATCGCAGGGATGGGTCAAGGATGTGGAACTTGACTTCGTCCGTAAGGATGGAAGCGTTTTACCGGTCTCCGTCACCGCTGCTGCCGTGATGAGTCCCTATGGCGAATTCATCATGAGCCGCAGCACAGTATCGGAGATCACAGAGCGGAAGCAGGCGGAGACTGAACTGCAGGCGCGGCAGGAAGAGCTTATCGGCGGCCAATGCTGCGCTGGCCAAAGCGGCAAGGCTCAAGGACGAATTTCTGGCCAGCATGAGCCATGAACTGCGGGACGCCATGACCGGTATCTGGGACTGAGCGAAGCCCTCCAGATGGAAGTCTATGGCGCGCTAAACGCCAAACAGGCAAAATCCATTCACTCGATCGAAGAGAGTGGTCGCCATCTGCTCAACTTGATCAATGACATTCTGGACCTGTCGAAGATCGAGGCTGGCAAGCTGGAGTTGGAACTTTCGGATGTCAACGTCGATGATCTTTGCCAGGCCGGCCTGCGCATGATCAAACAGATGGCCGCAACCAAGGAGCAATCAGTCACCTATGCCCTTCACCCAACCGGGCTGACGATACGCGCCGATACGCGGCGTCTCAAGCAGGCAATTGTGAATCTGCTCAGCAATGCTGTGAAGTTCACCCCCGAGCGCGGGGAACTTGGGTTGCTAGTGGAAGCCGACCGCACCCGGCGTGCGATCTATTTTACTGTCTGGGATAATGGAATTGGGATTGCGCCAGAAGCGACCGGCCGGCTTTTCAAGCCTTTTGTCCAGCTCGATAGCAGTCTTGCGCGCAGCGAGGGCGGTACGGGATTAGGCCTCTCGCTTGTCCAACGGCTGGTTGAACTGCACGGTGGCAGCGTTGCGCTTGAGAGCACCCCGGGCAAGGCAGCCGTTTTACCATTGCGATTCCATGGCTTGAAGCATCCAGGGTCATGCTGGAGCGACCGAGTCTCACCGCCGACATCCGCGCCACCATTGCTTCCGTATTGGTTCTGGACGATTCACCGACCGCGGTCGATCTGGTGGCCGGCTATTTGCACTAACTTGGTGTGCACAAGGTCATCGTCCAGACCAAGGCTGAAGGCGCAATGGAACGGATACGCGCCGCGCAACCGGCGGCAATCATCCTCGATATCCTCCTGCATGACGGGAGTGGTTGGGACATTCTGCGCCAGTTGAAGGCAGATCCGGTCACCGGCGCCATCCCAGTGATCGTGATTTCGGTGATCGATGACAGGCCCAAAGCGCTGCAACTGGGCGCGGTGGAGCACATCCTCAAACCCGTTTCACGCAGTGACCTGCAACTTGCGCTCAATACCGCACGACGTGTAGTAGATACCGATCGCCACGAACCAGTCATGGTTGTTTCCGGCAATCCAGATCGGGAGACGATCTTGCTGGCTGAAGACCATGAGATCAGCCGTTTGCTGGTGAGCGATTTTCTCACTGCGCAGGGGTATGTGATAGTGACGGCGCAAAACGGCAACGAAGCGCTTCAGTTGCTGCAGGAAGTTTGTCCCGCGCTTATCTTGATGGATATTCAAATGCCGGGAATGGATGGCCTGGAAGTCATCCACACCGTGCGAGGACTTAAAGAGCCGGGACTTGCCGGTGTGCCGATCATCGCGTTGACCGCCCTCTCGATGCCGGGCGATCGTGAGCGCTGTCTGGCGATGGGCGCCGACCTCTACTTGAGCAAACCGGTCGACTTTAAGGAACTGGCAGTTTCGATTCGCACGCTGTTGGATCGGGGCGACCTGACCGGCGCCAGGGTGGCCAGTGAAGGCTAAGCCCTGGACTTTCTAGAACGGGAGCGAAACGGAGAAGTTGATGGCGTCAGGTGGAATCGTATAGAAGAGATGGTCGATTCCCATCGCCAAAAAGATGAGCGCCAGGAAAGGAGACTGTACTTGTACAGTCGCCACACATTTGCATTTGTCGGCTGCCGATAGATCATTACGGCCTGCCATAGGAATACTCCGTTGCACGCCAGTGCCAGAACGAGATAGACTGGTCCAAGCAACTTTAAGAAAACTGGCAGGATCGAAATCACCAACAGCAGGATGCTGTACAACACGATCTGCCGGTGGGTGGTGCGCTCTCCTGCGATCACCGGGAGCATCGGGACACCTGCGGCCCGGTATTCTTTTTGGCGCATCAGCGCCAGCGCCCAAAAATGCGGCGGCGTCCAGTAGAAGACGATCAAAAACATGATCACCGGGAGCAGGGCGATGTCATTGGCAACCGCGGCCCAACCGACAAGCGGCGGCACCGCGCCGGCCGCGCCGCCAATTACGATGTTCTGGGTGCTGGTCCGCTTCAACAGCCCCGTGTAAACGAATACGTAGAACATGAAGCCGGCGAGCGCCAGCGTGGCTGTCAGCAGGTTGGCGCCCCACCACAACACGGCAAAGCTAACGACACAGAGTGCAATGCCAAACACCAGCACCTGTTTTGGCGACATCCGTCCAGAGGGTAGTGGGCGCCGTTTTGTGCGCACCATGACGTGGTCGATGTCGCGATCCACGTATTGGTTGATGGCATTGGCGCCACCTGCCATCAGGAAGCCACCAATCATGGTCCACAAGATCAGCCAGCCGCTCGGCGGCGCGTCACCCGCCAGGAACATGGGGATGAAGGTCACGATCAGGAGTAGTGAAATGATGCGCGGCTTTGTGAGCATCACATAATCACTGATCGCCAGCCGACTGATGTGCTTTCAAGCATCGGTGGTTATGGATTCCTGATCGGCAGGCTTGATCAAGCCTGCTGCCCGTCGCGTCTGATATCGGACCAACATTATATAGCCGAAGCCGAGAATCAATGCAAAAGTAAACCACTGGATGGCATAGCCTAGATGGTTGCCGTCATCCAGCGGCGTGGGTTCCTGACGGATCGGCAGATCATTCACGGTGCGCTCAGGCTCGGGCAACATTTCAATGTAAGCAGGCTGCAGTGGATAGGGCATCTGGGCTTGAATGTTTGGAATGTCGATGCGATACCACTCCGTCTGTGGCGCGGGTGGCGGCGTCGCCGTCGCGCCGTTGGGCAGGGCCTGGGTTTTGCGTACAAGCCCAAGCACCGGCTCACCCGGTGGCTCTTCAAGTTCAGGCCAGTTCTCTTTCGCAATCTGGTCGTAAGGGATCCAACCCCGGGCAACCAGGACCGCACCATTGTCGCCATCGAGCACAAGTGGCGTCACCACGACCGCCCCGGCTGTACCGGCCCAGGCCATATTGGTAATCAAGATCTGGTTGCCGTAATCAAACGTCCCGGTCGCCTGGACCCGCCGATACTCCAGTTCTTTCAAATCCTCAGGGAGGGCATTGGTATTCAGATCATAGGGTTCCATACGCCAGCGTGTCGCCATCAGTTCGTTGAAATCGCGCTTTTGTTGCAGCCGGTCCAGTTGCCAGATGCCAAGGCGTGCTAATAAGATCATGCCGGCAATCACAAGGATGCCCGGTAGTATCCACTTCTTGCTAAACAACGCTCTCAGCGTCACTTTGTTCTCCGTGCCGGTCTGCGCTGGGAGTTTCTCAGCAACCACCAGCCTCCTACTGCGAAAATGACCACGACACCGGCGCCGATCCCCCACCACAGTGGGTTGACGTTGTCGGCCGGTTCGACCATCAGCTCAAACGATGTTGTTCCCGGCCCCTGCGGTCCCGTGATTTCGATCATGACTTGCCACAGCCCGACTTCACTTGCCGTCCCATCGGCCTCGTAAAAGCCTGCCTGTGCACCGCTGCCTTCGACCGCCTCGACACGCTGCGTCGCCGCAGGGTTAGCCTTTGGGGCCATGCTGATGACAATCTTAGCCCCTGAGACCGTGGCGTCCTTGCCGTCGCCCAATGGTTGGGTCAGGGCGACCGTCGTGTGGGTTGCGCCAACGCGCCAGGGATCCGGATTTGTCCAGACAAAGACCTGGTAAGGACCTGCCGGTGCATTGGCGAGTTGTTGCATTCCCCCCCCATGGGCAAGGGAGCGAACCGGAAGCACCACCGCCATGACCACTGCCAACCAGAGATACGCTCGGAATCCTGCTGTCAATGGGGCGCTCTTCCAGCAACCGACTGACGCCGAGCATGATGATTGCCGTCTGGATCATCATCTCGCTGCTCCAGATCCACATGATTGCACCACCCCACGCTTGATCCTCGATGGCCGTGAAGCCCCAGATATGGGGTACGGACTCATAGTAGGAGTAGATGACGCCGGGATTGCTGGCAATGGCCACGCCGGTAATGGCATTGGGCGGCACAAAGGCAATCAGATAGACAATGCGCACCCAGTAGGGGAGCGCCTTATGCAAGTGGGGCGCTCCATTGACGACTGGCCACCAGAAAAGGAGCGCCGCCAAGAAAAAGCTGATGTGCTCAAGGTTGTGCACCGTGGGCACGCGCAGGGCAAGATTGTATAACCCTGGATCATGCCAACCGATATACACGAAGAGAAATATTGTCCAGGTGATGATCGGTTGTGAGATGGTGGTCAAGATGCGGCGGAACCACGTGTCGCGCGCCAATAGACCGGCAATGTCATGCCTGGCGCGGGCTGGCAGCGCCCAAAGCACGATGGGAAAGGGGTTGCCAAGCCAGAGCAGCGGCGCGGCAAACATGATCAACAGTTTGTGCTGCACCATGTGCATGAGCAGCAGTTGTCCGCCCAGGGCGTCGATTGGTGAGATCAGGGCCAGAGCGAGCATGACGAGCCCGCCGAAATAGGCGGCGAGGCGCCACCCACTGGCCAGTTTCTGGTGTTTGCTGGCCTTGCGGACGCGCCACCACCCCAGACCGTACAGGACGGCCAGCGCAGTAAGGGTTAACGTAACGCCGGGTCGCCATTCCCAGGGACCGAGTAGACCGATAACGAGTGGATGCATGGTGAATCAGGAAGTGTTGCGTATTGCGAGTCACAGGTCACGAGTCAAAAAAATTGCGTGAAACGTATTGTAAGCGCAAACCCCTCCCGCTCACATTATACGTTCCACGCAATACGGACTACGCAATACGGACTACAAACGAACTCAGTGCCCCGTCAGATGGACGACGGAGCCAATCAGGTACAGCGCCGGATAAAAGAAGATCCAAACGACGTCGACGTAGTGCCAGTAGATGGCCGACGCTTCCACACCCCAGTGGCGTTCGGGCGTGAAGCGGCGCTTCCGGGCCAGATTCCACATGATAAAGATCAGGGCAATGCCCGTGATCACGTGGAAAGCGTGCATCCCCGTCATGGCAAAGACGACGGCGCCATATTTGCTGTCCCACGGCGTCAGATGTGCCTTGTAGATCGACGGGAAGAGACCCCATTCGAAGATCATGACGCCGAACAGGAAGACCAGCCCCAGAATCATGGTGATCCAGGCCGCGACCGAAAAAACCCGCCATTGACCATGCTCGGCGGCGGTGTCGGCGATGTACATCGAAGCACTGCTGAGTAGCAGCACCGAGGTGACGATCAGCCCAACGACCTGATCCAGGTCCGGTCGTGTGTCGCCCCAGAGATAGAAGCGTGCCGCCAGTAAGGCGCCAAACAAGAATGCTTCCGAAATGAAGAATAACCACATGCCTAGCCGATTCAGCCGCAGGCGCTCGGCATAAGTCTCGGTAGGGGCATGGGCATCGTCGTGCGCGCCGGCATGCCCTGCTGCCTTCATAGGTGTCGTACTTGCCGCCATGGCCTAGTGTCCCCCTTCTGCTGCCCAGAGCCGCTTCACATGCATGAAGAACCAAATTACCAACCCAGCCTTCAGGGCTGCAATCAACATCAGGAAGACAACACTGTGTGTTACCAATGCGATGTAGAATTCGACTACTGTCAGCACCGCCAGGACGAGCACGATGAGAATACCAGTTCGATAGTGACCCATTGTCGTTTCTCCGCTTTTCTCAGCTTGCTAGCCTAGTCATCACCGGCGCCGACCGCCACATAATTCGGCGACCCCAACAGGCCGTAGTCGTACGGCTCGCCAACCACACGAATTGGGGCCGGGTAAGAGATATCGGGCACCGGGGAGGCAATCTGCCATTCGGGCGAGCGTGACTTCCACGGATTGGCGCCGGCCACGCGACCAACCTCAGCGCTGCTGAAGAGGTTGTAGATCATCAGCAGGATTGAGAAGGCGATGACGAACCCGGCCAGCGTAATCCACAGTTGACCGGTGGCAATGCCGAGCCCCGCATCATAGTCTGCAATGTGGCGACGCATGCCCATCACACCCACTGACATCTGGCCAATGCTCATCACCCAGAAGGCCGGCGTCATCAACCAGAAGTGCCACTTGCCCAGCGCCTCGTTGTACATGCGGCCCGTAATCTTCGGATACCAGAAATAGATAGCGGCAAAGAAGGGGAAGACAAAGCCGCCAAAGATCGTCGCATGGAAGTGCCCCACCACAAAGTAGGTGTCATGCAGAAAGAGATCGGTCGTGGTCGTCGCCAGCACGGGGCCGCTGAGACCGCCGATCAGGAAGACCGAGATGGACCCCAACGTGAAGAGCATCGGCGTCGGGAAGGTCAGCCGCCCGCCCCACATGGTGCCGAGCCAACTGAAGAACTTGACGCCCGTGGGCACTGCCACCAACAGCGTCGAAATCATGAAGGCAACCCGCAGATAGGGCTGGTAACCGGAGGTGAACATGTGATGTCCCCAGACCAGGAAGCCGACCAGCGCAATCGCAATGCTTGACAGCGCGACCCACCGATAACCGAACAGCGGCTTACGTGAGAAGACCGGGAGCAGTTCGCTGATGATGCCCAGGCCTGGCAATACGAAGACATAGACAGCAGGGTGTGAGTAGAACCAGAAGAGATGTTGGTGCAGGAGCGGCTCACCGCCCATATTGACGCCTTCAACCATCATAGGATTGAATATTGGCATCCCCAGCGAACGCTCAAATGAGAGCAGCAAGAAGTCAATCCCGATAAACTGCGTCGCCGTCAACTGGATGATGCTCGTGGCAAGCACGGCCCAGCAGAAGATCGGCATTCGGAACATCGACATCCCTTTCGGGCGCATCAGCAGAATCGTTGCGATCAGATTCAGTGAACCCAAAATCGACGAGAGCCCGATGGCAAAGACCGACCAGAACACAAACTGATAACCAACCGAGCCTTGCAAGCTGAGCGGCGGGTACATCGTCCAACCGGAATCCCAGCCGCCGACCAGTGCGCTGAGCAGCAACGTCATGGCGGCAGGGATGTTGATCCAGAAGGCAAATGCATTGAGACGGGGAAAGCCATGTCATCGGCGCCCAGCATCAGCGGCACCAGATAGTTCGCCATACCGCCGATGCCCAACAAGATCGCAGCCAGGGCGACCCAGCCGTGCAGGCTGAAGATCTGGTTGTAGCTGCTGAACTGGAGGAACGACATGCCCGGCTCCGCCAACTCGGTGCGGAAGATGAGGGCAAAGGTGCCGCCAACCACCAACAACAGCAACCCGGTGACGCCATATTGGATGCCGATCACCTTATGGTTGTAATCGACGTCGAAGTAGCGCGTCCATGACGGCTTGCCAACTGGCGCGCCGTGATGCATTGGCGTTTCAATGCCGCGCGTCCACTTCAGCCAGTCGGTCATCGAACCGTTGGCGAGCATGAAGCCAAGAATGCCCAGCGCGATGCCGCCGACCCAGACCGCCTCCGGAAACCAGGCTTCGGCGCCCATGAGAACTCGGCCGGTCATGACCAGCACCATCCCCAGCACCATGCCGGCGAAGTAGCCGATCATCCCACGAACCAGACCCAGTGATGTCAATGAGACTGACATATCAATGTGTGCTCCTTTGACCCTGACGTTTACGTATTGAAGTTTACGTATCGCCCCAGCCCGTTACCTGCTTGCCGTCTGCAGGTCTTGTTTGACCAATTGCGCCTGTTGCCAGGTTGCGAATTCCTCTTGGGTGACCACTTTGACTTTGGCAATCATCAAGGTGTGGTTCAATCCGCACACTTGATTGCACATCATGTCAAACTCGCCGGTTTTGTCGGTCGTATAATGCACTGTCGTGGTGAGACCGGGCACCACATCCTCCTTCACGCGCCACTCCGGCACCCAGAAGTCGTGAATCACGTCTTTGGAGCTCATCTGCATCGTGAGGTTCTGATCAACGGGAACGACCAGCTCATTTGTTGATAGCGTGCCGTCCGGATAGGTGAAGTTCCACAACCACTGTGCACCTTCCACCTTGATCACCATCTCATCGGGCGGTGCGCTCGTCACGGTGTTCAGCGTAACGACGCCGATGTAGGCAAACACGGCAACTGCCACCAATGGGAGCGCGGTCCACAGAATTTCCAGCGTGGTGTTGCCTTCAAAATGTTCACCTTCATCTTGTCGTTTTCCACGCCGGAACACAACGAATGAATAGACCATGAAGACAGAGACCAATGCAAAAAGAAAGGCAATCAACCACATATGCACGCGGAAGAGCCAGTCAACGGTGTGCGCCTGGACGCTTGCGGCGACAGGCAATTCCAGAACGCCATTCAGAACAATCCCCATCACCACCGTGGTGACTACGACCAGAACGGCGACAATAATGAAGTGGCGCTTGTCAGACGATGACTTCGACATATGAATCGGCAACTCCCTTCGTCTCAAATGCTTGGCAAACAGCCGCGGGCCACCAGAGTACCCAGCTAGGACCTTGATAACACGACAATGGCGCCGGCAAGCAGCAGCGTGCCTATGATCGGCAACACAGTTAAGAACACTTCCGGCGCAAGCCGAATACGAAACTGCTCTATCGTAGCGCTGAACGCCGCACTTTCCGGGCGCCGCAACATCTTCACCGTATCCGTGACCAGCACCGCCTGGATGCCCAGAAACGTGGCGATGCTCAGCGTCACAAAGGCCGGAAACCATAGCTCCGTCCAGGCGCCGGTAAAGGCGATGTCCGGCAGCGCGTGAGCAACGGGCAGGTAGCTCAAAACGAGCCAAGCCAGTGTCACCAGCAATAAAATCAAGCTCCAAAAATAACGCATAGCATACTCCTGTGGGAACTTAGCCCGAACAGTGGCGCGGATTTTAGCAGAGTTGCATACCAGTGTCAAAGCAATTTGGTAATCAGGGGCGTGAAATCCCCATCGTTTCGGGTAGTTGCTGCGATTTCTCCAGGCAACTCGCCCAGCACTCGCAACAGAACCGCAATTTGTTCGCAACTTAGAATCATTCTAATAAATTTGTGTGGCGTCATGTAGTGTGATATACTCGGGTGGATTTAGACTGAATCTAATTTGGAGTCAAAGTTCAACAGACACGCATGAAACCAAAACTGGACATCTATTATAATGCATCGCGCCAGGCCCGGCTGCGGATTACACCCCAGCGCGCGGCAATCTGCGCTTATCTGGCCGACACGGATCAGCATCCTTCGCCCTATCAGGTATTCGCCGATCTGAAGCGGCTGCACCCCGAAATCAGCCGTGCGACCGTCTACAACACCCTCAATACGCTGCAACAACTCGGCGCCATCGTCGAACTCAGCTTTGGTGCAGATCATACGCACTACGATACAAATCCCGAGCCACATCTCAACCTGATTTGTCTGCGCTGTCATCAAATTTCAGATTACCATACCAATTTCCCACTGGATGCGCTGACGGGCACAGTGCTGGCAGAAACGGGCTTTCTCACCGCGGCTGCCAAGATCGACCTGGTTGGCTTCTGCGCCGGGTGCCGGCAGAAAAGGTTGGCTGAGATACGGGCGCAATATCAGGACGAGAAGCCGCAAAACGTCACCCACTCGGACCGTGCCTCGTATGGTTCCGTCTAAAATCGAAAGTGAATCAACCATGACGACACAAACCGCGCACCCTAACATTGGCTACGGAGGCGTAGACGCACGACCTTCGTGGCAGACCCCGCAATTCTGGAAAGAGAACTACGAATTTGTGCTTGCTGCCATTACGCTGGTGGCGATGTTGACCGGCTGGATTGGCGGCGACGTCACCGGTGCGCTCCCCCAATGGGCAATCCTGGTTTGCGCCATGACCGCCTTTGTGGCCGGCGGTTATTCTGGCGTGGTCGGGGCCTGGCAGCAGGCGCGGCAGGGGCGCTTCGACATCGACTTTTTGATGATTGCGGCTGCATTTGGGGCAGCGTTGATCGGTGAATGGGTGGAGGGCGCACTATTGCTCTTCCTCTTCACGTTGAGTGGCGCGCTGGAGACGTTTGCCATGGGGCGCACGCGCAAGGCCATTGAGGCGCTGAGCAAGTTACGCCCGGACGTGGCGACCATTCGCCGCGGCGATCAGGAGGTGCGAATTCCCATCACCGACGTACTGATTGGTGACATTGCACTGGTGAAACCCGGTGAGCGCCTGCCCGTCGACGGCGTCGTCTTAACCGGATCGAGCAGCATCGATCAGAGCGCCATCACCGGTGAAAGCATCCCCGTTGTGAAATGGCCGGGGGATGATGTCTTCGCCGGCACCATCAACGGGGGGGGCGCGCTGGAAGTCAAGGTCACCAAGCCCGCATCAGAAAGCACGCTGAGTAAGGTCATTCAGTTGGTTGCGGAGGCTCAGGAGGATGCCACGCCGACGCAGCAGTTTATTGATCGCTTCTCGCAGCCGTACACCTATGCGGTGATTGGCGCAACCCTGCTGGCGATGATTATCCCGGTGTTCCTGCTGGATGAGCCCTGGGGGAAACGCTCTATCGCGCCATGACGCTGCTGGTGGTGGCTAGCCCGTGTGCGCTGGTGATCAGCACGCCTGCCAGCGCGCTCAGTGCGATCGCCGCGGCAGCCCGCAGTGGCGTGCTCTTCAAGGGGGGCGCGTACCTTGAACTGTTGGGGCAGGTCGATAGCTTCGCCTTTGACAAGACAGGGACGCTCACCAGGGGCCATCCAGTCGTCACGAATGTGCATCCGCTCACGGGGCACAGTGAGGAGAACCTGCTCCGCCTCGCCGCCAGTGCGGAAACACTGAGCGAGCACCACATTGGCAAGGCCATCGTCGAATTTGCGCGTGCCAAAGGGATCGAACTCCTCAAACCGGAGGAATTTCAGGCAATTGCCGGTGAGGGGCTCATCGCCACCTTCAATTTAGGTGACCATATCGAGAAGATCTACATTGGGAATGAGCGTCTTTTTGACAACCGCGAGATGAATGTGTCCCCTGCGGTCCGGATCATTGGCACTGCGCTGCAGCGGCAAGGCAAGTCGGTGATGTTGGTCGTGCGCCAGAGCCGCGTCGATGACACGCTTGGCGCCGAACGTGATTGGGAAGTGATGGGCTACGTCGCCGTTTCCGATACGCTCCGGCCGGAAGCGGCAGAAACCGTCAAGGAACTCCACGCCCTGGGCATTCAACGTATTGCAATGATCACCGGTGACAACCCGGCGGCTGCCAACTACATTGCGCAGCAGGCCAATATCACCGAGGTCTATGCGGGGCTCTTGCCTGAGGAAAAACTGGACCTGATCCGCAAAATCAGCAGTGAAGGAAAAGTGGTGATGGTCGGGGACGGTGTCAACGATGCTCCAGCGTTGGCATCGGCGCAGGTGGGCATCGCGATGGGGGCGGGTGGCACGGACGTGGCGCTCGAAACGGCAGACGTGGTCTTAATGTCCAGTGATCTGGCACTGCTGCCCTTTGCGCTGCATTTGAGCCGGCGGGCCGCCCGAATCATCAAGCAAAATGTCATCTTCTCGGTGGGCGTCATTGTGACGCTTGTGCTATTGACGATCTTGCTGCCCTGGATCATCCCTGGTTATCTGTTTCCCTTGCCGCTGGGCGTCATCGGCCACGAAGGCAGCACGTTGATCGTCGTCGCCAATGGTTTGCGTCTATTAGCAATGCGACCGGATCGATGATCCGGTCGCATTGCTAAGTTCATTGACGCTAAATCAATCTTCCAGGTCGACGCCGATCGAGTAAACCCCATCTTCACCGTTGATCCACAACTTGCGTGGGTTGCTCTCGGTGATCAAGAAACTCAGCAGCGTCTCCTGGTCGAAGCCGGTGTCCTCAACCTTCTCCCAGGCTGCGCCCGGCGTCTTCATCATGTACAGGCCGACATCCGTTGCCAGATAGAGTCTGCCATTGTAGGTGTAGGTAACATCGTTCAGCGGCGCTGCATACGCCCGGGTCAGTTGCTTCAACCCGTTTGTCCAATATTTCCAGTTGACCCCGTAGTCCGAAGTTGTCCAGACACCCTTGCTGTCGACGATCCAGATCTGCCCGCCATCGTAGAGACTTGCCTCGATCGCCTTCTCACCCTTGGGTGGCTGGGCTGCATTCGTGATATTCGCCCAGGTCTCACCCTGGTCCCCCGTGAAGGCGACGACGCCTTCGTCCTGGGTGCTGTTGCCGATGCCGTAGAGTTGATCCCAGTGCGGTTGCGCCGGGCGTGGGCTGCCCACGAGCGAACCGGACGTCAGCGCTTCTGGCACATAGGTGTTCCACAGATTGTCAGCCGCCGCGGTTGGCCGGGGTGTCCAGGTTGCGCCGCCATCCTGGGTCAAGTACACCGTGCTGCAGTCGGCAGCAAAGAGCGTCTGCGAGTCGAACTGGCTTGCCAACAGCGGGCGCATATTCACGCCGGTGGCAACTTCTTCCCAGGTCTCGCCACCATCCCAAGATTTGTACATCGGTGCGATTGTGGCCGTCGGATTTGAGCAGTTGATCCCGGCGCCGCTGTACAGCACATTCGGGTCAGCCGCACTCATCACAAAATCGTCGACTTCGGGGGCGGAATTGACCAGGTACCACGCGCGTCCGTCAAGATCGGACCGATACAACCGGCCATCCTCGGTGAAGGCGTAGATCGTTGCGCTGAGGCGATCACCGATCACTTTGATAATGATCTGGCCACCGATCAGCAGGCTTTCCTGCGGGATCGGGGTCGATGCCGGCGTGGCAGTCGGCGCCGGTGGTGGTGGCAACGGTCGTGGCGGAACCGGCGCCGGCGGAATCGGCCGTGGCGTTGGCGGCGGCACGGTGCCGTGATGCGGTGGGCGTGGCGGCGGCGGGCCGGGCTGCTCAACGGCTGAGGTGACGTTGTCGTTTGCCGACGCCACCGAAACCAGTAACGCTGGTATTGCAATCAGGACCAACACCACAAGTGGCAGTGCCACAAAGGTGCGAAATACACGTTTCATTGAAACCTCCGCTTCAGATACGATTTGCCACGGCTTTCGCATGCGACCTACGCTGACCCCGCGGGAATCACGCTGCGTCGATAGTGCGAAGGGCAATGGCTTGCTCGGCGTTACGCCAGCCCAAGGATCTCATTCGTGCGTGCGTACGGCGCCGGCACGCATCACGTTGTTGGCTGGTCTCTTCGTCAAACATGACGCACCAACTGTGGGAAAAGTAACGGCCAGTTATGGCGGATGCATTCAGTTGCGTGAGGCATTGCGATCACCTGGCCTCAGTCCGGAACGTGATTGCGTCGTGTGCTGGGAAAATCGCCCGGTTTTGACAAACTGCGGCAAAACCCATACCATGCCTTTATTCGTTGAGATCAGGTAACAGGTGCCCCGCCTATGGCAGTGTTGGACATTGTGACAGTGGGAGATGCGACGGACGAAGTGCTCTTTCGGCCTGGCGCACGTACGCGATTTTGGACCAGCGTTGCATCAATTGCTCGATGATATGATCGAGACGATGCGTGATGCGCCGGGGGTCGGTCTAGCCGCGCCACAGGTAGGTGTTTCTCTGCGCGTCACCGTTGTGGAGTTTCCGGAAGATGAAGATGATCCCGAAAACACCCAGCGGATCTATGAGTTGATCAATCCCGATGTGATCAAGTCAAAGGGAGCCGACATTGCGCAGGAAGGCTGTCTGAGTATTCCCGGGTTGGCTGCCGACGTTGAACGCGCAACCCATGTTGTGATCCGGGCGCAAGATCGAAACGGCAAAGAAATCCGCATCAAGGCTTATGACTGGCTTGCCCGCATCATGCTGCATGAAATCGATCATCTACATGGTGTGCTCATGACGGATAAGGCGACCCAGGTGTATAAATTGGTCAAAAACGAGGATGGCGACATCGAGGCAATCCCGCTAGACAAGGCGCCGGTGGTGCGTCGAGTCACCCAGATGATCGATGCCGCCTGACGCGTAAGGAGTGCGTGAAGAAGGAAAGAGGGGATGCTCCCGGTTTGGAGCATCCCCTCTTTTGTTTGCTGCTTCAGTCACAATGCTGGTGTGTTGCGCACGCTTAAGGCGCCGTGGGTGCGGCAGGCTGTTCTGCCGCCGGTTGTTCCGCGGGCGCAGGAATCGGCGGCGCCTCAATGACTGGAAGCCCTGCTGGTGGATTGGTGACCAATTGGCTGAAGATCCATTCGCCGCTCGCCAACTGGTACCAGGCGCCATCTGCACTCTGGCCCACCAGGTTCAGGGCTTGGTCTTGTGTCGTGCCGGTGACAATCGGGTAATCAAGACCCGGACCGCTGCGCAAATTGGCTGCAGTGTTGGCGAATGGGCCGGTAGGCGCCGGGACAGCGGCTGGCTGTGGCGTTGGCGCTGCGATCAAGTCGAAAAAGGTTCACTTCTTCCGGCGTTGCGGTTGGTGTTGGCTGCGCTGGTTCATCGGTGATCGGTGCGGCGGCAGGGACTTCGGTCGGTGGCAGCGGGGTTGGCGCAACTGTGGCGATGAGCGGCGCGGCCTCAGGTGCTTTTACAGCCTCGGTTGCACTCGCCACTGCGGGGTTTACGCCTTCCGCGCGCCGGTTTGTGCTGCAACCAGGTTTGGCGGCAATGCATCTGGATCCACTGTCGCAGAAACTGCCGGCGCGGGTGCACTTGCCAGCATGCCGGCCGCTTGCTCCTGGAGATCAGCCAACCATTCACTTGCGCGCCCGCCAAATTGTGTCACACCCCACCAGGAGAGGAGGGCGAGTACGGCAACGACCAGGATAGCAAGCATCGGCGCAAGATTGGGGCGCCGCTGCTGTTCGGAGTTCTTCGACCTCATCCTTTAGCGCCACATCCTTTGGCCGGTAGTCCACTTTTCGTTCCGGCGGCAGTGCGGTGCCGGCGCTGGTATTGGCAAGGACAGCCGACAGTGAATCATCGGCGACAGCCCGGCGCCGCTCGATCATTTCCGTGGGTTCGAGGCCAAGGTAGGTGGAGTAGTTGCGGAGGAACCCACGGCCCACGACTTCACCGGGGAGCAGGTCCCATTCATCCGACTCGAGCGCCGCGAGGTATTTCTGGCGAATCCGTGTGGCAACCTCAGCTTCGGCCAGGGTCACACCCATCGCCTCACGGCGCTCGCGCAAAATCGGCCCAACGCTTTGAACTACGATGGGCGCGCTATTTCGATTCCCGCGCCCGCTCTTTGCCGGCGCATCATTCACAACTTTTCGGGAGTTGATGGTCAACATGTCGGCCATCTAGGATCGCTTCTGCCTTTCTCTCCGCAAAGATCGTGACGACAGCGCAGTGCGATCGTTATCAGATCACGGCTCCGGTGCGTCCGGGGACCGTGCAGGTTGTCGTATCCAATCGCAAGTCTAGCGTGCCGTGCACCCTTTGTCAATTCGTCACCGCCGCACCCTACTTCGCCTTGGCCAAGCAGAGGCAACTCTGGCATGAACGTCTGCCGACTGCCCGCAGTTCCAAATGAATACGCCCTCCCGAAGAGGAGGGCGTTTCTTGGAGCCGTTGAAGGGACTCGAACCCTTGACCTGCGCATTACGAGTGCGCCGCTCTACCGACTGAGCTACAACGGCAGACGTGACATCAAATCGAGTATACTCAATCGCTTGGCGATGGGCAAATTGCGCCTCCTGGTTTGGCGTGGAAGTTCGCAGCCCATTGCCACGGCCGGCCGATTGCACTATTGTTTTACACGAGTCACATAGACGCCATCGCGGGTGTTCACGCGCACGACGTCGCCTTCTTGAACAAACAGTGGGGCATCGATCCGGAGGCCTGTCTCCAACTCGATCTGTTTCGTCGGCGCATTGGCCGTATCGCCCTGGATTGCGGGTTCCGCCCATACGACCCGGAGGTCTACGGCAGTGGGGATCTTGACCGTAAGTGGCTCATCTTCGTAGCTCTCGATGCCGACAATCATGTTTTCCACCAGATAGTCCCGGATTCCTTCTAGCGTATCGGGCGACAACGCCAATTGCTCGAACGTCTGCGTGTTCATAAAGTGGTAGAAGTCGCCGTCCGTGTAAAGGTACTGGACATCGTCCTTATCCAGTTCGACATCATTGACGCGGGTGCCGTTGCTGTACGTGCGCTCAACCGTGGAACCGGAGCGCACATTGCGCACCTTCAGCCGGATCGTTGCCCCGCCACGCGCCACCTTGATGTGTTGATATTCCAGCACGCGCCAGAGTTGGGTCTCCTCTTCAAAGATGTCGCCCTTGCGCAATGTCTGCACTTCTGCCATTTCAAATCCTCCGTCCTATCCACTGCCGCGTGACGAGTCCGAGAGATCATCGGCGCGTTGAATGGTTCTGGGTTATCGAACCCCAACTATAGGAGAAATCGAAGGGGACTGTCAAACAAATGGGCGTCTAATTGCCGAACTGGCTTAAGGCGTACCGCAGCCGCTCTTCTACAGTTGTGGCATCCTTGGGGAGGCCCTGCACGGCGCGCTGCGCCTCGACGACACTGTAGCCAAGCGCAACCAATGCGTCAATCACTTCTGCATCAATGCTTGTGAGTTGCGCCAAAGCCTCAAGATTGCCGGCCGGGGGCTTCACCTTGTCTTTGAGTTCCAGCACGATTTTTTCCGCGGTGCGCTTGCCGATCCCGGGCACGCGTGCGATGATGGCCGGTTCTTGATTGGTGAGCGCGAGCCGGAGTGCGTCGGGGGAGAGTGTGCTGAGTGTGGCGAGGGCGACCTTCGGCCCAACACCATTCACCGTCAAGAGTAGTTCAAACACATTGAGTTCGTCTTCGGACTCGAAGCCAAACAAGGTGAGCGCATCTTCGCGCACCTGGAGGTAGGTATGGAGTAGCGTTGGGGCGCCTTCAACCAGGCGTGCCGCAGTCGGTTCCGGCACAAAGACCTTGAAACCGAGACCGCCGCCCGTCGCACCGACCTCCACAACGAGAACATCTCTGGTGCGGGCGATGACGACGCCGCGGATTAATCGGATCATGGGCAACTACACGGCTGCGGACGAAGCAGGGGACTGGTGTCCGTTGATCGTCACTTTTTCGGGCAGACCCTGCGTGTTGAATTTGTAACCGACGCCGCGTACGGTCAATAGGTAGACTGGGTTGGAAGGATCGTCTTCGATCTTTTCGCGTAGCCGGCGCATGGCGACTTCGACCAGATTGGTGCCGCCGGCCATGTTGTAGCCCCATACACTCTGGAAGAGATCCTCTTTGCTGACTGGGCGATCCGGTGCACTGATCAGCGTACGCAGCAATTGATACTCGATCGGTGTTAAGTGCACGAGCTCCCCGCGCACCGTCACCTCATGGACATCGTCATTCAGCGCAACGTCCATTACCTGGACAACTTGATCCGAGCTCCGGTCTTGATTCCAGTTCACGCGGCGCAAAATCGCTTGCAGACGAACCTCCACCTCACGGAAGGTGAACGGTTTGGTGATATAGTCATCGGCGCCAAGCGCAAAACCATGGATGATGTCGTCTGGTCGATTCAACGCTGTCAACATCACGATGGGCACATCGCGCTCTTTGCGAATTTCTGCGCATGTCGTAAAGCCATCCATTTCAGGCATCATGACATCGAGCAAAACAAGATCGAATTTGGCTGACGCTGCCCCGAGTGCGGACAATGCTTCCTTGCCATTGTGCACGACGGTTACATGGTAACCCTGGCGCTGCAATGAGATTTGGAGCAGGCTGCACAAAGCGGGCTCGTCATCAGCCACGAGCACGGAAATCTTATTAGGGGGCACTACAGGTCGGGCGCCATCGGTTTGATTCATGGCAGGCACGGGTGCTCGATCACTGCGATGATAGATTACTGTTCTATGCATTAGATTTTATCCTTTGCAGCGGACCAACACAAATGACCGCAACCACAGTGAGGCAGTGTCCCAGGTCACAAGTGACGGAAACGTGCCGTCTGGAGATGACAAATGGCCACCGCAGCGCCGTCTGCTGCATCATCAGGCTCCGGTATCTGGGATAGGCCAAGCAGTTGTCGGACCATTTCCTGCATTTGTTCCTTGCCGGCATTGCCGTAGCCACTGACCGCCTGCTTGATCTCCGCAGGCGTATATTCAACGACCTCCAACCCTTGCTGGGCAGCGGCAACCAACAGGACGCCGCGCGCCTGACCCACCGCGATGGCCGTCGTAACATTGCGGCCGAAGAACAACTTTTCGATTGCCATGGCATCTGGCGCAAATTCGCGCATCAAAGCCAGGATGTCGTCAAACAGTTCCAGCAACCTGAGATGCATCGGCGTCTCTGGCGCGGTTCGAATCACCCCACATGCCAGCAGTGCAAAGTCACCGGAGATCGTTTCTCCAACCACGCCATATCCCGTGATGGCAGTCCCTGGATCAACACCAAGGACGACGTTCACCAGACTTTCGCCCTCCAAGGTACCCCTCCTTCAGCACAACCATCGTTCAGCGCCCAAAAAAAGGCGGGCGGCTGAATTCAGGCCGCCCGCCATCCTGCAATTCTCAATCATCAGGCATATTGAGCGACCATGTCTTCGGTTAGCTCAAGGTTGTGGTAGACCTTGGTTACATCATCCAGTTCTTCCAGCGCTTCTACCAGGCCCAAAACGGCAAGCGCATCGTCCGTCGGTAATTCAAGTGTGGAGTTGGGCACCATCATCAATTCAGCTTGATCAGGACGAAACCCTGCCGTCTCCAGCCCCTGATTCACTGCTGCAAAGTTGCTTCGTTCTGTGTAGACCTCCACGGCGTCGTCGCTCACCTCCACATCGTCGGCGCCCGCGTCGGATGCCGCGAAAAAGATCTCATCCGGATCGATGGGCCGTGGATGCCCACCATCATCGATGCGGTTGAAGACGATGTAGCCTTTTTGCGCAAATTGCCAGGCCACCGAGCCGGGCTCACCCAATGCGCCGCCGGCACGCGTGAACAACCTGCGCAGATCCGAGATGGTGCGATTCCGGTTGTCCGTGAGGGTCTCCACCAGGATCGCAATCCCGTGCGGACCATAGCCCTCATATGTGATCTCTTCAATTTCGACGCCGTCTTTTTCCAGACCTGCACCACGCCGGATGGAACGCTCAATGTTGTCCTTCGGCATGTTTTCGGCGCGGGCGCGATCCACAGCCAGTCGCAACTGAAAATTCGACGTGAGGTCCGCCCCACTGCGGGCGGCGACCTGAATCTCACGCGCCAGACGCGTGAATATCTTGCTCTTGGCGGCGTCGGCAGCGCCTTTTTTGCGCTTGATCGTCGACCATTTTGAATGTCCAGACATGGCGATGCACCCCTTTATGCTCTAGCTTTCTGCTGAGGCCGCCGCACCGATGCCGGCGCCTCGGCAATCCAGATCGCTGGTTGTCTCAAGCCCCAAAGTATGCCACACGATGGGCCGTTCGCCAACCAGACGGGGTGCGCACCTCTACGCTATCACGTGCGCACGCCCGTCTGCATCAGTCATAGGTAGCACCGATATCAGGCAAAAAAGGTATTGGTGTCAATTCTGACCAGTAAGTGTCGCGGCCTCAGGCGCGGCGGTATCCTCCGCCGTGTGGTGTGCGACCGCAGCGCACAAAACCCAGAAACAATGGGTGTGGCTTGTTGGGCCGGCTCTTAAACTCGGGGTGAAACTGGCTGCCCACCATGAACGGATGCTGAGCGAATTCTGCGATCTCGACCAGCCGGCCATCGGGAGAAAGCCCACTAAAGATCATGCCGTTGCGCTCCAGTTCCGCCCGGAAGGCGTTGTTAAATTCAAAGCGATGGCGATGGCGTTCCTGAACCACATTGCCATACCCAAGATCGGCATAGGCCTGCGCCGCATGGGTGCCTGGCACCAGGTGGCAATCATAGACGCCCAACCGCATGGTTCCACCCATATCGGCAATGTCACGCTGGTCTGGCATCAGATCGATGACCGGATACTCGGTGCTGATATCGAATTCCGTGCTGTTTGGTTCATCAATCCCATAGACGTGGCGCGCAAAGTCAATGCACATGACTTGCATGCCAAGGCATAGACCAAGATACGGAATTCCGTGCTCACGGGCATAGCGGGCGGCGCTGATTTTGCCTTCGATGCCGCGATAGCCAAACCCGCCCGGCACGATGATGCCGTCCACATCGTCCATCCGGTCGAGTTCGCGGCCCTTTTCGATCTCTTCTGAATTGATCCAGGTGATGTCAATGTCCCATCCCGCTGCAAGCCCTGCGTGAATCAGCGCCTCCTTGACACTCAGGTAGGCATCCTCCAACTCGACATACTTGCCGACAAGTCCGATCCGCAGCATGGGTTTTTCGCGACGGAGTTCCTTCACGAATTGCCGCCAGGGCGCCAAACCGTCGGCAGCGGTGCGTAACTCGGTGACACCCAATTGCTGCACCAGCCACGCGCCGAATCCGGAATCTTCAAGCGTCAACGGCACGGCGTAGATGGTGTCTGCCGTGACCAGCGAGACGACGGCTTCTTTCTCAACATCACAGAATAACGCCGTCTTGCCAATGACATCGTCATCAACCGGCACGTCGCTCCGGAGCACAATGACATCGGGGTTGATACCGATCCCGCGCAGTTCACGCACGCTGTGTTGGGTCGGCTTGGTCTTCAGTTCCTTGCTCGCCCCAAGATAGGGCAGCCAGGTCACGTGAACATAGAAGGTGTTTTGCGTCCGATATCCTTCCGCATTTGACGAATCGCTTCGAGGAAGGGAAGGCCCTCAATGTCGCCTACGGTTCCGCCAATTTCGACGATGAGGACGTCTGCCTGTGTGGTGCGTGCGGCCAATACGATGCGGCGTTTAATCTCGTTTGTGACATGGGGGATGACCTGGATGGTGCCACCGAGGTAGTCGCCGCGCCGTTCCTGGCTGAGGACCGCGGTATAGATCTGACCGCTGGTGATGTTGCTCAATTTGGTCAGGTTGACGTCAACGAAACGTTCGTAGTGCCCCAGGTCGAGATCGGTTTCGGCGCCGTCATCGGTCACAAAGACCTCGCCATGCTGATAGGGGGACATCGTACCGGGATCGACGTTCAAATACGGATCCAGTTTCATCGTGGCCACATTGACGCCGCGTGCCTTCAAGATGGTGCCTAAAGAGGCGACGGTGACGCCCTTGCCCAGGCCAGAGAGAACGCCGCCGGTCACAAAAATGTACTTGGTCATGGATAATTGCTCCTTGCGCAAAACGATTCCCATCGCGGAGGCGCCGTTGCCAACCCCGCTATTTTACACTATCGCCCTGTCCCTGGCTTGATTTCCGCCCGAAAAATAGGCCCTAAAAGTAGAGGCGCCGGCGCCGACAGGACAAGCGGCGTATCGCTACCGCTGTGCTGTCAGGCGCCGGCGCCCCAAAAACTCCGGAGTGTCCCGCCGTGAGGTTGTCAATCCCCCGATGTCGCGACCGGTGGCACATACAGCCAACCTGCCTTCCCCTGGATGCAGCAAACCCGGTACCAACCATCCTGAACATGTTGCACTTCAATTTGAATTGGCCTACCTTTTTCCAACTCACCCACCACTTGTGAGTCAAGGTGCGGTTCGCTGTATAGGCGCAATACCTGGGCCTGATCGATCACGATCAGCAATTTGTCCGGCGCCGGATCGGATTTGCCGTCGGCGCGCTCCACCACCAACGCCTTGCCTGCCACGGCATCGACTTCTTCGCCTGCGTCGACGTCGATCTGTTGGCCCAGCATCTCTACTTGAACTTCACCATCATGGGTCGTCACACGTGCTTCATCGTCCGTAATGGCCTCCACCGTGAACTCGGTGCCATGGGCTGAAGCCGTCAAATTAGGCGCTGTGACAATGTATTCGTCACGCGCATCGAGTTGCTCGTCGATCGAACTCCGGACGACCCCGTCACTCACGTGCAGTTCGACGTGCGTGTTGCCATCGCCATCATCCAGGCGTACAAGCTCCACATGTGAGCCTGGTTCGACAACCGCGACCTGCTTGGGGAAATGCGTCAGCGTCACGGTTCCGCTCTGAGTAATGACCTGATCCCCTTCCTCAAGCTTAAACACGTCGCCGTCGCCATAGGCACGAAAGGAATTATTGTGTGCGCGCATGATCGTGGCCTCGCCGCCGCGGACTACGGCAAGCGCTGCGAGTGGTCTGGGCACAAGTCTCGAAATGCCGCCGATAATGAGCAGAACTGCGAGCGCAGCCACGCCGGAAACGGCCAGGGCCTGGCGGGGCCGCAACTGGCCAAGCCAACTGCGCAGTCGCTCCAGGAAGTTATCCCCGGACGTATCTCCAACCGGTGCGCGACGCGGGGGTTCACCGTAGACATGCTGCACGTCGGCCAGAACTTGTAACACGACCCGGTCATGCACCGCAGCCGGCAACGGCTCGTCGTGCAGAGCACGCCGGAACAGCGTGTGAATAGCATCGTCGGCGTCGTCGGACGCCCGTTTGTTATCGACCATTCTCAAGACCTGCCTGGTCAAGCGTTTCTCGAAGTTGGCTGCGTGCCCGGCTGAGCAATGACTCGGTTCCCTTATACGAGCGATCGATCACTTCAGCGATCTCGCTCACGCTGAGGCCAACCTGATAGCGCAACAGCAACACTTGTTTTGAAATCTCAGGCAATTCGTTCAGCGCTTCCTCCAAATCAGCCTCATCGCGCATCTCAGTAACGGCGGCGGATTCGGTCAGTTCGGTGACATGCTGCCGGCGTCTCCAAAAATCTGCCACCTTGCGATAAGCAAGGGAGTACAAGTAGGTGGAAATGGCGACCTTGCCATCAAAATTTGGCAGTGACCGCACCGCAGCCAACATTGTCTCGCTGAGTGCATCTTCGGCGTCCGCGCTAGTTGGCAAATTGTGCCGGAGATAGCTAAAGAGACGCGGACTATAGTCACGCGTGAGTTCAGTCCAGGCGCCATTGTCGCCAAGTTGCAGGCGACGAAGGAAATCGCCGTCAGCGCCACCGTCAACGATTAACGCAGACAAAAGCGCCTCCTGCAAATTATATCGGGCGTGGCTCTCACTTCCTTCGTTGCTGAGGTGCACCTCATTGAGACCCGCCTTCTATGCCCAAAAATGAGGCTTGTGAAATCGCAAGCGCTTCGTGTATCCTCTTGCCGTCAGCATCGCCGCAAAACACCAAAGTCGATATGTTAGCAACCGGGGAGATAGATGGCAAGTTTGTTTACAAGCGCATTACAGGATGACGAACGCCTGCGGACGCTTTTCGTTGAATTCGCCACGGCAGAAGCCTGCTGGTTTGCCAGCGTGCGTCCGGATGCCCGTGCTCACCTTGCCCCGATCTGGCATGTTTGGCTCCTTCCTCAGATCTATGTTGTCACACAGCGGACATCGGTGCGCGCTGCCAACATCCGTGTGAATACCTGGGTGAGTCTAAGCCTGGCGGACCCAATGAACCCGATCATTGTCGAGGGGACGGCTGCTCCGGCGCCGCACATGCGCAAAGTCCTGCGGCAGTCGTTCCTGGACAAGTATGCATGGGACCTTGAGGCGGATGCCGCCTACAACGACGTGATCGCAGTGATGCCGCGCAAATTGATGACGTGGGGCAAACACGGCGAAGGTCGGTGGCACTTCACCTAGCCAAACACGAGACACGCAACACGAGAAACGCAACACGAGACACGCAACACGAGACACGCAACACGAGACACGCAACATTGCACCTTTCTGTGCACTGGTGCGACAATACCAATCTCTTTGACTTTACTGCACACAACACACTGAGGTGAACTGTGGCATTTGCAGCGAACGCCCGCGTTGCCGTCGTCGCTATCGGCGGTAATTCACTGATTACCGACAATCAGCACCCGGAAGTCGCGCACCAATGGGATGCCGTGCGCGACCACCCGTAACGTCGCCGACATGGTGGAGGCGGGCTGGATTACCGTCATCACGCACGGCAATGGCCCGCAGGTGGGATTCATTCTGCGGCGCAATGAACTGGCCGCGCATGAAGTGCACCCGACCCCGCTGGATCTCATCGTCGCCGACACCCAGGGTAGCATTGGCTTCATGCTCCAGCAGACCCTGAACAACGAGTTCATTCAACGCAAGATCGATCGGCAAACGATTACGATCGTGACGCAGGTCCGGGTCGACGCGGACGACCCGGCCTTTCAGCATCCGACGAAGCCGATCGGGAGTTTTATGGATGAAGCCAGCGCGCGCAAGTTTGAGACCGAGGGTTGGCAGGTGGTGGAAGATGCGGGGCGTGGCTGGCGGCGGGTTGTGGCATCGCCGGAACCGTTGGAGATTGTGGAAGAAGTTGCGATTGCCGAAGCCGTCAAGCTGGGCTGGGTCGTCGTCGCCGTGGGTGGGGGTGGCATCCCCGTGATCCGTAACGCAAAGGGCGAACTTCGTTCCGTCTATGCGGTCATCGACAAAGATCGTGCCAGCAGCCTGCTGGCAGGTCGTATCCAGGCCGATCTGCTCCTGATCAGCACCGGCGTCGAAAAAGTGGCCATCAATTTCGGCAAACCTGAGCAGCGCGACCTGGACAGCATGACCGTTGCCGAGGCCAGACAGTATATGGCGGAGGGGCACTTTGCACCCGGCAGCATGAAACCCAAGATCGAGGCCTGCATTCGCTTCCTAGAGAATAACCCGAAAGCGGGCGCCTACGCCTTGATCACGAATCCGGACAATCTCAGCCGCGCGCTCCGCGGTGAAACGGGGACGCGCATCGTACGCTAACGATTGTCGGCAGAACTGTTTACACTCCATCTATCTGACGTTTACACGAAGGCGCTATGGTGCGTGTTGTATGCATCATAGCGCTTATGGTTGCGAGCAGGTTGATTTCCATGCAGGGTGCGAGGCATCACGTGCACAAACGGGAGTGGATTGCGAACCGCACTCCCAATTGCGCTGGCAATTGACGTGGTTTGCAGCGTCTACTATACTTCAATTCGAAGTTTTGACACCCTCTATTTGCCGACCGATGCAAGGAAGCACGTCTACATGAGTAGCGCGTTTGCCACCGGGAAGCCAACCACAGACACTACGCGCACCCAGGTTCAAAAGCAGCGCGGGCTTTTCTCAGGACGTCAGGGACGGCGCCTGCGCGAGGCGCTGCTTGCGTATCTTTTTTTGCTGCCGGCCTTCGTGATTGTCGGCGCCTTTGGCTTGTTTCCGATCCTCTTTGCGGCCTACCAGAGCACCCTACGCGGCGTCAACAAGGTCGTCGGCACCTTTGATGGGTTGAACAATTACATCAAGGCGATCGACGTGCTGACCTACGTTCTAGGTTTTTGGGGTGGCGTCCTGCTGCTTTACCTCGCCGTGCGCATCGTTGTGCAGGGCCGGCGGCAGGCACGCGCCAGGGGCGAGCCGTTTTGGCGCTGGCTGGCGCCGGGGCTTGCCCTGGGCGTGACCCTACTCGCCACGCTTGCGTGGGTCATTCGCCTGTTGCCGCTTCTGCTCTCCATCCCGGAACAAATGCGCGGCGCACGCAATACGCCGGAGAACTTTCGTCGCCTGCTGGGGGAGGCGTTGACCACGCCTGAAGTGATGCAGGCGTTGCTGATTGCCCTGGGTGCGTTCTTGTTTGGGATCATCGTGGCCATTCTGGTGCACCGTACCAATCGCCGCCGCGGCTTGAAGGGCGCCTATGCCGGGGCGTTCACGGGCGCCACTGCACTGGTGGGCCTGGCCGGGCTGTTGCTCTACTTGACCTGGGCAGAGTTGCAGACCCAGACCGCCAAAGCAGACGCAACGCAGACAGGGCTTGAGATCGGCTCCCAATTTGTCATGATCAGCGCTGGCTTTGCCTTGTTGTATCTATCCTGGAAGCTATGGCAAAGCGCATCCGGGCGCAGTTCGACGGTAAGCACGATCTTGCGACTTGGCGGGGCAGCGATGCTCCTGGTCGGTGCGTGGTTTCTGATTGCCGAATTGCCGCGCGTGATCGGGTCTGGCGATAAACTTTGGTGGTATGGGCTGTTGGCTACCTTCTACTATGCCATCGGCACCGTCCCGTTGCAGTTGGGGATCGGGCTTTTCCTGGCGGTGTTGCTCTTTCAAAATATCAAGGGCAAGTCGATCTTTCGGATGATCTTTTTCTGCCGTTTATCGCGCCATTTGTCGGCACGTCAGCCGTGTTTAAGATCATCTTCTTCGAGCCGGCCCGCCGCGCCGGTCAATGAGATTCTGGGGTGGTTCGGACTTGGTCCCTACCTGTGGTTGAACGAACCGCAGGGAATTCTGAACCTTGCGGGCGCTAGCTTCCCGATCTGGCTTGCCGGACCCAGCCTGGCGCTGGTCGTCATCATGATCTACGGCATCTGGACCTTCTTCGGGTTCAACACCGTGGTCTTCCTGGCCGGGCTTGGCAATATCCCGAAAGAACTTCACGAGGCTGCCGCGATTGATGGCGCCGGGCGGGGTGCACAGTTCCGCCATATTACGCTGCCCCTCTTGTCGCCGACACTCTACTTTTTGACCCTCTATTCGGTGATCGGCACCTTCAAAGCATTCAACCACATTTACGTCTTGCGGACTGGCGCCGCACTCGGCACGACCGATACCGCCACCATTGTCATCTTCCAAACATTCAAGCGTGACACTCGCTACGGCTATGCATCAGCCCTGGCCATTCTGCTCCTTCTGATCATCATCGTCTTTACGGTCTTCAATAATCGGTTTGCAGCCAAGCGGGTCTATTATGGTTGATGCATCCAATGCACCGTTCGCGTCGATCAGCACCGGGTGCCAAACGGGCGACTCGTTCGATTTCGCTTGCCAGGGTTGGGAATCTACGCGGTGCTGGTTTTGGGTGCGTTGGTCGCCGTGGTGCCATTTCTATACACGGTGAGCGTTTCGCTCATGAATATGACTGAAGCGGTCGGCGGCGTTTTCTTGCCGGCCTCGCCCCAGTGGCAGAACTATCCGGTCGCCTGGAGTCAGGCGAATTTTTCAAGCTATGCATGGAACAGCATTCGCATTGCCATCATCATGATCACGGGCGAGGTGGTGTTCTGCACGCTCGCAGCCTATGCATTTGCGCGCATGGAGTTTTGGGGAAAGAACCTCCTCTTCAGTCTGCTGCTGGCAACGCTGATGCTGCCGGAGGCGGTCACGTGGGTGCCGAATTTTATCACGGTCTCGTGGCTTGGGCGGGTGGGGCCGGTGCCGTGGATCAACAACTGGCCTGCACTGACGATTCCTTTCATGGCCAGTGCATTCAGCATCTTCCTGTTGCGCCAATTCTTCATGCAGGTGCCGAACGAGTTGTGGGACTCGGCGCAGATCGACGGCTCTGGCCATCTGCGTTTTCTGATTCAGATTGTCGTACCCCTCTCAAAAGCGGCCCTCATGACCCTTGATTCTGTTTGGGTTTATTGGCTCCTGGAACGCGCTGGCGTGGCCAATATTGGTCACCACCACCCCAGATTGGCGCCCAATCTCCTATGGTCTCTATGCATTTTTAGATGAGGGAGGCGCCCAGTTCAATCTACAAATGGCGGCGGCCATTATCACCATGCTACCGGTCATCGTGCTCTATTTCTTCACGCAGAAGACCTTCATTGAAGGCATCGCAACGTCTGGGTTGAAGGGATAGTCGTTGATATGCTATCGAGATTGCTCTCATTCTGAGGGAAATTCAACAAAAGGAGAAGATTATGCGTCAGAAATACAACTGGCTCTTTGCCGCGCTCATGGTTGCAGCGTTGGTGATTTCCGCCTGCACCGGGGTTGCTCCGGCGGTGCAAGCGCCGGCTGCCGAGACCTCTGCGGCGCCTGAGGAAGCGGCGGCAGCACCTGCTGAAGGAGACTATGCCGCCGTTGACCCCACCGGTCAAACTGTGGTGTGGTGGCACAACCACACAGGCAGTCGAGACGAGAACTTGAAACCACTCATCGAAGAATTTAACAAGGCGAACGAGTGGGGCATCACGATCGATGCACAAAGTCAGGGTGACTATGATGCGATTCGCGACAAGGTCAATGCCAGCATCGCCGCAGGCGAACAACCGGCAGCGTTGATTGTCGGCTATCAGAACGACCAGTCGTTCTATCAACTCAACGATACACTCTTGGATCTGAACACTCTGGTGGACGATCTGAAGTGGGGTTTGACGGCCGAGGATAAGGCCGATTTCTATCCGGTCTTCCTGGAGCAAAGCGTCAACCCGCTCTTTGACAATCAGCGGCTTGGTTTCCCCCAATCGCTCGATGGAAGTCCTGTTCTACAATCAGACCTGGCTGGAAGAACTCGGTTTCTCCGGCCCACCGGCTACCCCGGAAGAATTCAAGCAGATGGCCTGCGCCGCTGCTGAAGCCAACGGCGACGGCACGGGAGGTTATATCCTGCGCGATGATGCGTCTGCGCTTGCCTCATGGACCTTCGCCTTCGGGGGCGACGTTCTGACCGATGACGGCATGCAGTACGTCTACAACAGCCCGGCCACCGTGGAAGCGATGACCTTCCTGAAGGATCTGTACGACTCAGGCTGTGCATACTTCTTCACGGAAGGGTTCCCGAACCCGCAATTTGCGGCGCGCAAGGGTCTCTTTGCCCAGGGTTCGACGTCCGGCATTCCCTTCTATGCGGGCGACGTGGCGAAGTTTGCCGAGGAACAGGGCAAGACCCCGGACGTGTGGGGCGTTGCCGCCATTCCACACACAACCGCTGAGCCAGTTCAGAACATCTACGGCGGCGACGTCATGATCACGAAGACGACCCCCGAGCAGGAACTTGCGGCCTGGCTCTTCGTCAAGTGGTTCACTTCACCGGAGATTCAGGCACGCTGGGACGACATCAGCGGCTACTTCCCGACCCGCAAGGGCACAGCCGAATTCTTCTCAGACAAAATCAAGGAGAATGCGCCGTTTAATCAGGGAGTTGCACTCCTGGATTATTCCGCCTACGAGCCACAGTTGATTTCCTATACTGCGGTGCGCGATCAGGCGCAAAAAGCGATCAACGAGATCATGCAGGGCGCCGACATCCAGCAGACGCTCGATGCCTTGACTGAGTTTGCCAATCAGCAAGAGCAGACCATGCAAGAAGAGATGAAGTAAGCTTTGCTTTGGCGTGGCGCCGTCCAGGAGGTTACTCGCTTCCCGGACGGCGCCACCCTCTGGTGCGAGGGGATCACCCAAATTTCATCAATTTGAACGATTCATAATATCGAACTGTGCCATCCTCGCTCTTTTCACCCCACATCTCCCGCCACCGCTTTTCCGCGGCAACCGGATCCACGAACTGCGAATCATGGCAGAGGATGGCGGCGATCTTTTGGTCAATCAGGGTCGTGATATCGATCTTGACGTCGGCCTGATCATGCCCATGCACGTAGAGATATTTGATCTTGTGCGGGTGATACCCTTCGTCCGCCAGGTCCGGATAAAACATGGGATTGTCGGCTGCGGGAAAGATTGCTTCGATCGCAATGAGTCCGGCGTTCCGGTGATCCGGGTGATTGATGTAACCATCACCTACGAAGTAGCGATCGGGATTGGTGCAGATGATTAGCTCAGGCCGGATCCGCCGGATCTCACGCGTCACCCGTTTTCGAATGGCGCGCTTTGGGCGCAGGAACCCATCCTCTTCGCCCATGAAGAGCACCTCTTGAATGCCACAGAGGGTGGCGGCCGCGCGTTGTTCGATCTTGCGCATAGCAATTAACTGGTTACGCGTCACCTCGGGATTGTGATTTCCCTTATCACCATTCGTCAACACCATATACGTCACTGCAATGCCCTGTTCGGCCATCTGAATGCACGTGCCGCCACAGATGAAGTCTGCATCATCAGGATGGGCGACAATTACGAGGACACGTTTGACATCGGACCAATCGGAACGGGTGCTAGCTTGCTCGCTGCTCATGGCAAATCTCTGCTGGTTGCGACCTGGGTCACTGATAAATGAAAAACAACAAGAAAAAACCCCCGTTTTCACAGGGGTTTGGCACTTCAAACGTACTGGAACTCAAATGAATGCGTTTGCGGCTAAGACTAGCCAATTGCCGAATAACCAGGTCCGTCCGTGAAGAAACTCGCGTTCAACTCGGTCGCCGCCAGATATTCCGGCGCCAAATCTTCTTCGGGCCGAATCGCGTCTACTGGGCATTCCGGCACACATGCGCCGCAGTCAATGCAAGTATCCGGGTCGATGTAGTACCAGGGCCATTCATCTTCTGGCATTCCGGGTACGATACACTCAACCGGACACACCTCTGCGCATGCACCATCGCGAATGCACAGATCAAAAATAACGTGCGTCATTTGCGAGACCTCCTGATTTCACTTTTTGCTGGTTCTGGAAAACCAATTTCTGGACGCTAGCCACACATCTCTGTGCAGTCGAATGTTGCTTGCTAGCGAGGAATGTAAATTGATGAAACACAACTGCTCAACTTGAACTATCGAGATTGTACTGACGTTTCAGGGCTTTGTCAACTGGATCACGATTCTGCAACAGCCGTCAATCCCGCCGGGTTCAGGATGGTGATGCGCTTGCGTCCGATCTCAATGTATCCTTCGGCCTTGAGGTCGTTGAGCACCTGGGTTGCAGTCTCGCGATAGGTGCCGACACTTTCGGCCAGGTCCTGGTGCGTCAGCCCCGTGATGTCGTTGCTGCCCTGTTCCTGTGCGAGGCGCAGCAGCAGACTCGCCAGGCGTGCCGGGATGCCCTTGAACGCCATATTTTCAAGCCGTTCTTCGGCCTCGCGCAATCGCCGTCCGGTGATTTCCAAGAGACGGAGGGCGACCTGCGGCTTGTTGAGGATCAGTCGCTCCAGATCGCTGCGGCTCATCACACAGATGAGGCAGTCTTCCACTGCTTCAGCAAAGGTGTTGTGCATCTTTGTGCCCAACAAGGCCATTTCGCCAAAGAGCGTGTGGGGTCCCAGGGTGCTGATGATCAGCTTCTTGCCTTCGGGGCTGATCCGATAGAGTTGAACCCGACCCTCTCGAAGAATAAAGAGGACCTCACTGGTCTCCTCCGGGCGATAGAAGACGCGCCCGCGTGGCATCGTGCTCAGGACGGTGACGCGGTTGAGTTCTTCCATCTCACGTGGCGTCAGATCTTGAAACACCGCCAGTTCCGAGAGATATTTCATCTTGTCTGCCGGCTGCGACACTGCAACCGTTTTGTCTTCCTGTTTCACAGGTCACTCCAATTGACTAAAGATGGGAACACTCCCCCATTATGGGCGCGCGACAGGCAAAAAGCAAGTTGGATTGTGACATTCAAGGTGATATTGTTAGAATGCATTGAAAGTAGACTCGATTTATCAATTGCCCCACCAACCCAGGACACCCATGCGTTCGCCGCGTCCATCGCCTCGCCGAGATCTTACTGCAGAAATCCTCACGATCAGCGTGGTGGTCGCTCTGTTCGTATTGTTTGGTGTGGCCATGCTCTGGTTGCTGGATCAAAGTGGGTACCGCTTTGCGCCAACGCCGACACCGACCGCGACGCCAAGACCGTCAACAACGCCGACGCCAGACGTCATGGCGACGCAAAACGTCGAGGACATGTTGACGCAAGTTGCGTTTGCCGCGACCGTCGTCTTCCAACTTACTCCCGGCCAGTATCCGACCGATCTTCCCTATGCTGAGCAGGCGACCACGATCGCCAATTTACCGGTCGTCATTGTTCCTAACCTTACGCCAACGCCCAATCCGGTGGCGCCGCCCGCACCGCCTGAGTTTGTTACACCGGCGCCAGTCTCGACGGCGGTCTACATGCCGGTGGTAACAAATCCTGAATCGACACCGACGCCAGTGGCGCCAACGCCAATGCCGTTAACGCCTGAGCCGTTTGCCACCTGGACGGCGACACCAATCACGCCGTTGCCGATGACGCCATCGCCGACGCCCTTTGTGCCGACGCCAACCGCCACCTTCCAGGTGGTCCAACCGACGGCCACCTCGACGCCGGCGCCATTTGGTGACTACTATGCCACAGTGAACCGGAGTGGATCCACGGCGATCTACCCAGGTCCGAGCAACGGCTACTCTGCCCTTGGCTCCATTTCGCAGGGTGGTTCGATGCGCGTTTTTGGCCGCACCGGCACCGGGGATTGGTTGTATGGGTGTTGCGTTCCAAATTCGTCTTCATCACAGAATTTTTGGATCCGCCGGGCTTACGTCACAATCTCCCCCCCTGCCGGGGCTGACGCGGAGGATTTGAGGCCTTTGCCCGTAACGACTGTGGAGCCATCGCTCGGTGCGCGCCCGACGCCGACGGCCATTCCGCTCGGCGATTTTCCGCTTGCACGGTTTGACAGCGCCAACAGTGGTCGCGTCCCAAATCTTCCCGGGACAGACCTGCGCTATGTCTGGCCCATCAGTCCACAAGGCGCCGAGCATTTGGAACGATCTGCTATTTGTTGGCGCTGGCGAAGGCGCCGACGCGCGCCTCATTGCGTTGCGCCGCCAGAGCCCCAGCGAACGCCGGGAATTCAACTTGCCGGAATCGCGGATTTATCAGCCGGCGATTGCCCAGGAGACGGTGTTTGTCGGCGCCAACCGGGTGTGGGCTGTGGATGCGAATATGTTCAATGTTGCGGAGCCGGAAGTGGTCTGGATGGCGCCTGAAGTAACCAATGTGGTGGCGCCGCCTGTGTACCGCCGCAGCAGGTGTCGTCCGGCTTTCAGAACTCTATGTGGCAGATTCCAACGACCTTGTCTGGGCGCTGGATGCCACCACAGGCAAGAAGATCTGGGCCACCGCAGTCGGCGTGGATGTCACTGCGATGGCCGTCAATGACGATGCGGTCTTTGTGGCGGGGAGCAGCGGCGGGTCCACCTACGTGCGCAAACTCCGCCGCACCAATGGCGAAGATGTCTGGACCGTCGCGCCGGGCGGTGTGCCGGTGATGGGTGGCCCCCTGGTGACGGCCGATCGCATGTTGATCACCCTGCTGAATGGCGTGGTCATCGTCTATGATGTCAACACGGGGAGTTCACCGGCGGCGAGAAGCGTGACGTTGCCATCTGCGCTTCCAGGATCGCGGTGGCCCAGCGGTGAGCGACAATCTGCTGATCGTGCCTGCCGCCAACAACACCACCTATGCCTTGAGCGGACAATGACGAACCAGGCATCTGCGCAAAGCGCGCCTCCAAAGTTGGCTCGGCTCGGACTCGATGCGTTTCTGCTGGCACTCCTTGTCATTGCCCTCCTGCAAATTACGGGTCTGGCAGAACAAGCCGCATTACCGACCCTGGTGCAGGATGTGCTCCGTCACCCGCTCCTGGGCAAAGTGCTGTCAGCAGCCGGGATCGCCGCAATGGGGGAGCCCGGCCCCAGACCTGGTGACCCGATTGGCCTGTTGCTGAACGCCATCACGGTCGGACTATTGTTGGCGTACCTGATCGTTGACATCGGACTTGCCGGGGTCTGGTCAAACCGGGTCAAGGCCGTCATTCTCACGGCGATTCTGGTGACGGCGGTGGCCTTGCCTACCGTTGAGTTGATGCTGTTGCGCCAGGGGAGTGGTCCTGCCAGTTATACGCATGATGGAGGTGTGATCCAGACGGAGGCCGCCATCCAATATGTGCTGGCGGGCAAGAACCCTTACGTCGAAGACTATGTGAACACGCCAATGGCGGATTGGGGCATCAGCAGATACCGCACTGCGCTCTATCACTACCCGTACCTGCCTTTGACCTTTCTCTTCAGCACTCCCTTCTATGCCGCGGGCGTTGGGATGGGGTTCTATGATCAGCGGATCGTGTACCTGCTGCTGTGGGCGCTTCTGTTGTTGGCGTCCACGCGCCTGGCGACGGGCGGCCGGCTGAAACTTGCCCTGGTGGCATTACTCGGGCTGAACCCTATGATGGCGCTCGATGTGATCTTTGGTCAAAACGATGTCTTCGTCCTGGCCTGGCTGGTATTCAGCCTGGCGGCATGGCGTCTTTGGAGTACGGCTGAAGAAGGAAGCCTCACCCGCCGCTTTGGCGTTATGCTATCGGCAGTCTTCTTTGGGTTGGCGTGCGTCAGCAAGCCAACTGCCTGGTTTATGGCGCCGTTCTATGCGCTTCTATTGATCTCTGATCACTTCGGCCGTGCCCAGCGCTGGCGCGAACTCACCCCGTGGCTGCCACTGCTGTTGCGACGCCTGGCGCCGGCGATGATTGTCTTCGCCCTTTTCATGCTGCCATATCTCCTGTGGAATCCATCTGCAATCTATGATGATGTATGGCGCTGGAGCAGTGGCCAGGGTGACACCGGCTACCAGATTTGGGGCTGGGGGGGGAGTAACTTCGTGCTGGCGTTCGGTTGGGTGCAGGATCGCTTTGGTCAGTGGCCGTTTTGGCTGACAGAGCTGCTGGTTGCGACGCCGCTGCTCATCTGGTTTCTGTATCGTCAGCGACTACACAACACCCTGGCAAGTGTCTGCTGGCACTCAGCGCTCTTGATGCTCGGCTTCTTCTATGCCAGCCGCTTCCTCAATGAAAACTACCTTGGCTTCATTCTGGCGATTTTCGCCATTGCCTTTATCGCCAGCCAGGACGAGGTTTCTCAGAAATAAAATGCGGGAGGGTGCATCCCTCCCGCATTCGCGTTGACTCATGAACTGATCACGTAGGCTAAACCTCTTCAACCGACACGCGTGCTGACTCCAATTCTTCAAGCACTGCTTCTTGCGTGAGGAACTGGAACGCACTCTCAAACGTTTCGATGTGGCGCTCAACGGTTGTTGGGCTATCCTTGGCCGCAACCTGGACAAGACCCGCCAGCGCCGTGACAAGCGCCACAATACTGGGCAGCGGTCCGGCGACGTCGGTAGGCGCATAGACGACCCGATCGGACATGCGATTGACCGGACTTGCCAATGAGCCAATGATGCCAAGCGTGGCGGCGCCGCGGAGACGTGCATACTCCATGGCCCGTGCGACTTCGCGGCCATATTCCGTTGCGCTGATGCCGATCACGAGGGTGGTGCTATCGACCATCATGAGCGTCGCCGCTTTTTTCACCGGGTCATTTGGCAGATATTCGGCGTCCAGGCCACGGTGCCTGAATTGCTCGGCAACCATTTCGGCTACGGTCGATGCATAGCCTTCGCCCACCAGGATCATCCTCCGGGCGCGCGACAGCATGGCCGCAATGGCCTCGATATGCTCGGGCGGATTGTGGACAAGCATTTGCTGCAGGTTCTGTTGTTCCTGGAGTGTCCGGTCTTTGAAGACGCCGGCCGGATCATCGGGCAGCAGCGTCTGGGGTTCATATGCTGCATATATTTCGGCTTTGACCTGTTCACGGATATCCTGAAGCAGTTCTGGATAGCCGTTGTAGCCAAGCCTTTGTGAAAACCGGACTACTGTCGTTGTGTCAACCCCGACTGCGTACGCGAGTTGCGCTGCTGTCATGAATGACACTTCGTAGTAGTTACTCATGATATAGTCCGCGACTTTACGGTAACTACGACTGAGATGGTCGTAGTACTCGCGGATCTTCTCCCTATACATCTGGCCCCCCTAGAATGTATGGTATGTATGAGAGTGGTGCATTTCTGCACTTATGTCAACATAGGTCAGAGTCCTTGTGAAAAACTGCAAGAATTCCAAGCGAATTGATCAAACCTTCGTTCTCACAGTATAGGATGGACACGGCATTTTGTCAATCACCAAATCAAAATCGCCACCCGAATGAAAAATAGATTGACGACAAAAGTTGCAGAGCTATCTGCGCTGCGCGGATAAATGAGTTGTGCCGATGAAATCGCCGTGTTACCATAGACTTATGGCACAACTTCGTGTGCGTGGCGTACGCGTGCTGGTCATTTCTGTATTGCTGGTAGGGCTTGGGGCGGTTTTGCTCGTGGCCTGTGTACGCGTACCGGCGATTGCGCCAGGTGCGCTCGTCCGGCTGACGCCGGAAACCGTCGCGGCGTCTGAGGCCACGGTTTTTATTGCGCCAACACTCGCACCCAGCACCGAAAATCCTGCAACTTCCATTGCAGTCACGTCGACGCCAGACGTAATCACGCTTGCCGATCGCTTGCCGACGCCGACTCCAACGCCAGTTGCGACGGCCACGCCTGCGCCCACTCCGCCACCAATGGTTGAACCGACACCAGACGGCATTGAGCGCACCGCGCGAATTCCAATCCTGATGTATCACTACCTGAGTACGCCGCCGGCGGATGCGGACGTCTATCGCACGGATTTGTCCGTGCCGCCCGAACTTTTCGCCGCGCACCTGGATCGTCTGCGCGCAGAGGGATACACCACTATCAGCCTGTACGACTTGCTGCTGTATTTGACGCGTGGCGCACCGCTGCCGGATAAGTCCGTTGTGATCACCTTTGACGATGGTTACCGCGACAACTACACCAACGCTTTCCCACTGTTGCAGGAACGGGGCATGCGCGCCACCTTCTTTGTGGTCACGGACTTTGTCGATGAGGAGCGTCCGGATTATTTGAGCTGGGACATGGCACGCGCGATGTTGGCGGCAGGGATGTCAATCGAATCGCACAGCCGCAATCACGCCAGCTTAAAAGGTCAAGATGACGATTATCTTGTCTGGCAGGCACTTGGTAGCCTTGAAACATTACAGCACGAATTGGGCGTGCGGCCGCGTTTCATCTCATACCCTGCGGGCGACTATGACCAGCGGACGATCGACATTGTTGCGAGCGCCCATTATTGGGGAGGCGTCACGACGGAGCAAGGCACGGAGCAGAGTGCCGGCGCCCCATTCGAATTGGAGCGCGTGCGTGTGCGCAACACGACGACACCCGATGATCTGATTCGGTATATCGAAGCAGATTGGTAAGCAGTGGCGACCGGCTGCCAGCCGTTATTGCTCATCGTTACTGATGACGGGCAGCAGCGCACGGAACGAACTCTGATACTCCAGGTGCGAATCAAGCGGCGCCCCACTCCATCCGCCCAAGAGGTGGAGCTTGCCGTCGACGGCGGCGGCGCCCAGGTTGCGCCATTCTTCGCCAATGGGTGACGGAAAATTACTCCAGGTTTCTGAGATCAGATCGAACCGCTCATGGGTGGTCAGGGGTCTGGTCCAACCACCACCAAGTGCGTAGAGGGCAAGGCCATCGCCGAGTAGGACCAGACCGCCGCGCGCTTCTCCCATCGCGGGCAACTGGCGTGTCTCAGCCAGTTCCGGATCAAAGACTTCAACGAGATCCAACTCGCGTTGGCCGTCAAAACCGCCGGCCAGATAGATTTCACTGCCCACCGGCGCCGCGCCCAAAAAAGCGCGCGCTTTGCTGAGATGCCCAACCCTTTCCCAGGTTGTGTCGCCAAGGGTCGGTTCCGTCTGTGTCCGCCAGATCTCGTCTCGCATCTTTTGGCCGTCCCAACCGCCAATCAGGTAGAGTAGACTGCCATCGGCCACCAATGCAGCGCCGGCGATTGGGTAGGGCAGCGTGCGTGCTTCCTGCCACTGATTTGTCAGCGTGTCGTAGCGATAGAGTTTATCTGACAACACCTGGACGCCCGGCGCGTCGCCGTTTTGACTGCCACCTGCGACGTAGATCTGATCCCCGATCACGGTTGCAGTTGCATTTGCCAGTGCCGCAGGGAGCGGCGCCACCGGCTCCCAGTCATTGATCGAAAGGTCATACGACACAACCGAGTGAACGGCATTGCCGTTTTCATCTTCGCCGCCAATGGCATAGATGCGATTCCCAACGCCCACGGTGATCAACCGGCTTCTTGCGCCTGGGAGCGGTGTCCGTTGTTCCCAGCGTGGCAGCGTCCGCACCATAGCGGGACCTGCTCGTGGGGTTGCGGCATCTGTCAATAGATTGGTGGACGACTGTGCAAGCACCGCCAGGTGTGGCAATGCGAGCAGGAAGATACAGAGAAGAAATGCGACAACCAGGTATGGGGTTTGCCACCGGCTCACCGTCATGGGGAGGTTTGCGAGCGGCAACGGCTCGGGCGGCGGTGGTGGCGAGCTTTCATGGGGTTCGCTCCCGATATGCTCAACGCCCGGCACGGTTACCCAGCCACGCTGGACCAACATCATCGATGCTTCGGTGCGACTGCTGACCTGCAACTTGTCAAAGATGTTGCGGAGATGGACTTTGACGGTATGTGGGCTAATCACCAGATCACGTGCGATTTCGGCATTGCTGGCGCCGGTCACCAAAAGGTTGGCAACTTCCATCTCACGTTCGCTTAGGGGATTGGCTACAAGCGCTCCGGTGTTCTCTGCGCCCTCTGCGGTTGACATGTCACCCACCACCCGTAACAGAATGCCGATAGCATCATTCTAGCAAGAGCGAGCCAGCAACGCCACTATGCTGATAGTGCGTTGCACAGCGCGCCCCACTCAGCCAGGGTGAGGGTCTCCGCCCGGCGTGTGGGATCGATGTTTGCGCGCAGCAACGCAGATCGAATTGCATCCTTGGGGGCGCCGAGCCCTGCGGCAAGGCTGTTCAGCAATTGCTTGCGTTTCTGGCCAAAGCCGGCGCGAACAACGCGAAAAAATGGTTCAGGCGCAACGTCGACGGCAGGGGTTGCGCGCCGGTCCAGGGCAAGGATCGCACTGTCCACCTTTGGGGCAGGGCGGAACGCGCCAGCCGGTACTTTGTGCACGAAGTGCGGTTCCGCATAATACTGGACGCTGATTGCCAGCAGAGACATATCTCCGGGCGCCGCGCAGATCCGCTGCGCCACTTCGAGTTGAACCAGCAGTACAAGTTTGTCGGGTGGCCGGCTGGCTTCGAGCAACTGTCGCAGGACCGCACTCGTGATGTAATAAGGCAGGTTGGCCACGACCTTGTAGGGCGGTTGCCGAGCCGGAATCGATGTTGGTAAGCGAGACGCCGCAGCAAGGTGTGCTGCCAGTGTATCGATCACTGCGCCCGGCTCAAGTTCAAGGATGTCGCCGTGCACGATCATCACGTTTGTCTGGCTGGCGAAGGTGGCCTGTAGGGGTGCAATCAGCCGGTCATCCAGTTCCACCGCCGCAACCCCCGCTGCCGCTGCCGCTAACGGTTGGGTGAGCACCCCATGCCCGGGACCGATCTCGAGCACAAGATCCGTGGGCGCCAGGTCTGCTGCGGCCACAATGCGCGCAAGATAAGCGCCATCCACCAGAAAGTTCTGGCCAAGCGATTTCTTGGGTGGGATCGAACTAGTCGACATGGGTATGGGTCAACCGGCGGGCGGCCACTTTGCGCATTGATTCAACGGTAAGTACGACACCAAAGATCGCCGACTGCAACAGCACAATTGTGGCGCCGCTGGCCACGTCCAGATAGTAACTGAAAAACATCCCCAGCACACCGCTGACCGCGCCAATGCCCACCGACAGGAACAACATCCGGCTGAAACTATCGGTCATCAGTCGTGCCGTAATCGCGGGAATCACCAGGGCCGCGGCAATCAGGGTCACGCCAAGCACTTGCATGGACACAATAATCGCTGCAGCCAGCATCAGCGCAAACAATGTATCGATCCATTGCGTCCGCACCCCATAGACCTGGGCAACCTCGGCGTCGAACGTCGTGAAGAGCAGTTGTTTGTAAGCAAAGAAGATGATGATTGCCACCGTTGCCGTCACGGCCATCATGACGAGCACATCACTCCACTGCACGCCAAGGATATTGCCAAAGAGCGCGGCGTCGAAGGAACGCGTAAAGCGACGATACTGGCTGATCAGGGCGACGCCGATTGCAAAACTTGCCGTTGTGATCACGCCAATGGCGGCATCTGCGGTGATCTGGGTCCTGCGCACCGTCTGCTGAATCAGCACCGCGGAGAGAAAACCCCAGAGACCCGCGCCCAGATAGAAGTTCCACTGCATCACAAACGATACCACAGCGCCACCAAAGATCGCATGTGACAAGCCGTGCCCGATATAGCTCATCCCGCGCAAGACGATATAGACGCCAAGCATCCCGCACAAGATGCCCGCCGTTAGCGCCGCCAGGGTGCCTGTCCGAAAAAACTCAAACTGGAATGGTTCAAGCAACCAGGTCATAGGTCATTTCCTCAATTTGGCGCCGTGAACCGAGATGGTCATCCTTTGGATAGCGCTGTTCGTGGCCCTGCACCGGGTTTGGAATCAAATCCTGATGGGTGTGGCTATGTGGGCGCTGGTAGATCAAGAGCAAGCCATCCTGGTGGATGACCATCATGTCACCTTCGTAGGTGCGGTTGAGCGTCTCCTCGGTGAAGACGTGCTCAGGCGCCCCTTCGGCGATCAGTTGTCGGTTCAGGCAGATGACCCACGGCAGGTGTGCTGCGGCAGCATTCAGGTCGTGGGTTGTCATCAAGATCGTGATCCCTTGCTGGTTGAGATCGGCAAGTAGATGGAGTACATTTTCGGCGGTGCGCATATCGACGCCGCTCGTCGGCTCATCCAGCACCAGCAGTTCGGGATCGGCAATCAAGGCACGGGCCAAAAAGACGCGTTGTTGTTGGCCGCCCGACAGGTTGCGGATGTGGCGTTTGGCCAGATCCTCGATGCCGAGCCGGTGGAGCACCGCCTGAACACGGCGCTTATCCTCAGCGGTGGGCCACGGCCACCAGCCGGAACGGCGTACGCGTCCCCATAAATACGACCTGCTCAACCGTCACCGGAAAATTCCAGTCGATCGTCTCCAGTTGCGGCACATAGGCGACCCGCGGCGCCGTCTGCCCATCGACGCGTTGACCATCGATGATGATCGACCCGTGCGTGGGACGCAGCGATCCAAGCACAAGTTTGAGCAGGCTCGACTTGCCGGCTCCACTTGGTCCCACAATGGCTGCAAACTGGCCGTGATGCAGATGTAGCGAAACGTTCTCGATCACCTGCGTCGCATTATAGCCGAAGCTGACATTACGCAGTTCGACAAGTGGTTCCATCGGTTGCCTCCGTTTGGGCGCCTATTGGCTCTGCTCGACCTGTGCATCTGCACCAGGTATATTTGATGCGTCAAACGAAGCAATGATCGATGGGTCGCCGCCGAGTGCTGCCGCCATGATGCGCATGTTTTCCTTCATCAGCCCGAGGTACGAATGCGATGCTTCGCCAGGATCTCCTGGCAAATCGTCGTCGCGGAGGTCGTCTACATAGTCGGCCCCTGTTTCGCGCGCAATCTGTTCCAACACTGGCGAAGGAAAGACCTCAGAACCAAAAATCGCGGGCACGTTTTCGTCGCGAATCTGTACGATCATCTTCGCGATATCCTGTGCCGAAGGCTCCGCGAAATCGGACGGCTGAATTGCGCCGACGACAGTCATCCCGTACAGGGGTGCAAAATATGCCCACGAATCATGGTAGGTAAGCAATTTGCGATTTTCTTCCGGGATGGAGGCGATGGTGGCCTTGATCGCCGCATCCAGTGCTTCAATGCGCGCACTGAAGGCAGTGTAGTTGTCCGAATAGTAGTCTGCATTGGCCGGGTCACGTTGTGACAGCGTATCCCGCACGATCTCGGCATAGCGCAATGAATAGAACGGGTTTGGCCACAGGTGCGGATTGGGGCTGCCGGCCTCCTTGGGGAATGAGAAGTCATAGACATATTGGTCCGGCGTCACCGTCTGCTCACCCAGGGCCACGATCTGTGCGCCCTCTTTCAGGTTGGCCTCGGCCAGTTTGATCGTGGGCTCTTCCAACTTCAAGCCGTTGACAAACACAAGATCCGCGCTGGCCAGTTTTTTGGCATCCGAGGGCGCGGGTTCGAAGGTATGTGAGTTGACCCCCTCTGGCACGATGCCCGACACCTCTGCCTTGTCTCCCGCAATGTTGTACACGATGTTGGTGACAGGTGACACAGTGGTGACGATCCGCAACTTTTGCGCCCCACCGGCATCAGTGGAGGTGGTTTGGGGTGCAGCACCGGTGCACCCTGCAAAAACGAGAGCCGTGAGCAAACCTACGGACAACACCAGGGCAGTCCGGCGAAGATACATCATATGGAAATCCTTTCTGGACAGACGCCGCCGGCAAAAACACCACAACGGTAGATGCAAATATATGCAAATACAAATATTTGTATGTACGCTGTCCCACGATATTGAGAGATTGTCTAGCGGCCGCTCGCCGGCAGACAACGATGACACCAGCCAAAGATCACGATATGGTGCGCATCCGCCACAAACTCGAATTTGCTATCCAGTTGCTCGATGAGGGGCGCCAACAGGGGGTGTGGAAACTCAAATGAACGGCCGCAGGTCCGGCAGATGGCATGATGGTGCGGGCCATGCGTCCGTAATGCAAATTGGGCTGCGCCCGTACCCATATCAGATTCGGTGATTAAGTCGAGCTCTTTGAGCAACTCGAGGGTGCGATAGACTGTAGCCAGGTTGATATAGGCGTTGATCCGCTGCACTTCGGCATAGACCTCTTCCGCGGTTAAATGGCCAGGATTGCGTTGAATCACGTCGAGAATAATGGCGCGTTGAGGGGTCACGCGGATCCCGCGAGATTTCAACTCTTCAATCAGCATTGCGCCGCCAGACTTACTCATGCTCATGAACTCATCACCTTTTATTTGCAGTTGCGAATGATTTGCAAGACAGGATACGCCGTATGTGGACAGAAACACAGGAGTATGAATTCCATTCTCAACCCTTCGGATCCGAGAATGTGGGGCCGGTGCAGCGTTGGGTGCAGGTGGGATCCGGGGAGTCAAAGCTCCGTCTTCACACCCGCGCCTGGGAGGGGCAAAAGCAGCCATTTGTGCTCCTGCATGGCCTCGCCAGCAATGCGCGTACCTGGGATGGCGTTGCGCAAGTGCTTGCCCGTCATGGACATCCGGTGCTGGCGGTTGATCAGCGGGGACATGGGCTCAGCGACAAGCCGGCAACAGGCTATGACTTCGCCTCAGTCAGTGACGATTTGGCCTCCTTACTTGACGCCCTACACCTCAACCAGCCGATGGTCGCAGGGCAGTCATGGGGTGGCAATGTCCTGCTTGACTTTGGTGCACGCTATCCCGGACACGCAGCGGGTCTGATCTTCGTCGATGGTGGCTATATAGACCTGCAGTCACGACCCGACGGGGAGTGGGAAAAAGTGGCGGAGCAACTCCGACCGCCCGATTGGCTCGGCGTCCAGCGCGCTTTTCTTGCGGAGCGCATCCGCCTGATGCACTCCGACTGGACCGAGGCCGGGATCGAAGCGACCCTAGGGAAACTTCGAAATGCTGCCGGATGGAAGTGTGCGGCCATGGCTGTCGCTTGATCGGCACATGGCGATCCTGCGCGCACTTTGGGAGCAGCGGCCGCAGGAACTGTATTCCTTGTCAATACGCCGGTACTGATTGCAGTGGCCGAAGATCACAGCAACCCAACCTGGATGGCAGCAAAGCGGATGCAGGTCGAAGCCGCGTCCGCAGGGTTGCCGAACGTGCAGATTGAGTGGTTCGACAACACGGCTCACGACATTCACGTTCACCGTCCCGTTGCCCTCGCAGAACTTATGCTCAAATGGAGTAAGTCGCTATGTGTGTGAATCCGGGCCCCATCGTGCTCTTTGGATCAGGCGAAACCGCGCCGGGTGCACAGAAGATCTATCACCGGGTCTTCTCCCAAATGCAGGCCCCAATCGAAGTTTCCATTCTAGAGACGCCGGCAGGGTTTGAACCTAATTCAGACTACGTTGCCGGACAGGTGGGCCGCTATCTGGAACACAGGTTGCAGAATTTCCAGCCGAAAGTCTCCGTTATCCCGGCACGCAAACGGGGCACCGGCTTTTCACCTGACGATCCTGGATTAGCAGCCAGCGCGGCGGCGGGCGACGCGATTTTCATGGGGCCGGGCAGTCCAACCTACGCAGCACGCCAACTGCGCGACGCCATCGTCTGGGACGTTACCCGCGCGGCACACCGGCAAGGTGCGGCGCTCCTGCTGGCAAGCGCCGCCACACTCGCCGTCAGCCGGTATACGATCCCGATCTACGAGATCTATAAAGTCGGCGAGGATTTGCATTGGAAGCCAGGTTTGGACTTATTGGGGGATTTTGGTCTATCCATCGTCTTTGTTCCTCACTGGAACAACCGTGACGGCGGCGAGGCGCTCGACACCAGCCGTTGTTACCTGGGGCAGCCGCGCTTCGAGTCCCTGCTACAAGTGCTCCCTTCACACCAGGGCGACTACACCGTCGTCGGTATTGACGAACACACGGCGCTCATGATCGATTTGGTGCAAGGGCAGTGCACGGTGCTAGGTGGAGGGCACGTGACGGTGATCACGACGCAGGGGACCCAGGTGCACCGCTCAGGTTCGCATTTCGCACTCAATGAAATGGGCGCCTTCAGGTTGCCAGTGGCCGGTGAAGGCATCCCCGCCGTGGCATGGGAAATGGCCGTTGAGGCGCGCAGAGGAGGTGAAGGTGCGCGGCCGGTCGCGGATGAACCGGAAGAGGCAGTCGCACTCTTGCTTGTGCAACGCGAGGCCGCGCGCAACCAGCGTGATTGGGCGGCGTCAGATCGGCTGCGCGAGGAGATTGCGACACACGGTTGGCGTGTGCTCGACACGCCGGAGGGACAGACGATCGTGCGGTAGGGAGACAGGGAGACAGGGAGACAGGGAGACAGGGAGACAGGGAGAGGACAGGAGACAGGAGACGGAGAAGGACGGAGACAGGAGACAGAGACAGGAGACAGGAGACAGGGAGACAGGGAGAGGGTCACAAGATGTCTTCGTCGTCGAGATCTAGGCCGCGGCGGATGGAATGGTCGCCAAAGCGCGCGCGGAGGGATTGGAGGGCTGCGTCGAGCCGTTCGCTCCGCTCGTCGGGCTGATCCCAGAGTGTCGGTTGCTGTAGCCCGGTCTGGAAGCCGGAAATGCCAATGCCAATCAGACGGACCGGCTGCCCGGCCCACTCACGTTCGAATAACTGCGTGCCGGCGCTGGCGATGAGGTGCGCATCGTCGGTCGGTTGCGGGAGCGTTGTCTGGCGCGTGAGGGTGGTGAAGTCCGACCAACGGAGCTTTAGCTTGATGGTGGCGCCCGATAAACGCTTGGCGCGCAACACCCGCGCAACATCGGCTGCCTGTTCCTGAAGCGTTCGCCGCAGATGCGCACCATCGGCAACATCGCGCTCAAAGGTTGTCTCTTGGCTGATCGACTTCCGTTCATGCTGCGTGACAATCGGGCGGTCGTCCAGGCCACGCGCGTGGCGCGAGAGTTCCACCCCGTTTTTGCCAAAGCGCTTTGCCAGGTCCGCTTCCGGCCAGTGTGCAATGTCGCCAATGGTCTTGATGCCGAGTTCGGCCAACCGCGCGGCGGTCTTGGGGCCAACCCCCCAGAGTTCTTCTGCCGGCAACGGCGCCAGAAAGGCAGCCTCTTCGCCCGGCGGCACGACACAGATGGCGTTTGGGGGGCCGCTCCCGCGTGCTTGCGCCTTGCCCGTATTGTTAGCGATTTTTGCCACGAGTTTGTTCGTGGCAACGCCCAACGAACACGGCAGGGCCAGTTCCTCCCGGATGGTCGCCTGTAGCGAACGCGCAAGCGTTTCGCCCTGCTCGAACCGTTCACTCACATCCAGAAATGCCTCGTCGATCGAGATCTGCTCCACCAGCTCCGTCATGGCACGCAGGCGCGCCATGACCTGCCGAGACATCGTGCGGTATTCGCCGTGGCGCGCCGGCGTGATGATCAGTTCAGGGCAGAGGCGTAGCGCCTGGCTCATGGGCATAGCCGACCGCACGCCCACCCGACGCGCCGGGTATGAGCATGACGCCACGACCCCGCGGCTTTCGGGGCGCCCGCCAACGGCAAACGCTTTTCCCCGCAACGATGGATCACGGAGTTCCTCAACTGCGCAGAAGAAGGCATCGAGGTCCAGGTGGATAATCTTGCGCATCATCCCTTGATTATACCGCGTTTCGCAACTTGCTTGAGCGCCACTCCGAGAGTAGACTTTGCATTGCCACGACAAGCGAAAACTACAACAGATGGGAGATAAGCATATGCAGGCGCTGGGCATCGATATTGGCGGTAGCGGGATTAAGGGCGCGCTTGTGGATGTAGAGACCGGCAACCTGGCGACGGAACGCTATCGGATTGAGACTCCGCAGCCGTCCACGCCTGACGCCGTCGCCAAAGTTGTCAAGGAACTAGTGGAACACTTTCAATGGCAGGGACCCTTTGGCTGCACCTTCCCGGCCATTGTGCGCAATGGGGTCACGCTGACTGCTGCCAACGTCGATAAGTCATGGATCAATTTCGATGCTGCCAAACTCTTCCGCGAAGTTACTGGCAGCCAGGTCGTCGTATTGAATGACGCCGATGCGGCTGGAGTGGCGGAAATGACCTTGGGCGCAGGCCGGGGCCGGGAACGTGGTATTGTCATGATGTTGACCTTTGGCACCGGCATCGGCAGTGCGATCTTTCTGGATGGCAAATTGCTGGCGAACACCGAGTTCGGCCATGTGCCCATGCCGATGAAAGGTATCATTGCGGAACATTACTGCTCCGAACGCGTGCGCAAGGAACAGGGTTTGAAGTGGGGCGAATGGGCGACGCGTACCAATCACTACCTGGCGCTCCTTGATCCTGCTCTTCTCGCCGGATCTCTTTATCATCGGCGGCGGCATCAGCAAGAAGCAGGAAAAGTGGTTGCCGTTGCTCAAGTCGCGTGCTGAAATCGCGCCGGCGCAGTTGCTCAATGAGGCCGGGATTATCGGGGCCGCCATGGCGCGCAGGGCGCCGGCAGCGTGTAGGACACCCTTAATTCGCCGGGTGTTTTGCAAGTTTGGGGCGGCGACAATACGTGATGAGGTGGGAAAAGATCCCGGCATGGGCGGGATGAAATCCGCGCAACCCGGCAGGGAGGCCTCGCCCATGCCGGGATCTTGGTCAACCAATGTTGAGGCGGGTTCGAGAACGACTGTCAGAGAACGTTTGCCAGAGCACCATCCCGTGAGGGTGGTGATCCCCCCGTTCCCCGTTCCCCCGTGTGTCGGCGCACCGACCCGTGCGGGTGGTGCGCGCCCGGCTAAAGCCCGAGCGTCCGTGCAATCCGTGTCATCCGTGATTCAGACCGCCGCGGCTTTGGCAAGGCGAACCACTTACTCACGTGCGTGGCTCTGATGTGATAATCAGAGCACCAACCCGTGAGGGTGGTGTTTCCCCCCGTCCCCCCGCCTATCGGAGCACCATACCGTGAGGGTGGTGCTGGCCGGATCTCCAGCCCAGCCTTTACGGTGTTGTTATTCGTGGCGGTAGACAGGTATTCGCCGGTGACCCCGGACACGGCAGTGCCGGTGCGTTGCCCCGGACACGGCGGCGCCCCCGGTGTCCTACGCGCCTTGACAGGATCCACCACTCAGAGTACAATTATTTCATAATATGAAACACGATTCTATATTGCGTGACGATGTTGCACTTACAGGACGCTGAACTGCATACAAATGAAGCCTACCCAGGCACGCAAGCGGTTGCGCGTGCGATTGCACTGCTCAAGGCATTCTCGGACGCCCAGCCGGAGTGGGGGTTGCGTGAGCTTGCCCAGGCGACCGCACTGAACAAGACCACCGCGTTCCGGCTGCTCAGTGCGCTGGAAGCGGAAGGCCTGGTCATGCGCAATCCACTGTCGGGGGGCTATCGATTGGGTGTCGAAATGGTGGCGATGGGTGGCACCGCGATGCGCTCAAACCCTTTGCGTGCGGTGAGCCGTCCCAATCTCGAAACGCTGGCGCAAACGGTCGATGAGGCGTCGACGCTGGAAGTGCTGGTTGGGTCTCAGGTATTGATCGTTGATGAGGTGTCCAGCCGCCATCCGATGGGCATGTCGCAAGATGTGGGGAGCCGGCTGCCTGCACACGCCACGGCCACTGGCAAAGTCCTGCTGGCCTATGCTGGCGAGGGTGGAAGCGCACCGCTTCCCAGTTCGTTGGTGCGGATGACGGAAAAGACGATTGTCGATCCCGTGATACTGGCGCTTGAGTTTGAACAAATCCGCCAGCGCGGTTATGCCGTGGCGGTCGATGAATTGGAACTTGGTTTCGTGGCAATCGCTGCGCCCGTCTTTGACCGCGAACGTGTGGCAGTTGCTGCGATCAGCATCGGCGGGCCGGGGCTGAGGCTGACCGCGGACCGCCTCCCTGAAGTCACAGGGCTTGTGCAGATGACCGCACGGCAAATCTCGCGCCAGCTTGGTTATTGGCCCGGCTGAGAATTCGAATTAATCAACTATCCGAAATTAGATCTTTCGCTTTTGCTTGCAACGAAGGGGGTTCATCATGTTAACCAAGACCATTACTCGCCTTGACGTACCCGGCCCCAAGGCTCGCGCGCTGCTTGCGCGTGACCGCGCCGTGGTGTCACATGCCTATGGCCGTGTGGCCGACTTCGTGATGGATCACGGTCGTGGCACCGAAGTCTTCGATGTCGACGGCAATCGCTATTTGGACTTCATGGCCGGCATTGCCGTGAATGCCACCGGTCATAGCCATCCACAGGTTGTTCGGGCCATCCAGGAACAGGCCGAGAAGTTCATTCATATTTCTTCGGACTACTACCACGAGAACTGGGTCCGCCTGAGCGAAAAACTCGATGAGATTGCCCCGTTTGAAGAACAGGCGACCGTATTTCTGGCGAACTCAGGCACCGAAGCCGTCGAAGCTGCGATCAAACTGGCGCGTTATCACACCGGGCGTACGCAATTTTTGGGTTTCATGGGTGGTTTCCACGGGCGAACCCTTGGTTCGCTTGGCTTCACCGCGTCGAAGGCGGTGCAGCGCCGTGGGTTTATGCCCATTCAGGGCGTCACCCACGTTCCCTATCCCTATGCCTACCGGCCGCTGTTGGCGATGCAGCCCAGCGACGAGGATTATGGTGAGACCGTCGTCAACTACATCGAGAAGGTCGTGTTCAAGAGCCTCGTTGCGCCGGAGGATGTTGCCGGTATTTTGATCGAGCCGATCCAGGGGGAAGGCGGTTATGTCGTGCCACCTCCCAGCTTCTTCCCGCTGCTCCGCGAACTCTGCAACCGCCACGGCATCCTGTTGATTGTCGACGAAGTCCAGACTGGCGTCGCCCGCACCGGCAAATGGTGGGCCATCGAACACTGGGGCGTGGAGCCGGATATCATCTGCACAGCCAAGGGGATCGCCAGTGGCGTGCCGCTGGGTGGGATGATCGCCCGCCAAAGCGTCAGCACCTGGCCGACGAGCGCCCATGGCAATACGTATGGTGGCAACCCGCTCGCGCGCGCATCGCTTGCCACGTTGGACGTACTCGAAAACGGTGGGTCGCCAACGCCGCTCTGCAAGGCGACTATATGATGAGCCTGTTGCAGTCCATGGGGACTCGCCACCCGAGCATCGGTGAAGTCCGCGGCAAGGGGTTGATGATTGGCGTCGAGTTTGTCCAGGACCGGGGTCAAAAGACGCCCGATGCCCGGATCCGCAACCGCATCGTTGAACTTGCGTTTGAACACGGGCTTCTGATCATGGGCTGCGGCGCAAATTCTATGCGTATCATCCCCCCCTTGACCCTCTCCCGCGGCGAAGTCGAAGAGGGGATGGTGATCTTTGAGCATTGTGTGACGATGGCGGAAGAGGAATTGGAGTAATCAGCTACAAAAACGCCTCTTCCACGCATCTTCCTTCCCAATCGCGATGCACCTGCACCCCCAGCAGGTGCGCCAGGGTGGGCGCCGTGTCCAGTAGCGATACGGCGGTCGGGATCTCGTAGCCAGCTTTCACCGTTGGCCCCACGATCAGCCACGGAATCGTCATATCCTCAGGAATGTCCTCGCCATGGTTGCGATCGTGGCCACCATGGTCGGCGTGTACCAACACGTGGGCGGTGACGGGCAAGCTGGCCAGTAGCCGGCCAAGGTTTTGATCGTCGCGCTCCGCCTGGCGGAGGTAACCGTCACTCATCCACCCGTAGAAGTGACCGGCCGTATCGACCGTCCCCAAGTAGACGAAGGCAAAATCCGGCTGATCACGTTGGATGTGCGCAATGGCGATATCGGTGACTTTCGTCGTCGCCTTCGTGCGAGTACGAGCTATTGCGAAACCAGGCGAAATCCAGCGCTTCGGGCCGGCTCAGATCTCGTAACGGCTCCCAATTGTAGATAAAAGAACAACGTTTGGCCTGTAACCTGGCCTGATCAATCAGGCCAGGCAGCGGTCGCGCCATGGGTTGATAGGTGTTGGTGGTCACACCGTGACGCGAGGGCGGCACACTGTGGAAGATGGACAAATGGCACGGCAACGTGATGCTCGGCATAACCGAACGTGCCGCAAAGGTCCACGCGCCGCGTGTGCGCAAGCTCTGAAGCGTGGGGCAGTTGGCTGTGGTAATTGCGTCCGGCCGCAGACCGTCGATCATCACAAAAATGACTGGTGAATACATGGGCTGAATCCTTCCGTTTCCAAACTGTTAACACAACTTTAGACCTGCCATAACGTGGAACAGGTAACATACCTGTGCATCACGATCCTTGTCTGGGGAGCCAAGTTCGTGACGGCAAATCACTTCTCCGCATTGACCTCCAGGGACACGCAATCGTCCCAACAGGATTCCGTCTGGCGCCACCAAGTCCAGGCGGATTCTCTGTTTTCTGCGCACCCCGGATCGGGAACTTACACCTGATCGGCTGCGTCAAGGGAATAGGAATCGCATACCCAGCGCAAAGCAAATAATGGCAGGAGGCACTATATGCAAGGAATCCCTTTTGGCGCAAGGCGCATCACACATCAATCACACTGGTTGGTGCTGGCTCTCGCGGCGGTGATCGGCCTGGCGTCATGGGTCCCAGCGCACGCGGATGCTGGCCGCGCCAGCAGTGCGCTACTTGAAGCCAACAGCTCACCGGCACGACACATCGGTCTGACGGCCCAACCTGCCACACAGGACGCCTGGCGGGGCGAATACTTCAACAATCGCGATCTGCAAGGCTCTCCCGTGCTCGTCCGTAACGACCCAGTGCTGGATTTTGACTGGGATCGCGCTTCGCCACAACCGGGCGTCGTCAACGATGACAACTTTTCGGTGCGTTGGACGCGTACGTTGCAGTTGACACCTGGCGTCTACCGGTTTCGAGTGGCAGTTGACGATGGCATGCGCCTTTTTGTCAACGACCAGTTGGTCATTAATCAGTGGCGGGTTGGGCCGACTGCAACCTTTGTATCGCCTGACCTATCGCTCTCCGGCAACACCTACGTCCGCGTCGAGTATTTCGATGCAGGGGACAATGCCCGCATCCAGGTGTTGCACGAGCGAGTGGATGCACCACCGGCACCCACGCCGCCACCGCCGCCTGTGCCCACGGCGTGGCCAACACCGATCCAACCCACCCCGGTCACGCCCCCGCTCACGGAGGGTTGGCTGGGCGAATACTACAGCAACCCGGCATTGGCCGGCGCCCCGGGCCTGGTGCGCATAGACCCCAACATTGATTTCAACTGGGGCTGGGGTTCTCCCGCTCCAGGAATTCCGGCCGATGAGTTCTCGGTGCGCTGGACACGGGCACTGAGCTTTGCACCGAACACCTACCGTTTCACCGTGACCGTTGACGACGGCGTCCGGCTTTGGGTCAACAACGCTCTCATCGTCGATCAATGGCGTCAGCAGGGGGCGACTACCTATTCGAGTGACATCTTTCTTCCCGGCGGCATCATCCCGATTCGCGGAGTATTTCGACTATCGCGAAAATGCGACTGTTCGCCTCAGTTGGTCAGTCGTAGGCAGTGGTGGTGGCGGCGGTGGCGGTGGCAGCACAGAGCCCGAAACGAAGTCGGTGCATCCGATCAGCAATTGGTTTGGCGAATACTATTCAAATCCGGACCTGGCCGGCAGCCCGGCCTTCTTCCGCGACGACAGCCGCATCGATTTTACCTGGGGCTGGGGTGGACCCGGCGGCGGGATCGGTGCGGACTATTTCTCCGTGCGCTGGACCGCGCCCTTTGACTTGAATGGTGGCAAATATCGCTTCAGCGCCCGCGCTGACGACGGCGTGCGGATCTACGTCGATGGACGGCGCATCCTCGACAAGTGGGGTTCCCACAACGACGAACGGCACAGCGTCCAGGTGGATCTTGGCAAGGGCATCCACACGGTGGTCGTCGAGTATCAGGAGTTGACCGGTTGGAGCATCATCAAGGTGTCCGTGGATCAGATCATCCCGGGCCAGGCGCCGATCGGCAACATTATCACCTGTGTGCCGCCGCAGCCGCAGAACTATGCGTGGATCAAGCTCTACCGGTTGGATGGGAATAATCACTGGTATCCCATCGCTAGAGGCATCGGGTCGATTGAACCCTCAGGCTATCTGAAGATCGATGGCCTGCCTGTAGATATCGGTCGCTTTGGCAACAACGGCGAACCCTATAAGGTCGAGCAATGGATTGACGGCAAGATCGCCCGCTCCACCGGCGACTTCCAACGTGGAGAACCGGAGTTTAGGGTGCGATCATTTACGGATAACTATACGCCGTGGGGGTGTGGGAGGTAGGGAGACAAAGAGACAGGAGACAGGGAACAGGAGACTGCGCGAACAAGGCACTTCTAACTCTGCGTCTCCGCGTTGAAGCTTTCCCTCTGGCGCTCACTGCCAGCGCGGAGATGCGGAGGTCGCGCGGTAGACGGTGAGGGTTTGGGCGGCGGTGCGCTGCCAGGTGAAGTTGGCACTCTGGGCGAGGCCGCGGGTCGAGAGGTCGTGGCGCAGATTGGGGGCGTCAAGCAGGCGCGCAAGGGCGGCGGTGATGGCGGCTGGGTCTTCCGGGTCAAATAAGAGGGCGGCATCACCGGCTATTTCGGGGAGGCTGGAGACGTTGCTGCACGCTACTGGCGCGCCGCAGGCCATTGCTTCGAGGACAGGCAAACCAAACCCTTCGTAACGGCTGGGGAAGACGAAGGCGAGCGCGGCACTGTACAACGCCGGCAGATCTATGTCTTCGACTGATCCCAGGAAACGTACCCGGTCACCGAGGTCAAGGCGCGCCGCGGCTGTCTTTGGCTCCGGATACCGGCTGTCCCATGCGCCGGCGATCACGAGCGGCGGTGAACTTTGGGGAAGTTGTCCATAGGCTTCAATCAAACGCACCAGGTTCTTGTGTGGCTTGTTGATGCCCAAATAGAGGACAAATTCAGGCGGCAAAGCGTATCGCGTGCGGAGTTCAACCTTTGCGGCTTCGGTCTGTGGGTGGAACCGTGGGTCGGCGGCGAGTTGCGTGGTGATGACCTTTTCCGGTGCAACCGAAAACGCAGCGAGCAAATCGTTGCGAGCTGCATCCGAGATGGCGACGATCTGCGCTGCCGCCCTAATCGCCATGCGCATCGTGTAATGAAACATCATGCGGGCGCGGCGGGAGACTGAGTCAGGGTAGCGTAGCGGGATGATGTCATAGAAGGTTAGCACGACGGGAAGCGCCAGATTGTAGGGCATCAAATAGTACGGGCTGTGATAAAGCGTTGGTGGGGTGGTCATCTGCCGCAAGAGACGCGGCAGATGAAACTGTTGCTGCAATGAAAAGGGTGAGACGTCGCTTACTTGTAACCGCACCTGGGGACCAAGGAGAGGTGCAAAGGCGCTCCTTGCGTTAGACGGATGGAGCACCGTTAGGGTTTCACCCTGTTCCAACTGGGTTGCCATGGCACGGACAAGGTTGGTCACATAGCGCCCGATGCCGGGGAAATGGGCGGTGGCAGTGCGTGCATCCAAGACAAAGTGGTTCATTTCGCCAGCGCCTCGGCGTAGAATGCCTGGACTCGGTCCAGCATCACGGATTGAGTGAATTCTTGCTCGACGCGTTTCCGGCCGGCGGCGCCATAGTGCCGGCGCAGTTCGGGGCTGGCGAGCAGCACACGAATGGCGGTTGCCAGGGCAGAGGCGTCATTGGGTGCAACCACAAGCCCCGTAACCCCATGTTGATTGACATAAGAAGTTCCTGTGCCGAGTTCTGTGCAAATTACCGGCAGACCGTACGCCATGGCCTCCAGTTGGACAATGCCAAGGGTTTCGGCGCGATTTGTTGAGGGTAGGACGAAAATGTCAGCGGCCTGGTAGAGCGCCCGCACCTCTGCATCGGGCAATTCGCCGAGGAAGATAACGCGCTCGGCAACCCCCAGGGCCCGCGCCTGCGCCTGCCAGGCTTCGGCGAAGGACCGACGCCAACCACCAGCGCCCGGGCGCGCGTTTCGCCCAGCGCGGCCATCGCCTCGATCAAAACATTGACACCTTTGTAATGGCGCAGCCGGCCCACAAAGAGCAAGAGCGGCGCATCGTTGAAGCGGCTGCGCCACTGTGCAGCCGCGGCGTCAATTTCGGGGGCCGTCGTGAAGCGGTCAAGTTCAATACCAAAATGGATGACCCGGCACTTGGCGGCGTAGCGACGCAGGAAGGGTGAATCTTGGATGTAGACCGGATTTGAGACGGCGATGAGGTCTGCCCGGCGCAACACCTGCCAGAGAAATGGGCGATAGAGCGCACCCAGCACGCGCTGGCGGACAATGTCGCTGTGATAGGTGACGACAAAACGCCGGCTGCGACCAAGCAGCAACTGCCCAAGCTCCCCCGGTGGATAGGGCATGTGAGCATGGGCAATATCGACGCCGCGTTCGAGGTTGCGGAGCGCCGGGAAGAAGGGCAGGCTGACCGGCGCCGACGAAATGTTGATCTGGCGCGCCGTTTTCACGACCGGGACGCCATCGATGGCTTCACGGATCGTGCGGTTTTCCGTATTCGTCACGAGCACCCTCGTTTCGACGCCGCGGGCATGCAGCCCCTCCGCCAACAACCGCACGTGGTTTTCGATGCCGCCGAGGATTGGATAATAGTCTTTGTAAAGGTATAGAACGCGCATGGCGGCTCTCAAGTGGGTTGGCTGGCAAGTGGCGCTAGAGGCTGCACAGACGTGCCGGCGGTGCGACTGTAGTAGATTTGCAGACCGTACATGGTCAACGTGAGGATGGCAGGGAACGACGTCAGCCACCGGCTGTTCTCAAACGAATGCCAAAATAAGCCATGTGCACCGGACAAGAAGATCAGGATGGCAAGGATGATGAGCACCGCCATCTGCCTTCGTGCTAGCGCCGTTGCGGTCACGAGTAAGAGCGGGATGAGCAGCCAGATCAACTGATGGTACCAGGCATAGGGCGTGATTAGGTTGATCACGCAAAGCAACACGCCGAACTCATAAGGCCAGGTATTGTTCGGCGAGCGCAGCGGCCACAGGTAAAGAAAGGTAACGAGAATGACGATCAGCGCTGCGGCTACATAAAGGCGATAGATCGCCGGATCGGGAAACACGCCCCCGAACAAGCGCGCCACGATCCCCGAGATGCCCTGGTTGGGGGCAGCAGTAAAAAGTGATCCTGGTTGGCCCATTGCAAAGAAATTTGAAAAATAGGCGCTCAGTGTCGAAATAGGAAAAGTGAGCAGGGAGGCGAGCATCAGCAAGCCTGATGTTGCGATCGCGATGATCCCGGCCTTCCATTGTCGCCGCCAAAACAGGTAGAGCACCAGGATTCCCGGCACAAGTTTGAGAAGTGTCGCCACGGCCAGGCCAATCCCCGCTATCCAGGGACGGCCGCGGGCCAGACCATAAAAACTCACAGCCAGCGCCAACAGCACGAAACCGTTGATCTGTCCGGCGTGCATCGTCGTGAGGGCGGGCACCCAGAGCAGCAGCAACCATAGCGCAAGCCCGGGTCCAAAGGCGTAGCCGCTGCTCTTGCCGATGAGCCAGGCCGAAATCACATAGGCGACTGCCGTCAGTGTAATCCACAGGATGCCGGCCATGCGGTACGGGAGTAAGGTGAAGGGCAGGACCAGTTGTGCGGTCAGCGGTGGATACCGGTAGGGTGGTGCGATATCAGGTACGCCAACGGCCTGGCCAAGCGCAGACCAGCGGGTCAAATCGTTGGCATTGATGTCCTGCATCATGCCGTAGATGTCCCAGCCCTGGCGGAATCCAAGCGCAGCCGCATAATAAAGGTTGAAATCATACAGTAGATTTCGGCGATACTGATAGCTAATCCAGGCGGCATAGACAAGGGCGAGCAGGATCAACGCCGTAATGATTGCCTGGCGCGTGCTCAACCAGCGGGTGAGTCGAGTGAGAACGGATGAAGGTTCGCCCATGATGACTCCATTATCGCATGACCGGGGCTATTGTGCAGTGCGTGCTCGTAACGCAGCGATGATGCGCGGCAAGTTGTCCGGGATCACCCGAAATTGGCCGGCGATCAGTTGCAGCGGGTCGATCTGCCCCGCGGGGGATCGAGCCAAGCGCGTACTGTACGAGCAGCAGCATATTCCAGAGGACAAAGACGCCACACAGGATGGCAAGATAGCGAAGCCGAATCCAGCGGTGCAGTGCAGCAACGGCGAAGGCCATCCCTACGGCGTAGTAGGGCAGCGAACCGGAGAGCAGGCGTGCGCCAAAGCTTGGCCCACCCCCATTCCAGGTGGTCAGTGAACTGACGAAGTAGAAGTGGAGTATCGCAGCGCCCAGGATCACGGCACTCAATTCATGATCGGTGCGCCAGGCGACGACCATGCCCACCAGCGCAACGAGCAGCACCGGTGACCAGAAAAAGAGACCGTGATCGTTGGAGAAGGCCAACTGCCACAGATGCGGCCGAAGGAAATCGGCGTGAATGCCGTCCAACTGGTTGGTGATGGCATAGGTGTTGTAGATCCAACTGCCGTAGACCGTCTTCCAGAAGAGCATCAGTGGTCCGACAAAGAGCATCAACCCACCGGAAAAGGCGACGCCATGGCTCAGCAGGTGCAACAACCGGCTGCGCATCGGCGTCGCGTGCTGGAATAACTGCCAGATCAGATAAACCGCTGGTATCACGATCAGAAAGACGTTCTGGACGCGAATGACAATCGCAAGACCGAGCGCTGCGCCCCGTCTCACCCACCCCGTCCAGCGCGCGGCGGGGCGCGTCTGCTCCCATGTCCACAGAAACAGCGCGTTCACAAAGAAGTCAAGCGTGTGGGACATGAAGGGGCTGCTGTACATGTAGAAGAGCAGCGGCGAGGCCAGCCAGACGGTGATGACGCCAAGCGCGGCCGGCAACTCACCGGTATATTTGCGGGCCACTCGGAAGAGCAGAAAAATTCCTGCCAGACCATACAGGGTGGTGGCAAACGCAGTGGCGAGGGTATAGGGTACGCCATAGCCGTCCGGCGCCACCGGTACGCCTGCAGCGTGAAGTCCGGTGAGCAGCGCATGCACCGGTGCATAGGCGGGCGTCCACAGGAGCGCCGGACCCGACGACCATTGGTTGTAGCGATAGCCCGTGGGCAACGTGATATTCTGGTAGTTGAAGTCCCGATAGATGCCCAGGTCTTCGAACTCGTTGGCAACGTCAAGGTTGTGGTCCACGACTGCGGAGCGTAACCAGACGAAATAACCGACCGGATCGACGCCATGTAGGACAGGGCGAAAGAAGAGCGGCAGCGTCACACCATAGCAGAGCAAGATCCAGAAGGCGCCCGAATGGGCGAGGCGGCGCGCGGTTGTCACGGTGCTACCTGCCTACTCTGCTGGCAACGTGGCGATACAGATCTATCGTCTGTTGCGCGGCGGATCGCCAACTGAACTGCTGCGCCTGCTGTGAACCCAAGGTGCGCATGCGGGCGCGCAGTTCGGGTGTTTGGATAACCAGCGTTAGCGCAGCCGTCAAGGCATCTACATCCGTAGGATCGATCAGAATGGCGGCGTCACCGGCCACTTCGGGCAAACTGGAGCAGTTGCTCGTAATCACGGGGGCGCCACAGGTCATCGCCTCGAGCACCGGCAGGCCAAAGCCTTCATAAAAGGAAGGGTAGACGAACACCTCCGCGCCGGCGTAAAGTGCAGAGAGCAGTTGATCCGGTATGCGTCCTGGCAGGAATACGCGCCGGCGGAGGTCGAGTTCGTCGAGCACCTGTGTGAGCCCGGTGTCTCCCCAACCTTGTGCGCCGGCGAGCACAAGCGGTGGTGCGTTCTCAGGTAATGCGGCGTATGCGCGCAGCAGCGTCGCCAGATTCTTGCGCGGCTCGAGCGTACCCAGCGCAAGTAGATAGGCTCCCTCGAAGCCAAGTGTTGAGGCAATCTGAGCACGTGCTGCGTCGACGGGCAGTTGCGTGAAGATTTCCCGGTTGACGCCTTCATAGATGCGGGTGATCTTCCCGGCGTCGACGCCCACCAGGTTCACCAAATCGCGGCGCGTTGCCTCCGAGACGGCGATGATCGCGGCTGCGCGGCGCGCCATGACGGGGAATGCCGCTCGCAGAAAGATGCGGTTCAGCTGCGTGTGAAAGTCAGGAAAACGATACGGTGTCAAGTCGTGCACCGTGATGACCGCCGGTGCGGCACTGTGGGGGACAATGACATCGGCGCCGTGGACCACGTCGCAGGCCCCGGGAATCCCCGGCAGCGGTGCACCGGCGAGCAGCCACAGGCGCCAGAGTTTGTCGCCCATGGGGGCATGCAAACGCGGAACCGCTGCCAGGGTTGGGGGCAGTTGCCCCCATGGTTGCCGATTTGCATATAGGGACAACTGAAGGTCAGTGTTGGTCGCAAGGTCATGCAGCGCAAGCGCCAATTCACGGGCGTATCGACCGATACCTCCGCCCTGGGCTAGCCCCGCTGAAATGTCGTAAGCTACGTGCAGGCTCATGAAGTTGGTAGAAAAAAGACGTTACGAAATTCATCCGGCGAAACGGTCGTCGGCTCCAGCGCTTCATCGAACGGTTGATAGCCACAATCGGCAAAGAATGTGGCGACCTGTTGGGTGCTGACGCCTCCGCCCTGCAATGAGTGGGTGATCATCTCGATGCAGATCGCGGCGAAGGCACGTTGCTCCAGTGCTCTGCGCATTCCGTGCAGCACGTGCATCTCGAAGCCCTCAACATCGATTTTGGCGATCCATTGCGGGGTGGACGGCAGTGCAAGTCCCTGTTCGGCCGTCCAGGTGTCGAAGCACGTGACACGGGCCGTCAGTCCTGCACCTTCGCCGGCGGCGTTCGCGCCCACGAAGGTGGCATGCCCGGAGTCACGGTCACGCGCACCCAGATGGAGCGGCAACACGGCTTCTGCATCGCCCAGCCCGATATTCTGCGGATAGAAGTGCACCCACCCATTGCGCAGCTTCGCATCGAGCATGAGCGCGTAGTTTTTCGGGTTTGGTTCGAACCTGTAGATAACCAATGCGGGTGCGTTATGGAGCAGATAGTAACTGTAGTAGCCGAAATTCGCGCCGATATCAAAGAAGGTTGTAACCTCCGGCGTGCAGCAGCGCAGGAGCGCTGCAAGCGTTGGCCCTTCGTATGCGGCGCCGCGCCAGGGCAAACCGCTGTCCGTCATCGCGCAGATCCAGGCGGACGGTCACCTCGGAAATAGTTCGGCATCGACCTCGCCGGGCAGGACCAGCGTCCACGCACGAATCAACCGTGCGGCGGCATGCGGTAGTTGATAATGATTTCGCCGACGAACGCGTTCGAGCCATGATAGCATGACAGCACCTAGCGCAGCCTTCCAAGCAGTTTTTGCCACAGATCCTGGAGCATCCACCATTTACCGATGGTCAATTCTTCAAAGGTGATCGGTCCGGCAAACGAAATATAGCGCATGCGATATTGGATCAAGAAGAGACCATTCCAGACAACCAACAGAAACGCCAGTGCCCAGCCGGCATTTTGCCAGCCCTTTGCTGCGAGCCAGTCGAAGAAGCTCGCCAGCCCCAGTGCAAGCAGCGGCAGTGTGGCAATGAACATGCGGCCCCCAAACGAATCCCCCTGTGTCCAGACCCACCAGGCGCTAATCACGTAGACCTGCAGGACGAAGCCGATTGCACAGGCGAGTGCCAGCGACCAGTCACGCCGCGCTAATGGCACGAGACCTACAACGCCGAGCAAATAGACCGGGTGCCAGACGAAAAGCCCATGCCACAGCGAAAACAACACCGGGATCATCTGTGGGTCTGCCCAGTTAAACCCTTCCTGGCCGCCATAAAGATACCCGCCCGCAAAAGGTGAGCCATACATAACCCACCAGGCGGCCAACTGAATCCAGAAGAGCGCCAGAAAACCGCCGCCGTAGACAAGCATGTCCAGCAGGCACCTCGCCCAGGGGGCGCGGAAGCGCCGGCTGAAGAGTGCATCGAGCACCGGCAGGACTAGAAACGTTGCGTCCGGTTGGCGCACCAAACCGATCAGGCCACCGGCGATGCCCAGCGCAAACCAACGTCTGCGCGTCATCCGATCACGCCACTTCACCCAAAAAGACAAACAGGGCGGTGGCGAAGAGTGAAACCATGTGTGACATGGATGGCTCGATGATCTGATAGTAGATCAGATTCGTGCCAAACCAGAGCAACAGGATGGACGGAAACGCCGTGCGCGGCGAAAAGCGTCTTGCCGTAAGGTACATCAGCCAAAAGCGCAGCCGCGCCGTACAGAATGCTGCCGACTGCGATTGCGCCCTGGTATAGGTAGCCATACCCGTCAACGCTCACCTGCAAACCCAGCGCATGCAGCGCAAGCGAAAGGAGGTGCGCCGCTACGAAAAAGGGCGCCCAGAGCAGACCGGCGCCGATGGCAAAGTGATTTGGCAGCAGCCCGGTTGGCGTCGGCTCGGGTGTGGGCCAGCCAAGCCGCGCATATTCATTGTGAAAATCGAGATCGCCGTCGATGACCAGCGAGTGGACATACATATAGTAGCCGATGCCATCGGAACCGATCAGCAGGCCGTCGATGCGTGGCAGCGGAATTGACGCCGCATAGGCGAGCAGGCAGAGCGCAAGCAGGATGCCGAAAACGGTGGTGGGGCGCCATGTGGCGGGGCGGAAGTTCATCTGATCGGCCTCACGGATGAAGTTACATTGCGTATGACGTCATCGTAGACCTTGCAGGTGATGCGCGCCGTCCGTTCCCAGGTGAATTCCGCTGCCCGATCCAGGCCTGCGGTCTGCAGTGTTGTGCGCAGCACAGGCTGTGTCAGCACAAGTTCCAGCGCCGCAGCCAACAGGGGCGGGTGATCGGGGGGCACTTGGAGCCCGGCGTCGCCGGTGACCTCCGGTAGCGAAGAGGTGTTGGACGAGACAACTGGCGCGCCGCAGGCCATTGCCTCCAGGATGGGCAGACCAAACCCTTCATAGCGCGAAGGAAAAGCAAAGGCTGCGCTTGCACTGTAGAGTGCGGGGAGATCTACCGCGTCGATGTAGCCCGTCACATGGATCCGGTGGGCCAACCCAACCGCGTCAATGCGTTGAATCAATGGCTCCCAATACCAACCCTTCTTGCCACCCAAAACAAGATGAAGATCCGGCATGCGTGATGCCAATTGGGCAAAGGCGTCGATCAGCGTATCGATCCCTTTGCGTGGCTCCAAGGTGCCGACATACAGAATGAACTTTTCTGGCAAAGAATACCGAATGCGACAGGCCGCTTGCGCCGCAGGGGGCGCGGGCCGGAAAACCGGGTCGACGCCAAGGGGCGTTACCGTGATTTTCGCAGCGTTGACCTGGGCGATCCGGATGATATCCCGTTTGGTGGCTTCTGAATCCGCCAGAATGGCATCGGCAAAACGTAAGGACCAGGGCTGCCATTTGGACCAGTAGAATCGCGAGACGGGCGGCAGGTTTTGCGGAAAGATACAGCCGATCAAGTCGTGACAGGTCAGGACGACCGGGCAAGGTTTCCACGCCGGGGCGTCAAAGCCCGGCACGTGCAACAGATCGGCGCTGGCCCGGTGCGCATGCCACGGCACATGCACCTGCTGCCACCGGAGGCGATTATCCAGCCGCATTGGCACGTCGCGACCCCAATTCAGGTCGGCAAATTCGTATTGGGGCGCCACTGCGTGGAGCGCTGCCAGTAGATTTGCGGCATACTGCCCGATCCCGGTTGGTTTACCTACTGTTGACTGCATGTCGATTGCAATGCGCATAGGAAGACCCGCAGATCTTAGATTTCAGCCAGCCTTGGTTACTTAAGGACTTCCAACTCATAAACGATCTCGCGTGCCGGCAGCATGTAGGCAAAGAAGCGTTCGTAGAGTTTAGCGGTCGCGAACTGCCCCCCGCCCCCCCCGGGGCCGGCCCCCCCCCGGGCGGGCCCCCGTACTGAAACGGAATCGCCGGTGAAGTAATCAAACAGCGGCGACGCCACCTCGGGAGCGCCCCCGATCCGAGGACCCCGAAACCAGGCCGTTTGGACCACAGCCGCCCGCCGCGACTTTGAGGGCCATCGCAGTAACTGCGGTGTGCGCCCGATGAGTTCGTGCTATTTCAGCAGTGTGCGTGCCAGGCGCTTGATCCAATTAGGGCGGGTGAAGGTGCTGCCGCCACTGACATTGGCGGCATAGGCGCCGGAAAAACGCAGAACGGCGGACAGGGTCAGTGCAGGCTGCCAAGCGCCCAGCCGCCAAAGACCGTGGATCAGCGCCCGCCTGCGCTGCGCATCGCCCTCGCGATGCGCACGGAGCGCCTCTGCGGTCATGGCGCTTGCGCGCAGCGGCTGCAGCAGTGAATCCAGGTCAGGATAGCGTATCTCCAAGATAGTATAGGCCAGCATCTCGTACTCGTACATCTGCCTACGGGCGCCAGCGCTGCCGGTGATATTGGCGCTGTGACGGCGATAGCGCACCAGCACCTCGTCAATAGCCAGTAATAATCCAGTGCGGAACGTCTCGATAAAGAAGACGACCTCGCTTAGGTGCTTCAGGCGTTCATCATAGCCATATGCAGGGGTGGCGCGTCCATGCCATCATGGAAGACGGCAGGAAAAAGTTGCGGGGTACGGCCCAATCTGGCGAGGACACCCTGTCGGAGTTCGGGCGTACCATTGTAGAGTATGCTCATGCGGCCGAGTGACCGGCCGGTTTCCGACTCGAAGACATCGGCATCGTGGTAGCAGCCGGTGGCGTGCGGATTCTCAAGCAAAAAGCGTACCTGTGTTTCAAGTTTCGCCGGCAGCATCAGATCGTCGCCATCGAGCCATGCGGTCAAGGCGCCGGTGCGCTGCGCCAGGCCGCGGTTGATGTTGCCTGGGATCCCGCTGTTATGGGGCGCCAGCACAAGTTTGATGCGATTGGGATATCGGATGCGGTAAGACTCAAGGATGCGCGGTGTCGCGTCCGTAGAGCCGTCATCGGCCACGATGATCTCAACATGCGGGTAGGTTTGGTTGAGCACGCTTTCGACGGTTTCTGCAACGAACCCTTCTTGATTATAGGTGCAGATGACGACACCACCGTTGGCAGACTCATGACCGTTGCCCTTCAAGCGTTACAAGAATAGGTCTTTGGCGATGCAAACCCAGGTGTCGGAGTAATGGTGATACCGTCCCGACATAAATTCTTCCAACACCGGGCGGATACGCTCTGGGCGCGATCTCGCATGCATTTTGGCGCGTGCAGCCAGGTGCTGCTGTTTTTCCCCGATCATGCGCAGGATTTCGGCATACTCTGCAGCCGGTAAGCGCTGCGGGTAGTGCTCGAGCCTGTCGCGGAGGGCTGCAAAGCGCAGGGACTGCACCATGTAGGCATCGAAGCGCACATTGCGTGAGCGCTGCACGCGTTCTGTCATCGTCTCGCGTCCCACCGCTGTCACCTGGGAGGCATGCAGCCGATACTGAAGCAGCGGTTCCTGGATGGGGATACCGCGGCAATCCAGGCAGCAGGAGAGAAGTGCAATCCAGCCGTCGTGAAACCAATACTGGGGAATCGGCAGGAGGCACGGGCGAAGGTTGCTGCGAAATGCCATGGCGGCGCCTGTCACTCTGTCCCATTTCAATAGCTCGCGCACCTGATTGACGGCGCTTGTCGTCCTGAACCAGTGTGCATCAAACCTGGTTTGCTGCCAGAGCGTTGCAGTCGATGTTTCGTTGTCGTCGCCCGTCCACGGTATCAGGTCCGAGAACGCATACCCCGCGCTTGGGTTGTTTGTGAGTGCCGCGACCAGGGTATGTAGTTTTTGCGGCGCCCACCGATCGTCCTGGTCACTCAGGGCGATGATTTCCCCGTTACACCGAGCGATTGTGCTGGCGAAGTTCTGCGTTGGGCCAAGGTTTGCAGCGTTAATTGTCACCTGCACTGGGAATGGTGCGGTCGTTGCAAATTGTTCAAGCAGGGCGACGGTATTGTCGGTTGAGCCGTCGTCCCCGACCACGAGTTCGGAGGGCGTCAGCGTCTGGTGCAGGATGCTTTCAAGTTGCACGGGCAGAAATGTTGCGCCGTTATAGGTGCAGAGTGCGATAGAAACGGTGGCGGATTGAGGAGTGCCTGGTTGTTCAAGATGTTTTCTGCCGGCGCAGTGCACGCCATCGATTGGGTGGATAAAAGCGGCTATTGCGCAGGTCGATTTCCGGTATTCCGACCTGTCCATGTCGCATTTTTAGGTAGCCCAGCCACGCGGTATTGGCAATCGTGCCCGGAAAGCCCGCAATTGCGCGGGCGAACAGCTGCCACAGGCGGGATGTCTGGCGGTTATGTAGGTAGCGATTGTATTCTGATGCGTGAGTAGGCGCCGGTCGCACGATAGGAGGACAGGATGCGCAGATTGCGCCACGGTTCGCGCGCTCACAGCGGCACGGGCTGACTCCGGATACGCCGTGAATGACCAGATCAGCATAGGCCATTTGAACATCCAGATGGCAAAGGTGCGGCCGGTCCAGGAAGCGTTGCCATAGCGGATGCCGACGAAGGGTTTGGCAAGCACGAGTGCGCTACCGGGAAGACGCGCCTGAAACAGCACGCCTACATGGATGAACTCGGTGCCGTAGTAAGGGGGGCGCCGGCGCGACAGCCAGAGCGACCGGTGCAAGACCACGCTGCCAATGAATGTCAGCCCGGTCGCAACATCGCTGAAGAAATGTACATCGTCGCCACTTGGGTAGGCGCGGTCTGTGTCGAATTTGAATAATTCGGAGTGCAACTCGCGTGTGAAATCTTGATTCCACACGGAGTAATTGACAATGATCACCTCATGATCCGCGTCGATTGCATGCAACACGGCGGCGATCGCACCTTCGCGCATCAGGTCATCGTCCGTGAAGAGCCAACAGTATTCGCCCTGTGCGGCTTGGACGCCTCGATCGTAATCGCGATTCTATCCCGCCTTTTCAGCGAGCCGCACGTAGCGCACCGCCGGGCAGCACGCGATGCGTGCCCGTACGACGGTTTCCGTGTCATCGGTGGATGCACCATCGACGACGAGCAACTCGGTTTCGCCGGTAAGCTGTGGAATGATGCTGTCCAGCGTGGCCCCAATGAAGCGGGCTCGATTGTAGGTGGGAATCAGGATCGATAGTCGAGGATTGCTCATAAGGTCTGCCGCCAGTAGTTGATCACATCGAGCAACGTCTGTTCGAGCGCATAATGTGTCTGCCATCCGGTTGCTTTCTGCAGCTTGCGAATGTCGGCAACAAGGCGGGGAGCGTCGGACGGCCGCGCCTGTGGCTGGACGACAACGTCTCCGGATGTAATTCCTGGATCAATGCTTCGACGCTGACGGCGTCGCACAGGTCGAGCCGGTGGGGTGAATTTTGCAAGCAACGGTTCAATGCGCCATGGACTGCCAAATCACGCCATGAATCTCTGCAGCAGGTGCGACGGTCGTCAGCAAGTATTCGACCAGGTGGCTGCCGGCAAATCCGCCGGCTCCGGTAACCAAGATACGCAAGGTAATCTCGTATTCGCGGCGTTTCTGAATCAGCGTGAAATCGGGAAATCGCACAATGAAGCGTCCTCCTTCGACCAAATGCGTATGTTCACGATCTGTTCACCGAGATTCAGCACTGGCTCGAAAGAGTGATCGCACACCCGGCTTGTCTGTTTGCATCAACATTTATCACCTCAACTGGCCTGTGAATACCCGGCGCTACGCGGCATGCAGGGACCGTCGCCCAGCTCGGATGGCCATCAGAAGTTGGTGAACTTCCTGTGGCTGGATCAGGCGCACCAAGATCAGACCGAGTGGCAGCATCGCATAAATGATTAGCTTGATGCCGACTCGGTACGGAAAGCAGATCGGGGGCACCCAAAGTCCCACCGTGATCAACGCGACCAGGAGCACCAGCGCTGCGAGGATCCGACCAACTGGATACGGCACAGGGTGTCTGCGCAATAAGATGGCATACAGGATGATCTGGTGTATGCCGTAACTCAATACCGTCGCCCATACGGCTCCCCACACGCCCCACACAGGAATCATAATCGCATTTAGGGTAAGATTCACAACTGCCGCGACGACCGCAGCACCCGAAACTGACGAGAGTTGTTTTCCCATGAGCGCACCAGTCGACAAGATAAACCCGAAGACCGTAAATACGTAGGTAAGCGTTAGATAACCGACGTACGGCGAAGCGGGAAGATAGGCCGGACGAGTCAATACGATTAAGATTTCGTTTGCAAATAGGCCGACTCCGAGTGAAACCAGCATCACAGCCGCAATCAAATAGCGCGACAGGCTGACGTACCGTTCCTGGGCATCTTCCTCATTCTGCACTGCCATCGTCAGCGGCGTCCACGAGTTCGTGATTGGTCCGATTACCACAAACACAAGACTTGCCATCTTCCCCGCAATGGCATAGTAGCCCAACGCAGTCGTCGTAACGGTGGTTGCTAGAAAGAGACGGTCGCTCATCTGCATGGTCCAGGTCGCGATCACGGACGGCAGTAGGATCACGCCGGCGCGCAGGAGCATCTGGGTAATACCTGATTGGGGACGCCCGATCAGCCTTCGCATCATAATGAGCGCAGCGATTGTGACCGAAGTGCTGACCAGAATCGGGGTTAACAACATCCCAGTTGCACCCAATTGCAGCACCACAATAAAGAGCACATTGCCAACGATCGTCCCTATGATCGCAACGGCACTGAAAACCATACCCCAGCGGACACGCAATGCTGCTTGAGCACATATAATAAGGATCGGAGCAGTCAAGCCAAGGGCAAAGGTGACGCCGATAAAACGCAAGATTGGTACATACGGGATGAGAAATGTCACGCGTTCTGCGATGTACGGGGCGGCAGAAAAGATTGCGGCGCCAAATGCGACACCTGAAATTACCGCGAATGTCAGCGCAGATCCCGTGATGGCGCGTCGCCAGGGCATATCTTCAGGACGGTCGTTGAAGTGGGTGAGGATTGCTACCGGCATGGAGACCATCGCAATCGCACTGACGGCGGCAATGATCGTTGTTACGTAGTCGGCTATGCCATAGTCGCTTGGATCAAGGAAGCGAGTGATAATCGGCGTGAAGATAAGCGAAAGAAAGGGACCTGCCCACTGAATGGCGCCGTACCCGATTACCATCTTGAAAAGTCGACCAACTAGATCACGCATAGGCGTGGTTCGTGTTGCGTGTCACGTGTTGCGAATCTCGCATCGCATGAGGCGTGATGTGATTTCGCTCTTGATATGACGAATGCTTGCTGCGACACGTAGCACGGAAGACGCAACATGTGATACGAGCTACGCAATACGGATTACTTAGCAACATTGTTCTGCGTCGTCACAAACGCGTCGAGCGCTGCAAAGGCGATGGCCGGACGCAAGGGGTCTGATTCAGCGCGCTGGCCGATATTATACGTCAAGATCAGCTCTCGTTTTGCACGGGTGACACCGACATAGAGCAGCCGCAACCGCTCGGCTGCCAGCTCGATCCGCGCGTGCGGTTGCCTGGCCGGGGAGATAGTCGTCGAGGGTGCCGCCATGGAGCTGGTGCATTTGTGCTTCGACCTCGGCGAGCAGGTTGAGGCGATCGCGAATGAACCAGCGCTCGCTGCGGTAGGAGTCTGCTTCGCCACCGCCGGGAAAGCTGTAGTTGTTCACCGAGGTGAGGTAGACCCGATCCCATTCCAGCCCCTTGGCTGCATGCATGGTGGCAACGGTGACCACGCCCGGCAGGGGCTGGTAGCCCTGGGCGTCTTCGCCAAAGCCCAAGATGCGGCGCTTGTTCAAGGCTATGTTCTCTAATTCGTTTGCCAGATCCGGTAACCGCAGACCCGGCTGTTCGTCCTGAAGTTTGGCGAGCAGCACGGCCAGCCGGTGCGTCAGCGCCAGGTCCGCTGGTTCATCAAAGAGATCGTTGCCCAGGGTGAGCAGCAGTTCGTCGACCGGCAGGACGACCGCCTTTGCCCAGCGCTGCAGATCGGCGCGGAAGGTAAGGATGATCTCGCGTTGGTCTTCTGCGCTGTCCAGCCAGGTGATGCCCCGCAACCAATCCGTTTGTTGTGGAAAGACGAAGGCTTCAGGTTCAGCCAGCTTGCTCAAGGCGCGCCCAAACGTCTCAACCGGTTCTGGCAGTGGCGCCTTGCGGCGTCCGGCGCCCGGCGCCGCAAAACCTTCCAGTCCCTGGCGCTGTGCCCAGCGCGGGTACCAGACTTCGGTCCACAAAGCCTGCAAGCGACCGGGCTGTTGCGGTTTTGCGACATACCCCAGGACCATGGCAAGCGTATGGGCCGCCGCGCGTGTCGTACTGTTTGTGCGGAGCAATGTGTCATCGAACGGCAGACCGGCGCGCTGGAGCGCCTCGGTCAAGGCAAAACCGCGGTGATTTTCCGGCGCCAGGACGGCCAGTGTCATGTCCGGGTTGTTTGGCAGCCACCGCTGCAAACTCCGCACGACCATGTCGGTCTCGGTGTCCGGCGTCATCGCCGCAGGGTGAAGGTAGATTGGCGGGGTTCCCGCCGCTGGATTGGGTTGCGGATCCCCTGGCGGCGTTGGTTCAATCAGCGGCGGGACAAGCGCCATGTCAGGCGGCAGAAAAGGGTGCGCCTGCTGTGACCAGGTAATGAGGTGATTGGCGGCGGCAATGATGGGTAGTGAACTGCGGCCTGAGTTTGGCAGGGGGCGAGCGCCACCGGCATGTTCACGCAAGAAGTGCTGCAGATAGCGCGTGTCCGCGCTGGTGAAGGTCGTGTTGATCGCCTGGTTGGGGTCGCCGACGCGCACCCAATTACCGTTGCGGCTTGTCAACAACCGCAGCATGCGTTCTTGGGCGTTGCTCGAGTCCTGAGCTTCATCTTCCAGTACGAATGGCCAGCGTTCCTGTAGGCGTTCCAGGTAGCCGTTGTCCGCTTCGAGGGCTTGTAGGGCGAACATGATCAGATCATCAAAGTCGACTGCGCCGCGCAGTGTGAGTGCACGCTGATAGTCGGCCAAGACGCGTAGCCCCAATTCGAGCAGCGGCCACGCGCCGCTCTGCTGGTCAAATTGGTGCAACAGGATACTCACGCCGGTGGGCAGGTCTTTGGCGACACGAATCACCGTGTTGGCGATGTCGATTGCGTCTTCAACCAGTGCACGTTCAATGCGGCGCGGGTTCGCGATGAACTCCGGTTTGATGTAGGGCGCCAGCGCGTCCGGGTGGCCGCGCAGATAGCTGACCACGGCATCGCGTTTAATCTCTGTGGCGGTGCTGTCGTCGATGATATCGAAGTCTTCGGCAAGCCCAACCAGCCCGGGGCGTTCGCGCACGATGTCGTGTGCCAGACCGTGCAGTGTCCGAACGCGATAGCCCACCCCTGCGAGCAGTCCCTGCGAGCGCACGAAGCCGCCGATCCGGGCGCGGAAGTTGGCGACGGCGCTGTTGGTAAAGGTGACGACCAGCACCTCGCGCTCGTCGAGCCGTTCCGAACTTGCAAGCTGTTCGACAAGTTTGGCGGCGAGCAGGCTTAACGTGAATGTCTTCCCACTGCCGGGCACAGCGCTGATGCCCATATAGCCGCCGATGTATTCCAGGATAGCTTGTTGCGCGGGCCGTGGTATGAAAGTAGGGGAGGCGGGACCTGGTGAAGGAGAGGACATAGGTTGATTAAACCACGAAATGGGTGGGGAGAGAAAAGAGTCGTCAGGATGCGCTGGGTCAGGAAGTTGTGCTATTGACCGAGGATTTGGACACCGCTGGCGGTGGCTTCGGCCATCCAGCCTTCGAGGGGGATTCCGTCCGGCGAGACGTAGCGCACCTGCCACCAGGTGAGGTTATTGGCGGCGCTCGATGGGCCAATGATCTCGAGCGTTGCGTTCGGTTCCACCTGTGCGAGGATGTCACCGGCCGGTTTGCTGAGATGGCCGGGCGTGCTTCCGATGTTGACACGGCTGTTGGTCAGGTTGCGCACCTGTTGGCCAAGGGTGAAGCGACCGAGCGCGGCCGGCGCAGCGTTTGCTGCCACCGGGAGTGGGGTGGCGGTGATCGCCGGCGGGACCCAGGCTGGGGCGTTGCCCTGGATGTCGGCCAGGGAGAGCCTGGTAAAGCCAAATGAAGCCGCAAGTCCCCCGCAACTGGCCAGGGCCAACAGTGAAAACCCGACTGCGAAACCGGGCCAGAAGGCGGAACGCCGGCGCACCTTGCGCTTTGGCGCAGGCGGCTGGGGTTCTACCGTGGGCGGTAGCGACGTGCGGGTCGGATCAGTCGTGGAAAAGCTGGCAGACATAATGGACAATGACGCGTATGATTCCGAGCGTTTACACTCGAGCAACGAAAACAAAAATGCCAGCCACCTGCGAGGGCCGGCTGGCAGCGGGTTTCAGGTGATGGTGGCGCTATAATTTTTGCGCATTGAGTACACGCAGGACACCCACTGCGTTTCCTTGCATGTCAAGGCTCGAGTGTTGAAGCAGCACGTCGGCTTCGCGGCCATCCTCGAGCTTGAGCGTCATCTTCTGATCGCGGTGAAGTTCAACCATCGTTTTGCCTGCGCTGAGTTTTTGGCTCTTGAACGTGACGCGGGCAGGATCCGTTTTGTGGTTGTCATTCATGATCACGACGTTTACTTCATCGAGAACCGCGACGGGCTTCTCCTGATTGGCTAGGAAGAGCATCCCTTTCATGAGCGTCTTTCTCCTCGCTCTTGCTGCGTTGATAACGCAGGCGCTGGCACAGATAGTTCCATTTTAGCAAAGAGTCGGAGATCACCGAAATAGTAAGTATCTGGAGTGAGGTTACCGTGATTTGCCGGAAGTGCGCCTATACTCAGGTTTGATTGCCGAGTGTCATCATCGACTGGAGTGTTTTATGAGCGTGTCAGGGCAGGAGTTCAAGAATGTGTTGGCGCATTGGGCGAGCGGAGTGACCATCGTTACCACGGTCGCTGACGGCGCGCCGATTGGAATCACGGCGAGTTCGCTGACGAGTGTCAGCATCGACCCGCCTCAGGTGTTGATCTGTGTCGGCCGCCGGCTGTTCACCCATGCTGCCATCTTAAAGAGTGGCGTGTTCGCCGCCAATATTCTGGGTGCAGAGCACGTTGAGTGGGGAAAACGCTTTGCGGGGCTGGCGCCGGAGTCCAGTGACCGTTTTCACGATATCGCGTGGACCAAGGCGGTGACGGGCAGCGCAATTTTGCCCGGCGTGTTGGCCTGGGTAGATTGCCGGGTGCGGCATGCGTACGACGGTGAAGATCATTCAATCTTTGTCGGTGAAGTGGTCGCCGCAGGTGCGCAGGGTGGCCCTGCGCCATTGCTCTATTTTAATCGCAATTGGCGCCAACTCGCGGAATTGCCGCTTGAGCCTGCGGCAGCAAAGGCCTGAATAAAAACCGAGGAGCGGCAAGACAACGCTGGCTTGCCGCTCCTCGGCGTCGCATCCACGGCGCCACTACTGCTTGCGTGGAATCACGAGCCACAGGATCAGGTAGATGAGTATACCCGGCAACCCACCGGGCAGCATCATGAACAGGAAGAGTAGCCGGAACCACATCGCATCGATCCCGGTAAACTCACCAAGACCGCCACAGACTCCCGCCACTACGCCATCTTGTCTCCGTAGTTGACTCTTAACATTTTCGTTCATCGTATTTTCAGTCATTGATCTATCCTCAGATTTTCTAGTCAAGTAAGATGTTATTTCCAGGGTTTCGGTTTGACCGGTTGGACCGGTCTGACCGGTCTGACCGGTTCGGCCCGGATGACACTATCGCATCTTCCTGATATCAATACGCAGCGCCGGTTACGGCGTCGCGGTTTGGCGAAAAACCGGTTGTGCGATCCCCATGCAACATTTAACGCCGTTTTTACTGGGGCATTCACAATCGTTTATTTCAGTTAAATACCAATATTAGATACTTTTGTCGCTTGTGAGGAGTGTTCTCCAGAGCGTAAGATCAGTGCGAAGAAAACTTCGCTTCCATCAACGCGCATTGGCGCCTAGAAATGCGCTGCAAGGTCGCTCCGTCTTGGTGGTAGTCGCTCAAGCGGACACTATGAGGTAAATGGCAAATGGCAACACAGGCCGCCATCCAACCGAAGCGTTCAAATCACCGGTGGTTGACCCGGTATGTGATTCCGCTGCTTGCTGCGGCGGTTGTGCTCGGTATCTTCAACGTTGCACTCTATTCCCGGCTTTCACCCAGCCGGCCCTTTGCGATCTACGCATTGCCGTTTAGTGACGACTTCGCGCAGGATTCGATTGGACAGTGGTTCAAGTTCGATGGTGAGTGGAAAGTCAGCGAAGGCGGGTTGATCCAGGCGAATCCAGATGCCCAAAAGGCTGGCATCTATCTCCCGCTCTGGTTGGATCAGGGGCAACCCTATCAAGCGCAAGCGCGGCTTGTGCTTGAGAACTCATCGACCCCGGCCGGCATGTCGTTCAATGCACAATATCCAAGTGTGCAGCAGAAGCGGCATTTCGTGGAGATCGCAGCAGTTGACGGTAAATGGCAGGTGAACTGTGGTTATACCCAAGGGAGCGAATCGAAGAGCCAGGCTGTAGTTCCGCTCGAATTGCCCGTTGACCAGCCGCTTGATGCGCGTCTCAGGGTTGATGTGGGCAAAGAGTCCTATTCTGTGGCCCTCGACGACAAAGTGCTGGTGCGTGATGTGCCGCTCCAGTATCAAGGGGGGCTGGTTGGCCTGAATGCCACCGGCGCGCCGGTGCGTTTTGATGATCTTGCTGTGACTGGATTGGGCGAAGCTGCGCCGGCAAAGCCACAAGTTGATCCGCAGCAGGCGCAGACATTGCCCGATAAGGCGGGGGTGCTCTACACGAGTGACTTTACCGGCGACATCGCCGCATCTGGTTGGGTGCCAATGTCCGGTGATTGGGTATTTCGCGATGGCGCCCTGGTCCAGCAGCAGCCGAATGAATTTGATCGCAACATCAGCTACAACCAGCCGTTCGAGTCGTATCGGATGACGGTCAAGTTCCGGATCAACCAGGGCACCGGCGCCGGGTTGCTCTTCAATATGCCGGATCCGACGAGCAAAAAAGGGGCGCACATGGTGCGCTATGCCGACGATGGGTCTGGGGTATTCTGGGGTTACTTTGACAAGGATGGGGCCTTCACAGGACAGGGTTTTAAGGGTGCCAGCGCCCCGGGGACAGACAGTCATGTGCTGGAAGTCATCTCTGGTGTGGACACATACGCCATCCTGCTGGACGGGCAGCAACTTGCGGACCAGGTCCCGCTCGTGAGCCAGCGCGGTTATCCGGGTTTGACGACTTCAGAGAGTGTCGCCTCATTTCAGCAAGTCAAGATTTCGAGCATGAACAGCACGGAAACTGCGCTAGTGGGTGATCAGAACGCAGCGCCAGTCACTGACGCGCAGGCATCAAATTTGCTGGCGAACACCCAGACGTTAAGTGGCGAATGGGTCAAAGAGGGCGCCACGATCCGCCAACAGGCGACCGAGGCCACGGACTATGTCACCGGCATCGGTGTATTAGCGGAGCAGTATACGCTGTCGGCGAAGATTGAACTGCCGAAGGACGTTGCCGATGGCGGCGGCGGCGTGATTTTCCATATGCCCAAGCGAGACGATTCAAAAGGCGCGTACATGGTGCGCTTTGGCGATGGCGGCAAGCAACTCTTCTGGGGCCGCTATAGCCAGGCGGGTGAGTTCCAGGGTATCGGGTCAGCGCCGCTTGAGACCGAGACTGGTCAGCCGCACCAACTGACGTTGGTTGTGAAGAAGGGCGCTTTCGACGTCTTGGTGGACGGTGAGCAAATCACTGCGGACGCACCGCTTGATGCTAATTCTGGCTGGATCGGTCTGACCAGTTTCCGCGGGCCGACTGTATTCAGTGATCTGCAGATGACGTTAGGAGAACCTTCGAAATGACGCGTGTGCACGCCGCGCTGCGGCAGACCTATTCACCAATCGGTGGCGTTGTCACTCGGGTTCAAGCAATTGATTGGGTGCGTTGGCGGTGGCTACTTGTGCCCATGGCCGTCTTCTTAGTTTCGAGGGCTGTCGTTCTGTCAGGCGCCTGCCTTGCCGAGATTGCCATGCCAAGCCAGACGGGCGCCGAGTACTGGCACGCGATCCCCGATAATGTGTTGCTCGATTCGCTCGCGCGTTGGGACAGCGCCTTCTATCTGAATATTGCGCGTGACGGCTACACGTTGACACCTGGGCAAATGAGCAGCGTTGCCTTCTTCCCGGTCTACCCACTGCTCATGAACCTGGTGAGCCCGCTGGTTGGCCAGAATCTGGTGCTGGCTGGGGTGCTCGTGAGTCATGTCATGTTGTTACTGGCGCTTATCTTCCTTTATCGGTTAACGGAGTTTGAGTTCGCCGACGCGGGAACCGCACAGCGTGCAGTCTTCTATATCGCAGTGTTTCCGACCGCAATCTTTTTTAGCGCAGTCTATACCGAGAGCACGTTCCTGTTCTTCTCCGTGGCCACGTTCTATTTTGCGCGGCGCCATATGTGGGGATGGGCTGGGGTCATGGGGATCCTGACCTCCGCATCTAGAATTGTGGGGGTGCTGGTCTGGGTTGTGGTGTTGTATGAATGGTTGCGCATGCATGGATGGACGCTTGCTCGGATCTACCGGCCTGACGCGTGGAAAGGGCTTTGGAACGGGTTACGACATGACATTGGGAGCCTGCTGCTGATCTCCATGATTCCACTCGGTCTGATCAGCTACATGATGTTTCTGAAGAGCCGGTTCAATGACCCGATCGCCTTCTGGACGACGCAATCGGCGTGGGGGCGAGGGAAGCGTGGCCCGTTTCAAACCGTGTTTCAAGATCTCAACGGGCTGTTGCATCAGAATTTCGCGACGGGCGAGATCTGGTGGAATGCGCTGTTGAACATCGTCATGCTTTTTGCCATCATCGTGCTTGCGCTGCTGGTATGGCGCCGTTTTGGCGCCGGCTTTGGCATCTATACCCTTCTGGGCGTGTTGATTCCTGCCTATAGCGGGACCGGGAGCATCATCCGCTATGCGCTGGTGCTTTTCCCTGCATTTATGTTGTTGGCGAATTGGGGGCGACGGCCCTTACTAGATCGGACGATCCTGGTCGTGTTCACGATGTTCCTGGGCATCTTTACTGCGATTTTCGTGAACTGGATCTTCCTGGCATGAAATGAAGGGCAGCCATATCGGCTGCGCATTATCGTCTAGATTCGGGGTCTTGCATTCGTTTGAGGGTCTTGAATTGCCATGAAACAAATCTTTATACTTGGCGCCTATGGCCAGAACAACCTGGGTGATGAAGCTCTGCTAGAGGTGTTCATCCGGCAATTTCAAGGCGCAAAGATTGTTGTCAATTCGGCCCAGCCGGCGGTGACGGAAAGCCGGTATGGCGTGCAGTCAGTGGGTACATACTTAAACTGGCCGCCCCGGTTTTCGCGCTTTCGCTCGATGGCGGCATCGGATGTTTTCGTATTTGGCGGTGGTAGCCTGCTAAAGGAAATCGAAGGCAACTGGCTTGCGCGCCTTGTCTACTTTGCCCGAATCCTCGGCATTCTCGCCTTTGCAAAGCTTTCAGGCAAGCAGACCGCGATGTTGGGTGTCGGCATGGGGCCTTTGCATTACCCATTTTACAAGTTTTTGACGCGCATTGCGGCCAACATGACCGGGGTGATCTGTGTACGCGACACGGATTCCAGCGAACTTCTCAAGTCAGTCGGGGTGCGCCGGCCGGTTTACGTGACGGCCGACCCGGTGTTTACGTTGACGTCGCCGAGTGGTCAGGCGCCGCTCGGGCTGCCGGTCGACCCGGCAAAGCCATTTGCCGTGGTGGTGCCGCGCTATTCATTGACGGACAGCGAACAAACTGCGCTTGCCGCGGCATGCGATGCGATCATTGAGAACCATTGTCCGCAGATCTTGTTTGTCCCGTTCCAGACTGCCTACTTGGATCATTTTGACGACACGCAGACTGCGCGCCAGATTCAGACAAAGATGAGGCATCACGATGCGACGCAGGTCTGGGTGACCGACAGCCCGCGGGACGCCTTTGAGGCGATCGGTCTGGCGCAGTTTGTGGTCAGCGCACGCCTCCACGCGTTGATTTTCGGCGCTATGCAGGGGACGCCGGCGACCGCGCTCAGCTATGAAGTCAAAGTACGCAGCTTTATGGCTGAGATTGGCCAGGACGACTATTGCCTGACACTGAAGGATCTTGAGGATGGTGCGCTCCCCGAGGCCATTGATCGGTTAGTGATGAATCGAAGCCAGATCAGCGCTCAGATGCGCAGTAAAGCGGCCGGTCTACGCGTCGCTTCGCAGCGCAACTTTGACATCTTGCGCGAGGCCGAAGCGGCCCGTGACCCCTATCATCTCGCTGGCGGCAGCAGCACGCCCTAGAACTGTCTGCATCGAACCCTCGTGAGGCGTGAGCCAGCCTACTGGATCGCCGCCCTCTCTCTATGGTACACTTGCGCCGCATTCGAAAAGCGCACAAGAGAGAGGGATCCACCCATGAATGTACGTGTTTATGCGACGCTCCGCCCAATCGTCGGGGGGCCAATTGCGCAACTTAGCGCCGGTCCCGGCGATACCTTTCGGCAAATGATCGATGAGATGCTGATTCGCTGGCCCGGTCTCAATCGAGAACTGTTGGACAAACAGGGCGCCGTCCGCAACAACATCCACATCTTCTTGAACGGTCGTGATGTGCGGTATTTGGAGGGGTTGGATATGGCGATTCCCGAAAATGCCGACATTTGCATCTTCCCGCCGGTCGGCGGTGGGTGCTAACCTCATGCAGCACGACTACTATGGTGTGCCACTTTGGCTTCTCAAGAGTTATCTGACCGATCTTGGGGGTGTTGAGGTCGCAGAAAACGTGATCGAGGGCGTGGGCTGGCGCGCCGATGTGCGCAAAGCGATCCCGCGCAGCATCGGCTCACTCACAGTCGGCGGCGCGACTGCGGATTTTAGTGGCGACAACGCCGCGCTCGATGCCCTGTTTGAAAAGTTGCATTGGAAGACGCTGCGCGGTGGAGGGTGAGGCGTGACACGTATCTCGTATCTCGTGATCGGGTTGCCGGACACGAGATACGAGATACGCTCTACCTATGCGATAATCCCCAATTCCTTCAGCTTGGTCTCCGGCACAACGCCGTCTTTCCAGCCGCGAACCTCGTAGTATTCCTCTAGCATCAGATCCAATTCGCAGACATGGCCTTCGGAGCCGGGCACGGTGCTTGGCTCGTGGGTGAAGCGTTTGGGCAGATAGTCTGACCCTTCGCGGAAGCCGGCCAGGTTGTTGTAGTAGCGCTCCAGGTTATAGATGCGCTCGCCACATTGCAGCATCTCTTCCGATGAGTAGTTCATGCCGGTGACGGCGTTGTACTGCTCGGTGTACTCGTCCATCCCCTGGGCAAAAGCCGAGAACTTGCAAAGGTCGAGTGAGTCGGACACGGCATGCACGTCCTGGAAGATCTTGACCAGACCGCCCTTCCCCTTCCATGCCAGTGGGTCCACTTTGAGCGAACCAAAGGGCATGACGCCCAATTCGGCGGCAGGGGTGTAGGCGCGTAGATGGCAGGCGCCACGGTTGCTGGTGGCATAGGCGATGCCCATCCCCTTCAGACCACGTGGGTCGTAGGCGGGAATCGCCTGGCCCTTGACGGTCATGGAGATTTCGGGATGGCCGAAATAGGCTGCGCCGCGGGCGGTGCCTTCCGCCAGTTTGTCGCCGACGCCAAGCCGGTGGGCGATCTGCTCGGTGACCTTGACCATCGCGTGTGCGTCACCCCACGCCAGTTTGCCATCGCCGTTTGTAAATCCACGCTCGCTGGCTTCCATGTACATGGAGAGCACGTTGCCCAACTCGATCGGGTCCATGCCGAAGTCATTGCACAGATCAATGATGAAGGCGACGGCGTCGATATTGTCGTTGCCGCAGTTGGAACCCAGCGACCATGCCGGTTCATACTCGACCGATTCCATCTTGACCTTGAAGGGACCTTCCTTGACTTCAACTTCCTTCTTGCAGGCCACCGGACAGGCGTGGCAGGTGGGGTTGTTGATCAAGATATGGTCGTTTACATATTCGCCGGAGATCTTTTCGGCGTTGTCTTTGCCAAAGCCGGCGTGCTTCGAGTTCTTCGAAGGCAGCGCGCCGATGCTTTCCGTGATGTTCATGAGCACGTTGGTGCCATAGACGCTCAGCCCACCCTTGCGCGGTGAGGTGATGTTCTCTTCGGCCATGATCGCGGCAAGCGCCTTCTCGCGGGCTTTCTTGTCGGCCTCTTTGTTGGCCGGCGCCGGGCGATTCTTCTTGTCACCCTTGATGATGATGGCCTTGAGGTGTTTGCTGCCGGCGACGGCGCCGGTGCCATTGCGGCCTGCCGCGCGATCGTTGACATTCAGCCAGCAGGCAAAGCGCACACGGTTCTCGCCGGCCTGGCCAATGGCCATGCCATCACAGTCTGCGCCGTGGCGGTGACGCAGGATCTTGAGCGTCTCATGAACGCCTTTGCCCCAGAGATCGGAAGCATCATGCAGCGTCACCTGCCCTTCATCGACAAAGGCATAGACCGGTTTTTCGGCTTTTCCACTGAAGACGAGCCCGTCAAAGCCGGCCCACTTCAATTTTGCCGCGGTCCAGCCGCCCATGTGGGAGTCGGCAACGGTGCCGGAGAGTGGCGACTTGGTGACGACGGCCAGGCGCCCGCTCATGTTGACATTGGTGCCCGTCAGCGGACCGTTCATGACACACAGGATATTCTCCGGTGCAAATGGCTCGACGTCGGGGCCATTGTCAAAGACGTATTTGACGCCAAGCCCGCGGGCGCCAAGGTACTTCTTGGCATGCTCCTCGTTGATGCCTTTGTACTCAATGTTGCCGGTCGTGAGGTCGACCCAGGCAACGCGGTTGGTAAACCCACCTAACATGTTGTTGCTCCTTTAGCGAACGCAAGCGAAATATTGGACACGAACGCCGGTCGGAAAGATTTTGGCGCGGTCAACGCATACGATTGGGAAACCAGAGGCTCGCGTACGTTGGTCGCGGATGCCGTGAAACGAATGCTCTGCATGGAATGTGATGGAGACTGCAGTTGGCGCCCACATTTTGCGATAACTAGGTGCAATCGTAGGGGAGCCTACCTTGGCAGGATTTTAGCGGCGCCCCCTCTTTTTGTCAACAAGGCGAATGATCCGCACTTCGGCGGCTCCGTTCACGTGACCAGCACCGGCTCGCTGTCTGTCATTCTTGCCAGATCGGCCGGTGTGAGTTCGAACACGGCATTGGGGTGGCCGGCTGCCGCCCAAATCCTGGCGTAGCGGAAGAGGTCGATGTCGACAAAGGTTGTCAGCGGGCTTGTATGGGCGAGCGGCGGAACGCCGCCGATCACAAAGCCGGTCTGTTCGCGCACAAAGTCCGCATCGGCTTTTCCAATGGGTTCACCCACCCACATCCCGATCGTTTTTTCATTGACGCGGTTGGTTCCGCTGGCGATGACGAGGACTGGGCGTCCGGTTTCCTTACCGGCGAAGATGAGGGATTTGGCAATCTGGCCGACCTCGCAACCGACTGCGGCAGCGGCATCCGCCGCCGTCTTCGTGGATGCAGGCAGTTCGATGACCTGGTTGGAGAAGCCTGCTGCATTCAAGGCATCTTGCACCTTCTGGGCGCTTGGTTTCAGCGTTATCATAGTGTCATCACCGGCTTACTGGGGTGGCGGAATCAACTGGCTACAGTATAACCTATGCGACTCACAATCTGGATCCTCGGCGATCAACTCCTACGGCAACACCCTGCGCTGGAAGCCGCACAAATCCTGGCACGGCCGGACGAGATACGCGTCGTGCTGGTGGAAAGCGCCAGCCGGATTGCGCGGCGACCGGTTCATCGCAAGAAACTCGTGTTGCTGCTGAGCGCCATGCGCCACTATGCGGACCAACTGCGCAACGCCGGATACGTTGTGGACTACATCCGTGCTGGCTCGGTCGTTGAGGGGCTCCGCCAACATGTTCTGGAATGGCAGCCGGATCGGCTGCTGACCATGGCTGCGGCCGAATTCCGGGGACGGCAGTTCCAGCAGCAGGGGCTGGCAGCCCTGGGTGTTGAGGTGGAATGTCTGCCAAACACGCAGATGCTAGCCGGCCGTTACGACCCTTTTCCGGAGCCAAACCACCGCACCCTCCTGGAGACCTTTTACCGTGCAATGCGCCGCCAGTGGGGTCTACTCATCGATGCCGAGGGCCAACCGATTGGCGGGAGCTGGAACTACGATGCCCAGAATCGGAAGCCGCTGCCACGCGCCGGCGTTGTGGCGCCAAAACTGCTCAGTTTCGCGCCTGACGCCATAACGTCAGCGGTGATGGCTGAAGTCGCTGCGCTGTCGTCCGGGATTGGCGAGGCCCATGATTTCGACCTCGCAGTGACGCATGATGCGGCCCAAGCCGCGTTTGATGACTTTATTGCACATCGATTGGCTGACTTCGGGCCTTATGAAGATGCCATGAGCAGTGAGAGCGCATTTCTCTTTCACTCCGTGTTATCGCCGTATATGAATATTGGTCTGCTCGACCCGCTGCAGATGGCGCAGGCGGTGGAGCGGGCGTATTACGACGGCAGGGCGCCGTTGGCGTCGGTCGAGGGCTTTATCCGCCAGATCGTGGGCTGGCGCGAGTACATCTATTGGCAGTATTGGCGGCAGATGCCGGGATTGCTGACGGCCAATTATTGGCAGCATCAACGGCCGCTGCCGGATTTCTTCTGGCACGGTGAGACGGAGATGCGCTGCTTGCGTTGCGTCATTGGCCGCGTGCTGGCGCATGGCTATTCGCACCATATCGAGCGGCTGATGGTGCTTTGTAACTTCTGTCTGCTGGCGGGAATTGAGCCGGCGCAGGTCAACGAATGGTTCTTGCGTTGTTATGTGGATGCGTATGAGTGGGTGGTGGCGCCGAACGTCATCGGCATGGGCCTGAATGCTGATGGCGGGCGCACGGCCACCAAGCCGTATCTCGCGTCGGCCAACTACATCAATAAAATGAGCGATTACTGCGCCGCCTGCCGCTTTGATCCGAAACAGCGCACGGGGGATGAGGCGTGCCCGTTCAACTTCCTCTATTGGAACTTCTTGATTGAGCATGAAGCCGTACTGCGGTCGAACCCGCGTTTGGGGCCTGCCGTACTGGGGCTGAAGCATCTCTCCGCCGCGGATCGCGAGGCGGTCCAGCGCCAGGCAGCGACTTTCTTGGCGGCGCTGCCTGGCGCCGGTGGCGCCTATTAGCGCCGATTCATTACGTCCGGCAAGAAAGTGAACGACGTTTCTGACGGCAATGCCGGCGCCGCCGCGACTTCGAACGCCGGTTCCGCCCGGTAGATCAGCCAATTGCCTTCGCCGTCGATGACGGTCACTCGCAGCGAGAGCGGCTGTCCTGCCGGCAATGCCGGCATCTCACCGGTGTAATAGCCATCCACCTGCTGCAACGGGACGGTGTTCCAGCCAGGGGTCGTCTGATATTCGAGTTGGACCGAGGCGACGCGTGAACAGTCTGCGCCATGGTCGGCAGTTCCAAGAAGGAGGGTGAAGGGATTTTCAGGCGGTGCGTTTGTCAGAAGATTGCCATCGGCCATCAATTCCAACGCGGTGAGGAAAGGCGGTTCTGCATCTGGGCACGACCCATTCAGACGCCGGGTGTCAAATCCGAGTTGTGCAGTGACATTCGCGGCTTGACCAGTTACGCTGTAGGGCTGAGGATACGTGAAGGTCATCGAATATTCGTCTGGCGACGGCAGTTCAATACAACTGCGGTAACCTCGATCGAAACTCATTGACCCGGATTGCACCACGGTCGCTCCCTTTGTCAACGCATAGGGAATGGAGATCGCCGAAGGGAAGAACCATCCCTCCTCCATCGTAATGCTTCCTGCCTGCGAACGCATGGCGAAAGGCGCCTGCTCACCGAGATAACCATTGCGTGGCGCAGAGAAGCAGGCAGTTGAGGTGTACGGTGTCGTTGCTCCAATCCAGATCGGCGGTGGCGCCCCGAGAGGTACGTTGTCGGAGTTGGTGGTAAAGACCTGCGATACGGAGATGTTTTCCGTCGCAAACATGCGCAACGTGCCGTCTTCGGCGACGACAATGTCAGGGCCAATGAGTACATCCCATTGGTAAGAAGGGAAGATGGGAATGATCGGCGGCGGATCGAGCCGGTCCTGATATTCACCTAGCGCGAAGGGCGATACCAGGCGTACAGGACTAAGCACACGATAGTAGGTTGCTCGGAGGAGGGCGTCTGCCGGGGTTGGCGTCATATAGCGTTCCTCGACATACGGCAAACCGGATTTGACGACTACGGATTCGCATGGCGACGGCATGGTCGATCCATCGGGTAATTGGATCGCAACGCATCGGTGTATGGCCGATGCCCTATCAAAGACTCCTGATGTAATCTCAAAGACCTTGCGCTTCAGCGTTGCCGCGTCTTGCGTCAGCCGTAGGTCGCCATGGAGACCTGCACCCCTGAAGTAGCCTTCGTACCAGGCAAACGTCTTGCCAAAGACACGCGCAAAGGTGCGCGCTTCCAACTGATATGCTGACGACGCATCCGAGTAGTACTGTAATGGGACAGTGTAAGCTTCCTTGCGCGTGTCGAACAGTGCAATCTTGTGGGCCGCATGGTAGAGGATCGAGTACACCGTGGTGGATGCTGCCGGTGAACCGTCGCCCACATGCGTTTCGAAGCTCACGCGATGCGTCGCCTGGTCGCGCCCGATGACGACGCGGTAACGACCTTGGAGCGGGATGTCTTCCTGGATCACCCACGCCGGCGCTCGCTCCGCTTCTGATGCGTCGCTGCGTGTGCTCGGTGGAAAATAAGCGATGATGTCATACGCGCCGAAGGGCAATTCCAGCGTGAAGGCGCAGCATGGGTTGAGATAATAGGTGGTTTTGGCGGCCTGATCACTGTGCACCATGATCCATTCAGCCGGATCCGAAACCCGAATCGTCAATTTACCAGCCGCCGAAAATGCAAAGCGTGATTCGGCAAGTGTGTTTTCGTTTTGCACCAGCACCGTGCCGATGATTGGCGCAACGGTGAACGCGGCTGCCGTGACGTCCTGCCCACCCGCGGCCCAATGGATCGTCAAGCGCACGGCACGGCTTTCCCCCGGTGGTATTGTCAGGGCCTCGTCACTCAACTCGGCAACAATACTCGCGGGCAGCGTAGCTGAAATACTCAAGCTGTAGGTGGCAGTCGAATCCAGTAGATTGACAACGGTGATGGGCTGGCTGGTCTGCCACGCTGGATCATCGACGTCAGCGCTGCCAAGATCAAACAACGCCGGTTGCACGATCAACGGTGCAGTGGCGGCCTTGTCGATCTGAAGGCGTCCACTACCCTGGGTGAAGATCGTTTCCCCCAGATCCTTCGCCGTGTTCATCAGGATACTCTTGATGCGGAGTGGTGACCAATCTGGATGGAGTTGCTTCAGCAGCGCCGCTGCGCCGGCGACGTGCGGGGTTGCCATGCTCGTGCCGCTGAACGCGTCATAGCTTGCCGCCGGCACGGTTGAGGTGATGTCGACGCCCGGCGCCGTGATCTCTGGTTTAATCACCGATTCGTAGCCTGAGATTGGGCCGCGCGAACTGAAGTAGGCGATCTTGTCCTGTTTGTCGCTGGCTGCCACGGTGATGGCGTTGCGCGCGGTGCCCGGCGAACCGATCGTGCCGGCATAGGGTCCGGAATTGCCGGCAGCGATCACCATGGTGACGCCGGCATTCACGGCTGCGTCAACTGCCTGGCTCATGGGATCGTCCGGATTGCCAGAACCGCCAAGGCTCAGGTTAGCGACATCCGCCGGATCGATCGTGAGCGGATTGCCGTCCAGATCGGCGGCGCGTTCGACACCCGCGATGACGTCGCTGGCATACCCACTCCCATTGGCGCTGAGCACCTTGAATGCCCATAGTTGTGCGGACGGGGCGACGCCGGTGATGGCGCCGCTCGCTGCGACGATGCCGGCGACATGCGTGCCGTGGCTGTCATCATCGATGGGGTCATTGTCACTGTTGTAGAAGTCATATCCCCCGCGGACGCGGCAACTCGGGCCGAAGCAGCCGCCGAGGTCGGGATGCGTGTAGTCGATGCCGGTGTCGATGATGGCAACGTCGATGCCGTCACCGGTCACCGGCTGACCGTGGACATCCTGTATCTGCCAGACTGTGGGCGCGCCGATGAGTGGGACGCTGTCCTTGAGATTGGCCTTGACCTGATAGTCAGGGTAGACGCCGGTGACGCCGGGCAGAGTACGGAGCGTGGGGAGCGCACCGGCCTTTGTGGAAACGGCGACGCCGTTGAGAAGGTAGACGAAGTTGCGGTTCACCTGCACCTGCACACCGGCGGTCTGGGCGTTGGCGACGAACTGTGCCTGTTGGGCCGCCAGCAGATCCTGTTGGCGCTGCATGGCGGCGGCATCGACGGTGGCAACGGTCGCCATGCTCTGGTTGTCGTCCACATCCAACTTGGGGCGGGTGACGAGCGTCGAGAGCGGGGCGCCGTCCAGCAGCACGACAAAACGGACCTGGTCATCGGCGCCTGGGATGATCTCGGTGCGATCCCGGAGGCGGAGCGTGGTGGAGGACTGGGGTGGAACGTCCCAATAGACGCCTTGCATGGCCGGATCGACTGGATTGGATCCGGGCATGGCGTCTCCAGGCACGTTCAGCACCGCCGGCGCCGGCGGTGCGACATCTTGCGCATGCAGATTCGTGGGCCAGAAGAGCAGGGACGCCACGCCCAGGACGATGGCAGCGACAATGGCAAACGACCGCAGTGGGGGATGGAGTGCGAACACGGGCAAATCTCCTTGATTGAGAGGGTGACTACGACGTCGCTCGCGGCAAACCGGTCGGATGGGTCCTACATGCTGTTTGATCATCGTTGGCGCGATCCGATGTAAGGCAAGAATTGGATTGGCGTGACATCTGGTAGCGTCAAGGACGGCGCGACGGCGAACGCCGGGTCGGCAGTATAGACAAGCCGGTTGCCTGCATCATCGGTTGCCGTCACGCGGAGTGAAACACCTGTCCCTGCCGGCATCGCCGGCATGTCTGCCACGTAATGGCCATCTTGTTGCTGCAGAGGGATAGCGTTCCAGGCGCCTGTGGTTTTTTGTTCCAGTGCAATCGATGCCACGCGCGAGCATGCGCCGCCTGGATCGCTTGCATCAAAGCGCAACTCAAAAGGCTGACCAGGCGGCGCATGGCGCTGCAGGCTACCACTTGCATAGATTTCGAAGGCTGTAAGTTGCGGCGGAACAGCATCGGGGCAGGCGTTGTGTAAGCGGCGCGTATCAAATTCCAACTGCGCCGTGACATTCGCACTGACACCAGCAACTGTATACGCCCTGGGATAGGTGAATGTCAGACTATAGTTGTCTTCTGCTGGTAGGTTGAGGCAGGTTGGGTAGGTGAAGAACCGCACCTTGCTTGAATCAAGCAGAACACTTTCTCGCCTCAACTCGTAGGGTACGCCATCATAAGGAAAATTGCGGTCTTCCGAAAAGGGCACAAATGCGGTCTGTGTTCGCAGCACAAAAGGAGCGCCAGCCAACGATACAGCTAGTCGAGGTGCATACAGGCATACGGTAGTTGGCGAGGGTTCAAGTTGCGCGGCCCACAGCGGCGGTTCTGCACCGATCGGGAGTATGTCCGTCGTCGCTGTATATACCGGCGTGGTCGTGACACCAATGGTGGCGAAGAGTTGAAGCGCCCCGTCTTCGCGAGCAACATATCGGGGCCGTTGATATCGAAAAGATCGTCAAAGGCCCATTTATGCCCGTTGTCGAGCACACGATAGCTTGTCAAAAGGGGCGCGGCATCGTTAGGAATCGGCGCCATATAGTGCGCAGCAACCAGGGGTAATGTTGAACTCGCGAGAAATGGTGCACATAGCGCCGGCGCGGCCGGCGTATCAGACCAATAAGGTCGTACGCAGCGTGCGATAGTGCGCGCAGCGTTCATTCCCGCCGGCGCAAGTTGCAGCAGTTTGCGTTGGAGTCGCGCCGGATCCTGCACCAGGTTCGCATCACCGCCTACGCCATCTTGCCGATAGTATCCGTCATATACGGTCAATGCATTGCCAGGGACGGTCCTACTGGTGTGGGCCTCGATGCGATAGGCCTGCGATGCATAGGAGAACATGCTTGACGGTGTGTTACTGATGAATTTTGTTTGCGCCACGACGGCGACACGATGTGCCGAATGAGATAGGCTGGAGACCAGGGTCGTTGCCGCCAGCGGTCCGCCGTTTTCAGTGGTTGCGACAAATTGAATGCTGTTCGTGCCGTCAGAACGGCTGAGGCGGACCGCTGTGGTGCGCGAAACGGCAACGTTTTCACGCACCACCATCGCTGCCGGCTTGTCGACCCCATTTCCGGGAAACAAAGTGACAACATCATAGTGGCCGATGGGTAGCCTCAATGTGGTGGACCGGAAATAAAAATCCTCCTGGGTTACTGCCATCAGGTCGTTGTGCACAATCACCCAGGGCACTGATTCGGCGAACTGGATCGTGAGTTGACCATCGATTGACAGGGCAAAGTACGACTTGATCGTCGCTGCCGCGCTCTGGACGACCACTGCTCCCATGATCAGATCATCAAGCGCGCTGACTTCGGTGCTGATTGTTTCCGTAAGCGCACTGTGCAGGTTTAGCCTGACCACACGGCTTTTGCCCGGATCCACGGTGATGGATGAATCGCTGAGTTCAGCAACAATGCGCGCCGGAAGCGTTGCGGAAATCGTTAGACTGTAGGTTGCGGGTATGCTCAACCGGTTCACGATCGTGATGGGCTGGCTGAGCTGCCAGCCCGGAAGACCGGAATCGACATATCCCATGTCGATCGTCGCCGGCTGCACGATCATGGGGGCCGTGATGGCCTTGTCGACCTGAAGGCGTCCGCTGCCTTGTGTGAAAATCGATGCGCCCAGATCCTTTGCCGTGTTCATCAAGTTGCTCTTGATCCGGAGCGGCGACCAACCTGGGTGTAGTTGCTTGAGGAGTGCGGCTGCGCCTGCGACGTGCGGGGCTGCCATACTTGTGCCGCTGTACGCGAGATATCTTGCCGCACGCACTGTTGAGGTAATGCTGACGCCGGGCGCCGTGATGTCCGGTTTCAGCATCGATTCGTAGCCTCTGACCGGACCGCGGGAACTGAACCCGGCGATTTGATCCTGCTTGTCGCTGGCGGCAACCGTAATGGCCTTTTGCGCGACGCCGGGCGACCGCAGTGACCCGTCATAGGGGCCACTGTTGCCGGCGGAAACGGCGACGACGACACCGGCGTCCACCGCAGCGTTCACGGCCCGGCTCATCGGATCGTCAGGGCTGCCAGAGCCACCCAGGCTGATGTTGGCGACATCGGCGGGATCGACCGTGATCGGATCCCCATCCAAATCGGCACTTCGTTCGATGCCGGCGATGATGGTGCTCGCATAACCATATCCACCATAATCCAGCACCTTGAAGGCCCATAAGTGGGCGGCTGGGGCAACCCCGGTAATGGCGCCGCTGGCCGCGACGATGCCGGCGACATGCGTGCCGTGGTTGTGGTCATCCTTCGGATCGCCATCGCCGTTCTCAAAATCCCAGCCGCCCGCGACACGACAGCCAATGCCAAAACAGCCGCCAAGGTCGGGATGGGTGTAATCGATGCCGGTGTCAATGATGGCGACGTCGATGCCCTCACCGGTCACCGGAAACCCATTGGCATCATGCATCTGCCAGGCAAGTGGTGCGCCGATGAGCGGCACACTCTCCAGTAAATCCGCCTGGACCCTGTAATCGGGGTAGAGGCTCGTCACACCCGGAAGTGAGCGGAGCGTTGCCACTGCACCGGCTTTGGTGGATACGGCGACGCCGTTCAGCAGGTAGACAAAGTTGCGATTGACCTGGACCTCAACGCCCGCGGCCTGGGCGCCTGCGATGAACTGCGCCTGTTGTGCGGCGAGCATGGCCTGCTGCTGGCGCATGGCGGCCGCGTCAACAGTGGCGACGGAGGCTGCGCTCAGTTCGTCCGCCTCATCGAACTTGGGGCGGGTGACCAGGGTGGAAAGGGGCGCGCCGTCGAGCAGCACGATCATGCGCACCTGGTCTTCGGGACCCGGGATAATCTGAATGTGGTTGCGGAGACGCAGGATGGTAGGCGAATGAGGTGGTGTATCCCAGTAGACGCCCTGCGATACCGGATCCGCGTCGTCAGACGTGGCCCTGGGTGCAGCAGGGTCAAGCAGGGCGCCCGGCGCCGCCGGCGTAGTACTCTGAGCGTGTAAATGCGTTGGCAAGACGAGCGCAACAGCCATGACGACGATGACGGCGGCAGCGACGGCTAAGGAACGCAATTGGGGGTGTTGTGCGAGCACTGGCAAGTCTCCTTGGTAGCGGCCTAACTATATATGGATTCCTGAACTACGGATGCCAGACGGTTCCGGCACCCTACATTACCGGATCGGCGACCTTCTTGGCGGCGCTGCCCAGCGCGGGTGGCGCCTATTAGCGCCGATTCATTACATCCGGCAAGAAAGTGAACGACGTTTCTGACGGCAATGCCGGCGCCGGCGCAACTTCGAACGCCGGTTCCGCCCGGTAGATCAGCCAATTGCCTTCGCCATCGATGACGGTCACTCTGAGTGAGAGCGGTTGTCCTGCCGGCAACGCCGGCATCTCACCGGTGTAATAGCCATCCACCTGCTGCAATGGGACGGCGTTCCAGCCAGTGGTCGTCTGATATTCGAGAAGCACCGAGGCCACGCGCGCACATTCTGCACCGCGGTCGGCGGCCCCGAGTAGGATCGTGAAGGGTTTGCCCGGCGGCGCATGGGTCTGAAGGTTGCCATCTGCCATTAGTTCGAGCGCAGTGAGTGACGGTGGTTCTGCATCAGGGCACGCCGCGTTCAGACGCCGGGTGTCAAATCCAAGCTGTGCGGTCACATTCGCGGCTCTGCCCGTTACACTGTAAGGCCGGGGATAGGTAAAGGTTGCGGAGTACGCATCGGGTGTTGGCAGGTAGACACAGCTTTCAGAGCGCGTGGTTGGGAAACTCATCGAGCCGGAACGAATCAGCGTACCCTCTCTTGTCAATACAAAAGGAATGCTGGATGGATACCAGGTGTAGTATCGGTACAACATGATGCTGCCGGCTTGTGAACGCATGGCGAACGGCGTTGGGATGCCATCGTAGCCATTGCGTGGCACGGAGAAACAGACTCCCGTGGTGTACGGTTTTGTTTCGCCAAGCCAGATTGGCGGCGGCGCCCCAAGGGGGACGTGGCCTGAATTGGTGGTGAAGACCTGCGTCACGGTGATGTGCTCAGTTCCAAACAGGCGCAATTGCCCATTTTCGGTGACCGAAATGTCCGGGCCGATGAGTGCATCCCAATACTCGACGCTGGGCAAGATCGGAATCACCGGCGGTGGAAGGGGGTCATCCGACGGCAGGCTACCGGCATCCGGGACCCCCGCCTCGCTGGCTGCCGCAAGCAACGGGGTGGATTGCGTGCGTAGAGGACCATGGAGGCGGTAGGAGGTAGATCGCAGCATCGCGTCGGGTGGTGTGGGCGCCATGTAGCGCGCCTCGACATAGGGAAAGCCAGAAGTAGTGACCAGGGTTTCGCATTGTGACGGCAGGGTGGCGCCATCGGGCCAGTGGATTGCGACGCAGCGCTCGATCTCTTGCGCCCTGTCGAAAACCCCAGATGTGATTTCGAAGACTTTGCGCGTCAGCGATTCTACGTTTTGCGCCAATCGCAGGTCACTCTGGAGACCCGTTTGCTTGAAGTAGGCTTCGTACCAGGTGAAGGTCTTGTCGAAAGTGCGCGCAAAGGTGCGCGCCTCAAGCTGGTAGGCCGGTGACATATCGGAGTATTGAAGCGCCACAGCAGTGTACGTGTACGTCCGCATGTCGTAGATCGCGACCCGGCTGTCCAGATTGGCCAGGAGGGTAAAGAGCGTCGTCCTGGCTGCCGGTGTTGTCCCGCCCGCCGGGGGTTCGAAGATGACGGTATGGAGCGCCTGGCTGCGATCGATGACGACCCGATGGTGCCGTCCCAAGGGCACGTCTTCGAGAATGACCCAGGCCGGCGTGGTGACGGTGGCAGCGGCGTCATCTGACTGCGCCTGGGGAAACGCAGCAACAATGTCGTAGGCGCCAAAAGGCAGTTGCAGCGTGAAGGCGCAGCAGGGATTGAGCAACCGTGTCAATCTCTGTGTGTCTTCATTGAAGACCAGCACCCAATCCGCTGGGTCGCCCACGCGGATGGTCAAGTTGCCGTAGACGGCAAGCGCAAAACGTGACTCCGACGTGGCTGCGCCCTGTTGCACCAATACGCTACCGCGGAGGACGCCATCGGCGAGCGCGGCAGCTGCAGCCTCCACCCCGTCTGGCGCCCACCGCAGGTTCAGGTGCACGACGCCGCTCTTGCCGGGTTCGATCGTCATCGCCTCTTCATCCAGTTCAGCGATCAACCCAGCCGGGATGGTCGCTGAAATCGTGAAGCTAAAGGTGGCCGCCGAGGTCAATAGATTGACCACGGTGATTGGCTGGCTGATTTGCCAGGCAGGGTCATCGGCATCGGCGCTGCCGAGGTCGCTTGTCGCCGGGAGCACGAGCATTGACGCAGTTGCAGCCTTGTTCACCTGAAGGCGTCCCGCCCCCTGGGCGTAGATGGATTCGCCCAGATCCAGTGCGCTGTTCATCAGAATGCTCTTGATGTAGTGCGGCGGCCAATCGGGGTGTAACTGCATCAATAGCGCCGCTGCGCCGGCGACGTGGGGCGCGGCCATGCTGGTGCCGCTATAGGCAGCATACTGTGCCGTAGGAATACTGGAAGTGATTGCGACCCCTGGGGCCGTGATATCGGGCTTGGGGACTGAGGGGTAACCTGGGATAGGTCCTCGCGAACTGAAGCCGGCAATATGATCCTCTTTGTCGCTGGCTGCAACCGTGATGGCCTTGCGTGCGGTTCCCGGTGAGATGATTGAACCCGAGTAGGGTCCATAATTTCCGGCGGCAACCGCCATCACGACGCCGGCATCCACTGCGGCATCGACCGCCAGGCTTTTGGGGTCATCCGGATTGCCGGAGCCGCCGAGACTCATATTGGCGACGTCCGCAGGGTCAACGGTGAGCGGGTCCCCGTCGAGGTCGGCGGCGCGCTCAACACCGGCAATGACCGTGCTTGAAAACCCATACCCTCCGCCGCTCAGCACCTTGATCGCCCAGAGATTCGCCCCTGGGGCCACTCCGGTGAAAACACCGCGGGCCGCGACAATGCCTGCCACGTGCGTGCCGTGGTTATGGTCGTCGAACGGATCTGCGTCGTTATTCCAAAAGTCATAGCCGCCGCGGACACGACAAGTTGGGCCAAAGCAGCCGCCGAGATCGGGGTGGGTGTAGTCGATCCCGGTGTCGATGATGGCGACGTCGATGCCTTCGCCGGTTACTGGGAGTCCATCGGCATCGTGCAGTTGCCAGACGGTAGGGGCGCCGACTAGCGGCACGCTCTCTTTGAGGTCGGCCTTGACCAGATAGTCGGGGAAGACGCCGGTGACGCCGGGCAGACTTCTCAGGGTGGGGATGCCGCCGGCTTTGGTGGAAAGAGCCACGCCGTTGAGCAGATAGACGAAGTTGCGGTTGACCTGTACTTCTACACCGGCCGCCTGGGCATTAGCGACGAACTGCGCCTGCTGGGCAGCCAGCACCTCCTGTTGGCGACGCATGGCGGTAGCGTCCACCGTTGCGACAGTGGCTGTGTTCAGGCTGCCCATTTCGTCGGATTTTGGCCGGGTGACCAGGGTGACCAGCGGGGCGGCGTCCAGAAGGACGATCAGGCGCACCGGGTCGTCGGGGCCGGGGATGATTTCGGACCTGTCCCCCAGGCGTAAGATGGTGGGCGTCTGGGGTGGCGTGTCCCAGTAGACGCCCTGCATGACTGGATCGGCAAGGGCAGGCGTACTGGTTGTGCTGTTCGGATCTCCGATGGGACCTGGTCCTTGTGCCGCGTCTTGTGCGTACAGGCCTGCGGGCAGAAGGAGCACGACAGCCAGACTGAAGGCAGCGATGGTAATAGCGATTAACCGCAATTGGGGGTGTGGCAAGGTCACTGGCGACTCTCCTTGGTTAAGTGTCCAAATCTCTGGCGAACCGTAACGGACGGCAGGTTATGCTGGCCGCTGCTCAATACCGCCGGTTGCCCATCGCGGGCAAGAACTGGAATGAGGTTTCAGCAGGAACCGTCAGCGGTTTGTCCACTGAAAACGCAGGGTCGGCGGTGTATGTAAGCCGGTTGCCTGCACCGTCGGTGACAATCACTCGCAACGACACGGTCGTTCCCAACGGCAGCGCAGGGAATCTGGCAACATAGGCGCCATTGGTTACCTGCGTGGGGATGACAGACCAGGTGGAGGCCGTCTTGTATTCGAGTTGTACGGATGCCACGCGTTTGCAATCCGGACCGAGGTCAGCGACGGTGAACTGCACCTCAAATGGCTTCGCCGGGGGTGCGGCAAACTGCAGATTGCCAGCGACCACGAGGTCGAGACCCGTCAGAATGGGGGGATCCGCGTCGGGGCAAGATCCTCCGAGGCGAGTTGTATCAAAGTCCAGGTCGGCGGCGATACCGGCGGATTTGCCGTTGATCGTATACGGATGTGGATAGCCAACGTGCAGTGTGTATGCGCCCGGATTGTTCGGATCGAGGTAGTAGCAATTGGGGGACACACTGCTGAAGTATAGCTTTCCCGCAATGATCGTGTTCGCTCCTCTGCCTAGAGAGAAGGGAACGCCTTCAACGATATCGTAGGTGTCTGTAATGGGTACGGTTGCGACCTGTGATCGCAGCACGAAGGGGGCGCGTTGGATGGAGTTGCCCGGGCGCGGCGCTGCTATACAGACCAAACCTTCGTCCACACTCACCGTCCCTGCCCACACTGGGGGCGCGGCGCCGATTGGAATGAGATCAGACGTGGTCGTGAGGACCGGCGTCAGGGTAAGGGCATCGGTGGCATAGATGCGCAACGTGCCATCTTCGCGCATGGTCATGTCGGGTCCCAAGAAGGTGGGGAGGGCATAGAAGTAGGGCCTATTTGCGGCCTTGTACACTCGGTAGCTGCTCATCTGCAGCACCGCGTCGTCCAGGATCGGCGCCACATATAGATCGGCGACGTAGGGTAGTTGGGTGTTTGCCAGGATTGGTAGGCAGACGTTTGGGGCTGCCTGGACGCCTGGCCAATAGGGGCGCACGCAACGCTCAACCCGGAACGCGACATCGATGCCTGCCGGCGCCATTTGCACTACCTTGTGTCGCAGCAGGCCTGGGTTTGGCTCCAGCATTACACCGCCCTGGACACCTTCCTGCCGGAAGTAACCTTCGTACCAGGCAAAGGTGCGACCGAACGCCTGGGAAAAGGTGTGCGCCTCGAGCCGATAGGCTGAGGATGCGTTTGAGACGCGGCTCAGCAGCTCGTCGCCGACGAGTTCGTTGGCCTCCACGAGCGCAACCTGGTGGTCCGGATGCGACAGCGCGGAATAGGCGTGTGTGACAGCGGCAGATGCACTCCCCGCCGACGTGTGCAAGGAAATTGCATTCCTTGCGCCGATCGGATCGATGGTAATTTCGGTAACGCCATTGACCACAATCCCTTCATTCACAACCCACGTGACTGTTCTGTGCGCCGGGAAAGGTGCACTGGGGGTTCCGGTGTCTGAGAATGAAGCCATGACATCATAGACACCGAGTGGCAGTCGCATGATGACGGGGTAACCCCAATAGAAGTAGCCGCCGGCGCTGCGCGCGATCTTGTCGTTGTGAACCACCACCACTCCATACGATGCGTTGCTACGAATCAGTAACTGGCCGGTGAGCGAGAGCGCAAAACGTGACTCAGCGACAGTCTCGCCGTTTCGCACCTGCACGGCGCCGATCGCAAGTTCGTCCGGATCCGGCAACGCTGCCGGGCCGGTAGCGCCGGGCGCCCAATGCAGGATCAGCCGCACCGCGTGGCTTTTGCCCGGTTCGACCGTGACGGACGTCTCCGTCAATTCGGCAACCACCTCTGCCGGTAGCGTCGCCGAGATCGTCAGGCTATAGGTGGCCGATGACGACGTGCGATTGACGATTGTAATCGGTTCGCTCACCTGCCAGGCCGGATCGTTTACACCGGCGCGTCCCAGGTCGATGGAGGCAGGCATCACCAACAATGGGGCAGACGCCGCCTCGGCCACTTGAAGCCTGCCACTGCCCTGGGCAAAGAGATCGATGCCCAGATCCAGCGCTGTATTCATCAGATTGCTCTTGATCCGCAGAGGCGACCAGTTGGGATGGAGTTGCTTGAGCAGCGCCACTGCGCCGGCCACATGTGGCGCTGCCATGCTTGTGCCACTGAAGGCGTCGTAGCCGGCATTGGGCACGGTTGAGTTAATCGAGACGCCCGGGGCGGTGATGTCTGGTTTCAGGAGTGAATCATAGTTCGTGACCGGACCATGTGAGCTGAACCAGGCAATATAGTCCCCCTTGCTGCTAGCGGCGACTGTGATTGCTTTGCGGGCAACTCCGGGCGACAAGAGCGAACCTGCAGATGGGCCACTGTTGCCGGCCGCAACGGCGATGACGACGCCACTGTCTACCGCAGCATCCACTGCCAGGCTCATGGGGTCGTCGGGAGTGCCATAACCGCCCAGGCTAATGTTGGCAACGTCCGCGGGGTCGACCGTGATCGGATCTCCATCCAGGTCAGCGGTTCGTTCGATGCCTGCGATGATGGTGCTGGCGTAACCGTATCCACCCGCATCCAGCACCTTAAAGGCCCACAGGTGGGCCGACGGGGCGACGCCCGTGATGGCGCCGCTGGCCGCAACGATGCCGGCGACATGGGTGCCATGGCTATGGTCATCCATGGGGTCGCCGTCATTGTTGTAGAAATCCCAACCGCCGGCGACGCGGCAGCCAATGCCGAAGCAGCCGCCGAGGTCGGGATGGGTGTAGTCGATGCCCGTGTCGATGATGGCGACGTCGATGCCTTCACCGGTGACCGGGAGCCCATTGGCGTGTCGCTGCCAGACCGTGGGGCGCCGACCAGCGGGACACTGTCCAGTAGTTCGGCTTGGACCTTGTAGTCAGGGTAGAGGCCGATCACGCCCGGCTGTGACCGGAGGGTCGCCATGGCGCCGGCCTTGGCGGTGAGGGCAACCCCGTTGAGCAGGTAGACGAAGTTGCGGTTGACCTGCACTTCTACCCCGGCGGCCTCAGCGTTGGCGATGAACTGCGCCTGTTGTGCCGCGAGGACGGCTTGCTGCCGGTGTATGGCGGCGACATCGACCGTCGCGACCGCGGCTGTGCTCAATTCGCCGGCATCATCATACTTAGGGCGTGCGACGAGTGTGGTCAGGGGTGCGCCGTCGAGGAGCACGATCAGGCGCACCGGGTCAGCGGGACCCGGGATTAATTCGACACGGTCGCGCAGCCGGAGAATGGTGGGCGACTGAGGCGGTGTGTCCCAGAAGACGCCCTGGATGTCCGATGCCGCGTTGTTCGGTTCCGGGCTGGCGCCGGGCGCCTGGGGCGGGGCATCCTGTGCAAACAGCGTGACGGGCGAAAGGATCGCAGTCGCCACACAGAGGCTGAGAACGGCAATGACGAATACAAACAAGCGCAATTGGGGGTGCGATGCGAACACGGGCAGATCTCCTTGAACGATTGTCGAATGGACTATGCACTTCTAGACTGGGGACTCCGTCTTGTCTCACGCCCGTTTACGGTTCGAAACCGATCGTCGGGAGAAAGTGTAGCGAAGTCTCAGCCGGCACGGCGAGCATGGGTGCGACTTGAAATGCCGGTTCAGCCGTGTAGATGAGCCGGTTGTCCTTTACGTCGGTGACGGTCACGCGCAGGGAAACGATGCTATCTGCCGGCTGGGCAGGCATGGTTGCAACATAGTTCCCATCCACCTGATTCAACCCGGATTTGATCCAGTCACCATCGGCAAGGCGGTAGTCCAAATGCACCGACTTGATGCCTGCACAACTCGGCCCGTGATCTATGACGCCAAGTTGAATTTCGAACGGGCGGTCAGGCGGAGCGTTTGTGGCCAGATTGCCATCGGAAACGATGTCGAGCGCGGTCAGTGATGGTGGCTCTGCGTCTGGGCAGGCGCCATCGATTCGGCGTGAATCAGACTCCAGGCGTGCAGACACTTCGCTTTGTTGGTCACCCAACGTGTAGCGCGCAGGATACCAGAACGTCCATGCAAAGGGACCAGGGGTTTCCAGCGGAATGCACCATTGGTAGAAATGGTAGAAAGGAATTGAACCGATGAGCGTGTCCGAATCTCCCTGGCTAAATTCGAAGTACACCCAGCCGGGCAGCCAGTAATCTTCCCAGAGCTTGTAGATGGACAGACTTCCCGCCTGTGTGCGCAGTGCAAAGGGGGCCTGGAGATCGTTGGCTCCGTCACGGGGGGCCGTCACGCAGGCCATGTTCCGAGCTAGTTCGGTGGCGCCGGTCCAAATGGGGGGCGTTGCGCCCACGGGTATCTTTTCTGAGGTTGTCGTGACGACTGTGGTCATGGTGAATTCGCCTGCTGCCCACAGCGATAGATCTCCATTGGCGTCCAGCGCCATGTCGGGGCCGATCTGATAATCATAGATGCTGTACAGGTCGCCGTCATCGTTACGTTGGCTGACCACATTATAGCTGGAAAAGCGCAGCGTCGAGTCTGCCGGCGCCGGCGTCATATACCGCTCTTCAACGTACGGCAACCTTGTGTCGACCATGACCGGTTTACAGATGTCTGGCGCCACGACGTTGTCTTCCCACGACGGGCGTACACAGCGTTGGATCTCTTGCACTACGTCCGCGTTCGGGGCGGAGAACTCAAAGACTTTGTGCCGCACTATGGCCGGCGCCTGCTCCAATGTTGCGTTGGTTGAAAAGCCATCCTGGCGGAAGAAGCCGTCATACCAGGTGAAAGCCTGCCCAAAGACGCGGGCAAAGGTGCGCGCCTCAAACCGATATGCAGGCGAGACATCGGAGATGAGCCGGGCAGGTACGGAGGTTGCGTAGTCGGCACTTTCCACGATGGCCATGCGATGATCCGGGCGTGATAGAGTTGAGAACCAGGTAATCGCGCCAGGCGGCGATCCCCCTGCGGAGACCTCTACGTCGATCTGGTTGGTTGCTTCTTTCCTGTCGATCTTGGCATTGCCGCGCCCGTGCAATTTCACGCCTTCTTGCACGACCCAGGCGTCAGCCTGGGTTTCGCCTGTTGCATTGCCGGCGGTGGTTCCCGGAAAGAAGGCCACAATGTCATAGTCATCTAAGGGCAGCGTGAACGTGACGGCGCAACACGGGTGGAGGTTCTGCACACTCTGGACGCGCGAAGAGCTGTGTACGATCACGAGTGCGGCCGGGTCACTCACGCTGACCGTCAATTCGCCGAGCGCCATGACTGCGAATTTCGCTTCGACGCGGTCCGTTTCGGATTGGATCAACAGGGATCCGATCAATAGGCCGTCCGGTAGTGCGGTGGCCTGGATCGTGGCGTCCTGCGCCCAATGGAGGGTGATCTGAACGACGCGGCTCTTGCCCGGCTGAATCGTCACCGCTGTGTCGCTCAGGTCGGCCACGAACCATGCCGGCAGTGTCGCCGATATGGCCAGTTGGTAGGTAGTGGTCGTCGTCAAGAGATTGACGATCGTGATCGGTTGTGTGACCTGCCACGCTGGATCATCGATATCGGCACGGCCAAACGAACTCACGGCAGGCGTCACGAGGATTCCGGCCGCGGCGGCTTTGGCAACCTGCAGTCGCCCGCTGCCCTGGAGAAAGATCGACTCGCCGAGATCGAGCGCGGTATTCATCAGGTTGCCTTTGATCCGGAGGGGGACCAACCAGGTGCAATTGCTTAATGAGTGCGGCGGCGCCGGCGACATGGGGCGCGGCCATGCTGGTGCCGCTGTAGGCGTCGTATTTTTGACCTGGTATGGTTGAAGTGATGGCAACGCCGGGCGCGGTAATATCCGGTTTGAGCACCGATTCGAAACCTTCGATTGGCCCACGGGAACTGAACCGGGCGATCAGATCTTGTTTGTCGCTGGCGGCAACGGTGATAGCGTTGCGGGCGGTACCCGGCGAACTGATCGAACCCGCGGTAGGTCCCCAATTGCCCGCGGCAACGGCCATGACGACGCCTGCATTGACGGCGGCATCCACTGCCTGGCTCATTGGATCGTCCGGATCCCCGAAGCCGCCAAGGCTCATATTCGCAACGTCGGCCGGATCTACCGTGAGTGGGTCACCGTCGAGGTCGGCCGCACGTTCGACGCCGGCGATCACCGTACTGTCATACCCGTACCCGCCAGCGCTGAGCACCTTGAACCCCCACAGATTTGCCGACGGGGCGACGCCGGTGATGGCACCGCTGGCTGCGACGATGCCGGCAACATGGGTGCCGGCGGTGATCGTCCATGGGATCGTCGTCATTGTGGATAAAGTCGTACCCTCCGCGAACACGGCAAGCTGAGCCGAAGCAACCGCCGAGATCGGGGTGGGTGTAGTCAATGCCGGTGTCGATGATGGCGACGTCGATGCCTTCGCCGGTCACCGGTAGCCCGTGGGCGTCGTGCATTTGCCAGACTGCGGGTGCACCGATGAGGGGAACGCTGTCCATCAAGTCGGTCTTGACCTGATAGTCGGGATAGACGCCGGTGACGCCGGGCAGCGCGGCCAGGGTGGGCATGGCGCCGGCGTTGGTGGACAGGGCGACGCCGTTGAGCAAGTAGACGAAGTTGCGGTTTACGCGCACCGCAACACCGGCTGCCTGGGCGTTGGCGAGGAATTGCGCCTGCTGAGTGGCAAGGACGGTCTGCTGGTGCAATATGGCGGCAGCGTCGACCGAGGCGACGCTTGCGACGTCCAGATCGTCGCCAGCATCGAGATTTGGTCGTTGGACCAGCGTAGCGAGGGGTGCACCATCCAACAATACGATCAGGCGCACCTGATCGTCCGCACCGGGGATGATCTCAGTTCGATCCCCCAGCCGCACCAAGGTGGGCGACTGGGGCGGGGTGTCCCAGTAGATACCTTGCTGCACCGGCGCGGCGAGATTGGGTTCAATGTTGGCCACACCAGGATCCGCGAGGGCTCCAGGTGCTGGAACTTCTTGAGCGAATAGACTCGTGGGCCAAAGGAGCGCAGCGGCCAGGAACAGAATCAGTGCGGCGGCGGCGGCGGCAGCGGCGGACGAGCGCAATGGGGGGTATGGCGCAATCACTGGCGGATCTCCTTCTATTTCGTTATCGTGACGGCTATGATGGAACAGCCCGTCATAAATTGGAGCACTTATTATTACATAGATTTTGGAAAATGGAACAAGGGATTTTTCGCCTCACTATTTTGTGCTCAGAGTCCGGAGGAACGCCTCTAACTGCTTCAGTTCAGTGGCGGTGAGGTGGAGCGGGGTAAGTTCGCTGTGGCCGACGACAGAGAAACCGCCGCCATTGTAATGTTGGAGTACGTCGGCGAGCGTGGCGAATTGGCCCGCGTGCATATAGGGTGCGGTTTCGGCAACATTGCGCAGTGTCGGCGTTTTGAAGGCACCCGGCAAGGTGTCGCCCTGGAGTTTGATGAAGCGCAATTGGCTGCACGCATCGGGCGATGCGTCGCTGTAAGCGCCGAGGCAGTTGAACGGATCGGTCTGCACGCGCTGAATGCCTTCCGTGCGGCCGTAATCGAGAGGCATGCCTGGTAGCGGCGGCACGCCCGTGTTATGAAACTCGAAATTTGTGAGGAGCGGGCCGTTGTGGCAGTTGATGCAGTGCGCCTTACCAATGAACAGCGCAAGACCTGCCAACTCATCACCCGTCATGGCCTGCTTTTGGAGACCCTCGTCGCCGGCAGCCAATGCCGCCACATAGTCATCAAAGCGAGACGGAACAGGCAGGATTGTGCGTTCGTATGCCTCCAGGGCTTTGCCAAAGTTGGCAGCGACGCGATTGATGGCGGTCTGGTCCTCCGGTGCCATCTTTGCCCAGGCTGCTCGTTGCGTCTGATCGCCCAGCGGGGTGGCATTGACCGGAAAACGGACCGTGTCGGTCAATGCCGGCAAGGGACCAAAAAGCGCTTCGTACTCCGGGCGATAGAATTCTGCAATGACGGCAGCCGTCTGCATGCGTGTGCCGGCCATTTCGCCCTGGTTTTCGAGTGGACCCAGTGCCTGTGACCATTGGCTGTCGGCTTTGCCATCCCAAGTCTGCCAGGGGCTATAGCTGGAGCCGACCAATGTCATGGAGTGGCGCGTAATCACGCCCGCGCCTTGGGCCAACGTGCGTCCATCGGTAAAGAATCGATCCGGTTGATGGCACGTCATACACGAGACCTGGCCATCTTTGCCGAAGCGAGGGTCTACAAAGAAACGAGAGCCAAGAACGATGGCGGCATTGCTGCGCTCCGGGTCTGGCTGTGCCGTAAGCGCATTGGATGGATTTGGCGTAAGTGGGGGCAAGCTGCCCAGCGCCAGCGAATGAAGTGTGGCATTTTGATCGGGCGTCCAGGTCGGGAGTTCAGGCACTGCGGCTAGGGTAATGATGATTGCCGCCGCCACCATTGCCAGGGCTGCAAGGACGAGTACGAGTTTTCGCATAGCTACTTGAGAAAGAGGTTGAAAGTTGCTTTATCCGTGGCGTCATCTGCGTCGATCGTCACGGTAACAACCCACCGCCCGGGCATTTGAAATTGCATGCCTTCCACCTGATAGTCGCCGTTGCCCAGGTCTGCCGTGACGGCGGGGGTGGTGGGCATCCCGTGGTTATGTTCCGGCATGCCGCCGTCCACCGTGAGTTTGGCGCCGGTGACGGCTTTTCCGTCTGCCGTCTGAACATGAAGCTTCCAGCGGTGCAGTTGATTGATCGTGACTGGGTCCAATTCACTTTGATAACTCACCCGGTAAAGACCGGTCTCACTGCTCGTTTCTGTGGTGAGATCCAGACCGGCTGGAGCACTTTGCGGTGCAGGTGTCGCCACCGGCGCGGCCGCCGGGCCTCCTAGGCGGCAAGTATTAGCCCGAACGCCACAGCGAGACGCAATTGATGCAGGTGTCCCCTACAAATTGGTTTTCTCATTGGCGATATCCAGCCAGCTATGAACCGACATGCGCAGCGCTTAACAACTGCCGGACGGCAAACGCCAACGAGAAGGGAATAAAAATAGACACAAAGAGACAGGAGACAAAAGAGACACAGCGACAAGGAGACAAGAAGGGGACGGGGAGACGGGGAACAAGGAGACGGGGAGACAGGAGACAGGGAGACAGGGAGCGGTCAGGGAGGGGCGGTCAGGTTGAGAAGCTGGTCAAAGACTAATTCGTAGGCATGGGGTTCGATGGAGAGTGGGCCACTAAGTGGTGCATTCAGCCCGAAGATCACGAAGACGACGGGCCCCGATAAACAGCGCAAGGAATGCCGTTAAGAGAAAGTGTGTCGGTCGTTCGATTTTTGAGGAGATAGGTCACCGTAATCGTCAGAAATGCACCCACCAGGACGATAGTCCACATCACAGTGGGTAGTCCACCGTCGATCGCTTCGATGCGGCGACGGCGGAAATGGATCACATTGTTGTATTCCTGTAGTGCCTCCGCAAAGATCGCCTGTTGCGCCAGGGTCGCCGGCTGGTAACTGTAAAGGGTGGCCTGGAACTCGTTGAGCATTTCCGTGCCCTCAACGATGGTGATCCCCTGTTCCTGCGCCGGCCAGGCCTCGTTGATGATAAACGCCGTGTATTCTCGTAGTTCATCCTGCAGTAGTTGCGCAGTTGGTTGCTCGATGCCTGCAACATCACGATAGAGTGCGCCGATGGATGCCGCCTCTTCGGAGACTATGGTCTCAACCTCCATATAGTTTGTCCACACGCCGACCGCGATCAGACCCACGATCAGGCTGTAGAAGACGCCAATTGCCGAGGCAAAGAAGATGATGTCATTGTTTGAGTCTTCGGAGAGTTTCCAGTGGCGTTCCGCCACTCTTTGAAAGAGGTAGAGACCACCGAGGGCAAGCGCCACAAGAGCGCCGACGATCATCAGTCCAACAAACCAGATTGAGTCAGTCACGGGTACACCACATCTGCGGGATTGGCACACAAATATAACGAACACGCAGATATTAGCTGCACCGATCCATGCATGTCAATCGAGGAGCGTTGGATGGCCCCCTGACAACGATTTGCCGAGCGCCCGAGCGCCATTGACCGCACAAGGGGCAATGGCACGATTGAGAGTAGACTGGCATGTAGTAACACAACCTGGAAGAGGGGAGCATTCGCCGCTGAAAACGGGAGTATCATTGGTGCGCTGTTGCGCTGATCTGTATCTAGAGATGTCGCGGACGGCGCCCAAAATCTTCAGTACGACCGCCGATTTTGCGAAGCAGTCGAAGGCACTGGCAGCGAATCAGGGACTCTACAATGGATTTCTGGCTGCGGGGTTGGTGTGGGGTCTGATATATCCTGACGCGAAGATTGGGTTGCAAATCAGACTTTTTCTCTCTGTATCCTCATTGCCGCTTGGCGGCTTCACGGTGAAACGGTCCATCCTGCTCGCACAGGGTGCGCCGGCGGCCTGCTTGCTCGCTGTACTTCGGCTTGGATGGCCGCATGGGACGGTGTAAGTCGACCCAGGGTGTCCCAGCGAGACGGGACACCCGTTCTTTGTGTTCACTATTTGGCCACTGGCTCGCGCACGCCTGCCAGGTCCTGCAGCAGGCGCCAGTTTGCCAGGCGTTCCGCCTTTGCGGACAGCAGCATTTCACTGGGGTTGCCGTCTTCGTCGAAGTGTTTAGAGAAGCGGCCTTCGCCCCGGGCGAAGTCGATGAAGGTGACCGGCTCCTTCGTCTTGGGATTGATGTACCAGTCCTCTTTGACGTTGGGGTTGCCCTTTAAATCGAGGCGCTCGCGGAAGGTTTCACCCTTGCGGGGATCGTGAATCATCAGCGGGAACGCGCGGCTATCCACGGCGGCGCGCGCACGCTGCTGGGCTTCATGGTCGCCGACGCCATGTTCCGGCTGGCACGTTGTATAGACGCTGATCAAGGCCGGTCCCTTGTATTCGTTGGCATCGAGCACCGCGCGGTAGAAGTGGTTCATGTGCGCCGCCGTTGTCTGCGCCACGAAGACATTGGGGTGCATCATGGCAATGTTGGCCACTTCCTTGCGGGCCTCGCTCTTGCCCCATTCCACCTTGCCGAATGGGCTCATCTTGGTGCCCTGGCCGCGGAACGTGCCGGTCGATGACTGGCCACCTGTATTGGAATAGACCTGCGTATCCAGGACGAGCACCTTGATGTCCAGGCCGCTGGCCAGCATGCGGCTCAGGGCGGAGAATCCGATGTCAAGCATGGCGCCGTCGCCGCCGATGACCCAGAGGCGCTTGTCACCCCAGCCCAGTTGATCCCAACGGGCGCGGACGCCCATTGCATCGGTGGGGCCATTCTCGAAGAGCGAATTGGTCCAGGAAACGGCCCACGGGTTGTACGGATAGGTGCTGGCGTAAACCGTCGAGCAACCGGTGGAATTCACGATGCCGATGTTTTCGCCGCCATGGGTGAAGGCCGTCGCTGCCATCCACATGCGTAGGGCCGTGGCCTCGCCACAGCCGGCGCAAGAGCCGGCGCCGCCTACAAACAGGAGGCTGCGGTCGGCCAACATCATGTCGACCAACACGCGGTCAGAGATAAATCGTTCTGGCGTTGCCGGCAGCTTTCGGAAGAACTCGAAGGCGGTATTGTAGTGCGGGATGGTTTCATCTTCCTTTTCGACCATCCGAAGGGCGTTATAGCCCAGGTCAGCGCACACCTGCACGCATTCTGAGCAGCCTTTGCATTTGGTGGGGTCGATGAAGATGCCGAACTTGCCGCCGCTACCGGCATCCTTCTTTTCGGGCACAGTGAAAAACTTCGTCGTGACTGCCCACTGTTCCCCGAGCCAGTTGCGCTGATCCTCCGGCGCTGCGGCAAGCGCCAGGTCCAGCACATTTGGTTCAACGACCTTGCCCAGAATGGCCGTATCCGGACATTCGGTGACGCAGGTCATGCAGCCGACGCACTTGTTGCGGTCAAAGGCGGGAATTTCCGGAGCGATGTAGGAAAAATCGCGCAGGACGCCGGTGCCGGCAGGCACCAACGAGCGGGCCACGCCGATATCAGCCGGCAAGTCATCGTCGGCGCCTGAATTGTAGGCGCCGATCACGCGCTCATTGAAGTCTTCGACGTAGCGGTCGAGATCGATCTCGAAGATGGTGTTCTCGATGCCGACGGCGTGGGTCTCCTTGCTTGCCCCGGCTTCCTTGATGAGTGTCCCCAAGCCTTCCGCACTTGCCACGCGGGAATGGATCTTGGACTTGGGAGCCATCAGGTCGTCGTCAATCAGAAATATTGGAGATGCAGTTTGCATTTGGTTCCTCCAGGTATCGAAACGTGTTCCGTGTCACGTATTGCGTCTCTCGTGCGTCGGATGATGGAATACGATATACGCCCTTATGCGCGCATGGATAGTTGGGCCAGGTCGGTGACGGAGAGGATGCCGACCGGGCGCTTGTGCCCGTTCTCCGGTTGCACGACGACCAACCGGTGAATGCGATTCTCGATCAGTTTGTTCACTGCGTCTGCCAGGGGTTCCGTGGGCGTCGTGGTAATCACATTGCGGGTCATGATGTGTTCCGGCAGAATATCCGGCAGCGTTGTGAATTCGCGGTTGCTTGCTTCTGCCTTTACGAGATCGGTTGAACTGACCAGACCCTCCAGATAACCCTGTTGGTCGACCACGACGACCGCGCTGATGTGTTGCGAAGCCATTGCCTGCACAAGTCGCTCCAGGGGCGTGTTGGCGTGGCAGGCGACGACGCCGCTGTGCATGACATCACGCACGAGCCGGCCATTCGTCTCGACCGCGACCTGTTCTTGGTGGTCGATGATCTCACGCGGGATTTCGAGCACTTCATTGTAGCCGCGGCGCACTGCCGTCAGGTTTTCTTGCACTACCTGTTCGCTGCGCTTGCCGAAGTACTTGCGCAGGCTCTTCTCAACGCCCGCCATCAGTTCGACTTCGGTAAGCCCACGCGCCTGGAGGAAGGGGGTGGATTTGAGGAATACGCCCAGCAGCACGATCCCCTGCATGCGCACCTGTAGGTCAGACGCAGAGGCGACTTCGCGCGCAATCGCAGCCGCATCCAGATAGAGCACGCGGATCTGGTTACGGCGAATGAGCCTGCGGGCATATTCGGGGATGTTAGCCCAGACTTCTTTGGGATCGGAATGGCGTGACTGGACGAAGGTGACGCCGCCGGGCTGTAACCCCTTCAGCGGATTCCCCAGATTGAAGGCATTGACATCGTTCAACGGCACGAACTCGACGTAATTGAGCTCGCAGTGAGTGCGAATCGGTTCGGATGCGACCGTCAGATAGTAGGTTGTGGGCAGCCCCTTCTTTTCTGAACCGTACTTCGGGTAAGCCTGCACATAGAGGTCGAAGAGATCGCCAGCAATGGTGGCGATTACCTTGTTGGTGGTTACCGAACCATAGCCGCCGACGGAATGGCCGCGCATCGAGAAGGAATTTTTCGGGCGCACGTCCGGGTCAAAATCAGCCTGCAATGCGAGATCGTGCTTGATCCCGAGGGCAAAGTAGCGGGGGCCGCTTTCAACCATGTTTTTGACGACGGCGATAAAATCGCCCGGGCGCACGTCGCGGCTGCCGAGACCGGCGGAGCCGGAGTAGACGAGAGGTAGGCGGTGCACGCGCGGGTAACCTGGGGCATCGATCAGGGCATCGGCAAAGGCGGCCTTGATCTCGGCGGTGAGCGGGTTGCTCTGCCCCATGGGGTTGTCCATGCGCTCAAGCACCGTGAAGGCGCGCAGACTTTTTAAAGCATCGACCAGTTCCGGGCCGGGAAACGGGCGAAACACCGTGACGTGTACGATGCCCACCTTCATCCCGGTCTGTTCGCGGATGTAGTCGCAAGTGATGGCGGCCGTTTCCGCCATGCTGCCCATGCAGACGATGGCATATTCGGCGTCTTCCATGCGATAGAGGTCGATCATGTCGTAGCGTCGCCCGGTAAGGCGGTGGTACTCGTCCATCGCATTCTGTAGCGCCGGTTTGACGCGATCATAGAAATAGCGCTGGGCGATCTTGCCCTTCATGTAGCTGTCCTGGTTCTGAACTACACCGGACATCACGGGTTGTGAGGGGTCCATCAGGTTGCGGAGTTTCTCTTTGGGGTCGCCGATGAACTGCTTCATCAGTTCTGGTTCCGGCAGCAGCACGTTTTCGATCGTGTGCGTGGTGAGGAACCCGTCCTGGATGTTCATGAAGGGTGTTTCGCTGTCCTCAGCGGCGCGGCGACAGATCAACGCCAGGTCTGCGGTGCCCTGGGCATTGCGGGCTATCACCATGCCCCAGCCCGTATCGGAGACCCCCATGATATCGTCGTGACCGGCGTGGACATTCAGGCTGTGGCTCGTGAGGGCGCGGGCCCCGATGTGGAAGACGATGGGGAGGCGCTTGCCGGAGATGACATAGAGCACCTCCTTCATCAGAATCAGACCCTGACCTGAGGTGAAGTTGGTGACGCGGCCGCCGGCAAGGGCAAACCCCTCCGCGGCCGAGGCCGACGAGTGTTCGCTCTCCGGCTCCATAAAGATCAAGTGTTCACCCCAGAGGTTGGTCTGGCCGTTGGCAACCGCCTGGGCATAGTTGGCCCCCATCACGGTTGAGGAGGTGATGGGATAGGCGCATGCGCCCTGCGTGATATTTGTTTCGACCCAGGCGACGGTCCCACTGCCGTCCGTGGTGGTGGGGATCCCAGGATACTGTGGGGTCGCCGGTGTACTGCCGTTTGCATTCATCTGATGTCCTCCCTGCTCCTAACTTGCGAAACGTGAAGTAGCGATCCCGTGTGCGTGTGGCAATTAGACCGGTGCGGGGGAGTAATGAGCACCGGCGTAGCATGGTCGACGTGCTGCAGCTAGCGCCCGCCAACGCTGCGAATCAATCGGTCTTTGGGAAACCCAGGGGCACATTATCGCACAAATCGCGGATGCTGCAAGCGGTCTTTCTGGCCTTTCGGTCAGGTTCCATGCCTATCCATTCATCGAGCGGCTCCATGTCTACAGGCTGTTACACAACAGGTTGTGGTATGCGAAACTTGAGGTACATCAGGCCGACCGGCATTGTGTCGGCGGCCATCTTTCAGAAAAGTTCGCATATTGGAGGCATATGTTGCGCAATTCTCTTCGCCGCCATGCTGTTGTTGCCTATTTTGTCCTGGCATTCGCCATGACGTGGGGCGCCATCCTGCTCTTGATCCTGCCCAACATCACGCCGGGTGCGCAGGCGGCCCCGCTGTATTTCGCCCTGCTCTTTCTCTTCATGCTCTGTGGTCCAAGCATTGCGGGCGTCACCATGACTGCGGTCACCGGCGGACGCGCGGGGTTGGTGGCGCTTGCACACCGGATGCGCAAATGGCGGCTGCCGCTGCGCTGGTATGCGGTGGCGACGTTGACGGTGCCCGTCACCACGCTGATTGTGCTTAGCGCACTTGCGATCTTTGTTGCTCCTGCGTATGCGCCGGGTTTCCAGCCGATTGGACTGGTGATTGGACTGATTGCAGGCTTCTTTGAGGAGATCGGTTGGACCGGCTTTGCGCTGCCCGCACTCCAGACGCGTTTTCGACCGTTGGCGGCGGGACTGATCTTCGGGCTTATATGGGCGGTCTGGCATGGCATGGCCGATTTTGTTGGCACGGGCGCCACCCCGAGCACGCAATGGGCGCTAAACTATCTGGCGTTTTGCGTGCCGCTGGTTGCCTATCGTTTGCTGATGACGTGGGTTTATAACCACACCGGAAGTGTGCTGTTGGCTCAGTGGATGCATGCATGGTACACCGGCACACTGATTATGCTAAGCCCGGCTCTCCTTGCGCCCATGTCATTGATCTGGCAGGGTCTGTGGGCAGTGCTGCTGTGGGTGATCGTGGTGGGGGTCTACCTATATGAACGAACCCATAAACCTGCGCGGCTGACGGAACCGAAACACCAGGCATTGCGCAATAGCCAGTTGCAAACCGGTGAATGATCGCTGCATTTCGTAGTATGATGGATCTAGAAACCAGAACTTTGCTGCAGTGACAGGGTGAACGCTATGCATTTCGGCATTGAGGTTGTTCCGTTTGGTGGCTTTAGCAATCCAAGGACAAATGGGGTGGAATCGCGGATCGCTTGGAACCTTGACGACCTTCACGCAGGCAACGGCATCGCCGCAGCAGCGGATCCGTATTCGACGAAATGGCGTAACGGTCTTCCCTTTAACCAAGGGTGCCCTGGTCCGGCAAATTCCGCGCACCAATCTTGTGGGCCACCTGCCACCCTCCTGGCATATAACGATAGTATGTCTCATCGACACTCTTGGGCCTGTCAAATGCGTCGATTGCACGCGCCAGAAGTTCGCGGTCAAACTGCTGTAGGAATCCCAGATTCATGTATTTGCCATAGGGCACCGTGAGCAACAGTGCGCCACCGGGCTGAGCTCGCGACGCTCCGCCATCACCGTTGTGAAGTCGTCGGGATACCGGTCCTTGGAGGTTTCGTCCGCACCATAGAAGCTGTTATCGAAACCAACATGCTCCAGAGTGGAGATACAGATCACCGTATCAAAGAATTCCGTCGGATCGGAATTTGGCGTGGTCGTCGTACCGGTACCAGATGCCCCTGAACCAATAACAGGATGGCTCCGCCCAGGGCAGGATGAACATCTAATGTCTTTGAAGGCAGGATGATCGGTGACAAATTTGAAGTTCGTGATGGAGCCTGCGTCAAGCACGCACGCCGGACCTTGTCTGAGATGGGAAAACATCCAGGGATATTCTACGCAACGTTCGTCAAAGCTAACCCCATAGCCTTGCGGTAGTGTGTCTTTCTGCCGGAAGATTTTCAAGCGCTCCGGATCCTGTATCACATCGATGATGAGCCGGTTTCTTGCTTCGGCATACCCAACACTATGAGGAACGCAGCCGCCTGCGGCGTACATGGCTTCGAGTTCGTGGTCCGGTGGCTTAATCCGGTGTACTTCGAAACCAAGTTGGTTGATGACTGAATGTATCTGCGATTTTAGCGTCATAGGGCTTTCCTGATATCTTCGAACGCGCGGCAGAAGTACGGTGACGGGCTCATTATGCCTTGATGCAAAGCGGCGAATTTCCTGAGTGCATGATTTTGAGGTCGCGCGCTCCTGCAAAGCTTGGCCGGCGTATAGGAGGGCCGGCACTTGCGGTTTCGTCCTTGGGCATCAGATTGGCCGCCCCCCGCCGGTTTCGTCCGCTCTATGTGTTTGGGAGATAATTAGCCCCTATTATGGATGACAAATCGGAAGTCGCAAAGCAGGTCTATCAGATCACGGGCATGGATTGCGCCGATTGCGCCCGCACGGTAGAGTTGGGGTGGCGCAACTTGACGGGGTGGTGACGTGCAAATCAACTTTGCCGCCGCCAAACTTCAGGTAGAGGGTGACATTGCCCCGGCAACGGTCCAAGCTCGCATCAAAGAACTTGGTTATGGGGTGGCCGATCCGGCGGCGAAAGATGTCCACGATCCCTGGTATCTGGCACAGTTGCCGGCAAATGGCGCCGCTGGATTCCTGCGTTTTCTGCTCAGCCGCCGAGAAACCATCTTTGCGCTGCTGGGCGCACTCTTGATCCTGCCGGGGCTGATCTTTGGCGAGCTGTTCCCGATGCTGGGCGTTCACAGCCCGGTTTTTGACCTGATGTCGGTGGCTGCGCTCGTACTGGCGGGGTACCCAATTGCACGCAGCGCGTGGCGCTCCCTTGTGATCAACCACCGGATCACCATCAACCTCCTGATGACCATCGCTGCCGGGGGCGCCATCCTCATTGGCGCATACAGCGAAGCGGGTCTGGTCATGGTGCTGTTTGCGATCGGTGAGGCACTTGAAGGCTACACGATGGAGCAAGCGCGCACCTCGATCCGGTCACTGCTCGCGGTCTCGCCAAACACCGCTGTCGTGTTGCGCCCCTGTATTGACTGCGCCGGTCATCTCGGCGTGGATGGTTATCTGGGGGGACCTTGTCCGTTTTGTGGGGTTGAAGAACAACTGGTGGCCGTCGACGATCTGGTCATTGGCGATCGGATGGTGGTGAAGCCGGGCGAACGGATTGCCATGGACGGTCGCGTGGCGGTTGGGTTTTCGGCAGTCAATCAATCACCGATCACCGGTGAAAGCGTGCCAGTCGACAAGGGCGCCGGCGATGGAGTGTTCGCCGGCAGCATCAACGGTGAGGGCGCGCTGGAAGTCGAAGTGACCCAGTTGGCAGCCGATAACACCCTCAACCGGATCATCCGGTTGGTGGAAGATGCGCAGGAGCATAAGGCGCCGGCAGAACGGTTTGTCGACGAGTTTGCGCGTTGGTATACGCCTGCGGTGGTAATTCTTGCGTGTTTTGTTGCGGCCCTTCCGCCCTTGCTTGGCGGCGTCCCGCTTTGGGGCGAGCAGGGGTCTTTCTATCGTGCGCTTGAATTGCTGGTGATCGCGTGTCCTTGTGCGCTGGTCATCAGCACGCCGGTGACTGTGATCAGCGCCATCTCGAATGCCGCACACAACGGGATTTTGATCAAAGGGGGCGTATCTGGAGCAGCTTGCGACCGTGAGCGCCGTGGCGTTTGATAAGACCGGTACGTTGACAATAGGCGCGCCCGCGGTCGTGGCCTATCGAGCGGTCGACTGCGAAAATCCAAGCGGTGACTGCGCTCGATGCGACGACCTGCTTGCATTGGCCTGCGCAGTTGAGCGGCGCAGTGAACATCCGTTGGCGCAGGCGATTGTCGAGGCCTCAGCCGATCGGGGGTTGCTGGCTCGGTATCCGGTGGCCGAAGCGGTAACCTCCATGCCGGGCAGGGGTGTGACGGGGGCAGTCAATGGCCGTACCGTTATTGTGGGCAGCCACGGGTATTTCGATCAGGCCGTGGCGCATCCATCCAGCGTCTGCGACGAGATTGAGGATGTGTCCAGTCGCGGTCTGACCCCCATGTTGATTGGCGCGGACGGCGCGTATTGCGGCTATGCCGTGGTGGCGGACACGCTCCGCCCATCCAGCCCGGCGGCGCTTGCGTCGCTGCGTGCGGCCGGCGTGCAGCATACGGTCATGTTGACCGGCGACAACCTGGCCACTGCCCGCCGGATTGCGGACGAGGCGGGCGTGGATGAAGTGTATGCGGGATTGCTCCCGGAGCAGAAGGCCGAAGTGGTCCGTGCGCTGATGGCGGAATACGGTGCGGTGGCGATGGTGGGTGACGGCATCAACGACGCGCCGGCCCTTGCCGTGGCGACCGTGGGCGTTGCGATGGGCGCCGGTACGGCGCAGGCGCTGGAGACCGCCGACGTGGCGTTGATGGGTGATGATTTGGGCAAGTTGGCATACGCTTGCGCTTGAGCAAAGCGGCGCTTGGCACGATCCGTTTCAATATTGCACTCGCCATTGGGGTAAAGGCGATCTTCATGGGCGCCGTGTTGCTCGGATACGGAAACCTGTGGCTTGCCGTTTTGGCGGACGTTGGCACGGCGTTGGTTGTGACCCCTGAATGGGATGCGGTTACTTCACTTCCATGCTCGTGTGTCGATGATGCAACGAAGGGATGCACCTGAGGACTCGTGATTTGACGTTGGAGCTTAGGCGATGCGGCAGTGCCGCCTAGCGTCAGTCGTGCTCTTACTTCACTGCGCTGCGGCCCTTCCAACACCACCAAGAAGGGACCGCGCGTCCACGCGATGCCATTGCCCAGATGGCGCCGCCCGGTCTCAAGCTGAGCGTCGCCGCATCACGTGCCTCGGCGCTGTCAAATTGCGCGGCCCAGGCGCGGGCGCCCGGACGGTTGGGATCGTGCGTAGTGCAGTCGAGGCCAAGTTCGTAGAACTTGCCGCAACGACAAAACCCGGTGTGATGTCCCACAGCAGGTCTTCTTCGACACACCGCTGCAGCCCTGCGGTCTCCACCGCAGTTTCGATCATTGCCAGGTCTACCGGTCTGGTAAACTCGGAGCGACCACAGGCAATCAAGAGTAATGCTGCGAGCAGGATAAGGCTGCCGCGACTGATGGTTTTCATGGCTTACTTGCCTTTCTTCGTTGCCGCTGCATTCGTCGTACCCTGATCCTTGCCCGCGGCGGGAGGCGATGAGGCGCCTGCGCCGGCGGGTAGCCAGCTCGGTTTGCGGAAATGCATGAAGACGAGGGGGGGCAAGGCGAGCAGCGCCGTACCGAGCAGCATGATCCCCATGTAGACAGGGATCGGGACGCCCGTGCCTCCTGCCGGAAACAGGCTGACAAAGAAGGTGAACGCGCAGGCCGCAAAGCCGACGCCGCCGACTATCCAGACACCCGCCATGCCGCCAGGGATCTTGAACGCGCGCGGCACCGCCGGTTGGCTGCTGATGCGCAACGATTCAGCGAAGCAAACACGAACAGATAGACGATACAGAGCAGCAGGACGGTCATCGCCGAGAGAATCCAGTAAGCTGCGCTGACGCTGGGGATAAACAGGTAAAGCATTGAAATGATGGTGCCAAGGATGGCCTGCAGGAGCAGCACGCCGGTCGGCGCGCCGCGCCGGTTGGTCCGGCTGAAGAATGGGGGCATCAGGCCGCGATTGGCGACCTCGCCCAGCCCCAGTGCCGGTCCGATTAACCAGGAGCCGAGCAGGGCAACGCCCCCCAACGCCACCAGTAATGCCAACGGTGCGAGCAACCAGGTCAGGTTAAAGGCAGCCAAGAAGATCTGAAAGGCCTGCATGAGACCTGCCGCGAGGTTGAGTTGTGAGACAGGGACCACGATGGCGATGGCGAGCGTGCCGACCACTGTCAGGACAAAGATGATAATGGCCGACATGGCCATGGCCTTTGGAAAGTCCTTCTGTGGATTGCGAACTTCCAGTGCATGAAAGCCGGCCATCTCCATGCCTGCAAAGAGCAGAACCACCGTGGCAATGAAGGGCAGGGTGCTCAGGTTGATCTCCGGGATCGCGGCGCTGGGTGTGAACGCCGGCAACGCCATCGGTTTGCCCATGAAGACGTAGGCGAAACCGAGCACGATAATCAGGATTGCCGGCACGATTGAGCCGGAAATGACGCCAAAGGAACCGAAGCGACTGGATACTTTTTCGCCAGCGAGACTGACAAGCGTGGTTCCCCAGAATGCCACCATCATCACCACAAACATGAATAGCTTGTTGGTGGCCAATGCCGGATTGAAAACATAGGCGAACGTGGAGGCAATGAACGCCAGCACCGTCGGAAACCAGACCAGATTATTGGACCATTCACAAAAGACGGCGACAAAGCCCGCGCGTTCGCCGAAGGCTTCGCGCACCCAGGCGTAGACGCCGCCGCCACTGGGCCAGCCAGTCGCTAATTCGGCGCCGGCCATTGTCAGCGGGATGAAAAAGGTAATGGTGCCGATCACATACCAGCCGATCGAGGACCAGCCGTAGACGGCCATGGAGGGATAGTTGCGTAGGCTTAAGACGGCCGCCACGTTGATCATGGCGAGGGCAAAGACGCCGAGGGCTTTTTGAGCGTTGTTGGACATCGGAAAGTGACCTCCTGTGGGAGGAAGAATGACAGACAAAGAGACAAAGAGACAAAGAGACAAAGAAAGACGGTTACTTCAGGCAGTAGATGTAGTATTTGTTGTTAATCAGTTCGACGCCGTGGGTGTCGTGCGCGAAGCCGGGGAAGCGGTTGTCCCAGGCTTGTAGCGCCCGCAGGTAGCCCAGGTAGGGGCCATCATGTGGACCGGCCTTTTCGCCTGGCATCAACATTGGGATACCCGGCGGATAGGGGACGACGCCGGTGGCGACGATGCGGTTCGCCATGTCGTCCACGGCCACCTGTTCCACTTCGGCGTGCACCAGTTTTTGGTAAGCGGCGTTGGGCGTCATGGCGGGTTCGGGCAATGCCGAGAAGGCATCTGCCTGTAGCTTGAGCTGGCCAGACGCTTTCAACTGCGCGAACATCTCGTTGGCCAGGCCGCGCAGTCCCATGCCGGCATAGCGAACGGGATCGGTGGCGACGATCTCCGGCAGTACTTCCGTCAGCGGTGCGTCGGTGTCATAGTCCTTCTTGAAGTTGAGCAGGGCGTTGACCAGCGTGCCCCATTTCCCTTTGGTGACACCGATCGAGAATAGGAAGAGAATGGTGAAATCGGTTGTCTTTTCAACCTCAATGCCGCGGTGATCCAGGTAGGCCGTCACCAACGTCGCCGGGATACCCGGTTCCGTGAAGTCACCATCATAGGTTACGCCGGGAGTGACGACGGAGACCTTGATCGGATCCAGCATGCAGTAACCGTCTTCCAGATCGGCAAATCCATGCCATTGGGCGCCAGGGTGCAAGACCCAGCAATCCGGATTCTTGACCAGCAGATCTTCCGGCGCATCTTCGAAGCCATAATGACGACCTGTGGCCGGGTCAATGACGAAGTCCGGGTTCCAGGTGCTGAAGAACCAGTCCTCGTTTTCTATGCAGGTGCGGCGAAGG
>JADJPH010000110.1 GCA_016713335.1 Candidatus Fredericiella danica | reverse complement strand
GTTGCAGATGGTAATGGCGTGCTCGTGGCGGCCAGCGGGGTCGGCGTCCCACGACCTGGCGCGGCAGCGATACGCGCCGGTTGCGCGGTTGCGCTTGACGATGCACCCGCCTGTGGTGTTTGTGAACTTGTGGCGGTCAGTGAACCATCCGCGCCGGCCGCCAACCCAGTTGTTGCCGTCTCGACAAGCGTTTGTTCCGGCGAACCGGTCGCTGATGCAGGCGCCTGCGCAAGATCAGATGCGGTCGCGTCTGCCGCCGTGAGTGGCGTCGAAGTTGCAGCAGGTGGTTCAGACGGCGACGCAGATGGTGACGCAGGCGGTGCTGCTAGGCGTCGCCGTGGCGACCACGGCGACTTCTTGCGGCGCACTGGTGACCGGCGCAGTGCTGACGGCAACGGGCGGACCCAAGTCACTCGTAGCGGCGGTGACTCCGGCTGTGATTCCGGCGGCAGGCTCCGGCTGGGGATCTTGCGCCGGTGTACGAAACATCCCAAAAATGACGCGGCGCCCATAACAAGCACGACAAACGCCGCCGCCAGCGCCCACTTGACCCAGGGGGCGCCAACTGCTGCAACGTCGCCGCCGCCTGTGGTGAGCAACAGCGCCGTGATGTTGTCAGGCTCCTGCCGCTTCAGCGCCAATCCGATGAGTTGATCGGTCGCCCGCTGCGGCCGTTGCAGGTTGGTACGCACAGTGGCCATGATCTCCGCGCTGTCGATCCGGCCGTAGACGCCATCAGAGCAGAGCAGAAGCGCATCCCCATCCTCTAACGTGAGAAATTCGAGCCATTGCCGTGGCGCGGCTGTGGCGCCGGCCGCAGGCGCAAGGATGCGACCATCGATGTTCAAGTTGCCGGGCACGCCTAGATAGCGTTTGATTACATGGCGGTTTGGATGTACTGTTGCCTGTTCGCGCGTGATGCGCCCCTCGTCAATCGCTTCCTGCACCCATGTGTGATCGAGCGTCAGTTGGTAGATGTTCGTCCCGCGCACAAGATAGGCGCGGCTGTCGCCAAGGTGCATCACATACAGCCAATTGCCCTCGATCGCCGCAAGCACGAGCGTCGTGCTCATGCCCTTGAATTCTGGGTTCTGCGCGGCCGCATCAACAATTGCCTGGTTCGCTGCCTGTATTGCATCGACGATGCGCGAGCTAACCGGCCGATCACCCGGCGACTGGAGTAATTTCTGTAGCTGCTGCACTGCAATATCGCTGGCTTGATCGCCGCCATGTGTGCTGGTGACGCCGTCGGCAACAACCAGGTATTGCACCGGTTGACCACTTTCATTCGTCCCTGTGAAGGCCGCGGATCGATCATCGTTGCGCTTGTCGCGCGCCCCTTTGTTCGTCGATAGGCCGATCTGGGCTGGCTTACCAAAGATTATTGCGCCATCCATCGCTGCTCCTTCACCTGACTCACCGCACAGTAGCCATTTTTGTCGCTATTGCCCGGTGTAAGTAAATCGACGGACTTCACTGTTCACACGTTCGGGGGCGCGATATGGATCACAGGCCACCTGCAGCACCGCCCACGAGTAGGTGACGCCTTCGCGCAAGCGATTGGCGCCGAGTGATTGCTCCAACCCTTCATCCAGTTGGAGGATCGCATCCGTTCTGCGCGTGTGGGCCATGAGTCCAAAGCCGCTTACCCATTGTTCTGGTCCACCTTCCCAGAAGCGCAGTTCATAGCAATCATTCGGGCCAGTAGGGCGGTCCGGCTGCCAACGGAACCGTACGGTCCCGCGCCCAGCCGCATTGGGACCCGGCTCTAGCAATGAGATCGCAAGATCCGGTGTAAGCCCGGCGCCTGCGGATGGGCGAACGGCGCGGCGTAGATTGCGCACCCCCAACAGGTGTTCCCACCGCAGGGCTGCGTGCTGATGAAGACGTCGGTGGCGGCCGTGGCGTCGGTGGCGGCAGCGGGGTCGACGTCAGTTGTGCGCGAGTGGATGTAGGCGCCGGTTCATTTACAGGTGCGCCTGCTGGCTTCTCATCCGGTGTAATCGTCACCGAAGCCGACGCGGGCTGAGCAGCCGCCGGAGGCATGCTGTCAGTCGCAAGTTCTGGCGGCGCCGCCTGTCCGGGGAGTGCCGCTTGCGGCGGTGGCGCGCCTGTGCCTGTGCTGCCGCCGGCAGCATCCGTTGCTGAGATCGGAGGGGTCGCCTGCGGATCTGGCGACGGTAGAACGCCTGTGGGGCGCTGATTTAGCCACACAACGGCGAAAAACAGGAGCGCGGCGGCTGTCAACGCACCCAAAACCCACCATCCGGTGCGACGATCCGGCGCCGGCCGCTGTTGTCCGGCCGGCTGCGGTGAAACGCGCACATACCTGCGAAGCTGCTGTGTCTGGTTTAGAAATGTGGCGGCACTAACGCGCTCGCTTGCAGCGGTGGCGGTGGCACTCAACAGCAGCCGGTTCAGCTCGGCGGCAAGTGCTGGGGCATCGCTCACCGTGTGATCCGATTGTAGGTCGGCAGGGGTGATGCGATCCCAGGAGCCAGGTCCAGGCACATCCAATCTGGGTTTTCGACCGGTGATTGCATTGTAGAGCACCAGCCCGAGCGCATAGACATCCCATGAGGAATCAACCTCCAGTTTTGTCACCACCCGCATCGCCTCTGCCATTTCGGGGGTAATCCAGCGTGGCGTGCCTGAGACCAGTTGCTTGCCGTCGATCGGGTTCTTGGCAATGCCAAAATCGATGACTACCGGCTGCGATTCCAAGGTCAGGGCATCGCCCGTGGGTTTCCGGCGAAACAAAATATTGCGCGGCTTGATGTCGCAATGTACGCAGTTGTGCTGGTGAATGTAGACAAGGGCATTGCCAACTTGCTCAACAATCTCGATAGCCAGCGCCGACGAAAGGCGCCTGCGTTCGGTCAGCAGCGAGCTGAGGTCCCCTCCTGGCAAGAAGTCGGTGACTAGAAACCAGGGGTTGCCCGGCAGATCGGAGCGAGCGCGATAAACTTGCTGCCGGGAACTGTGCACCTCTGCAATCGGCCGGAGGCGGATGACGTTGGGGTGGCGCAGTGACATCAGCCACTTTTCTTCGTTTTCGATGGCGCGCTGATTGGTGAGACTGTACTGTTTGTCGCTCAGGCGCGCGATCTTGAGGACAACCTGGTTCTCCTCCGCTCGATTGTGTTCTGACGCGCGTTGCTCCTGGGCAACCCAGATCGTAGACATCTTGGTCTCATCGAGCTGATGTCTCGGCAGATAGAGGTACGGGCCGATATTGAGGGTAGGGGTTGGCATTTTCGGCTCACGGAATCGACATTACATCAGCATTTACTGGACGAAAATCGTGTATATAAGGCGCATGTCATGCCTCGCTTGCCTTCTCAGGCTCCGCAAGTTCAAACCGATAAGCCACGGTATTGAAGTTGATGATGTCGCCGTGGACCAGCTTCCTGCTGTCGTTGACGCGCAGCTTACGCCGATTGACAAATGTGCCGCCAGCGCTACCTTCATCTTTGATGTAGAAGTTGCCATCGTCTCGTTTTCCTGGATCGATGCGTGCAAGCGTGAGACGCGCTGATCATCGATAATGAGGTCACAGAAGGCCGCCTTGCGTCCAATCCGCACTTCGCGCCCACCTTCAATGTTGAGCTTTTTCGGCAGGCTGTCGCCACCTTCGACGTAATGAAGTGACGCAGGCGCCTCAAAGTCGACAATTGGTTGGGCTTCAGTGGCATCCTCTGTCAGGTCGTACGCAGTCGCGTCCACCACGGTGGAGATGTTCTCACCGGTGACGCCTGCATAGATGGGGAGCGGCTCGCCGCGGGCCAGTTCATTTCCGTTCCTACGCCTGACGAAGTAGAGGGCGGCGAGCACAGCCGCCAGCGGGATGAGCGAGATCATGGCAATTGCCGGAATGAGCGGAATCGTGCTGTCACCAATCCGCAACTGGCGTTCACCGCTGGCTGTCGAACCATACGCAACATCGATGTTGGCGATCGGGATGCGCCAGGTGCTGCCTTGCAGTGTGTCGGCGCCATCCGGGAGCAGGACGATTTCCGTGGGTGATGACGCTGCGGTGTTTGCCGGCGCGTTGCTTTCGCCTACTGCTTCGGCTATCGCCGGCGTTGCCCCGGTGTCGTTGGCCCCGGTGTCGTTGGCGGAGGTGTCCGCTGCTGGCGCTGCGCTTGCTTCGGTTGCAGGCGCAGGTGCCGGCAGGCTCACATTCACCGCAAATGAGACGGGCGCCGCCCTGCTTTCAATCCCCAATTCGTCGATGGCAAGTGCGCGCAAGGTGTAGTTGCCGGCATCCAGGTCCGCAATCGGAAACTCGATCGAGGTGAATGGCTCGGCGGTGGTCGCCTCGGTCTTGCCGTTCAGCTCATATTCGATGCGGTCAAAAGTGCGCGGGTGACCGTCTGGCCATTGCACATCCAGCACAATGGTGAGCGATGCCGGTGTTAGTTCGCCAATTGGCGTATCCGGCGTGGCGCCGCTGCGCTCAATGCGGCTGCCGCTAGATGGCTGCTGGATCGTCATTGTCGCTGGTTGGGCAGGCACAGTTGGAAATGCCGCCTCGTCGCGCAAGGTCCGTCCGCCCGGTGTCGTGACTGCCACTTCTACGGTCTTTGGTTCTGCCTGGGTTAGGCGATAGAGATAGCGCTGTTGCTCGCGTTCGCTGGCCAGGTGGCTCCCCAGGCCTTCCATATCCTGCAGCGAGGAGTACACCAGGTATTGGCCATCTGTCACATCGGCAATACGCTGCAGATTCTGCCGGCGCGCTTCCGCCTCAGGCCCCACCATCACTGTGTGGATGGTAACGCCGAGCCGATTGGCGCGATTGACAATATCGTCGATTTGTACAGCGCTCAAGGCGTCGAAGCCGTCGGAGAATACCACCAAAGAGCGACGCAGATTCTGCGGCACCGGCGCCAATTCGATTTGATCGAGACCATACTTGATGAGACCGAAGAGCGGCGTGCTGTCCGGAAGCGCTTCTGGGGCGTATAGGCTCAGTTCATTGGCAACTGCCTGATGATCTTGGGTCCAGTCGGCAATCTGCGAAAAACCGTCGCCGGCGCCGTTAACCGTGTACGCCGCAAGCCAGTCAGTGGCGGCGGACAATTCCTGCATTTCCACGAAACGATTCACCGCCTTGGCGATTTCCACATTGCGTGCGTCGCCGGTGTTTCCCGGGTCGCGAATATTGCTTGATGCGTCGAGGAGGAAGGCGGTTGCCACGCCGACGGTCGCTGGTTCACTGGCGACGATCGGCTGTTCCACGCCATCTTCCTTTAGGACCGCGGGAAGTGAGGCCAACTCACCACCTAGATTTGCCCCGAACGCCGTCACCTGAATGTCGGGAAAACTCGTGACATCAACGCCGGTGATGACAAAGACCGGCCGTGAATCGGTTTGACCGTGCACCTGGGCAACGGCGCCAAGGAGGAGCGCACCAGCCAAGATGAGGTGACGAGAATCACGGATCGGGCGAGATAATCGATCGCATTGCGCCGCTCCAGTCGGGTTCTAGACTTCAACGAACAGACGGATGCTGCCGTCAGGTGGCTGCCAAGTAACGATATTCTAAATTTCCGGTGCAAATGCTGCTGTTGGCCGAGGTAACCTACATGCCGAGATATTGCATGCGGTGCGATTATAGCTGAATATCGTACTGCACGCAATAATCGTTTTCGTGATCCCCTATGGCTTCGCAGCGGCAGGTGCAAGGCCAACGAAGTAGTTCCGTGCCGCGGAACTTTGTGTGTGCACGTCTGGGAATTACTGGGAAAGAATATACGTATCGGACTCCGATTTTTGGGACTTGAAATGCAACACAGTTTCCGTTATGCTTTCCACAGCATTGCTGGAATCGGAATGGCGGGTGCTCCTCACCGGCCATTCCGTTGGCAGACCTCAGGCGCAGGTGATGCTCAGCACCATTCCGTTGTTACAGTTCAGGGATCGCATTGGCAAGCAGTATCAGTGGTTGAGACGGCGTAGATCGATCTACCTCCTGGTTTGGTAGAACCAGGACATGCGTAGCTGAACAATACCATTGATGTTGTAAACGTGCTGTATAGCTTTCTGGAGCGGCGGTCTTTCCTCCAACGTTGGACCCCTTTCCAGTGATCAATTTTATGAAAACTATATAGTGGAGAGAATCCGTGGAGTCGCTGGCTGCAGCGCACTGGGGAGGGAGGAAGCTTTTCCATTCCCTGTGCTGTTTGGATCTTGGGTTGAAAGCGGCGCACCTAAAGCGATAGTTGCCAGGACGCCGTGAGTCATAGCGCACTGCCATGTGTACGTTCAGTAGGGAATTCAACAGCGCAATTTTGTAGGATCGTAAAGGAGAAACCCGACCATGTCAGACGAGGTGAGAGCGTCGTATGACGAGCTGGAGCAGGTCGCCCAGCGCTTCGCAAGAGCGCAAAGCGAAATCCAGCAGATGTTGCAGAGTGTACGTGGAGCGATGGAGCCATTGGAAAATGGCAGTTGGATCGGCCGCGGTTCGGACGCGTTCTTCCGTGAGATGCGGAGCCTGGTGTTGCCTTCAGTGACGCGGCTCCAGAGCGCGCTGGGCGAGGCCTCGACGACGACCAAGAACATTTCCCAGACGATGAAGCAGGCTGATGAGGAGGCTGCCGCGCCGTTCAGAATCAGCTAGAGGGCGTTCCGTTGCGATTCCATGTCGTAGCATGTCTAGCTTTAGTGACTGACTTGTCCACCTTTGAGAGGAGTAAGCGTGAATGACTGACGAAATTCGAGTGGTCTACCCGGATATGGAAGAGATGAGCCGCACCTTCAAGCAAGGGGCCGAGCAACTCAAAGATACGTTGCAGGAGATGCAAAACCTCGCAACTGTGCTGGAAGATGGTGCGTTGCTTGGCAATGGTGGTCAGGCCTTCGTTGAGGCAATTCGGGGCAAACTGTGCCCGGCGATCAACAAGCTTTCCGCTAAGTTCAACGAACTTGATGGTGATATCAGGGCCGCGGTGCGTTATGCACAGGAGGCCGACCGGCAATCCAAGGGCATGTTCTGATCGGGCTACGGTCGCTGCCGCACGGTGCGAGTACGGCGGTTCAGGTAGCCGGCAGGTGATGAGTACCTAGTCAGAAAGGGGAAGACGACCGATGTCTCTATTTGGATTTCTCGTTCGGATGGCGCGCAAGATTCTAGAGAACGTTCTATCCGGCTTGATGCAACAATTGAACATTGTACAGGACCAGGCGCTCGCGCCGATGCGTGCCATGGTGCAGCAGGTGGTGGGCGGCATCTGGATCGGGCAGGGCGCAAACGCATTTGTGGAAGAAGTGTCCTCGCTCATGATCCCGGGCGTTGGCCAGGTGATGGACCATATCACCTTCATGAGCAGCAACCTGCAACGGGCGATGGACATCATCGACGATGCTGACAAGCAGGCCCAGTCGATGGCCAGCTCTCTGGGTGATACGTTCGGCAACATTGTCAATTTCTAGCCCAAAAGGAACTCCACCATGGATGAAGTCTACATGGATATTCCAGCCGTTCACCAGGTGGCCAAGAACTTCGGCAACATCGGCGAAGTCCTGGACATGGTGAATCAGACGCTGGAGATTCTCGTCAATACGCTCAAGGCCACAGCCTTTATCGGTCTGGTGGGTGGCGGCGCCGTCATCGCATTTATTGAGATGATCAAGCCATACATCAAGAATTTGGCCGACAAGTGCAAGGAACTGAATCGTGACCTGGAGGCATCGGTGCGCGCCTACGAGCGTGGGATGCGTAGGGGGCCAACGCGATTTTCTACTGACCAGTGGGATGTTCAGGGTAACCGACAACGTGGGGACACGCGGGGCCGCCGTGGCCCTACCGTTGCCGGTTATGTGGCTAGTTGGGCCAGTGAAAGCGCAAACGCGGCCAGGAAGGCAATGGCGAGCAGTGCGCCTGCTACCACCAGAATGGTACGCTGGCTTGGGGCTTGACTCAAGTTTCCCGGCCGGGATGCTGCGGAATTGCGCTGTAACTGTTGCCCGACCACTGCAGGATCGTTAGGGGCGCTGGTGAGTTTGGGATCGGTCGTC
>JADJPH010000109.1 GCA_016713335.1 Candidatus Fredericiella danica | reverse complement strand
TTCGTCATGGTGTCCTCTTTGCTGCTTTTTCTCGGCTTTTTTTCTCCGGACTTTGCCGATTTCTGCCACAATTGGCACATGGCTAACATTCGTATTTCCAAAGGTGTCGTACGGTGGCACTTTTCCTCTAAAACCCTTAACGAAGGATAACCACCGATGACATCACAGATTTCCGACTTCCTGACCTATCAGCTTGCGCTCAACCACAGCGCCGGCACCGTGGAGTGGTATCGCCTGCAATTGCAGCGATATCTAAAGTGGCTTGGCGACCGGCCTCAAACCACAGCCAACATTCGGGCGTATCTGGCCGCCAGCCGCAGCGGCGATAAAGACGCCGGCAAGAAGGGCAACAGGCCGGCCACCGTTGCCGGTCATTGGCGGGCGCTCAGGTCCTGGTATAAGTTCCTGCATGCCGAGGGCTATATCGACGTCAATCCGATGGATGGCGTCATGAAGCCCAAAGTGCCCACTACTGAACCGCGCCGAGCGCAACTAAACGAGTATCTGATGCTGCTTGAGTCAATCGAGCGTCGCACCTGGCTAGACGTGAGAGATCGGCTCGTGGTCACAACCTTGTTTCTGTGCGGGGTGCGACGTTCTGAGGCGGCCAGGCTGATACCGGCGGATTTCCGCGTCGGCGAGCATCAATTGTTGGTGCGGCAGGGTAAGGGCGGCAGCGACAGGTCGGTTCCGCTGTTGCCGGCTGTGGAGCGGGCGCTGGTCGAGTACCTTTTTGTGCGTCCACCATCGACGATTCCGCAATTGTTCCTTGCGGCCAACGGCCACGGCAGGGCGGACGATACTCCGCTTACGTCGTCGGCGATCTATCAGATGCTGCGCCGGCGTTGCCGAGATGCCGGCCTGCGCACTCTCAATCCGCATAGCTTTCGGCATGGTTTGGCGATGTACATGCTTAATCAAGCTGGTGCAGACATGAGCCTTGTTCAGAGGATTCTTGGGCACTCGCAGATCACGACCACGATACGTTTTTACGCTCAATGGCTGGATGAAGGTGTCTTGCGCGAGTACTCGGAGAAGATGAAGATCGTCGGAAATTGAAACAAAAAAAGGCGAACAACAAGATTAGAAGTCTTGTTGTTCGCCAGATTTTTTGTGGATGGCTAGACTGTGGCTCTAGATGTCGTGGGTTCAATCCCCACCGGTCGCCCCTAGCAATTCGTTTCCTGCCTGTGCAGGCATGATGACAGCCGTTTCACCTTGCTTGGCAGAAGGTGAAACGGCTGTTTTTGTTTATGGACACACTCGAGTTGATGGCGCACTTTGAGGGCGAACAGTTGCTGGCCACTGGATGGGGGCTACGCCCAGCTGCAGCCCTGGCCTACGGGCGCAGACCTGCCCCTGTGCTCAGCCCTGTCCCGACGCGCGATTGCCCCGCAGACCTGCCGCCCTCGCCTTGGCCAAGGGCGACCTGTCTGGCGCCGGCCCTGCAGACTGCGAGAGCGCGCCCCGCCCGGTCCACCCGACCCCTGGCCCCCATGAGGAACAGACCTCCCCCCGCCACCCCTCACCCTAAGTGAGCCAGGCGACACGGGCAGAATTCACCGAAACTGGATCGTCTACAGGACTAAAAATCGGTCAAAACGCCGATTAATTCGCTGCGCGATTTAGTAGAATTAATCGTAGCGACAAATATATGTCAGCCCTGGAGAATTGTCTTGCACTTGCAAGCAAGGAGCCTTCCAGGCATTGGCATTCGAGGATTTATGTCAACACCCAAGTTCCCGAATTGCGTACAGCATCAGACGGGCGCCGCCGGATTCCGCGCGGAGGGTGGTCAGGCATTGATTGAATCCGTCGTGACGTTCGGGATTCTGATCGTACTCATCGTCGGGATCGTCAATTTCGGCTTCATTTTCCGCACCCTGATCAGCGTCACCAACGCCGCCAACATCGGTGCCATGTACGCATCGACCAGCGCGAACGCAGCTGGTGATTTGGCAAACATTCGACTCGCAGCGTTGGCTGATTCCGAACTCTGGCATTGCGACGATCCCACGGTATCAAGCGTGGGAGAGCCGACGAAAGTGGCAACCCAAACGTCAGTGTCACCGTCAGTTGCCAGATTGTCGATCTGATCACCTTTCCCGGTGTCCCCAGCGAGATTACCCTCTCGCGCACGGTAGTAAGGAGGATCATGCCATGAAACAGTTGCGGGCAGAGCAGGGCCAGGCAGCGATTGAATTTGCGATGACCGCACTGCTGTTTTTTACCCTGGTGATCTTCATCATGGATGGCAGTCGTATCTTCTGGAACTATCTGACCGTGTCTGAGGCAGCAAACGAAGGAGCGCGCTTCGCAATTGTTCACAGTAAGGATTCTGAGTCGCCATTGAGCGGCACTGACCTGGAGGACTACGTGAAGGGACGGGCGGTTGGGCTGGACCCGGCCCACATGAAAGTGACCTGGAGTCCTACGGAACTCACGCGCGGCAGCACGGTCAAAGTGACTGTATACTACGAGACGCAAACCATTACTAGTTTGTTTTGGCCCAACCTTACTATTCCATTCGTGGACTCGGCGACTATGGTCGTGCAGAATTAGGAGGCGGGATATGTATGCACGCATTGGCCGGGAAGAGGGCCAGCAGATCATCCTTGTATCGCTGATGCTGCCGATCTTGCTCGTCTTCGTCGGCCTGGTCATTGATGTTGGCAACCTCTACTTTCATCGCCGCACGGCGCAGAATGCTGCGGATGCGGCGGCAGTGGCGGGTTCTGTGCAACTTCCATTGAGCAATAAGTGCGCACCACCGCACTGACCTATGCGCGCGAAAACTACTACAACAATAGCACGGGTAACACAGTCGCCGTCAATTTCGAAGAGAAATACGGACGCAGGTGCATCATAGTACAGATCAATGAGAATGTCCGCCCCTTGCTGGTATCGCTGGTCTGGAATGGTACATTCGATGCCCCTGCAAAGGCCGTAGCCTGCATGATGACGGTTCCAATTGCCGCCTCGGTGCTGGTGCAGATCGTTGGTAGCACAACGAACCTAAGTATCTTCAATCAGAAACCAATCACCGGTTCAGAAGTGCTGACAGATCCGTTTGTCGACCTGGCGGAACCGAGTAAACCCAGCAACTGTTCATCTGAGCGGGTTGAGAGCACCGCCGATCTTGAGAGAGACATCTTCTGCTATACTGGCGGCATCAGTCTGAATTCAAAGGACGAACTAAAATTGCCCTCTGGCGAATACTGGATTGAGAAAGGCATCACAGTCAACGGACCCAATGTAAAGTTCATCGCTGCCGGGGTAAGTCTCTATATTGCGAGTGGTGAAGTGAATTTCAGCAATTGCAAGGAATGCCGGCTTTCACCCCTCAATTCTGGGGGCTACAAGGGTATCACCCTCTTTGTCGCCGAACAGGCAGTCCTGACCAACATTCACCTTCACCACAGGCCGAGTTAAGTTTGGACGGTATTTCTACAATCCCAAAGGCGCATGGAACTAGGCGGAGCGCCGACATCGAAGCCAACTTCGTTGTGTACACGCTCGACTTCGGCGGTAAATCTGATTTGACAGTGACCGGAATCACTGGCGACTTGGCAAACCACTGAATATCGCATGACCCATTAGTGCCTGTTTGACACCCCCAGGAGCGTGTCTCTACAATAAAAATCTCCTGTCCCTTCTTGAAGGGACAGGAGATTTTGGCTCCCCGGTTGGACTCGAACCAACAACCCTGCGGTTAACAGCCGCATGCTCTGCCGATTGAGCTACCGAGGACCACTGCCCGCAAACAAGGGTGGAGTATAGGCGAGAGTGGCAGGTCTGTCAACTTTTTTGGGCCGGATTACGCCTTAAAAACGCCCGTGCCGAAGATCTTGTCGTGCCAGGTCTCTTTGTTGCCGTCGAACGCCGCCCAGAGGAAGCCCAGGCCAAAGACCAGGCCGCTGATCCAGTAACCGATGGTGCCGCGGAACCCCGCACTCCAGAAGCCCATCAGGCTGCCGTCGCGCTTCAGCACCTTGATACCCAGCAGCCGCATTCCCAAGGACTGGCCGTTGCGGCTCCAGAGCAAGCCGAAGTAGAAGAAGTTGAGAAACAGCAGGATGAAGGAGATGAAGATGCCAATGGTGCCGGCCATCATCCCCAGGAGCCCGCCCTCACCGCCCGTCAACAGGCTTGCCAGCCAGGCCAGAACCCCAACCCACGATACCGATTGCAAGGCTGTCGATGATGATCGCCATAAAACGTGCAAAGAACCCCGCGCGCGTCATGTAAAAACCCCTTCACTAAGCTGCTTGAACGAACTTGGTTGACAAGAAAGGCGTTGCGGGCGCCGTCTACCCCAGATAGTCGCGCAGTTTGCGGCTGCGCAGCGGATGACGCAGTTTGCGCAGCGCCTTGGCCTCGATCTGGCGCACGCTCCGCGTCACGTTGAACTCCTTGCCGACATCTTCCAGCGTGCGGGTGACGCCATCCTCCAGGCCAAAGCGCATGACCAGCACTTTGCGCTCCCGTTCGCTCAGGCCGTCGAGAATCTCCTCCATCTGCTCCTTGAGCAGGCGCCGGCTGGCAGAGTCCACCGGCCCGGGCATGCTGTCATCTTCGATGAAGTCGCCCAAGAAGCTGTTTTCTTCGGTGCCAACCGGCGTCTCCAGGCTCAACGGCTCCTGGCTCAGCCGCTGGATGCGCCGCACCTTGGCCGCCGCGCGGTCCAGCCGGCGTGCGGTCTCCGAATCCAATCGCGCGTTGCGCACCAACGCGTTGCGTACCACGCGCACATCGTCCGGCTCCAGAAACTCCATCTCCAGCGCAATCTCTTCGTGCGTCGGCTCGCGTCCCAACTCCTGTTGCAGCCGGCGCTGCGTGCGTGACTGGCGGTTGATCGTCTCCACCATGTGCACAGGGATGCGGATCGTGCGCGCCTGGTCGGCGATGGCGCGGCTGATCGCCTGGCGGATCCACCAGGTCGCGTAGGTGCTGAACTTGAAGCCCAGGGTATGGTCGAACTTGTCCACCGCCCGCAGCAACCCCAGATTGCCTTCCTGAATTAGGTCAAGGAAGTTGAGGCCGCGGCCGATGTAGCGCTTGGCAACGCTCACAACCAAGCGCAGGTTGCTCTGCGCCAGTTGATTGTGCGCCTCGCGCCCCCGCACGACGTCCAGTTCCAGTGCGTCTCTACGGTCCAGCTCGGCGTCGCTCAGGTCAGCATCGGCGATGGTTGCCATTAACGCCAACTCGGCGTCCGCCTCCACCCCCACCTTGATGCGCCGCGCCAGTTCCAACTCTTCGTCGGCGCTGAGCAACGGATGGCGGCCAATATCGCGCAGATACATGCGCACCGGGTCGAGGCTCTGCCCGACTTCATGGATATCAGCGATCAATTCTTCGATCGGAACGTATTTTTCCTGTTCGATTTCCTCTTCGAGTTTGGTGTCACGCTCGATCCGGGGAATGGGGGCTTCCTCTTCGTCTTGAGTTGGTCCGTCCGGCGGGTCGTCGCCAAATAGATCATCCGCGGCGGGCTTTGGCTCGCCGAGATGAATGTATTCGTCCAGTTCACTTTCGCTGCCACCAGAACTGCGCGACAGGGGTGTGATCGGCTCCAGTTCGTCTTCCAGGTCTGTTTCCAGGTCTTCAGCGGCCGGCATCGGTCGTGGTTTGGGCATCAAATTCCTCGTAGGTCCAGTAAGGCTGGTAAATCCGCAAACCGCGGTCAGCGCGTGATCGTTGGGAAAGTTCCTGCGGCAGTCGCACCATCACCTGCTCCAGGTGCAAGATTTCACGCAGATTCTGGTTATTGATCTTATCAAAACTTCGCACAGTTTCCCATTCACCGGTGCGCTGCATTTCATCTAGCAGAAGCGGATACTGATCGTGGCGTTGCGCAGGCGCTCCAGGCGCATCCGCACCAGCGTCTTGGCGGCATCCTCGCGCAGCAGCGGCGTCATTCCCTGCGGCAATTGCGCACTGTGGACCATCAAACGCGCCAGGCGCCGGTGAAACTGGTCGTGCAATGCGTCCTGAAACAGTTCCAGATCCCACGGTTCATCGCGCTGCTCAAGTAGCGTTTTAGCACCCCAAAGACCTCCCGGTTCTCCGGATTCTCCCAATCTTCAGCACAAAGGCCAGCAAGATGAAGCCGATCCAGCGTGCTGGTCAGCCAGACCAGCGAGGTTGCCGTCGGTGAGCAGACACGCCAACAGATGATCTTCCTGCTCGAACCGATCATTTAGCACCGCAACGGGCGCTGCCTGCAGCGTCCGCGTGCTGTCCAGAAGCGGCGCCGGCGGCTCATCGGGCTGGGTCCGGTCACCATTCAGCCGGCGAACCGCCCCATTTGCCGGCGGCGCTGCCGCTGCTGCGTGGGCGCAGGCCACGCGCGGCGGCTTGCACCCGCCCGATGATCGTCTGTTCGTCGATCTGCACCAGGCGGCTCAACCGCTGCACATAGTGCTGCCGTTCGAGATCGTCGCCCAGTTCGGCGATCAACGGCGCCAGTTCGGCCACCGCCTGCCCCTTGCCTGTGGCGCTGTTCAGGTCGGAATGAGCGGCGACGACGTCGAAGTAGAAGTCGACCAACGGCTTGGCCGCGGTGATCCCCGCCTGCCATTGCGCCGGGTCCGCACGAATCACATCATCCGGGTCGCGGCCTTCGGGCATCCGGGTGATGAACAGATTGGCGTTCAACCGCTGCTCGAATTCCAACCCGGCCGGCCCGGCCACCGGCTTGCGCACCCGCGTCAGCGACTGCCGCGCCTGGTTCAGCCCGCGGATCGTCGCCTGTTGACCGGCCGCGTCGGCGTCAAGCGCCAACACAAAGTTGCTGGTAAAGTGCTGAAGCTGGCGCAATTGCTCGGGCGTCAGCGCCGTTCCCATACAGGCGACCACGTTGGTGAAGCCGAATTGGTGCGCCGCGATGACATCCATGTAGCCTTCGACAATGACGACCTGTTCCCGCTCGCGAATGGCACGGTAGGCAAGGTCCAGACCATAGACCACATGGGATTTGTGAAAGAGCTCAGTTTCTGAAGTGTTCAAATACTTGGGCACGCCGTCGTCGAGCACCCGACCGCCAGAAACCGATGGCGCGGCCCCTGGCGGTCGCGGATCGGGGAAGATCAGCCGCCCGCGGAACATGTCGTAAGGTCGAATTGCGCTCCTCGTTCCGTTTGATCAGCCCGGCTTCCAGCAGCAGATCGACGCTGAAGCCCTTGTCCAGCAGGAAATCGCGCAAAGACGACCAGTTGTCCGCGGCGTAGCCGAGGCGAAAGCCGGACCGCGTCGGCGTCGATGCCACGGCGTTCAAGATAGCGCCGGCCAGCCGCTGCCGCCGGATGATGCAGGAGCGTATGCTCGTAAAAGCAGGCGGCGGCTCCATTCGCCTCGAAGATGCGCTCCCGCACCGACGCTTGCCCGTGCTCGCGCTGCGGCTCCAGGTCGATGCCGGCCTGGCGCGCCAACAGTTCGAGCGCCTCACGAAACTCCAGGTTTTCCCGGCGCATCACGAACGAGATTACATCGCCGCCGGTTCCGCACGCACCGAAGCAGCGCCAGGTTCCTGTGTTGGCAAAAAACCACAAAGCTGGGCGTGCGCTCGTTGTGAAACGGGCAAAGTCCCTTGTAGACGGTGCCAGCCCGCTTCAATTGTGTATAGCGGGAAATCACTTCGACGATGTCGACCCGCTGTTTGACCTCGTCTGTGACGCTGCCGGATATTTGCATGTGGCTCTCCCGCCCCCACAGCAGACATGGGGACTCCATCAATCTGGGCGGCTGAATTATAACGTTTGTTCTAGTGGGTGTCAAAGCACCGGCGGATAGCCCATACATTCGGGCGCGAATTGGGTGAGTGAGTGTTACGTGTTACGGCTCGTCACGCAACACGTAGCACGCAACACGTAGCAGTACTAGCCAATGCTGTAGCACTGGGCAACCGTCGGGTAGATTCGTTCTGCCTCGGCGAAGACCTCGCTCAGTTGCATCGCCTTGAGCAGGTTCCCCGTGGTGCGAATGCGGCCAGTATAGAAGGCCAGGTGGGTGCTCTCGCGACCCAACCAAAGCTCGTGCAGCAGATCGGCGGCAAGGCTGATTTCCAGATTAGCGCGCCCGGGCGTCGGGCCGTAGAAGACTTCCAGCGGCGGCTGCCGGCCATCCAGCAAATATTTCAGCGTCCGGATCAGTGGTGCGCATCCGGATCACCAGGTTGCTGCGCGTGAAGGATTCGATGTGCTGTGGATGCTCGATGACGTAGGAAAAAACGTCGTTCATCACCTGATAGAACTGCTCGCTGCTCTGATAGACGGCCATCGGCTGCTCTGCGTCAGTCCGCGATCTGTGCGCTGTAGCGCAGCGGCTGGCTGTTCTGCATGATCAAGGTGCGACCGCAGACGCTCTCGTACCACTCGACATAGCGCTGGATCGTGTTCTGGATTGCGGGCTGCACCCTTCCAGGCTGGCCTCGCCCATCCATCGCCAGCGCGTCTGCATTGCCAGAAACCGGTCGATTGTCGCGGCGAGATTGGCCGGATTGTGCGCATTGAAGAGCAGGCCGTTGACATCATGCTGCACCAGTTCTGGCAGCGCACGGGCGTTGGCCGCCAAGATCGGCAGCCCAAGACATTGCCTCCAGCGTGGCGATGCTCTGCAATTCGGCAGCGCTGGGCATCATAAAGGCGTCGATGCTGTTGAGCAGCAGCCGGCAGATCGCCGCTCGGCACAAAGCCCGGAAAGACGACCTGGTCGCTAATGCGGGAGATCTGTGACCTTTTCGATCAACATATCCTGTACATCCCTTTGCCGGCAATCGCCACCTGGTAGTCGCTGCGTTCACTGGTAGACAGCCTGCCACCAGGTCATCCAACCCCTTCGCGATCGAGCGCCGGCCCACGTAGAGCAGGACAGGTCGCTCCGGATCAAGGCCCTCGCGCCGCCGCATCAGGCTGCGGTCGATGTTGCGCTGCGGGTGGAACTCCGTGGGATCGACGCCACAGGAGATCGCCTTGACCGGGATGCGAATGTCTTGCTTGCGCAGGATCGCAACGGCCGTCTCCGTTGGCGTCGTGGCGGCATCCAACTGGTTGAACACCTGGAGCATATCGTGCCACATCACGCGATGCACCACGTTCTGGACACTGCGGAATGTACGGGTTGTTCGACCAGTTCGCCGGCAGGAAGTGGTTGGTGCCGACGATCGGAAGGTGGCGTCGTTTGGCCAGCGGCAATGTGGTGCGCATGCAGGAACATATGATCCTGGATGTGGATGATGTCAGGGCGAAACTCGTCCAGCACCTGCGCCACCCTGCATCCGAAAACGCCGTCACGTTCAGGTTGTGGCCCAGGTTGAGCGCGGTAACGCTGCACCGTGACGCCGTTCACAGTAAGCGCTGCGCAACCAGCCGTTCGGAAGGCGCCAGCACCATGACTTCGCGGCCGGCACGCGCCAGCCCTCCGCCAGGCGGATCAGCAAAACGGCCTGGCCGTTGTCTTTGCGATAATAACTTTGTCCAACAAAGAGAACGCGCATCGTTCTTTCGGGAATAGCCCCCTGTTAAGTCGTGGCGCACCGGCCTGCGATGCGGCGAAAAATGCGGCGATAAATGGAGATGAATACAACCAAAAAGACGACACCGCCGACCAACGCCGCGATCTGCAACCCGCGCTCCATCTGTGCAATATGTTCGCCCAACCGATAGCCGGCAAACAATAGGAATGCGGTCCAGACAATCTCAAATGCCACATTCACTGCCGTCAATCGCACCCAGTTCACCCTGGCAATGCCAGCCGCAATCAAGATGGGAATGGTAAACAGCCCCATCGACACTTTGGAGAGCAGGTAGGTTTGATCCGTGGTCCTGCATGCTGATTTCAAACTCTTCGATCTGCCGGCGGCGTCTGCGCACCCAGCGAATGCGATAGAGGAAGCCGCGATGGCCGCCGACATCCAAGCCAATACCAGAACTGATCGGCCAGGAAATTGCCGATCGCGCGGGCTGCATAGGCTAGATCCAGACGCAGGATGCCGGCTCCCACCATGGCGCCGGCAATCAACGTGACCACCGGCCCCTCGATAAAGACCATCAAAAAGATGATCAGATAGCTCCACATGCCTGCCCGGCGGCAAGGTCAAAGTCAAACAAGCCACCGCCTGGGCGAGCGGGCGCACTGGGCGGAACGTTCTGGGGAATGCTGATCGGCGTGTTGTTCTTGATTCCCTGGCTGGCGCCGGCCATCGGCGCCATCAGCGCGCGCTTGCCGGCGCATTCAGCGACATTGGCATCGACGACAAATTCATGCAAAGGTGGGCGCCACCATTGAACCGGGCAACTCGCCCTCTTCCTGATGGTCGACGCGATGACCGATGACCGCGGCATCGCCGCCTTGCAAGCTGAACCCGACCGTACTGCACTGAACCTGTCGCAGGCCGACGAGGACAAACTCAGGGCGGCGTTTGGCGCAACCGAGCAGAGAACTTGCGGCCCACCCCGCGCATCCCGCCCGATAAACCAGCCTGCGTAGGCCCAAGAATCAGTCGGGGACCTCGACGGCGTGGGCGACAATCTGGTCCAAGCCCGGCGCGCTCGCGCTGAGGCGGTGGTGGCCGTCACTCGACGACGTAAGCTTCGCCGATTTTTCGCAACTCGATCTCCGGCACGCATGCGCAGAGTTCATAGCTTCTCAGAACTGCGCCCAGCGCCGGCGTGGCGCGTGCCAGCAGCAAAGAGGGCCCGCGCAAAATCGTGGCGCCGCCGGCACTGCGACGATGCGGGTCGATGGGCGCAAAGCGGATGCCGCGTCGCAGGGCGCTGGCGCACAGATTTTCCGCCGTTCGAGTCTTCCCGACTCAGCAGGCCATTGGCAGTGGTGCGTCACCCTCGCCCACAGTTGCTCCGGGTCGCCGCGCAACCGCAAGCTGTTGGGTCCGTCGATCCCTTCGGGTAGGTGATGGCGGACATAATCTCGGTTCCTTCGGTGCTTCAATATACTTCCTGCAATAAAATTGCAGTCGAGTTGCAACGACCCTAAAAAAGCCTCAGCGCAGCAGCGCCCCACGACTAAGCAGGATCGGGTCTCACGGGCAACATGACCGGGCGGCTGCCTCGCCTTCGACCCAGAACCCATACAACCGCTCGACCAGCAGCCGCCCGGCGTCGCCCAACCGCTGGCGCTGGTGGTGAGCTGCGGGGCGCAGATGGGTCGCCCGGAGATATCGTCGTGGCCGGCCCCGGCCACGGCTTGCGGCCGTTGCGCCCGGTGTGCAACGCCTCGATGGCGCCCATCGCCATGAACGACGCTGTTGACCAAGACGGCATCAGGTCTGGCGCGTGGACCCGTAGCCGGCGCATGGCTTCATGCCCGGCCTGGCCCGTCCAGATGGCGTGGCGACATCGTGTTCTTGCAACGTGCGCCCGGCCTCGCCCAGGGCGGCCACATAACCCTGATAGCGCAGGGACACTTCCAGGCGATCCGACCCGGCGCCGAAAGCCCGACCCGCTGGCGGCGGCCGCAGCAGGTGATGTGTGTCCATGCTTGCCGCCGGCAAAGTCGTCGCTGGAGGCGACCGAACAATAGGGCTGCTCCGGGAGTGCCGGCCCCCAGACCACGAAGGAGCGTCGCGGCGTGCAAGACATCCGTGTAAACGTTCGCTCGGAGAGCTCGCGCCACCGTGGTAATCCCGTCAGGCCGCCGCTGCTAGAAAGGAGCGTTCCGGTCGCGCAGGTCTTGCGCGCGTCGGCGTGAAGCGGATCGTAGCCGTGCTGGGTGGCACGTAACCGATCTCGCCCAGCAGTCCCGAGCAAAACGGGTCGGTCGAGCCTCCGGCTGGCCGCTCCGGCGCGATGACGACCGCCAGCGTCAGAGCGCGCGCTGCCGGCGCAGGCTCTGCGCCCCAGATGCCTGGAGTTGTGTTCAGCGCCGGCGCGTCGGATGTCGCGCCCGCTCTCCGAATCGCGCATTGCACGATCGTTCAGCGCCCGCGGCAGTCGAAGCCGAGACGTTTATGGCCAACGGCCGAGGTCGGCGAAGCGGCGTGCGCACGGGGCTGGAGTGGTTTGGCTGAACTCATGACGTTCTTCACCTGCAGCAATTACAATCGATTGCATTGATTG
>JADJPH010000108.1 GCA_016713335.1 Candidatus Fredericiella danica | reverse complement strand
TGTCACAGGAGCGTAACCCTACAGAGGAGGGTTGGCATTAAAAACGGTTGAAACTGGGAATTAATGACGGATCTGGTGACGCTGGTGTCAACAGCGGTGGTGATAGGCGTCCGATGTTACCGCAGATTCGAACCGAAGCAGATTGCCAGCCACTTGGTTTCACATATCGAATCAATCGTTTAGCGACGGCGACGGACCGTCACGCCGTTGGCCGCACCGACTGGCGCTGCCGCCGCGGTGGAGCGGTGCGCAGATTGATCGCCACGTAGGTAAGTGTATTCAGGTTCACGATGGACGCCGAGTTACGCACCTTGGGACTTCCATCCCCAGGGCTTTGGCCGGACTGAAGAGGCGTTCGGTTGCGGTGCGTTGGGCATAGAGCCGTCTGTAGGCGGCGCCATCCGATCGGGCTGATGCGGAAGCGGACCGGGCGGAACGGTCTCAGGATGCACCGCCCGCCGCCCACTTGGAATGCTGCACCGCACGCTGGAGCGGTTGGCTCGGATAATGGAGTGGGCAAGCATAGGCTCCTGTGGCTGTGGTACCAAGGCCTTTGCGATTGATAAACGTTTGCTTGGCCGGCATTAGGAAACCGGTGGCACAGAGCGGGCAGCCGTCAGCGGCAAAAGCACTGGTCAAGTCTTGCCCCGCTGCGCCGGGAATGGCGAGCAAAACCGCCGCCGGGCGCAAAGCACTCGTAGATGCACCAGGCGTCAAACGCCGCATCGAGAGCGCCATAGGTTGGCCGCCGCCCAAGCCGCTGCTCGACTTGGGCCATCAACGGGAAGAAATACGAAGTTTCACCGGCATTGAAGGGTTGGGTGGTTTCGGCCAGGACGATGTCGCCCACGCCTGGGACCCGTGTGGCGACGATGCCCGAGCCATAGCCCCAGTAGAACACGCCCACGGCCAATTGGGCGGCCGGGCGCGGTTTCCGAGTGGGGGGTCGGTCGCCGTTGGTTGGTGCGTTCCTTGCACCCCAGCTTGCAATCGGGATCACCCTGCGGCTGGCGGTGCTTATTAAAACGGTCAGGGACAAACTCCTTGGGATTGTTTTCCTTGACCCAGGCGAGGATGAGTTTCGTATCGAGGGAGATTTCGTCGCCAAAGACGTGGCCGGGCGGGCAGGTTGCCGCAAGTTGCTCCACCGTCTGATCCAGCAGCGTTTGCAGCCAGGCATTGGGCAGGTCATGGAGCAGGTTGCCGATGCTGGCCAACCCTTCTTCGAGTTTGACCAGGAACGCCGCCGTAGGGCGCCCGGGCATAGGTGACCCGGGCCACGCCCGCATATGAGCGCTCCGGGAATTGGGTCCAGACCAACTGGCCCAGCCAATGATGATACTTCATGGCCACTGGGCACGCCCGCACGAACGCGGGTAAGGCTGCAAGCGGCAGGTTAGGCGTACGTGGCGGACGCGCGGACGCAATCACCGTCGAGCGCTGGCGGCGCTGGCCCCAACTCGCAAGGCGACGAAGGCCGGTGGTAAGATGAAACATACGGTGCTCCTTTCGGAAAGAGGTAAGTGGCTGGCACCCTTAATTCTACTCGAAAGGAGTACCGGTTTCTGCAAAACGTCAGCAATTCCTAACCGCCATCCGCTGGCAACTAGGAACGTCACGATCCGCCGCCGGCAGTTGGAAAACGTCAGCAGTCATCTATCGATTGACGTTTTTTAACCTGTCGCCAGCAGGCACTTTCGAATGAGTGACGAAAAACGTCACTAACATTATGTTAAATCAAACCCCCTCGTCAGGGGACTGAAACAACTCACCGAGTTGCGCGCGGGCATCCGCCGGGGAGAGTGATCAGCAGGAGAACCCTCGCCAGGGACTGAAACATGGCCGGCTTGAAGGGCCAGCAGCTCAACGTCGCCCCAGGGCCGCGGGCGTCCCGGAACACGGGCAGGTGCATCCGTACAAGGCCAGCAAGACCTACGCTGATCCCAAGCAGTTGCTGCTGGCCTGGGAACCCACCCGCCGAATACGACACCGCACGCGACGTGCGGGCGTAACTGCGCCAACAGCCGTCCGTGGATGCGGAGTTAACCCGCAAACTGGGCAACGCCCTCAACCGCTTTATCAAGGTCCTGGTGCTGGACGCGTGGGGGGGGGGGACGACCCTGCTCGCGCAGCTGCATATGGAGGCCAAGGTCAAAGTGGAGTGTCACTGCGACGCCGTCGCCGCTGCTCCTCAAGCCGGAGTTCGCGGGCACGACTGGATCGGCAGTCTGCCCGGCTGGGGTCTCTGCATTCCGAAAAGAGCGGTGGACGTTGCCGCAGTCGGTTAGCTCAGCGGCGAACAACAGCGGCATGCCCGGAATCAGCGATTCCGGGCATGTCAACAACAAAACCGGCCTGCCGGTAGTCTGAATAACCCAGTAAGCACTGCACTGGCGTGACGTAGCGATCCGCAGAGTGCCACACCTGCTGGCTGTTGGAACTGCTAACCATTGGCGGAATGACCCCGCTGTTGCATGAAGCCAAGGGTGTCCATGTTGAACCAGCATTCCACAGCCTTGCCTCTTGGCAACCGCCAGATATTCCCCATCCAAACTGACACTTTCTGCCCCTTCGGTGGAATGCCCATGAGTTCATTTGGTGAATGTACCTGCCATCGGCATATGCACCGCCACCAGTCACCTCGGCAATCAAGGTCCAGGTTGCGTGATGAGCATCAGGCATGGCAGCACGGAAGGCGGCGAAAAAACCTTTCAGGGCGGCAGGCCCTGCAAGAGTCAGCCGGCATTAGCGGGTTATGACCAACAAAATCAGAAGCGACAAACTCATCCAAGACGTCCAATTTGCCTTCGTTAAATGCCTCCACGATACGTAGCACGACAGCCTTGTTCTCTGCTGACATTGAGACGTTCTCCTTTGTGTGACCAGAATGCACTTAAGCGAGAGCCGCATCGAATGGGTACTGTCTGACTGCGAATGAGCACCTTCAGAATATGAGTGCCACCCTCTCATCTAGCCAACCAACCTGATATGTGACGGATCCCTGCCCGTTAATATACCATGCCGCAATCCCCTTCTAGGATTATCACCCTTCGACCCTGTTCTTCGCCAGGGCGCACACCACCCTTTTGGGCCATCGCCAGTGTGTTTGACGCCAAGCGTACCACGTGCGCCGTCCTGCGTGCAATCCTGCGCCGCAACCATCCCACCGCGCCCGGCGCAGCGAACGCCCCTGTGCAAAGGGCTGTAAAATGGCGTGTGGCGGAGGGGGTGTTCGATCTGATCGCGGTGGTTACTGGACGGCGGGGCGGCGGGATGGCGCAACCGCACAACGACATGACGCAGTGACGGTAAGACGCCAGAACGGCGAGTCGGTGCAACGCTCTGCCGCCCGCTTCGTGGAAGTAGTCATATATATATAGTGGGCGTCGAAGGCAGCATCGCCCGCCCCGAAGCGCGGCCGGCGGCCCAGGCGGCGTTCGACCTGCGCCATTAGCGGTGCGAAGTAGCTCACATCGCTCTGGTCGAAGGTTTGGGTCAACTCGGCGAGCACGAATTCGCCCCACAAGGGTGCTTTGGTGACGACAATGCCCGACGCATAGCCCCAGTAGAACTCGCCGGTCCCCACCCCTTGCCGCGGCGGGCGCTGGCCTTCGGCTTTTGGCGTGGGCGGCGGCGCGGCGGGGGTGGTGGTTTGATTGTGACGGCGTTTGCAACCGAGTTTGCAGTCAGGATCGCCTTTGGGCTGCTGCGTCTTATCAAAGCGGCCGGTGCGGATGTAGGTTTTGGGGTTGTTTTCCTTGACCCAGGCCAGAATATGCTTGGTGTCGAAGACAACCGTCTCGCCGAAGGGTGGTTCTGAGGGCAGATTCCGCGCCAACAGGTGCACCGTTTGGTGGAGGAGGGCCTGCAACACCGCGTTGGGCAGGCGGCGGAGCACCTGGCTCAGACTCGTCGTGGTCGGCGGCACCCCCTGGTAAGGTTGGGTGGTGGGCGGAAAGCCGGCGAGCCAGGCGAGTTCTGGCTGTTGGTGGAGCAAGCGGACCAATGCCCCCATGGTCGGCAGTTGCTGATCCACGCGGATTAAGAGCGCAATCAAGTAGGGCGTGACTGCGGCGGGCGCCGGTCCGGGCCAGGCGCGGCCTCCAGGGCGTGGCGGCAACTGCCGCCAGTCAAGCGCGCCGAGCAGGCGAATGTATTTGGTTGCCAATGCGGAGCGGCGCACACACTCGGGCCACTGGGCCGGCGGCTGCTGTGCCAGGAGTTGGAGCGGCGGAGTGCCTTCACTGGCGGACAGTGAGGCTGACGGCCAGGCGGTGTGCGTACGCGAAGGCAACCACCACCGGAGTCGGTGTGAAAATATGGTATGCTTCATTGTAGTCTCCATGCTGGATAGACAGTGTTTGGTCAAAACCAGTCTGTGCCAGCTGGAGACGATTGGGATCACCCAATTCGTGACGAGTTCTGCGTTCGTGCGCGTTGCCAATCGATCTATTCACGTCTTTCGCGACAGGTTGTTGCCAAAACGTGACCGCCTGATGATCTTGCCGCGCTTGCGTGCCAACCGATCACGTTTTCCCGGCGCTCCGGTCGGCAAAACGCAGCGGGTTATCGATCTCGTCGTTTCATGTTGATCCTGACACGCCAAAAGCGATCTTGTCGCGATAAACGCGACAAATCTTATGTTTATAAAACCCTCTCAAAGGATTGAAACTCCGGTCCGTCGGCGGGGTCGGGTTGCTGGTCTGGTGTCACAGGAGCGTAACCCAGTAGAGGGATTGGAAACGGTGCCAAGCTCAGGGTGGCCGCCGCCGCCAGTGGGTGTGTCAGCAGGACCATAAGGACCACCACCGGCAGGTGGGGATCAAGGCAGGGATTGACGAATGAACAATGCCGGGGACGGCTCAGCCTTGCCAGGCCCGCCAAAGCCTCCGTGAAATCCGCGTAATCCGTTCAATCCGTGATTCAGACAGCCAAAGCCTTTGCCGCGGCCAGGCGAACCACTTACTCACGTGCGTGGCTCTGATTTCACGTGCGTGGCGATGATTGGCGGGCAAGGTCACGCGCCGCCAACGTCCCCGGCAAGCGCCGCACCGGCAGGGGTAGGTTGATTGTATTTGGCGCATGCCGGGGACGGCTCAGCCGAGCGCGAGGCGCGCCCAAAGACCCCGATCCTTGAATCCCAAAAAGCCTGGTTCAGACAGCAAGTCTCCAGCCAGGCCAAAGCCTCCGTGAAATGGCGCCATCCGTTCAATCTGTGATTCAGACAGCCTTCCTTTGCGGCAAAGCGAACCACTTACTCACGTGCGTGGCTTCGTGATTGGCACGTGCGTGGCGCTGATTGGCGGGCAAGGTCATGGGCTGCCAACGTCCCCGGCAAGCGCCGCACCGGCAGGGGTAGGTTGAGTATACGTGGCGCATGCCGGGGACGGCTCAGCCAGGCCAGGCGCGCCAAAGCATCCTGGTAATCCTTGAATCCCACGAATCCCGGTTCAGACAGCCAATGCCCCAGCCAGCCAAAGCCTCCGTGAAATCCGTGTCATCCGGTCAATCTGTGATTCAGACAGCCACAGCCGCGGCAACGCCAACCACTTACTCACGTGCGTGGCTCTGATTTCACGTGCGTGGCGATGATTGGCATGCAAGGTCACGTGCCGCCAGCGGATAGACTGCGACCCTTCAATGTCCCTTGTCTCACCTGACATCTATCACTTGACCCTGACGCCTGCTCCCTTTACGCTGTGACATGACGCAATCCCTGACCTGCGTGACCTGAAAACCGGGCATCAACCCAAGCACTAAATCAATGGAGTCCCCAATGCCGGCAAACTCCCCCACCAACCTGGAAGACGAACTCTATTGGGGTTTCCTATTCCTCTTTGCCGCCACCCTGAAGCCAACCGCCGACGGCTTCCGAGCCGTGCCCCGTGGGCCTAAAGTGCTGTTGATCGATCACTGTGCGGCCCCGGTCATCGCAGCGGTGCGCCCGTGGCTCAGGGATACCTGGGGCGTTGAACTGCCGCCCGGCGTCACCGGCAACTTTAATGCGTTGGGGCAGGTGTTTTACAATGTCGCACTCGGGAGTTTCAGGCCAGACCTTGATGAAGAGCTTCCCACCAACACTGTGCAGGCCGTCTACCGGTCAGGCAGCGACGCAGAGCGGGTGGCGGTGGCCGAAGTAGAGCGGGCCGTCGCCCCGTTTCCCACCAGACACGCGGTCAATGCCTTCGCGATCTGCGGGCGGTGGGAAAGCGGAAAACCAGCCGGTTACGCCAGTACGCTGATGCTGAAGTTTGCGCGGCACACGGTGCGGCAACGGATGGTGTGCATGTTCCCCTCTGCATCAGTGGCGGGGGTTGACCTTGCGGCGGTGACCGCAACGCTGCTGGTGGAACAGGGGATGGCGATGATGGAACACGTGCGGGTGGTGAAGTCATAGATAACCGGCATCTTCACCCAGCATGTGATAGATGCGCTTGGCGGGCCGCGGCTGATCGCACTGAACCACCGTGAGAACAAAAACGAGAACATCGAAGGCGAGTGTGGGCAGGGCTGCACAGGCAGAAGGTCTACCAATTGACGACCCAAATCAGCACGCATAACGCTACCTCACACGAGTACGTTCAGACAGCAAAGCCTCCGCTGCGGCAACACCAACCACTTACTCACGTGCGTGGCTCTGATTGGCGAACCACTTACTCACGTGCGTGGCTCTGATTGGCGAACCACTTACTCACGTGCGTGGCTCTGATTGATCCCTCCGCATCTCCGCGTTGATCTTTTCCCCCTCCGCCAACTGCCACCGCCGAAACGCAGGAGACAAGCCACCGCAGGATGCATCTTTGCCCCAAGATCGAGTACAATACCATTCACACAACACGCAAACCGCAATACGGACCCATCCCATGCCGCTGATCGACATCACCCGCACCCTCAGCCCGTCCATCGCTGTCTGGCCCGGCGACACCCCGTTCTTATTACAGACTATGATGGCCAAAGCGGCCGGGCAGTCGGTGAACCTCACAACGCTGACGCTGAGCGCCCACACCGGCACCCATGCCGATGCACCCTATCACTTTGACGAGACGGGCATGCGGATGGAGCAGGTCGACCTTGAACATTACTGGGGGCTGGCCCAGGTTGTGACGGTTGATCGATCTTCCGGTCCGTTAACGCCAGAGGATTTCTCCCACGTTGACTTCTCGCGCGCGTCGCGCCTGTTGGTGCGGTCTGTGGCTGGGCCGATCGACGCCGGCGTTTTCCCCTCTGCGATCGTCTACCCGTCGCCGGCCCTGGCCGATGAACTCGCCCGGTATGGCATCGTGCTCTATGGTGCAGACACCCCAAGCATGGACGCGATCGACAGTACGACACTGCCCGGTCACCATGCCCTCCACCGCAACGGCATCGCAATCCTGGAAAACTTGTATCTGTACGGCGTCGCCGATGGCCTCTACGAACTGGTGGCGTTTCCACTGAAAATCCAAGGCGGCGACGGTAGCCCGGTACGCGCGGTTCTTAAAACACTTTGAACCAGCGACATTACGAAAGCTGAGAAACCGATGCGTGCACATCATCTTCGTTGCGAATACAAGGCAAATCCGCTTGGCCTCGACATCCTGGCGCCGCGGCTGAGTTGGCGATTTGATGCCGACACACGCGGCGCCATGCAGACTGCGTCTCAAGTCGTGGCCGCAGACAGTATTGCCGATCTGTTGGAAGGCAAGCTGATCTGGGACACCGGCAAGACCGCCGGCAGTTCCTCGATCCACCATATCTATTCCGGACCTGCGTTGCAGTCACGCCAGCGCGTCTTTTGGCGCGTGCGCGTGTGGGACGAAAACGGCGTAGAATCCGCCTGGAGTGACCCGGCCTTCTGGGAAATGGGGCTGATGACGCCCGGAGACTGGAAGGCAAAATGGATCACACCGGACTGGGAAGAGGACACTTCCACGTCCCAACCAAGTCCGATGTTGCGCACTGAATTCAATGTCGATGGCAAAGTGCGCTCAGCGCGCCTCTATGTGACCAGTCTGGGACTGTATGAAACCAGCCTGAACGGACGCCGCGTGGGAGATTGGCAGTTTACGCCGGGCTGGACAACCTATTCCAAGCATATTCAATATCAGACCTACGACGTCACCGGGCATCTAACCGGCGGCGCCAATGCGATCGGCGCGGTGCTTGGGGATGGGTGGTATCGCGGGCGGCTTGGGTGGAAGGAGCGGCGCAATCTCTACGGGGATCGACTCGCGCTGCTGCTGCAACTACACATCGATTACGACGACGGACGGACGGAAGTGATCGTCTCTGACGAAGGCTGGCAGGCAGCCACCGGCCCAATCCTTGCGTCAGATATCTACAATGGCGAAACCTTTGACGCCCGGCTCGCGCAGCCCGGCTGGGATCTCCCTGGGTTCGACGCTGCGACCTGGCGGGGTGTCCGGGTGATCGACCAGGACAAAGCCGTGTTGGTGGCGCAATACGGACCACCGGTGCGTGCAGTCGAAGAAATCCAACCGGTCTCAATCTCAGTTGCGCCCTTCCGGAGAAACCATCGTCGATTTCGGCCAGATTCTGACAGGTTGGGTGCGGCTGCGGGTGGCAGGCGCTGCGGGCATGGAGATCACGGTGCGCCACGCCGAAGTGCTGGAACCCGATGGCAATCTCTACATCACGAACCTGCGCACCGCCAGAGCCACTGATCGGTTCATCCTTACCGGCGGTGGCGAGGAACTCTTTGAGCCACACTTTACCTTTCATGGCTTCCGGTATGTTGGCATCACCGGCTGGCCCGGTGCATTGGACGCCGCCAGTCTTGTCGGGGTGGTCCTGCACTCGGACATGGCGCAGACCGGTGAATTTTCTACTTCGAACCCGTTGATCAACCAGCTCCAGCACAACATCGAATGGGGCCAGCGCGGCAACTTCCTGGACGTTCCAACCGACTGCCCGCAGCGCGACGAACGGCTGGGCTGGACGGGCGACGCACAGATCTTTGCGCGCACCGCAACGTTTAATTTCGACGTGGCGAGCTTCTTCACAAAGTGGTTGTCCACGGTGGCCGACGATCAATACCCGAACGGCGCCGTGACGTGGGTTAGCCCGGATGTACTCAAGGGGGTCGATGTGATCGTGCCCGGTGTCGATACTGCCGGGGCAACGGGCTGGGGCGATGCGATCACGGTCATCCCCTGGCTGCTCTACCAGGTGTACGGGGATGAGCGCATCCTCGCCGAGCACTATGCGCACATGGTCGCCTGGGTCGAGTATATGCACCGTCAAGAGCCGGAAGAATTGCGCTTTGGCGCCGGGTTCCACTTTGGCGATTGGGTGGCGCTGGACACGATGGTCGACGGCAACATTTACGGCGCCACCGACGTCGAACTGATCGGCACGGCGTACTTTGCTTACTCCACGGACATCGTTGCCAAAGCCGCCAGGGTTTTAGGGCGGCAGACCGATGCCCAGGCATATGAGGACCTGCATCGCCGCATCGTGGCGTATTTCCAACGTGAGTTCTTGACCCCTTCCGGCCGGTTGGCGTCCAACACGCAGACGGCCTATATCCTTGCGTTGACCTTCGACTTGCTCCTGAGGATCAACGCCCCGAAGCAGCGCGCCGCCTTGTCGAACAGATCCGTGGCGCGGGACGCAACTGGTGACTGGTTTTCTGGGCACACCGTATCTCTGCTATGCACTGAGTCAAAATGGCTATCTGGATGTCGCGTATGAGTTGCTGCTGCGCGAGGAGTATCCATCCTGGCTCTTCCCCGTAAAGCAGGGCGCCACTACGATTTGGGAGCGCTGGGACGGCATCAAACCGGATGGTAGTTTCCAAACCCCCAGTATGAATTCTTTCAATCACTATGCCTACGGTGCGATCGGCGAGTGGATGGTCCGCTTCATCGCCGGTCTGGACGTGGACCCGGCATACCCCGGCTTCAAACGGGCCATTGTTGCGCCAAAGCTGGGTGGAGGCTTCACCTCGGCCCGGGCGTCGTTTGAGAGTATCAATGGGGTCTATGCGGTGGACTGGAAACTGGCAGACGGCGTCATGCAGATGGCCGTGACCGCGCCGGCCAATGGCGGGGCGGTCGTGCAGTTGCCGGGTGCGATCCTGGCGCAGGTGACCGAGGGCGGACGCCCGCTTGCCGCCATTCCGGAAATCCAAGATGCACACCAGACCGAAGATGGCGTGCATCTGACCGTGGGCTCCGGCTACTATACCTTTGCCTATCCGAGGAATTGAGATGCCGATCCGCACCGATGCGGCCTATGCCAGGGCACTAGACGCTGCCGATCCGCTTGCGAAATACCGCGCGCGGTTCGTCATGGCCGACCCGGACCTGATCTATCTGGACGGCAACTCATTGGGGCGGCTGCCTGTCGCGGCACAGCAGTTGGCCGTTGACGTGGTCACGCGCCAGTGGGGTCAACAACTGATCCGGAGTTGGAATGAAGGTTGGTTCGACGCCCCGGCGCGGATCGGTGCGAAGATCGCCGGGCTGATCGGTGCACAGCCGGATGAAGTGATTGTGGCCGATGCTACATCGATCAACCTCTTCAAGCTTGCGGTCGCCGCGCTGCGCCACCGGCGTGAGCGGCGCCGCATTCTGACCGACGATCTCAACTTTCCTTCCGATCTGTACATTCTTCAGGGTGCGATCGACCTGTTGGAGCGTGGGCATGTGCTGCGCGTGCTACAGTCACCGGACGGCATTCATGGACCGGTCGAAGCGCTTGCGACTGAACTTGCGGGCGGTCTTGCGGACGACGTGGCGCTGGTCACCCTCTCGCATACGGTCTTCAAGAGCGGCTACACCTACGACATGGCCGCGGTGACCCGCCAGGTGCACGCGGCCGGCGCACTGACCCTCTGGGATCTCAGCCATTCCGTTGGCGCGGTGCCCATCGACCTGAACGCCGCAGGCGCCGACCTGGCCATCGGCTGTACATACAAGTATTTGAACGGAGGTCCCGGTGCGCCGGCGTTTCTCTATGTGCGCCGCAATCTGCAGGAGCGGTTGCTTAACCCGATCTCCGGATGGTGGGGGCAGCCAGCGCCCTTTCAATTTGGGTTGGACTATCAACCCGCCCAGGGGATGCAGCGCTTTCTGACCGGCACCGCACCCATCACGTCGCTGCTGATGATCGAACCGGGCGTGGACCTGCTGCTGGAGGCAGGGATGGACGCACTGCGGTCAAAGTCCATCCAACAAAGTGAATACCTGATCGGTTTGTGGGAAGCCTGGTTGGCGCCGCTTGGCTATCGCCTGAATTCGCCACGGGACCCGGCGTGGCGCGGCTCGCACATCTCACTCGGCCATGAAGAGGGGCTGCGCATCGACCTTGCGCTGATTCGTGATCTGGGGGTCTTGCCCGACTTTCGTTCCCCTGATAACATCCGGCTTGGCATTGCGCCGATCTATACGACCTATGCGGACATCCATACGGCGGCGGCGCGTATGCAGCAGGTGGTGGCCGATCAACTCTATGTACGTTACCCGGCTGAGAAGCCGGCCGTAACCTGACGTGCACTCAACAAGGAGCGTGTATGGTTTCGTCTGTCGTGCTGTTGAAGTGCGAACGCCACGCCATCAATCGCGTGGCCGAGCAACTGGCTGAGATCTCCGGCATTTCGGAAGTGTTCTCCGTGGCCGGGGAATGGGACCTGGTGGCCATCGTCCGCGTGAGCAGCAATCAAGAACTGGCGGACCTGGTGACCAGCCGGATGCTGCAGGTGGATGGCATCGTTGACTCCCAGACGCTGATCGCCTTCAAGGTCTATTCCCGCCACGATCTGGAGAGCATGTTCGAGATCGGGTTCGACGAGAAATAGCCTCAGCGCAAAGCCAGGGTCACGGTGGCGGCGTTTGCGTCAAAGCGCCAATCTGCAACGGCTTGACCGTTGAGGCGCACTGCGTGCGGCGACGTCGTTGCCGCATGGAAAATCGTTGCCATCGGCGCCCTGACTTGCCCGGCGTACCACTGCCCGGTAAGTCCGTGATTTCTACTTGAATCCCATCTGCATCCCAGTTGACCGTCACCTCTGTGCGCCAGTAGACGCCACCCTGATACAGGCGCGTCATGCCATCGTCGTCGTAGAGCGTGACCGTCGCCGGGTAGGGTGGATAGGCATGCAGCGCCAATTCTTCAAAGCGGTGGTCGTCGGCGACGTGGGTCAGTTCTGGACCAAGCGGCAGGATCGTTCCACCCCGCACAAACAGCGGCATGCGATCAAGCGGCGCCGGCGCCGCGTACGCTGCCGGTCCATCGATCCGGGTTCCATCCCAGAAATCGAACCATGCACCCTCCGGCAGCTCGACTTGCCTGGTCGTAACGCCGGCATCCAAAACCGGCGCCACCAGCAGCCGATCCCCTAACATGAACTGGTCGTCCAGCGCCGCAAAGCGCGCATCTGCCTGGAATTCAAGCACCATCGGCCGGACAATCGGGATGCCCTGGCAATGTGCTTCCCAGGCGAGCAGATAGTAATAGGGGAGGAGCCGGTAGCGTAGCCCGGCGTAGGTGCGGAAATTGGCTTCCGCTTCCGGCCCATGCGACCAGGGAAAGCGTGTATCATCGATGGCGGGAGGCCGCCAGAAGTACCGCGCCACGGGGGCCAGGAGCGCCCACTGGGCGTAGCGCATATGGGTTTCCGGCGTGGTTTTGCCGTCGAGGCCAAAGACGTCGGGTGTCCAATAGGCAAATCCCAACAGACTCAGGTTCAGCCCGGCGCGTAGCGCGCTGCGCATGTGTGCAAAGGTAGGTTTCTGGTCGCCAAGAAAGAGCGCCGGATACCGTTGCGAGCCCGCCCAGACTGACCGGGCATAGATAAAACCACGCCGCTCGTCGAGCACTGCCATGCCTTCATAGAGTGCCCGCCCATAGTAGAAGCCGTAGAGGTTGTGATATTCGCGTCCATCCATGCCAAGCGCGCTGCGTCCATCCGGCGGGAGGTATTCGCCATCGTCGTTCTTGAAGAATTCCACGTCCTGGTCGTAGAGTGGTCGTAGCTTTTCGTTCCACCACTCGGCTGCGGCGACATTGCTGAAATCAAACATGCCACCGCGCCAAACCACCAGCGTGCATGGGGATGGGCAAGATACCCCTTCTCCAACGCCTCGGTGTATTCGGGCAGCGCGTTCGTCGTCCTCTTCCAGCCCAGCGGGCACATTGTGCGCCAGGGCATTGAGAATCCGTTTCTGCAATGGGCGATTGCGGTTGTTGAGAAAGGGCGTCAGGATCAGCCCGAGCCGCACATGCTGTTGCCTGAGTTGGGCAATGAATCGATCCGGTTTCGGGAAGAGCGAGGCGCGCCAGCGAAAGTTGTGAAAGCCTTCTTCCCAATGATAGTCAAGAATGACAGCATCAAGCGGGATCTGGCGTTTTCTATGCGCCAGCACGCGCTCGACCACCACATCCTGCTCTTCCTGTGGGTAGCCGGTGACAAAGAGTCCGAATGCCCACCGGGGGATGAGGGGCGGTCGCCCTGTCAGCGCGGTGTAGCGTTCGATGATTGCCTTGAACGAAGGGCCATAAATGACAATATAGTCGGCCGGTGGGCCAGTAGCGCTGATTTCCAACTGTCCCTTGTCCGGGTCCAGTTGAAAGGTGCTCGTATAGCTGTTGAGCAACCAGAAAGCGTAGCCGTGCGAACTGAGGAAGAGCGGGATGCCGGCATAGGTTGCCCGATTTTGGATCAAGGCAATCGCATCGCGATTCCGCAGGGTGATTTCTCCGTCGCTGCGCGCAAAGGTGTCAAACCATTCGCCCCACCCATAGAAGCGTTCGCCCGGTCTGGTTGCGAGCACCAGCTTGATCCCGGATTCGATGCGCTCAGCATTGAGGCGCACGTCAACCTTCGGAATATCCACCTCAAGGGCGCGGCGGCGCCGGCGGACTTCCAACTGTGGCGGAGCTGATTCTTGGACCAGCGTGGCGCCGTCCGGGGCAAGGATGCGAACGCCTGCCTCTCCGGTCTCGATGTGCAGCAGCGACGATTCACCCGGGGTAGCGTGCGATCCCAGGAGGACGTGGCGCAACCACGGGGGATCATCGGGCGGCTCCGCACCGGTAAAATGGGTGATGCGAACCACAGCATTTGCAAGATGACGAACGATCGGCGAACTCATGACCTATGAACCCCTGGACCATGACGGCAAGCAGCCTGGTTGGGTTAACTCTGCACCGGTAACATCCGTTTCAGCGGGCCGATCGGCAGGGCGCGCAGGACGGCGCTCATATCTTCGCCACGCAGCGCGCCCGTCACCAGCAGACCGCCCAGATAGACGACTGCGCCTGCCGCTACGGCAAGCCATGCGTTGGTTCCATTGGCGATCAGCGCATAGATGCCCGCAGCCATCACCGCCGCGGCAATGGCCGGCTGCCCAATCACCTGCAACCAGGGTACGACGCCCACATTGCGACGCACGCTGTAGTAGAACGGGAACAACAGGATGATCTCACTCATAATCGTGGTGAGCGCCGCCCCGACATAGCCAAGGGCAGGGATGAGCAGCAGATTGCCCCCGATATTGAAGACCACGCCGATCAAGAATGCGCGCGTCAGGAAGTGCTGCTGGTTCACGGCGATCAGGACATACTGCGTCACGCTGTTGATAAAGCCGATGGGAATGCTCCAGATAATCACCTGAAACGCCAGATCGGCGCCGCCCATATAGGGAATGTCGTATCCGAAAATATGGAAGACGCCGGGCACGTTCAGGTACTGGGCGCCGCCGACGATGGCCACAAGCGGTTCGGCCAGGAAGGTCACCGCTACGGCGATGGGCAGGCTGAGCATGGTGAGCAGACGCAGACTGATAATGTAAGAGCGGAGGAGGCTATCGCTTTCGCGGCGCGCCAGCCGGCTCATCAGCGGAAAGACCGCCAGCGTCGAAACGCTGGGAATGATGTTCAGCCCATCCAGGTATTTGAGACCGATGCTGTAAAGCCCAACGGCGGCGGCCCCGGCCAGCGGACGCAAGATCCAGACGTCGATCCGCCAGAAGATCGTGGCGAGCAGATGGTTGATCATCAACGGCCCACTCACGCAACATCCATTTTTGAAGCGACCAGTCCCAAAGCCACTGCGGTTTGAAGAGTGTCCGGTTTAGCATCAACCAAAGCCACAGCACCTGGACCACGTTCATCACCAGGGCGACTGCGGCCAGCCCTACATAGCCAAAACCGGCCAGCAGCACCGCCGCGCCCAGGGCAACCTTGAAGAGTGCTACGGCGTTCGTCAGCCCGGCCGGATATTCCATCTTTTCAAACGCATAGAACATGCTGCTCAGCGCGTCGGCATAGTTTGCAAAGAGCATGCCGATGGCAAGCAGGGCCAGCGCCTGCACCTCAGGCTGGTTGATCGCCTGGAAAGCCGGATTGATGTCGCCGATCACCTTGTAGCCAAGGACAACGAGCGCCATCAAGGGGATTGCCACCGCCCACAGCAACGTGCGCAGCGCGATCACGTTGGTCAGGTACCGGCTTGACTGGTTCTTGTCTGCGGCGACATCGCGGGTCAGCAGTGTCCCCAGGCCATAGCGGCTGATGATTTCGAAGAAGCCGTAGATGGCAACCACGAAGTAGTACTCACCCGTGCCGGTCGGTCCCAGGATGCGCACGTAGAGCATGGCGAAGGCAAAGTCAATTGCCTTGTTGAAGAGGCTCAAGCTCATCGGCACGAGTGAGTTTTTCGCCACGCGCTGTACGGCATGCTCGTCGAATTCGGGCCGGTAGACACGTCCCCATAGCCAATAGAGCAGCAGGAACAGCAGCGTCATGCCCGACAGGAAACTCACGTAGAGGGATGTTCAACTCGGTCTCGACGTTTTCGTCGCCGCCAAACGGGCGGATGTATGCCTTCCACCCGGGAAATAGGCGTCACTCAGCACCAGCCACCCGCGGTCGCTGAGGTTCACGTCGACAAACACCTCATTCGACGTGTAGCGGCTGACCGTGCATCCGCCACCTGCGGGCTGGCGCGGACGAGCGCATTGGCGTCAGGTGGCGTTGATTCGATATAGACAGTACTGTGTAGATCGGTGGTTTCCAGCGGCTGGTCGGAGGGCGCAGCGACGCGCGCTTCGTCGGCGATAAAGGTGCGCGGCAGGAATTCGGTGTTTTCGTAGACGCCGATGCTGCCATCGCGATAGACTTCCTGCCAGGTTGGATTGGGGATCGCGTGCTCTGTCAGGATGTACTTGACGTTGAGCAGGTCGAGTAACGGATTGTCTAGACGCGCATAGACGTCGCCCCCCTGCGCCGCGTAGATCGGGGCGATGCGGTTGTAAAGCAGTTCGTTGTCCTGCGGTTCGATCCGGCTCATGAAGTCGGCGGATTGCTTCGGAATGATCGAATCGTAACCGCGGATGTCCTGCCATCCGTAGTACATCCCCACGTTGGCATTGAATGTTTTCTCACCCGGCACATTGAATGTGGTGAAGCGCCAGGGCGCCACCGTTCCTGCTGCCGCCAGCTCCGCCTCACGCGCCTGGATGAACTGGACGGCGGGTGGGATGCCACCCTCTGCCACCGGCGACAGCTTCGGGTCGGCGGTCGGATTGAAGCGGCCATGCGCGGCGTAGAGGTCCAGCACAGTGACGGCAATCAGCGCCACCGCCAGCAGGCTTGCCTGCTTTTTCCACTTTGCAGTTGTCTGCTCGGCCTCCGTGTGCGCTAAAGGACGTCGTAGTGCGCCGATCCACACAAGCCACCCGGCAATCACACCCGACAAAAGTGCGCTCACACCAAAGGCCAACAAGTTGCCGGTCTGATACCCCCAGAACATGCGGCCATCGGCAAAAGCCATCTGCGCCAGGTCGCTGCCATCGACAATGCGCTGCCCCAGGGCAATAAACGGCTCAGGCGCCACAAGGCTAACCCCAATCGCCGCCAACGCCCCCACGCCCGCCATCGCCACCACCACACACAGGCCGAAAGCAACCCCATCTCCCAGTCTCCCAGTCTCCCAGTCTCCCAGTCTCTTTGTCTCTTTGTCTCCTCTTTGTCTCTTTGTCTCTCCGCGTCCGCCAGCAACCCATTCAACCCCACCGCCGCAAGCACAGCCATGCTGAGCGTGAAGGGAAAGACCCAGCGAAAGGGGCTATGCAGTTGGTTCCAGCCGGGAACGCCGTAGTAGAGCAGTGCATAGAGCGGCGTGCCAAAGGCGAAAAGGAGGGAAATGAAGGCAAGGGCAGAGAAGAAGAAGGTGACAAACGGACGGGGAAGAGGAGGAACAGAATCATGAACAGTCAACAGCGAATTGGCGCCGGCTAATTTCCGTCCCGCCAAGGCATCACGCACGGCGCGCCAGAGGGCGAGGGCGGCGAGGAGCCAGGTGGCGATGCCAAGGTAGTTGCCACCTTCGACATAGTTTTTGACGCCCCAGAAGATCGTACGGTTCGCTTCCCCGAGGGCATTTGCCGTGGCCGGCATCCAGGTGCGGTTCCATAGGTCAAACCATTGGTGGTGGCTGGGACTGCCAAAGATATTCGGCAGCCAGAAGGTGAGCACATGGCGCGAGGGCCACGCCCAGCCACGCACTTGATCCAGCGATGCGGAGCCGGCACGAAAATTGAGCGGCAGCAACTCAACCAACGGAATCAACTGCACAGCGCCAAGCCCGATCCCCAGCACCGCCATGACCAGCAGCCACGCCGCCAGGCGAACCATGCGCCAAAATGGCGACGGCGTGTGCCTGGGTTCGGGTGATGAGGTATCCGTCAACGTAGTGTTGCGGGCAAGTGTGCGCCATGCAACGAGGAGCCGCACAAGCGTGTAGAGACCGGCGACGATCAGCGTGTAGTAGATCAACTCGGGGTGTCCGGCCAATACGACCAGACCGATCACCCCGGCGCCGGCGAGCACATAGGGGATCGGCTGAAAGCTGCGGTTACCCTTGTCTTCTTGTTTTCTGACAATGACTTCGATGATCGCCAGCAGCAGGGGCAGCCAGGGGACGGCAGCCAGGAACATCGTGAAAACAACGCTGACGATCAAGAACCCGCTGAACATGTAGACCACGCCGCCAAAGAACGCCGCCAGGACACGCAGACGCAGGGCGCGGCCGAAGAGATACATGCAGATGCCGGCGATCGCCACTTGCAGGGCGGTGAACCAGCCGTAGGCGATTTCCGGGTGAGAACAGATAGAAGAGAGCGTTCAGCGGGTAGAGCGTGCTCGCCTGACCCGCCGCCAGGAACGGCACACCTGTAAAAATCTTCGGGTTCCACAGGGGCGCCTCACCCTGCGCCAACGATTCCCGGATGTGCTGTTTCCAGACAGCGTTTTCCAGCACAAGATCGGAAAGCAACTCGTTGTGCGGTGCGACCGCAGGATTCAGACTCCGCCAGGGCTCGAATGCGTACAGATTGTCATAGGGCAGCAGCGTCGCACCGGTCAGCGACGGGAACAGCACCGGGGCAAACCAGAGCAGCGCCAACAAGAGGATTGCGGCAATGGCGAGTACATCGGTGCGAAAACGACGAAACTTGGACATAGGGTGTGGAGCAGCGTATTTGGGCGCGCTGACGTGGCGAGTGGCGTTACCCGCGTTTGTCGGCGCTTACCTGTGCACTCTGCAACGGTATCACGGCTGCGGGTGCGTTCTGTAGATGACGATAGCGCCAGCGAATTTGCCAGGTGCGCCAGGCCGATTCAAGCTTCACAGGTACGTCGAGCTTGCTCTGCCCGATGCGCCGATCTTCAAAATGGATCGGGATTTCGATCAGGCGCAACCCGAGTTTCTCACAGAGATAGGCCATTTCCACCTGAAAGGTGTACCCATTGCTGCGGATGTTCTGCAAGTCGATCCTTTGCAGTGCACTACGCCGCCACATCTTGAAACCCGCCGTCATATCGCGAATGCGCAAGCCCAGAATGGCCCGGCTGTAAAGATTTGCCCACCAACTCAAGAGTCGCCGGTTCCACTCCCACCGCGCATCGAGACTACCACCGGGCACGTAGCGGCTGCCGATCACCACATCCGCATCGGTCGCCAACATCACGCCCAACATCGAAGGAATGTACTGGGGCGAGTGGCTGAAATCCGCATCCATCTGCACGATGAATTCAGCGCCGGCGTTTATTGCGCTGGTCATCCCGGCCACATAAGCCGTGCCTAACCCGTTCTTGCCACTCCGATGGATGACCAGCATGCGTGGGGAGTCACCCACCACCGGTGCGGTGTTGTACTTTTCCGCAAGGGCATCTGCGATCGCACCGGTGCCATCGGGCGAGTTATCATCGACAATCCACAACTGAAGACCGGTGATCCCTAATGAAAACAGGGCCGCGGCCATCGCCGGCAGATTGTCGGCTTCGTTATAGGTTGGAATCACGACCGCGACGCGACGGCTATCTCCCTGGGCGTCAAGCGGTGGATTCTTGCTCAGATCGGTCATGTTGCAATCCACCTTGTCTCGGCGGCCCCGAGACAACGAACGATTGTAGCACGGCAGAGGGGGGCGGGCTAATCCTTTACGGCTTCTATGCTATCATGCGTGACGCTATTCATGTTCAAAGAGGGGGCCTCATGGAGATCCAAAACAGCACTTTTGTGATCAGTGGCGGGGGATCAGGGTTGGGTGCAGCCACCGCCGAACTGCTCGTCGCCCGCGGCGCCAATGTCGTGTTGATGGACATCAATGCCGAAATGGGTGAGGCGCTTGCGCGCACTTTGGGCGAGCGCGCGCAGTTTGTCCGCACCGATGTCACCAATGAAGCGGACGTGCAAACTGCGGTCGCGACAGCAGTCGAGCGCTTTGGCGCCTTGCACGGTGCAGTCAGTTGTGCGGGAATCGCCACTGCGGAGCGAGTGCTGGGCAAGCGGGGCGTCCATTCGCTTGAAGTCTTTAATCGTGTCATCCAGATCAACCTGGTGGGCGTCTTCAACGTGATTCGCCTCGCCGCCGAGGCAATTGCGCGCAACGAACCGGGCGAAAGTGGTGAGCGTGGGGTGCTCATCAACACGGCGTCGGTTGCCGCATTCGACGGGCAGATTGGTCAGGCTGCGTACGCAGCGTCAAAAGGCGGCATCGTTGCCATGACACTGCCGATTGCCCGTGATCTGGCGCCGTTGGGAATTCGCGTCATGACGATCGCACCGGGCATCTTTGAGACGCCGCTGCTTGCCGGACTGCCGGAGGCTGCGCGTGCTTCGTTGGGCCAGCAAGTGCCGTTTCCATCCCGGCTTGGGCGACCTGCTGAATACGCCGCGTTGGTGGCGCACATCATCGAGAATCAGATGCTGAACGGGGATGTAATCCGGCTCGATGGCGCCATTCGTATGGCCCCGCGGTAGTCTATGTCAGTCGTGGCGGAAGTGGTAACGCAACGTACCATCTTCTTCGCGTGCGTAGTGCCCGTAGAAGAACGGACCGTCAAGCGCAAGCGGGATCAACTGGTGCAGATCATCCACCAATGGCAGCGAGTAGACACGCGGTAAAGGAAGCCATGCCGGCGTTCCTTCGGGTGTGGCGTGAACCTCCCGCTCATTGGTTTCGCAAGTGAAGACGAACAGCAACACGCCGCAATGTTGGCCGGCTGCAGGGTCAGTCGCATCGATATTCACCACCCCGCGCAGTTGTAGCCGGTCGATCAGGAGGCCAGTTTCTTCGATGACTTCGCGATGAGCTGCCGCCAGGATATCTTCGTTGGCTTCGACGTGACCACCAATGCCGTTGTAGCGGTTTGCCCAGAGGCGTTTGGTGGCCGACCCCTTGAGCAGCAAGAGTTCGCGTTCACCGGTATCCGAGTTGACGCCCGTGATGAACACCAGGGTGCGCGGGATCACGCAATAGTGTTGGCCACCACCTGCGTCCTGATCCGATATCTTCATGGTTGGTGATTCACCGCAACCCAACGATCCAACGTCACCGCGTCAAGATAATCTTCGTCGACGATAGCGCCGTGGCCGATCCCGGCCGGCACCGTCAGTGTGCTATCTGAGTTCAGCGTGAAAGGGTTCACGACGATATCGCGTTTGAAATAGCGATCGTTGGCGCTGATATCGCCCGGCAATGTAAAGTTGGGCAATGAGGCCAACGCGACATTGATCGCACGGCCGATGCCTGTTTCAAGCATACCGCCATGCCAGACCGGCATGCCTGCAGCCTGGGCGGCGTCGTGGATGCGGATGGAATCGCCCAGCCCCCCGATGCGGCTCGGCTTGACGTTGATAATGTCACAGGCAGCCAGCTCGATCGCCCAACGGGCGTGATCGGGGGAGACGATACTTTCATCGAGACAGAGTGGCGTCTTGAGCATCCGCTTGAGTTTGGCGTGATCGAAGATGTCGTCGTGGGCCAGGGGCTGTTCGACCAGCAACAGATCAAATGGATCAAGTTTTGCCAGGTGCGGTCCATCGTCCAGGCGATAGATGCTATTTGCATCCACCTGCAACAGCAGATTCGGCCACCGTTCCCGCACCGCACGCGTGGGTTCAACGTCCCAGCCCGGCTTGATCTTCAGCTTGATGCGATTGTAGCCGTCGGCAAGGTAGGCCTCGACGACCGCGAGCAGCGTGTCGATGTCCTTCTGAATCCCAACGCTGACACCGACGGGGACGCGGTCTCGCACACCACCCAGCAACTGCGCAAGGCTACGTTGTTCTCGCCGGGCAAACAGGTCCCAAATGGTGAACTCCAATCCGGCTTTGGCCATCCGGTTGGCGCGCACCCGCGACATGGCTGGGGTGGCATCCCAGGGACTCTGCAAATCCACGCCAAAGATCATGGGAACGAGATAGTCCTGCAAGATGCTCCATGCGGTCTTGCAGTTTTCCTCATTGTAGAAGGGATTTTCGCCCACGGGTGTTTCGCCCCAGGCGACGATGCCTTCGCTTTCCATGCGAACGATGATGGCGTGGCTGCCCTCTTCCCGCCAACCGCTGGTTACAAAGGGCGCCACATAGGGAAGAAAAATCCGGCGTAGTTCGATCTGCTCAATCTTCATGCCATGCTCCGTTGGGCGAGTGCAACGATCTGCGCTTCCGCCAGTGCCACGCCTTGCTGGAGCAGCGCCTGCACCTGGGCGTCGTTGCGCCCTTCCGCATAAATGCGCAACACCGGCTCGGTGCCACTGGGTCGAATCAGCAGCCAGGCATTGTCCGCCAGAATGAACTTGACGCCGTCACGGTCACTGATGGAGGCGACCGGCGTGCCGGCAAGTTCCTTGGGGGCATTGGCCATGAGCCCGGAGACGAGGTCAGCCTTCTTGAATGGTTTCACCGGCTGATCAATGCGTGCATAGCGGAATGGGCCAACGTCGTCCGTGGCCTGGAGTGCATCGAGCAATTCCGCCAGGGTCTTCTTGCGGCGGGCAACCAACTCGACGAGCAACACGCCCATCAAGAGCCCGTCCCCTTCGGGGATGTGACCCTGAATGCTGATGCCGCCGCTCTCTTCGCCGCCGATCAGCACCTCTTCGTTCCGCATGTAGTCGCAAATATGGTTGAAGCCGACCGGGGTCTCGTGAACGGTCAAGCCATACCGATCGGCGAGGCGGTTGAGCATTTGGGTGGTGCTCACGGTCTTCACCACGCTACCACGGAGACCGCGGTCGGTGACCAGATGCTCGATGAGCAGCGCCATCACGCAGTGGGGATCGATAAAGCGACCGGTCGGATCGACGGCGCCGATGCGATCGGCGTCACCGTCTGTGGCCAGGCCAAGCCAATGCTCGCCGGTCAACATTTCATCGATCAGCGGCTGGAGATGGCGGGCAATCGGTTCGGGATGGATGCCGTTAAAGCCCGGGTTCATCTCACCGCGCAGTTCGACCACGCGGCAACCGGCGTCTTCGAGGAGTTTTCGTAGATAGACGCGGCCCGCGCCATACATGGCGTCGACGGCGACCGAAAGGTTAGCCCTGCGAATCACCTCAAAATCAACGAGCCGTTCCACATGGGTGGTATGGGCAGGAAGGAGGATCAGCGCGTAATCAGTCCGTGTGCGACGGCATCTTCATAGTCCATGCGGCGCGGCGGCGTCCCATTAGCCGCCTCGATCCGGCGCTCAACCTCTTTGCAGTCGCCCGGGCTGGCGGACCCGCCGAACGCCGCTTTGAGTTTGATCCCGTTGTAGCGCGGCGGATTGTGGCTGGCGGTGATCATCACGCCGCCCGCCGCCCCTTTGTCGACAATTGCAAAAGAGGTGACCGGCGTGGGCGAATCACCCACGGTCAGCCAGACGTGCAGACCATTGGCGGCCAGCACTTCCGCGACCGCCATCGCGTAACGATCCGACAAAAAACGTGTGTCGAAACCAACCACAAGGCTGGGGCGATGCCCACTCCCGTTGCGGTCTTTCACATCGGCCATTGTCTTTT
>JADJPH010000107.1 GCA_016713335.1 Candidatus Fredericiella danica | reverse complement strand
GATCGACAAGGGCGCTTACGAGGATTACTAGAAGTTCGTCGCCGACGCGCCGGGATGGGGCGGGTGCTTTACGGTGGGATGTGGATCACAAATGGCGATTTTGCGGGTGGTATTATGTAGCCGGCGATCATCACAGACCTGCCGGATAATCACCCGCTGGTGAAGAAAACGAACCTTCCCGCCGATTCTCTAAGTTGGCAAGGTTATGATGTCCAGGAAGGGATGCGGAAGGCGAACGACACGACCTACGGTCTGACTGCCGGCTTCTTCAGTGAGGACGACGCGGAGATCAAGTACTTCCTGGATTCGATTCAGGCTGGGACGATCTATGCGAATCGTGCGTCAGGCGCCACGACCGGTGCATGGCCGGGAATCCAGGCCTTTGGCGGTTGGAAGGGGAGCGGCATGAGCGGCAAGGGCGTCGGCGGGTTGTATACGCTGCCGTTGTACATGCACGAGCAGAGCCAGACGGTCTTTCGGTAGCGAGTAGAAACAGTCCAAGGTCAATTGCCAATAGTCACTTGTTACGGGGGCGTCAGGCATCGGTTTCGGCAAGCACGGCGCCTGCTGTCCGTGAGATGTGAAGTGTTGGCATCGGCCAACTATTTTTCTCTGGAATCGCCTAGCACACCGTCTCATTGCGATCAATATTGGAGACGTCTTTTCGGACGTCGACCGCCGCGGTGGCGACGGCCCAGGCGACGACGAACCACGCGCCGAAGCCGATCAGCAGCGCCACGAGGATGTTAAGCGGCTGAGCAGGCACCCGGGCCACCGGACAATGCCGATGACGGTGAGGAGCAGTCCGGCGGTTGTAAAGCCCAGCCCGATCTTGGATGGGCAATGAGATTTTAGCGTCATAGGGTCTCTGCGTCCCTGGGCGGTATTAACATATACTTGGGATCGCACGGTCGCCGGCGCGCTTGCGATAGCTGGCGTAGCCGGCATAGGTGTCGACCGCTTTGTTCCAACAAACGGCGTATTCGTGCGCATCGGTGACTTCGCAGGCATCGTACGGCCCGGAGTAGTTCTGGAATGTCAGCGTTACACGTGGGTTCGCCCGTAGATTGGCGCCCATGCCGGGTTTTGGGCCGTCCCCAGTTTGACGCGCGATCAGGATGACGTTCTTGTATCCGGCAACACCCACGACGGGGGTGGTGCGGGTTTGGCCACTTTTCGCACCAATCGACGGGAGCGTGATGATGGGCAGGCCTGTCACCAGACCGGGGAAGGTCAGCCGGCCACCGCTCAGTTGCAGCGTGGTGCGGTCGAGCTGATGCACCCACTTTGAAAAGAATCGCGAACCCAGGGTGGAGGCAGGGAGGGCATGCAAGGCGCGTTGCCAGGGCCAGGGTTTGTAATGAAGGGTGGGCGGCAGATCGCCGTGGGAAGTGGATGTCATGGGTCAACCTCAGTATTCACTATGCGAGATTATACGCTCTAGCGTCGCAATTACGAATCCGGCGACGACAGAGGAAAAGATCTACGCGGAGAGGCGGAGGGAGCGCGGAGTTCGCGTAGAGACCAGGGACCAACTGGCACAATTGACAACGGAATCGGGAGCGTTAGAATACGTTAAACGCTAACCATCAACTTGGGCTTGGATTTTATCTATGGCGAATGCCACTAATCAGGACTATGCACTACTTGATACGGGACGGATGCAGAAGCTCGAACGCATCGGCCCCTATACGTTGATTCGCCCTGCACCGCAGGCCGTGTGGGAACGCCGGCTGCCGGAGGCGACGTGGAAGCGCGTGGATGGGGTATATACACGCGAGAGTGGCGGCGACGGTGGACGCTGGACCTTTCATACAAAGGTGCATCGCGAGTTTGACGTGCTGTATGGCAGTCTTTCGTTTCATTTGAAGCTGACCAATTTCGGGCACATGGGTCTTTTCCCGGAGCAGATCGACACTGGGAATGGTTGCGCACGGCGATCCGTGATCGCATGGCGCGGACCAACGATCGCAACCTCCATGTACTCAATCTATTTGGGTACACCGGCGGTAGTAGCCTGGCGTGCAGCCAGGGCGGTGCGCATGTGGTGCATGTCGATGCCGCCAAAGGCGTTGTGGATTGGGCGCGCCAGAACGCACAGTTGAGCGCCCTGGAAGAGCGGCCGATCCGGTGGATCGTCGACGACGCCCTGAAGTTCATCAAACGGGAGGAGCGTCGCGGCGCTTTCTATCAAGGGTTGATCCTCGACCCACCGACGTTTGGACGTGGCCCCAAGGGTGAGGTGTTTAAGATTGAAGATGATCTGGCGCCGCTCCTGGAAGCGTGCCGCGCACTCCTCGCCAAAGATGCGCTCTTTGTGCTTTATAGCGGGCATACGCCTGGGTTTACGCCGATCACGATGCAGAATCAACTCGAAATCGTTGCCGGCGGCCGCGGCGGGCGGATCGAGGGTGGCGAAATGACCATCCGCGAGCAGGATGAGAGTGGTAAGCCGGGACGGTTGCTGCCGAGTGGGGTGTATGGGAGGTGGATTGCGCGGGAGTGAGAGCGCTTGGAGAGAGGGAAGACGAAGAGACGAAGAGACAAAGAGACAGGGAGACGGGGAGACGGGGAGACGGGGAGACGGTGCGAATTCGTTCTGTTTTTCGCAGGTTGATTGCTGTGGGGGGTGTCTGTGTGTTGCTGGTTGGCTGCCTGCTGGCGCCGGCGGCGGTAGCCAAGGAACTCGGACCCACGACGACGATCACCTATCCGGCATCGGACAGTGTCATCGCGAACCCTGAGCGCGGCTTCTATCATTACGTTGAAACGCGCCAGCAACCCCACGCCGTTTTCGCTGGCGGAACTGCGCCGCTATCGAACCAATGAGCAGGTGACACTGCTCTTCTGCATCACCTACCTCGATGGGTTGACCGAGCAGCCGATCCCCAGCGCGTTTCTGGACCACATTGCGACCAACTTTGCGACCGTGCGCAACGCCGGTCTGAAGTGCATCACCCTCTTTGCCTACACTGATGTGGACCCCACTGAGAACGGCGAGCAGCCACCCTTTGGCGATGCGTCGAAGGTTCGCATTCTAGCGCACCTGGCGCAACTCCGCCCCCTCTTGCAACAGAATGCCGATGTGATTGCGGTGATGCATGCCGGCTTCATCGGCGTCTGGGGCGAGTGGTATTACACGGACTACTTTGTGGATAACCCGGCGAAGCCCTGGGTCATTTCGTCTGCGCAGTTTGCCCGGCGGCGCGAAGTGCTGGAGCTGATTCAAAATGCGCTGCCGCCAGGTCTGATGGTGGCAACACGATATCCCCACGGCAAGCAAGCCATGTTTGGTACGGCGGCGCCGATCAAAGAGGCGCAGGCATTCGACGGCTCGAGCTTTGCGCGCACGGCACATCACAATGATTGTTTTTTGGCCGATGCGACCGATTATGGCACTTATCGAGAGGGCAAGATCGCACAGGATAAGGCATACCTGGCTGCGGAGACGCGCTATCTTGCCATGGGGGGCGAGACCTGTGTCCTGAACCCACCGCGCACCGACTGCCCCACCGCACGCGCTGAATTGGCGCGCTTCCACTGGTCCTACCTGAACACGGAGTTCCAGGAGGAGGTGCTCGACGCCTGGCGCGCTCAAGGTTGCTATACTGAGTTTCGCCGGCAATTGGGGTATCGGCTGACGCTGCAGAGTGGCGAATATACCGCTGCGGTGGCGCCTGGCGGTGCGTTTGATCTGCGGATCGCGCTGACCAACGTGGGTTTTGCCGCGCCGTTCAACCCGCGGCCCGTGCAACTGGTCCTTCGCAACCGGGACACCGGCGCCCGCTACATCGCGCGGCTACAGGACGACCTACGACGCTGGTTGCCGGGCAAGCACACGGTGACGGCGACTCTGGGGATACAAACGGATATGCCCGCGGGCACATATGAATTGCTGATGTTCATGCCGGACCCGGCGTCAACGCTAGCCGCCCGCCCGGAGTATGCCATCCAGTTGGCCAATGCGGGGGTTTGGGAAGCGGCAACCGGCTACAACCGGCTGCTGCATGTTGTACGTATCGATCCATCTGTGCAGTCAACGCCCTACCTGGGGGACGACTACTTCACGCTGAATGGTGGCCCCTGGGCCGATTCATCGCATAGTGCTCCCAGTTGCCATCAGTCCAGGTCCGATCCCATGAGCAAAGCGGCAGGCATTGAGGAGCTACCGTCCTTTTTGCATGAATTGGCCGGAGGCGACCGCCGGTCAATCGGCCAGTCTGAGGCAGTTGCGCATACCGTCGACGCCGATCCTTCGCTCTTTCCGGTGCTGCTCTCGGGTATGGTTTGTGGCGATCCGGTGGTGCGAATGCGGGCCGCGGATGCAGTAGAAAGGTGACGCTGCACCATCCGGAGTGGCTCCAGCCCTTTGGGACCAGATTCTGCACGAGATCGCGCCGATTCCTCAGCAGGAGGTTCGCTGGCACGTCGCGCAGTTGATCCCGCGGCTGCAACTCAGCGAGGGTGAACGTCAGGTGGCGGTGGAGGTGCTTACCGAATATTTAGACGACCATAGCCGGATCGTGGTGGTCTTTAGCATGCAGGCGCTGGTAGAGTTGGCTGCCCGATGCCCGGCTCCGTGACGAGATTATGCCCATCATTGCCCGGCTGGCGAAAGAGGGAAGCCCTGCGGTTTGCAGTCGTGGCAAGAAGCTGTTGGCAGAACTGAGGCGATTCTCAACGTCGACGGGATGATGTGCTGACGGACGGGGGATCACCACCCTGACGGGATGGTGCTCTGACGGAGTGCTCTGACAGAGGTGCACGTGGCAAACAGAGCCGCGAACGTGAGCGAGCGGTTGGTGCGTGAGTGACGCGGCGGGGGGACGGGGGGATCACCACCCTGACGGGATGGTGCTCCGACGGAGGTGCTCTGACGACAGAGGTGGGGTCACGTGGCAGACAGAGCCGCGAACGGGAGCGAGCGGTTGGCGTGAGTGACGCGGCGGGGGGACGGGGGGATCACCACCCTGACGGGATGGTGCTCTGACGGAGTGCTCTGACAGAGGTGCACGTGGCAAACAGAGCCGCGAACGTGAGCGAGCGGTTGGCGCGGAGTGACGCAGCGGGGGACGGGGGGACTCACCACCCTGACGGGATGGTGCTCTGACGACAGAGGTGCTCTGACGGAGGTGCACGTGGCAGACAGAGCCGCGAACGTGAGCGAGCGGTTGGTGCGTGAGTGACGCGGCGGGGGGACGGGGGGATCACCACCCTGACGGGATGGTGCTCTGACGGAGGTGCTCTGACGGAGGTGCACGTGACAAACAGAGCCGCGAACGTGAGCGAGCGGTTGGGGCGTGAGTGACGCGGCGGGGGGACGGGGGGATCACCACCCTGACGGGATGGTGCTCTGACAGAGGTGCTCTGACAGAGGTGCTCTGACAGAGGTGCTCTGACAGAGGTGCTCGGGACTAGTTGGTGTCGAATTTTTCCAGGGCAAGTTCGTAGTTGCGAGCAGGAATGTCGCCCAGGTGTGGCGGCCATTGACCGGTGATGGCGCGCGTTACTTTGCCGGCGTGGACGTGGCTGTTTTCGATGAAGAGTACATAGCGCTGTTGGATGCCAGCGGCGGCGGTGCCAACAACGTAGAGACCAGGACATTTGTCTCCATAGTGGTGGATTTGTGCACCGGGACGCGATTCTCGCCGTGCAGTTCGACGCCGGCCGCCTCCAGTAGACTTTGATCGCCACGATAGCCGGTGGCAAGGACCACAAAATCCGTTTCGTGGACCATTGATGGCGCGTCAAGGAGCGGCTGCCCCATCACGGTTGGCGCCAGCAGGACGCGGCCGGGTTCGATGGCCAGTGGCGCCGTGTTGGGCAGGAAGCGGATCGCGCCCGTCTCGATCTGCGCAAGGAGGTCGGGCAGCAGCCAGTGTTTGACGCGCTTGTCATCAAAGCCGGGTTTGCGATAAGAGATCGTGACGGATGCCCCCGCGCCAGCAGCGTAACGCCGCCTCGACCGCGGAGTTCTTGCCGCCAACGATCAGCAGCCGCTTGCGGAAGTAATCGTGCGGATCGCGGAAGTAGTGCGTGACGTGCGGCAGATCTTCGCCGGGGATGTTCAGCCGATTGGGGAACTGCATGTCGCCGATAGCCATCACGACGCGTTGTGCCCGATAGCGTCGCGCACCCGTCCAGGGTGCGGTCTCCAACTCAAACCCATCGTCAAGCCGTGCAATGGAAGTCACCGGCTCATAGGTGTTGATCTGCAGGTCGAACTGCTCGACCACGGCGCGCAGATAGGCGGTGTAGTCTTCACCGGTAGTGCGCCCTTGATGGTTGTTCGGAATAGGGACCCCGGCGATGGCGAGCCGTTCCGTGGTGCTGAAGAATGTCGTGTTACGCGGCCACCAGGAGAGCGTATGCACGATCTGGTGTGCATCAAAGTGAAGGACGTTTACGCCCGCAAGTTTCAGACAGATCGCGGTTTCGATGCCGATAGGGCCGGCGCCGATGATAGCTACATCATACATGGCAGTGTTTGTCATCATTGTTATTGGCAAACCAGTGAATGCAATCGTCGATGGTCAATGTGTGAACGACAGGGTGTGCATGACGTAAGGGTGGTTGTTGGCTGCAGGATGATTCCCTTGCTATGCGGCAGAGCGCCAGAAAGTGCCGGTTGGACGCTCGGCGCCAGCCCAGGCAATGCGATCATCGACCGTCCGCATCACAGAATAGCATACTGGCGTAAAGTGCTGCAGCCAGAAGCGCACGGCTGGGATATTCTGTGACTCGAAGTCGACGGCGCATCGCGTTTTGCCGATGTTGAGCAGATGCGCCACGGCGGCAGCCAGCAGGGTGGCGCCAATGCCCAGATTACGAACCTCAGGCGCCGTATAGGCGGTTAGGATGCTGCCGGTGCCTGGATCCTCGATTGTCGGTCTTGCGTCCTTGTTGGCAGGGCCGACACCCAGCGAGGCGACGATCTTGCCCTCGCGCTCCGCCACAAACATGACCAGCTCGGTCCCAGGCAGCCATTCTTCGAATTGTGTGGCACCCTCCTGGTGAACATAAGAAAGATAGATTGGCGCAGCTGCCAGATGGCGCCGCAGTGCTTCATCATGGCGCTGCACATCTTCGATGTCTTCCCGTCGCATGCGGCGAATCACGACATCGTGGCGTGGTTGGCACGGGACGGGGTTGAGTTCGCGTACAGCGTCGATGACCAGCATGCCAAACCCCTGCCAGAACCATGCATCAAGCCCGCTGCGATCGTTGGCAAAGATCGTCAGGACATGCAGAAAGCGTCCGTCGCTGATCCACGCCGGTGCGAGTTCTCGATACATGGCTTGGTAGATGCGGCTCGAATCCTCCAGAATCGCACCGTGGGACCATTCAGGACAATAGACGGCGCGGCGGCCTTTGAACTCGGCCAGCGGCATCCCCAGCAGGAATCCGCACAATTTCCCTGCCTCCAACGCGACGACACCTGGTGAAGTTGAAGCAAGGTGTGAGATTTTCGGTTCGATTAGGGCCGGATTGGCGAAGTGCTCCGGCAGGATAGGTTGTTGTGTGCGCAGTGCGCGGAAGCGCGCGGCCACAAGCTCGGCGGCTTCACTGACATGGTGCGACGCAAACGGCGCAATGTTCATATGAGATACTCAACGATGCTTCTCAAGATACGGAGTACGAGATACCGAACATTCAGGGTAGCCGCCTGAGTTGTGGCGTCCATAGGAAGATGGCGATGGATGAGAACAGTGTGATGGCGGCGGCGATCAGGATGGCCGGGCTCAGGCCGATCGACTCTGAGAGCGCGCCAAGGGCCAGATTGCCAAACGGCGCAAACCCAAAGAAGGTGAGTGTATAGAGGCTCATCACACGGCCGCGCATGGCGTCCGCCACGCGGGTCTGCAACAGTGTGTTGATGAGCGTGAACTGAAGCATGAAACCGATGCCCAGGAGATAGGCAAGGAGGATGGCCACCGGGTAGTTCTGGTTAAGTGCGAAGGCCGCCAGCACGAAGGGAAAGATCATGGCGGCGCCGAAGAGCCAGCGCCCGCGATAACCGCGATCGCCATACGTGGCCACGACAAAGGCGCCTGTTACGGCGCCTGCGCCCATGGCCGCAGTCAACATGCCATAGCCGGCCGCGCCCACGTTCAGGACGCGATCCACAAAGGCGGGCATCATCGTCATGTAGGAGATGCCAAAGGTGCTAAAGAAGAGGGCGAGGATGATGAGTGCGCGCAATTCCGGCTGGGTGGCGGTGTAGCGCACGCCGCTCTTGAGTTGGGTCCACGGTGACTGTGTGCCTTTGTAGCTTGGCTCGTGGGAGATCTGCATGAGCAAGAGACTGACGATGACCGCCAGGAAGGAGAGCCCGTTGATGAAGAAACACCAGCCGGCGCCGACCGTCGCCAAGAGCACGCCGCCAATGGCCGGTCCGACCACACGGGCGGCGTTGAAGGTCATCGAATTCAGGGCGATGGCATTGGGCAGGTCTTCACGGCCGACCATCTCGACGACAAACGCCTGCCGTGCCGGACCGTCGAAGGCATTGACGATGCCGAGGCCGATCGCCAATAGCACTACCTGCCAGACTTCGACCACATTCAGGAAGGTCAGGGCGGACAAGATGAAGGCCAATAGCATCGAGACGGTTTGCGTTACCACCAGCAGCTTGCGTTTGTGGACGCGATCGACCACGACGCCCGCCCAGGGTGTCACCACGAGAGCGGGGATGGCGGCGGCAAAGCCGACGATGCCCAGGGTGGCTTCGGAGCCGCTGATTTGATAGACAAGCCAGCCCTGGGCCACGTTCTGCATCCAGGTGCCCGCCAACGATACAAGTTGCCCGCCAATGTATAGTTGGAAGTTGCGATGGCGGAGCGAAGAGAAGGTTCTGAACTTATGCGGATGCGGGGCGACGCTCAACGAGGTTCGGCCTGCGGGCGACGCGTCGATTTGGGCTGTTTCTGCAATCGATTGCGCGGGGTGACTCCGGCTGGCGCTGAGGTCATCTGGGACATTGTTGGCTCCTAGCGGGCGGAGGTGAGCGTTGCAGTGGGGGCAAAAACGGGTTGAAGCAGCGCGAGGGCGTGTACAATCGCGTCGCGATCTGCGGCGGACAGCGGATCAAGCAGGTCGGCCAGACCGGTTTCGGCGCCCACAACGGCGCCTGTGTGCAGTGAAAGCCCTGCGGCGGTCAGGGAGAGCAGCACGCGGCGGCGATCGCGCGGGTCAGGGATGCGCTGCACCAGACCGCGCTGCACCAATCCTTCCACCAGGACTGACATCGTGGGGAGGGTGAGGCCGATAAACTCAGCCACTGCGGAGAGCGAAGATCCCGGGTTGCCGTTGAGAAAAGTCAGTGTGCGGAACTGCGGCACTGAGAGTTCCAGTTGGCGATGGGCGCGCATTTCGACGCGAATGGCCTGCATGATGGTGGGAATGACTTCAAGCATGGCCTGTGCGCAGGCCTGTGGCGTGGCGCTCATAATCCTTCGCTTTTCTAACTATTTGCTTTTCGAATCATACTGTCTGGCGGTCCGGCTGTCAAATGAGCGGGGTTCGAGAGCGAAAGCGGTGCTGGTTGCCGGACGATTTGACATCTGCGTGCTGCGTGTGTTTAATATGGAATTCCTGCGTTGAATTGAACGTCAGGATGAAGCTTAACAAGCGAATAATGGGTCAATTCGAGTCGTCGCTGCCGGCGTGAAGCTGGTAGAGGAACTTCCCGACTCCCACCCGGCCGGGGCAACCAGGTTGGGGAGGTTGCCTCACGAAACAGCAAGTGAGGGCGCAGACCGGGTAACCGGGCTGTGACTACAACCGCAACAGAAAGAATGCCCGCCGGTGAAAGCCGGTGAGGGTTGAAACGGTGGGGTAAGAGCCCACCAGCGGGTTCAGCAATGAAGCCGGCTAGGCGAGCGTGCAACTGGGAGCAAGGCGAGTGGGTCCGGCTGGTTCGCCGGTTGGATCTCGTCGCAGCGATGTGGGTGAGGTTGGGTAACGCCCGGCAAGCCACGCAGCGCCAACCTGGTGAACGGGTTGAGATAGATGACGGCGCAGCACCGGCAACGGTGTCGACAGAATCGGGAGTACAGAGTTGCCCCAAATTTGCACGATTGTCACAAGTGCGCTATAGTATGGCAACACTGCGGCAGTTATGCCGACGTGGCGGAATGGCAGACGCGATAGATTTAGGATCTATTGCCGCAAGGTGTGGAGGTTCGAGTCCTCTCGTCGGCACACGGTGAGACCAATGTGGGGGCCCGTGGCCTAGCGGGAAGGCGTCTCCTTTGCAAGGAGAAGATCGTCGGTTCGAATCCGACCGGGTCCACTTCCACGGTGAAAGCCAGCCGTCATTGTATTAGAGTATGCGGGCGTAGTTCAGCGGTAGAACGTCTCCTTGCCAAGGAGAAGGTCGTGAGTTCGAATCTCATCGCCCGCTCTGAGGGTCGGCCAATGGCCGGCTCTTTTATTAAGGCAGGTCACAGTAGGCTTGTGATTGCGCCGAGGTAGCTCAGTCGGTAGAGCACGGCACTGAAAATGCCGGTGTCCCCAGTTCAAGTCTGGGCCTCGGCACCTAACCCCGGTGGGGGATCGTCTAACGGCAGGACTACGGACTTTGGATCCGTCAATCGGGGTTCGAATCCCTGTCCCCCAGCTCCAAACCGCATGGCGACCTGCCCTCCATGCGCTGGTACAGATGAGACAAGTGTCAGGGCGTGATCAATCCAAGCCTTGACGTGTCAGACCTATCTATGGCGGCCGTAGTTCAGCGGCAGAACACCAGATTGTGGCGCTGGGTGTCGTGGGTTCAATCCCCACCGGTCGCCCCTCACATTCCGCTTCAGACAGATAGCCGGAAAACCAACAGCCCCCGCTTTGCAGCGAGGGCTGTTGGTTTTGCTGGTGTCCGGTAGCACCTAGAGAATCATATCCCGAGGTGTAGCTACCGGACACAGACTAAAAACGGGTACTGTCCATTAGCACCACCTCCTTGTATTGGGATAGCGAGGTCAGGCTGGGTCGGAAAGCTTGATGCTTTGCACAAAATTCGTGCAGACCAACCTAGCTGATCGGGAGTATCTCACATTCACCGGAGACTGTCAAATCGCTTTTTTACATCAGGTACTGCAAGAAATAGGTCGATAGGCCCAAAACAGCAGAAAGCCCATCACATCTGTAAACGTGGTGACGAAGATGCTGGAGGCCAGCGCCGGGTCGATGTGCACCGCCTTGAGGCCCATCGGTACGACGACACCGGCGAGGGCGGCAACGATGAGGTTGCCCAGCATCGCAATCCCAATGACGAGACCGAGGTAGGGGTTCTGCTGCCAGAGCGTGGCGATCAGGGCGACGAGCACGCCGATCACCACGCCGTTGATGACGCCAACCCGAAACTCATGCCAGAGCGCCCAAAGTGTGTCGCGCGGGGCAATCTCATTAAGCGCCAGTGAACGCACGACGATCGTCATGGTCTGGGTGCCGGCATTGCCGCCCTGTCCGGCTACGATCGGCATAAAGGCGGCCAATACGGCGGCCTGCGCGATGGTGCCCTCAAATAGCGAAACCACCCAGGAGGCGAGGAATGCCGTGCCAAGGTTGATGATCAGCCACGGCACCCGGTTTTTGGTCGATTGGATGATTGGGCTGTAGATCTCCGAATCGGGGCTGAGCTGGGCGAGTTTATAGATATCCTCAGTCGCCTCTTCCTCGATGACATCGACCACGTCATCGACATGCACAATCCCGATCAGTTTTCCAATCTCGTCCACCACCGGCAGCGCCACCAGGTCATAACGCTGGAGCAGTTGCGCCACCTGTTCCTGATCGGCCGACGCCCGGACTGAGATCACACTGTGGTCCATGATCTCTTCAATTGTCTGCTCCGGTTCGGCCAGGATCATGGCGCGCAGACTCACAACACCGATCAAATGCCCATACCGATCGAGCACATAGAGGTAGTAGAATTGACTTTCATCGTGATACTGGGCCTTGATGAAGCGCACGGCTTCAGCAATTGTCCAGAAGCGGCGTAGCGAGGGGGCGGCGCATTCATGATGCCGCCCGCGGTGTCGGGGTCGTGGGTGAGCAGCGAGGTCACCTCGTCCGGCTCATCCATCTGTTCGATCACTTCGGCGGCTTGTTCGGGTTCCAGTTCGCCCAGGAGGTCGGCCGCGCGATCCGGTTCCATTTCGTCGATAACGTCTGCGAGTGTTTCGACGTCGAGGTGTTGGGCGACATCCGCCATATCCTCTTCGTCAAGTTGTTCGAAGACATCCGCCAGTTCGTCGGTCTGCAGGAGCTCTACAATCGCTGCCTGCTGCTCGGGTTCGAGTTCGGAGATGATCTCGGCACTGTCCGCGGCATGCAGGGTGCGCAGGTATTCAATCGCTGCGTCCAGGTCATTGCTGGCGAGGTAGGCGTCTACTCGCTCCAGGGCATCATTGAATTCAATCGGATCGACCATGCCGCACCCTCCCTATCGCAAATTTGCGACCTCACTTTTCTGCACGCGGAGGCACGCGCAGCATCGGATAGTCCATTGGCGCTGGAAAGGGACATGTACGCGGTTGGGCGTGTGCCATCGCGATGGGCGGGCGCTTAATGAAGCGCGCCAACCGAGATACGATTGGCGCATAGAGATCGAGTGGAATGGTTGGCGGCGCAGGTGCAGCCGCCTGGTCTAGAATGAGGTGGTTGCTGACAGATGCGCCGCCCTGGAATTCCGCCGGTCGCTGCGCGCAACCGTGCGCTGGCTTTGTCCAAGTCCAGAGCGTTCACTTACGTATTGAATTTGTGCAGCAGTTGCTGCGCGCCTGATGACAGCATCACAGCCCAACACATGCGATCGGCCGGGAAATCGCTGATCGGATGGTTCGGGCCTGCTACTGTCCGGGTCTGGCTGCGGGTCAGCCGAGACCCGGGTGTAATGTTCTGGATTCATCGTCTTTCTTTGCTATGGATCGCTTCCGCATCTGCTCAGCGTCGTTGCCAGCAAACTCGCACGGATGCGATCACCCTCACTGGAACGCGCGTAGAATAGCACTCGGTGCAGCACCTGTCAAAACGGTGGCGCTCCGGCTCCGTCCTCCAGCCATGCGAGTTCGGCAGGCGTCAGGTCCACTTCGAGCGCGGTGACATTGGCGGCAAATTCGGCCCCATTGTTGACGCCGACCAAGGCAAATTCATTCCACGGCTGGCCAAAAACATAGGCGAGCGCGACTTGCGCCACCGTGAGTCCGCGAGCGGCGGCGAGCTGTTGCGCCCGTGCAAGTCTGGCGAAGTTGTCTGGGTAGCAGTAGCTCTGTACGCACAACCGGTCCAGATACTCGGTGAAGGTGTCCAGGTTGTCCGGGGTGAAACGCCCGCTAAAGAAGCCGCCGGCCAGGCTTGACCAGGTGAAAAGCGGCATCTGCGTGCGGGCATAGTACGCGCGCGCCTCGTCTTGCGCAGCGCCGGTGAGAGAGATGCAATTCTCCCAGGGTTCCTTGACCTGGACGGCGAGGCTGAAATGGGGGCTGCTCACAGCGAAGGGCGTAAGTCCCTGTTGCGCGGCATAGGCGTTCGCCTCTTCGATACGGTGGTGGCTCCAGTTTGATCCCCCAAAGGCACGGATTCTGCCTGCGGCGAGGTGCTCATTCAGTACGTCCACGATTGGCTCCACCGGCACTGCCGGATTGTCACGATGGAGCAGGTAGAGGTCGATGGTATCGACTTGCAGACGCGCCAATGAATCATACAAGTCGCTGGTAATGTCGAATGGGGTCACCCGCGGCCGATCTTCGTTGTGATGCGCGCATTTTGTGAGAATGACCACCTGGTCGCGCACGCCGCGCCGGTGAATCCAGCGTCCTAACGTACGTTCGCAGTCACCCTGTGCGTAGATGTGGGCAGAGTCAAAAGTGTTGCACCCCAACGCAAAGACAGCATCGAGCAGTTGGAAACTGGCGGCTTCGATGTGTGATCGGATCATAACGGTGCCCTGCACGAGCCGGGAGATTGGTTTTTCGATGCCTGGTACGGTGCCGTAGCGCATAGTCTGATTCCTGAAAGCGGTTGTCTTTAGTGGATTGAGATCATTGGCGCGGGTGTATGCGCTTGCTCAGATATAACCCTTGGGTCCAGCCTTGGCAAATCGCAATGCGGCTGCGGGCTAAAAAAGGACGGGAGCAAACCGCTGCCCCCGTCCTTCCCTACAACGATAGTCTATGCGATGGCTCGGTTACCACCGCGCAGAAGCGTTACTTCACGTAGATCGCAGCGGCCTCGACCCACGGAATGGCACCGTCACGATAGAGGAGCAGCAGGCCATTCTCCGTGTTGTTGGTGAGGAAGCCGTAGTCCTGGATCGCCAGTTTGTCGGTGTCACCCACACCCTTCGGGGCAAGGTTGGTGAAGCCGACGCCACCGTTTTCGAAGACGCCAAGGTACTGCTCACCCAACGGTGAGATGGTGATGCCGTCGATGTAGTCGGTGATCAGACCGGTGAAGTAGTTGTCTACAGCAAACACCATTAGATCCATCGGGTCGAAGAAGTTGTTGGCATTCATGCCAATCTGCTCGCCGCAGATGGTCAGCACGGTGTTGCTGCTGTTGGTCTGGTGGTCGGTGTAGAACCAGGCATCCTGAGTTCCAGTGGCGACTTCGTAGACCCACACCAGGTTACGGCCATCGCTGAGGTTCGTGGAGACGTCGCGTGTGTAGACCGCGTAGTCGACATTGCCGTCCTGATCCACATCGAGATCGATTTCGATGGAGAGCGGGGCATTGGCGTGTGTCTGGCGTTCAAAGGTGTTGACTGCAAACGCCATCACGAACGACGGATCGTCACTGCAATAGCCGGCCGGGACCGGGTAGGTGGCATAGCCCACGTAGCGGAGGTCCGGATTGGGATTGTTCTCGCCCAGACCGCCTTCGGGCTGATTCGGGCTGACGCCAATCATCGAGTAGCTCTCGACTGGCGCTGCGGCGATGCCACGGTTCTTCAACTTGACATTCGGGCCTTTCAGCCACGACATCGTCACTTCGCCGGCCTTGCGGGGCAGCATCTGCCACGGCACATGGACAACGCCGTTGACGCTGGAGCAGTCGGCAGTCTTTTCAACCAGGGTGACGTAGCCGTCGAATTCAGCCGCAGTCAGCGTATCCGCGCTGGCGCCGAGCGAACCCGAGTTGAGTGCCCACGCGTTTAGCATGGCGGGCTTGAGTTCCACCTTGACGCCGAAGTTGGCGAGGCCATTGGCCGGCACGTAAACCGTATTCGGGGCGGACACGGTGACGGCGCCATTGGCCTGGTCGTCGGCAAAGCGATAGCTCGTGCAGATCTTGTAGGTCTTGCCCTTCGCCTCGTAGTTCTGGACGCTGATGCTGATGCGCTTGGTGACCTTCTCCACGCTCCAATCATCAAAGCCCAGGGAGATGGCGGGCGCCTTGCTGTTGGTCACCCACGCTGCAATCGGCGCTGCGACCGCACGGTCCACGCGCACTTCGCCACCGCCGATGCGGGTGATGGGCGCCTTGTAACCACCCAGGATCGCCGCCTTGTTGTTGATGTCGGTCTCGCCGGTGTTGACCAGCAAGGCCTTGAGTTCGAAGTTCGACAGGTACGGGCGGGCGCTCTTGAGGAGGGCTGCTGCACCGGCGACCATTGGCGCCGCACCGGAGGTGCCGCCAAAGGGTTCCGTACCGGTGCCGGTGCCGGCGATCGCGGACACAGAGGCGCCCGGTGCACCGATTTCCGGCTTGATGAAGTGATTGTTCATGGTCGGGCCGCGCGAGGACGAGCCGACGACGGTGCCGGCCAGCGGTTCCTGGTCATTCGGGTCGATGCGGAGCACGGTCACGCCAGCGTTAATGTTGGCCTTGAGCACGTTGGCATCGGACTGGCGAATGTTGAGACCCGGGATGCTGGGGTCACCACCACCATAGCTAAAGACGGTTGGGTCACCAGGGGCGACAAGACCGATGATGGCGGCCAGGGCGCCGGCAGCGCGGCATTGGAGACCTTGATGCTGATGGCGCAGACGCCGCGATCCACCAGGGCGATCTTCCCGGCAAAGGCGTCGGCTGGGAAGGCATCGCAGCCAAGCGTGTTACCGGCGGCGCCGAACTGAACCGGGGCCTCGATCAACTGCGAGACTGGCGCAGAGAATGGCTGCCAGGTGGAACCGATGCGCTTCAGGGGGTCGCTTGCCGGGCTGACGACTGTGATGATCGGCATCTTGGCAGAAGGCACTTCGGTCTGGGCAACGGAGAGGGCAGAGAGTGCGCCGGACGGCGTACCGACAATAAAGGGCTTGTCGGCGGAGTTGCCGGCCGAGGCGACTACGAGCACGCCGGCTGCGCTGACGATATCCGTCGCATAGGCGGAGTCATCGTCATTTTCCTGGCCGTAGGGCGAACCCAGTGACATGTTGACGATGTCGACGTGGTCGCTGATGTCGTTGTCACCATTGGGATCCAGCGCGTAGTCAAGACCCTGCAGCATCGCAATGCCACTGCAAGAAGTCGAGACGGCCGAGCAGACGCGCACGGCGTGGAGGGAAGCGCCCGGGGCTACACCCGTAGCGCCGGCGATGATGTCGCCGACATGGGTGCCGTGACCGCCGTCGCAATCAATCGCAGTGGGACCGCAGTCGATTGGGTCATCGTCCGGGGCCAGCGGGCCGTTCGGCCAGGCATCACCGACGAAGTCGTACCCTTCGACCACCTTGGCGGTTGGGAAGAGTCCGTCGCGCGTCGTGTTGCGCGGATCGGTCGTCGCCGTACCGTATGCAGCTTCATACGATGCTGCAGTGCCGTCACCGCCAAAGGCAACGTGGGTGTAGTCGATACCGCTGTCGAGGACGGCCACGGTGACACCAGCGCCGTCGTAGCCCATATCCTGGACGGCCTTGCCGCCGATGTAGGGGACGGTCTCGCTGAGGTCGAGCTGGTAGTTGACGACCGGCCGGATCGATTCAACCTCGGCATTGGCGCCCAGTTCGCGCAGCGCGGAAAGCTTGCTGCGGACGATCACGGCGTTCAGGGCCTTGGTGATGTTGGCCAGGACGGTGGCGTTGGCATCGTACTTCTGCAGGTCGGCGAAAACCTGAGATTGTTGCGCCTGAATTTGCGCCACGACCGCGGCCTGGTCGACAGATGCTGCACCAAGCTTCTTGCCGGCCACAGCCTGCGCCAGTGACTGGCCCTTCAGGCGGATCACTGCGTCGATTTCGGCATTGGCGTTCTGCAGCGCCGGCGTGAACTGCGCGTCGTCGGGCGAAGCTGAAACGGCCTGATCGAGCTTCAAGCCGGAGATTGACTGGGGAAGCGTGCGCTGGGAGTTGCTGCGGGCCGTAGCAACCATTTCCTCAGAGGGCACTTCCAGGTAGGTCACTGCCGGCGATGTATCGTCATCGGCGTTTAGTTGGGCATCATTGCCTGCCGATGGCATAAAGAGCAGATTGGCGCCATCGGGATTGTCGGGCGTGTCGTCCTGTGCAAATACGGGCGCGCTGACAGTGAGCAGCAGCCCTGCAACAAGCAAGAGCGAAAGCCATGATCTTCGCAAACGAGTCATTATTGTCTCCTACAGTCTGCAAATCAACGAACGGGTTGTACTACGGGTTGGGGTCGATCGTGCACTGTCCTGAGTGGGATTGATTGTTTGACACCTCCTCGTGTCGATTGAACATTGCAGCATGAAAGGGTACGCCGGGTGACGGAAGCGACACGTAGGTAGTAGCGCTTTCCAGCAAGTCTAGCATTGGCATTGAACGTGCATGCTTACAGAATCCTTGCAAGATTGCATTCGGGCGAGTCTACCGCAAGCCTATGGGGTGCAGCAAAATCGCTGTGCGTCTATACTGTAGGACTGCTTACGATGACTTTCCAGGAATTGATGCTTAAGGTGATTGGGGGTGTGGCAGTGAATGGTACACTGCGTGTATCACTGTTCGGTCTGAGAAGGAACAGGGGGTTGATTTGATCCAGAAACTCTATTTGTGGGCTTGCGAGCGGCTCTACCATGAGCTGGCATGGAGTTACGATACCGTGAGTTTAATTGTCAGCGCCGGGGGGTGGCCGGCATGGCGCCGGCTCGCACTGGAACTGGCCCCCGATGGCCCTCTACTGGAACTTGGGTTTGGCACCGGCGCGCTGCTCGCCGAAGGCGCCACCGCGGGGCGTTCAATCGTTGGCCTCGATCTGTCGCGGGCAATGCACAGGGTGGCCGCGCGGCGGTTGGCTGGCGTGGAACCGAAACCGCCGCGCGTGGAGTCACCGGCGCAGGCGTTGCCATTCGCTGATGGCAGTTTCACCGGCGTCATCGCCACCTTCCCGGCGCCCTATATTCTTGACCCGGTGACGCTGGCAGAGTGCCGCCGGGTGTTGCGACCGGGTGGACAGTTCATCATTGTCGGGCTATGGGTGACGGCGCACCGCGATGGGTGGCAGCGTTGGCTGCCGGTTTTTTACGGTGAACCGGCGGCGACGCAGGTTGAACAAATGACGCAGCGTGTGCGCGCTGCGGGTTTTGCGGTGAGTTGGGAGCGGCGCCGGGTGGAGTGGGCGGAGGTGGGGGTGTTGGTGGGGAGTAGGGGAGAGTAGGAGACAAAGAGACAAAGAGACAAAGAGACAAAGAGACAAAGAGACAAAGAGACAAAGAGACAGTCAGCTCTCACTCTTCTCCGCGTTTGCTCCGCGTCTCCGTGCCTCCGCGGTGGCAGTTGGTGTGGGGAAAAGATCAACGCGGAGACGCGGAGTTTGCGCGGAGTTCGCGGAGAAGAGGAGGAGATAAAGAGACAAAGAGACAAGGAGACAAGGAGACAGGGAGACAGGGAGATGGGGAGATGGGGAGATGGGGAGATGAGTAGCGCAGGGGTTGGGTGGGGGACGCGAGGGGTGGGAGCGAGTGGTGTGATCAGGGTGGCGGGTGGTCTGCGGCTGGTTAATTGCGCCGGGGCGGGTGGCAAGTATACGAATGCGCAGATCGATGACTATGCGGGGCTGCCACGCCGGCGATTTCGGTGGCGCCCGCCGGTGACGATGACGCTGCGCGCACGGTTCTCAGTGGGTGGTGAGCAGTTGGCAGGCACTGCAGGTTTTGGTTTTTGGAACGACCCTTTTCTGATGACCGGGTGGCGCACACCCGCGCCGCCGCGGGCGCTCTGGTTCTTTTTTGCGGCGCCGCCTTCGAACATGGCGCTGGCCCAGGACGTTCCCGGCTACGGGTGGAAAGCCGCGACGATAGACGCCTTGTCGCCCGCAGTCATGGTGGCGGGGCCGCTCGCCGCGGCCCTTTGGCTTTTGCGTAGGCCAAAGCTTCGGCGACGGCTTTGGCCCAGACTGCAGCGCGCCTTCGGGGTTGACGAAGCCATCGTACCGGCGCCGATGGAACTTTGGCACACCTATGTGATCGAATGGCAAACGGACCTTGTGCGTTTTGTTGTGGATGGTGAATCCGTACTGGAGACGGCGCGTTCCCCCCGCGGGTCGCTTGGTTTTGTGTTATGGATCGACAATCAATGGCTGGCCATCACACCCGATGGCGCATTTGGCGCCGGTGTCACATCACTTGCGCAGCGCCAATGGCTGGAGATCGCCGACCTTGAGATCCGGCATGACACGGCTTACTCCCGCTAGATCATGGCCGGTAGGAAATAGAATCCCAGCGCCAGGACGCCATAGACCGCCAATAACATGGCACCCTCCAGCCAATTTGACCGTCCATCCAATGCCACAAAGGCCGCCACGATGGACGCCGCAACGATCGCAATCACTTCGAATGTATTGAATTCGAGCGACATTGGGTGACCCATCATGAGCGAAACAAAGACCAGCAGCGGTGCGACAAAGAGGGCGATCTGCAGGCTGGAACCCAGTGCAATCGAGAGGCTCAAGTCCATCTGATTCTTGCGGGCGACCTGCACCGCTACCAAATGTTCGGCGACGTTGCCAATGATCGGGACCAGGATGATACCCACAAAGAACTCTGTCAACCCCAGCGACTCACTGACAGCATCCAGGGTGCCGACGAGAAATTCCGACATGACGGCCAGGCCGGCGACCGCCGCCACCATGATGATCAATGCGCGACTGGTGCTCCAGTGCGGGCCCTGGTGCGCAACGCGTTCCGCCGTGGATTCACCACCATCGCCATGATTTTTGGCCGGCGTCCGGAGCGTGTAGACCAGCATGAGGACATAGAGGAGGAGGACGACGGCCGCGGTCGTCAGGCTCAACCATTCGACGCGTTGGAAGTCTGGTTCGATGGATTGGCTGAAAAGTGAGGGCACGCTGATCACGATTGCGGCCAGAATGGTCAACGTTGCATCCACAGAGACGCGCGTTCGATCGAAACGCTGAACGCCATTCTTGATGCCGCCCAAGAGCAGGGCAAGACCCAACACGAAGAGCAGATTGCCCAGAATGGAGCCGATGATCGAGGCGCGCACCAATTCAATGGCGCCGGCATTGATGGCGATCAACGTGATGATCAACTCGGCAGCGTTGCCGAGTGTTGCATTGAGAAGACCGCCGATCTGTGGACCGGTCTTTTCCGCCAGTGATTCGGTTGCTTCCCCCAACAGGCCTGCAATGGGAATGATGGCAAGCGCAGAGGCCGCAAAAATGACCAGGTCTCCCCAATGGAGGAGCTCAGCCGCGATTGCGACTGGAAATAAGAGCAGGAGCCAACGAATGCCCTTCATGATCTTCCCTTCGTCTGATGTTTATGTGCGCGATGATACCGACGCACGCAGTATAGACATCGGTGTCGATTCGTCAAGATGCTTTAACCAATTGCGTCTTTGAACCGGTACCAGTTGGAGACGATGGGTAGATAGATTCTGTCATATGGTGTAAACGGATAGCGTGGGTGCGTGATCTCTGATAAGAGGCTGGAAGTACGTTTCCCCGCCAGCATCTCGCCTGCCTCCTTGCCCAGATAGCCGGCGACGGAGACGCCGTGGCCGGCATAGCCATAGGCATAGTGCACGCCGCCCACGCGGCCGAGATGGGGCATCAGGTCAAAGCAGATGCCAAGCTTACCGGTCCACGTATGGGTGAGTGGTGTGCCCGAGAGTTGGGGAAAGACTTCGATCATGCGCGCCTGCATCATGCGTGCGCTGTCCATCAAGTCCAGCCCGGTCGATAAATTATGGCGGCCCCCGAAGAGCATGCGCCCGTCTGGGGTGATGCGAAAGTAGTTGAGGAAGTTCTTGCTGTCGAAGAACATGCGGCTGCGTGGGCTGAGTTCAAGTTGGAGGGCTTCAGGCAGCGGTGCGGTGACGATGATGTAGCTGCCGACGGGAAAGATGCCCTGCCGAGCCGCCGGTACCAGATTCGTTGTGTAGCCGTTGGTGGCCAGGAGCACTTCGCGCGCCTCCAATTTTCCTCGGGTTGTCCCCAAAAAAAAGCGCCCGCGCCGGCGCATCATGCCGGTTACCTGGGCATGTTCGACCAGGTGGGCGCCGCGCCTGGCCGCAGCCTCTGCCAGACCAAAAACGTAGCGGGCCGGCTGAACCGCGGCGCTGTTGCGGTCGACCAATCCCCCGAAGTATTCGTTTGTGCCGATCTCAGTGCGCAGATCGTTCTTGGATACCACCCAGGTGTCCTGATAGTCCAACGCCGAGCGGAACCAGGCGACCTCTTCCGCAAAATGGTCGAAGTGACTCTGTTTGCAGGCCAGCGTCACATGGCCGCTGCGTTGGAAGTTGCAGTTGATCCCCTCGGTGCGCACGGTATGCTCCAGATAATCAATTGAAGCAAGCGCCCAGGCCCAGAACTGCCGGCCCTTGTCGCTCCCGTAGCGTTTGAAGACGACGCTCATGTCTTCTTTCAAACCCGTCGTGGCCATGCCGCCGTTGCGGCTACTGGCGCCCCACCCGATCGTCTCCTGTTCGAGGACCGCGACGGTGGCCCCGGCGGCCCGTAGGGCGAGCGCGGCATGTAGCCCGGTGTAGCCGCTGCCGATCACGGCCACATCGACTGCGTCCGGGAGTTCAACGGTGTGAAGATCGGCAGGCCGGGGTGTTTCCTCGGTCCAGAAAGGCGTGGTCTTGATCACAGTGGTAACCTGCTTCCAGGTGGGAATCAGCCGGAAAAACAATTATCAATTGTCAATGGTCAACGGTCAATCGTCAATGGGGTTTTGGGGACGCCGATGTTGTTGCTCCCTGGCGGCACTTGCCGCCAGGGAGCGTCCAGGTTGGAGCGTTAGCGCGTTTGCGCGTCAACCACGGCCATGATGGTCGAGTTGATAATGTCGCGCACGTCGGCGCCGGTGGCGAGGGCATGGACCGGCTTGTTCATGCCCATCAGGATCGGCCCGATTGCCTCGGCGCCGCCCAATTGGCTGAGCAACTTGTAGGATGTATTGGCGGCCGCCAGATTCGGGAAGACCAGTACGTTGGCGGCTTTCACGTCGCTGAACGGATAGTGGCGGGCCATGAGGTCTGGCGAGACGGCTACATCGGCCTGCATCTCACCGTCAACCTGGAGGTCGGGGCGTTGCGCCTTGACCAGGGCGGTGGCTTCCTCGACGCGTCCCTGATGGGCGTGAGGCGTGCTGCCAAAGTTCGAGAAGCTGAGCATGGCGATTCGTGGTTCGACGTCGAAGCGCCTGGTCAGGTCGGCTGCGTTGAGGGCAATGGCCGCCAGTTGCTCAGCGGTTGGATCGATGATCACCGTGGCGTCGGTAAAGAAGAACATGCGCTCGTTGACGAGCATCACATAGACACCGCTGACCCAGCGACCCTCTTGCGCACCGATACATTGGAGTGCGGGGCGTAGCACCTCAGGATAGTTGTAGGTCAGGCCGGCGATGTAGGCGTCGGCATCGCCACATTCGACCATCATGGAACCAAAGTACGTTGGCTGGCGCATGAGATCGTTGGCGCGAGCGAGGGTGACGCCCTTGCGCTGGCGCTTCGCATAGAAGGCGTCGGCATAGCCGGCGCGCTTGTCGGAGTTTGCGGGATCGAAGATTTCAGGGGTGAATTCGATGCCAAGCGCTGCGATCTGGGCGTTGATTTCCTCGGCGCGGCCGAGCAGGATTGGCTTGGCAATGCCGTTCATGGCGACGTCATGTGCGGCGCGGATCACTTTGACCTGTTCGCCTTCGCCGTAGACAACGCGCTTTGGATCCTTGCGGGCCTTGAGTTCCAGCAGGCGCATGACCTGCGCACCCTTCCCGAGGCGCGCCGCAAGTTCATCGAGATAGGCGTCGAGATCGATCTGGCGCCGCGCCACACCGGTCTCCATGGCGGCTTTGGCGACGGCAGGGGCCACCCACATCAGGACACGTGGGTCCAGGGGCTTTGGAATAATGTATTCGCGCCCGAAGCGGAGTTCGTTGAGGCCATAGGCGCGGATCACGTTGTCGGGCACATCTTCCTTCGCCAACGTGGCCAGTGCATAGGTGGCGGCGAGTTTCATCTCCATGTTCACCTTGCGGGCGCGCACATCCAATGCGCCACGGAAGATGAAGGGGAAGCCCAACACGTTGTTGACCTGATTCGGATAGTCGCTGCGACCGGTGCCGAAGATGACATCGCTGCGGGCGGCCTGCACTTCTTCGTAGGTGATCTCGGGGTCTGGATTGGCCATGGCGAAGATGATCGGGTCGCGGCCCATGCTGCGCATACCGAGAGCCCGATGAAGACATCGGCGCCGACAAACGCCTCTTCCAGTGTGCGAGCGGTCGTATCGGAAGCATACTTTTCCTTATACTCATTCATGCCCGCGGTGCGTCCCTTGTAGATGACGCCCTTGGTGTCGCACATGATGAGATTTTCGCGTTTCGCACCTAATGCGACATAGAGATCGGCGGTCGCAATCGACGCCGCGCCAGCGCCGTTCATCACGATCTTGACGTCGCCAATCTTCTTACCAACGATTTCCAGCGCATTGATCAGACCGGCGCCGGAGATGATGGCAGTGCCGTGCTGGTCGTCATGAAAGACGGGAATGTCGACGCGTTTTTGTAGTTCAGTCTCGATGTAGAAGCACTCAGGGGCCTTGATATCTTCCAGGTTGATGCCGCCGAGCGTCGGTGCAATCATTTCACCGAACTTGATGATGTCATCCGGGTTCTTGCTGTTGACTTCGATATCGAAGACGTCGACATCTGCGAAGCGCTTGAAGAGAACAGCTTTGCCTTCCATGACTGGCTTCGCCGCCAATGGGCCGCGATCGCCCAGGCCAAGGATGGCCGTGCCGTTGGAAATAACCGCGACCAGGTTGCCTTTCGCCGTGTAGTCGTAGGCCAATTCGGGATGTTCGGCGATTTCGAGTACGGGGTGGGCGACGCCGGGCGAGTACGCCAACGACAGATCGCGCTGGGTATCCATGGGCTTGGTGGCAACGATTTTCAGCTTGCCGGGTCGGCCTTGCGCATGATAGTCCAGCGCATCCTGCTTTAAATTTGACATTCCGGTTCTCACTTTCGTGCAGACTTGCAATGAAACAATCATAAAATACCCATCGAGGGTGCACTACGGAGAATATAGTACTCCCTAGACTCCAATGCTGCAATTCGGCAGTGTCCACCAATTGAGGGGACAATTGTCACGAGTCCTGAACATACAATACACCGTTTTCTGGCGGGGCGGAACAGTTGTATACTGTTCTGTAGAGGGATCTCCCCCTCGAACTTTAAGGAATTGACTTATGAGCGCCCAACCTCACCTTTTACCTGGTTTGCGGTGGCTCGCCTCGTTCTTCGACTTCATCAACCGCAACCCGAAGCGAGCCCTTCTGACGTGGTTAGTCTTGTCCGCCGTTCTCGTCGCTTTTGATTTCGTTTTTGGGGCGAAAGTGCAGTTCCCTGTCGCCTATCTTGTGCCGATTGCCGGTGCGGCATGGGTCAATGGCCGGCGGACTGCATTGTTGTTGTCGTGTCTGCTGGTGCTGGTGCGAGTTGTGTACTCGTTTTACTGGTATCCGGATACGAGTACGTTGATCATCGCAGGGAACGCACTACTCTACCTGACCGTGTTTGCCTCATTTTCGCTGGTCATCGACACGCTTGCGCAGAAGACGATGCAGTTGAAGGAGGAGGCGATTGCGTTGCAGAAAGAGAACATCCAGCTGGAGACACTGCATGAGACGATGATTACCGTCAACGATCTTGTCCTCAACCGTCTGGCGTATGCCTATGTGTTTCTGGATCTGGTTGAAGACGGGAAGACGCCCATGACGCACCAGGTTGAACTGTTGCGGGCTGGGCTAGATGAAATAACCGGGAATCTACGCGCATTAAATGCCGTTGACCGGTATGAGACGCAGGTGGTTGCTGGAGGCCGCCGGGCGGTGAGCTATGCGTTTGTGCCGAAACGGCGGAAGTCAAGCAATGCCAATGCACCGGCAACCGATGCGCCGGCGCCGGGCGGCTAAAGACTGCTGCAATTGAGCAGGACAAAACAGGACGCCTGGCGCAATCACCAGGCGTCCTGTTTTTGCCAATGCGTGCTGGTAGAGACCGGTCAGTCCTCAAGTTGAGGCACGACAATGTCGTACCAGAACTTACCTTTGCGTTCATTGTTCAGCGGAATGTGGATGTGCTTGACCTCGAGGTATTCCTTCAGGCCCCAGGTGCCGAGTTCACGGCCAATCCCGCTCTGTTTGTAACCGCCAAACGGCGCCTCCGCGTTGATGAGGTGGTAGTCATTGATCCAGATCGTGCCTGCGCGAATGCGTTTGGCAACGCTCAGGGCGCGTTCGGCATCACGGCTCCAGACGCCCGCGGCGAGGCCATAGATCGTGTCATTGGCGAGTTGAATCGCCTCGTCCTCGCTATCGTATTTGATGACACAGAGGACAGGACCAAAGATCTCCTCCTGGGCAATGCGCATCGAATTGTCAACATCCGTGAAGATGGTTGGCGTGATGTAGTTGCCGTCCTGGAGTTCAGGGTCGGTGGGGCGCGTGCCGAGCAGTGCGGGCGTGGCGCCTTCTTCGATGCCGAGCTTGATGTATTCCTCGATGCTCTTGAGTTGCCCCGCGCTGATGACCGGGCCGAGATCGGATGCGCCGTCGCTGGCGAGGCCGATTTTGAGCTTGCCGGCGCGGTCGATTAGCCGCGGGACAAATTCGTCATAGATGCTGGCCGGCACAAAGAGCCGCGTGCCGCTTTCACAGGCCTGCCCGTTGTGCATAAAAGTTGCCCAGAGGCTGCCGTCAACGGCCAAATCCATGTCGGCGTCGTCGAGGATGATGTTGGGGCTTTTGCCGCCCAGTTCGAGGGTCACCTTCTTGATGGTGCTGGCGGCCTGGATCATAATCTCTCGGCCAACCTCGGTGCTGCCCGTAAACGCAATCTTGTCCACCATGGGATTGGTGCAAAGTTCGGGTCCCACGACCTGGCCGGGTCCGGTGACCAGGTTGAGCACACCTGGGGGCAATAGCCCAGTGTCGTGAATGATTTCGACCAATTTGATGGCGCTCAAAGGTGTGAAGGTGGCGGGCTTCAGGATGATGGTATTGCCGGCAGCCAGCGCCGGCGAGATCTTCCAGATCGCCATCAGGAATGGGAAGTTCCAGGGGATGATCTGGCCGCAGACGCCGATCGGTTCGCGGCGGACGATGTTATACGAGAGTGCCGGGAAGGTGATCTGTGGCACCGACTCCAACGGATCAAAATCCGCCAGTTTCGCAAAGTGACGGAAATGAATCAACCCGACCGGAATGTCCAACAGATAGGCTTTGCGCCAGGTGCAGCCGCCGTCGCGCATTTCCGCCTCGGCGATTTCGTCCTGACGTGCTTCAAGCGCGTCGGCGATTTGATGGAGCAACCGTGAGCGTTCGCCGGGGGACATGTTGGCCCAGTAGCCATCATCGAAGGCCGTGCGCGCCGCCTGAATGGCCAGCCGCGTATCTTCGATGTCGGCCTGGGCAATCATCGCCAATCCTTCACCGTTTGATGGATCATAGGTGGCGCGATAATGTTCCGCGATGGGCGAGCGCCATTGGCCGTTGATATAGAGCTGTTTGACCGGTAGATCGCCATTGCTGTGTGGCATAAGACTCCTCTGGTGACCAGATGGGAAACGCATCGACTAGCAGTGAGACTTTTACTTTATATAGATGGGCGCGGTTCTGAGGAGATTGTGGGGAGATTCAGAGATCGTGACGTAAGTATAGGTTTACATAAATTCAGGATGATCCATGATCAAGCGTCACTGGTATTCTCCAGCCAGGTTTCATGTACGTGGCGCCACGATACCAGGTTGGGTGCGGTGGGATGTGCATGGAAGACCGCGGTGCTGCGGCGGACGGTGGTGGCGCCGTCGCGCTCCTGCCATTCCAGGTAGGTGACGACGGCAATATTATCGTCGGCAAAGTGAAGTCGATGGTTGTCGGTCCAGAGGCGGACGCCGGGGCGGGCGCTGTGGGCGGCGCGAATCCAGGCGGCGGTGGCGGGGAGATCGCTGATCGCACCGTCCGGTCCGACAATCGTAAACTCGGGGTCAGTCACCCCCAGGAAGCGGGCGAAGGTTGCCGCAGTTGCCGGGACGGCGCCGCGCAACCAGGCTTCGAAAAAATCGTGGAGACCGATGATTTCGGCAAAACAGGCGTCTGCGGAGATGCTCATCTAGCGTTTAACTTTCGTTCATGTGGGTTTAAGCCCGGCGTCGCATACTACCAGTGCGCTGTTGTTCCGACGCCGGTGGCCCTCCAAAACACCGGCTTCAGAAAACCTGGCGGCGCCCAACCGCCGGGTTTTCAAAACAAACACAGTCCCGCCAAGGCCCCAAGCCAGCGGGACTTTTTTTATTTTGCGCCAGGCTCGGTCACAGTTTCGAGCGCCTGGCTCTCTGCTTTCAAGGACTTGCGATCCACCTTCTCTGCACCGGCAAGCAGGTCAGGCCACAAGAGAAAACTCACCAAACCGATGCTGACGCTCAGCCACAACGTCGTGGTTCTGATCAGGAGGGCGGCGCCGAGTGCAATCGCCGGGTCCATGCCAAAGAGGCGTCGTGTCCAGAAGACTGCACTGCCTTCGAAGCCGGCGAGACCGCCGGGCAAGGCGATGGCCGCGCCGATCACCGTGCTAATGTTGAAGATGAAGACGCCCAGCCAGAGTGTCTGCATGTCGAGGGGCGCACCGAAACCGATGAGCACGACGCCAAAGGCGATGCCCGTGATGCCCCATGCCGCCATGCCGATCAAGAGGGCCGGAGCAGGTGCTTTGGCTTAAACAGCGTATAACTGCTCTCGTAGATTGCGTAGAGGCTATCTGAGAATCTGTGAACGAGCGGGATGCGATGCGCCCACGCCAGCATTTTCAGTGCCAACGGGCGAATCTGGATGATGACGATCCCTACCACGAAGGTGACCAGGATGGCAAGCGCCACCAGGCGCGCCGTGGGTTCTGGGAATGTGATCAGGCCAATCGAGGCCAATACGACCATGGCGATGCCGTCAATCACGCGTTCGGCGAGAATAACCGGGGCGGTGACGCTCATGGGTGTACCCGTCACATTTTTCACCATGTAGCTCTTGAGCAGTTCGCCCACCTTGCCGGGGGTCATCATCATGAGCATGCCGACGCCAAAGATGCGCGTGCTATCCCAGCGCGAGATCTTGACGCCCACGATGCCAAGCCACCAATGCCAGCGGTAGATGCGGAGCAGGTAGTTGACCAGGGTGAAGCCGAGGATGAGCGGCAGCCATTGCCAGGGGAACGATTTTAGCGCTGCAATCAGATCGGGTAGATCGCTCCATAGGGCCAGCACGACGTAGAGGAGCACGGCGCCGATCAGCGACCAGATTAGTTTTTTGCGTAGATCAGGACTCATAGAATCACGAATTATGCAGGATGGGGGCTGGAGGGGCAAACGAAGGGAGGCGCGATGGGGAGAGGAACGTGCGCTAGCGGTTGGTGCAACTGGTCTTCATCCACAAAAAAGCACGAGGCGTTCCACCTGTGGGCGCCTCGTGCCTGGGTCGTCTGCTATTTCAAAATGACGGTATCAGGGGTAAAAGCCGCGGAGGCGCATGGCTTCTTCGATCCGTTCGATGGCGATGATATAGGCGGCGGTGCGCATCGTGCACTTGCGCCGGGTTGTTGTGCCGATGACGGCTTCCAGGTTGTTCAGCAGTTTGCTTTCCATCTGCTTGCGCACTTCATTTTCATCCCAGAAGAAGGATTGGAGTCCCTGCACCCACTCAAAGTAGGAAACAACGACGCCACCTGCGTTGCAGATGATGTCTGGGATCACCAGCGTGCCCTGATCGGCCAGAATTTCATCTGCCTCCGGCGTGATCGGCCCATTGGCGCCTTCTGCGACAATCGTGGCGCGCACTTTGTGGGCATTTGCACTGGTAATCTGGCCTTCCAGCGCGGCGGGCACGAGCACATCGACGTTGAGCGTCAGCACCTCTTCGTTGGTCAGTCGATCTGAACCATTGTAGCCAACAACACTACCCGTCTCCGTCACATGGCGCTGCAGGTTGCGCAGGTCGATCCCGCGGGCATTATAGATGCCGCCATATTTGTCACTGATCGCCACGATGCGCGCTCCGCGTTCGTGCATCGTGCGCGCCGTCCAACTGCCCACGTTGCCGAACCCTTGCACCGCGACGCTCACGTCGTCCAGGCCGCGTCCCATGCGCTGCTTCATGACGCGCGCGTGATGTAAGTGACGCCCAACCCGGTGGCCGATTCACGCCCCACCGTGCCGCCGATCGACACGGGCTTGCCGGTGACGACTGCGGGCACTGAGTGACCGACATGCATGGAGTAGGTGTCCATGATCCACGCCATCACCTGCGCGTTGGTGCCGACGTCGGGCGCCGGGATGTCGCGTTCCGGTCCGATCAGCGGGCTGATTTCGGTGATGTACCGGCGCGTCATTTTTTCCAGTTCGCGTTTGCTCAACTCCGCCGGGTCGACGATGACACCGCCCTTGGCGCCCCCATAGGGCAAATTCATCAGGGCGCATTTCCAGGTCATCCACATCGCCAGGGCGCGGCATTCATCCAGCGTGACGTCCGGGTGATAGCGGATGCCGCCTTTGACCGGTCCCTTGGTTGCATTGTGGTGCACGCGGAACCCGGTGAACATGCGCACCTTGCCGTCGTCCATTTGGACAGGGAAGTGCACGATCAATTCGCGCTGGCAGGTGCGCAGGTAGACGCGCATATCGTCGTCGAGATCCATGAAGTCTGCCACGCGATTCAACTGTCCCAGCGCCACGGCATAGGCGCTCGCATTGTGGGCCGCTGGGGGATCGTATGGCGTGTCACCGAGTGGGTGATGTTTGTCGGTGGGGGCGTCTGGCGCCGGCGGCGCAATCGTTCCGTGAGAAGTCGAAGCCAATTCTACGTCCTGTGAGTTTCCAGCGCCGTTGGCGCCGGGTCCGATCGTCGTTGAACCGGTGGGGAGCAACTCTTTGTTTTTCGCCATTGAAAAACTCCTTATTCACTTTACTACCTTGTTGTGCTGGACCGAATCGGTCACTGATTTCATTGTAGCCGATTGTTGCGCTGAATGGAAGCTGAAACACGCATTGATTGTTTTGGCTTGTGATTTGCATGTTAAGTATAATAGGCCGGTTGTACGCTTAACCCCTTGTGGGAATCTGCAATCCATCCGATCGTTTACCAGCCGGTATATCTGGCGCGCTGGAGTCGAAGAGTCATGCGAAATAACAATATTTGGTTGGTATTCATATTAATCCTTGTCGCACTAGCACTTTACATTGTGCTGCCGTTGCCCAAACCCGGGTGGCTGGCACGATCTGAAGCAAGCGGTGGCGCCAACAACCCAGCAGGTTTGAAGTTGGGGCTGGATCTTCAGGGCGGCACGCAGGTGATGCTTGAGGCAGACGTGCTGGCAGGCGCAGCGGCGCCGGATTCCGGCTCCATGGACACGGCAAAGCGGATCGTTGAGAACCGCGTCAATGGGCTGGGCGTTGCTGAGGCCGTCGTCCAAAAGCAGGGCGAAACCCGCATCATCGCCGAACTACCCGGCGTCAAGGACGCTGACCGCGCGATTGATACCATTCGTTCGACCGGACAACTAGAATTTGTCGACCCGGGGGATTTCAGCTTGAACAGGGAATGATCATCAACACGACGAACCGGCCTGACGCAGTGCAGCGGGCGCAAGAGGCTGCCGCTGCGAGTACAGGGGCCGATGTGGCGCCATTGATTCCATATCCGGATCAAGTGTTCCAGACGGCGATGACGGGCGATGTGCTGAAGCAAGCGATTGCCAAGACCAACGACGTTGGGCTATGGGAAATCGCGTTTCTTTTGACAGGCCCCGGTAGTGAACAGTTCTTTCAGTACACAGGCCAGCACATTGGCGACCAGATGGCCATTGTGTTAGATGGTCAAGTGCTTTCGGCGCCGGTCATCAATGCGGCGATCCAGGATCAGGGGGTGATTACCGGTCAGTTTACGGAAGATGAGGCATCGTCCCTGGCCGTGCAGATGCAGTACGGTGCATTGCCGGTGCCGCTGAAGGTGGTTGATATCCGCACAATTGGCGCCTCACTTGGTCAGGATTCGATCAACAGCAGCCTGATGGCCGGTCTGATTGGCGTCATCGCCGTGGCCGTCTTCATGGTGATCATGTACCGGATTCCGGGCTTGATTGCCGATGTCGCATTGCTGCTCTACATTCTGTTCAACCTGGCCATCTACAAACTGGTGCCGGTGACCTTGACACTCGCAGGTATCGCCGGTTTCATTTTGTCCATCGGCATGGCAGTCGATGCCAATATTTTGATCTTCGAACGCACCAAAGAAGAGTTGCGGGCGGGGCGCTCGCCGCGGTTGGCGATCGAGACCGGTTTCAGCCTAGCTTGGTCTGCGATTCTCGACAGCCACGTCACCACCATCATCAGTTGCGTGGTGCTCTTCACGTTTGGCAACACGTTCGGCGCCAGCATCGTGAAGGGGTATGCGTTGACCCTGATCATCGGTGTGTTGATGTCACTATTCACGGCGGTGTTCGTGACCCGCGTCGTTCGCCACCACCGGTTCGGTGCTGCCCTTGAGCATCGACTTTACGGGCGGCACAGTCTGGGACATGCGTTTTGCTGAGCCGGTTGAGCCGGGTGATGTGCGCCAGATTTTTGTTGATGCGGGCTTCCCTGACACTGCCGCCTTCACATTCAACGACAATCAGAGCGTTGAAGTAAAGTTGAAGCCGGTGGATGCCGCTCAGAAAGAGCAGCTCAAGCAGGTGCTGGAGACCAAGTTTGGCGCATGGGAAGAACTCTCCTACCGCAGTCTTGGCCCAACCATTGGCGCTGAAACAAGCCGGGCAGCCGTAATCGCCGTGGCTATCGCTTCGGCCTTGATCCTGCTCTACATTGCCTGGGCCTTCCGCCAGGTGCCACATCCTTTCCGCTATGGCACCACGGCTGTTGTTGCCCTGATCCACGACGTTTTGGTCGTCATCACCTTCATTGCCATCATGAACTTGATTGCCGGTTGGGAATTTGACGCCTTGACGCTTACTGCCATTCTTACGGTCATCGGTTTCAGTATGACGGACACTGTCGTCGTGTTCGATCGTCTGCGTGAAAATCTGCGCCGGTATCGTGGCGAACGGCTGGCAAGTGTTGCGGATCGCAGCATTCTGGAGACTGCAAATCGCTCCATCGCCACGCAGGTGACCGCGCTGCTGGTGCTCGTCGCACTCTGGTGCTAGGGGTGCGACACTCGAACAGTTTGTGGCGACGCTGATCGTCGGTTTTGCATCGGGGATGTACAGCTCGATCTTCACTGCTATGCCGCTGCTTGTGGCATGGGAGGAGAAGCAGTTGCTTTACCGTAAGCCAAAGCCAGCAGCGACTGGAAACGAACGTCCGGCTGCGGCGTGACATGCCACGACTCAATGGAACGGCGGAGCGTCAGCTTCGCCGTTCTTTTTCGGCGACTCTGCCCGATTACGCCGCAATTTTGATTGTGAACTACGTAATAAGAGGGGGCGACGTGGGGCATGAACATATGCTGGCGTTGATATTGACAGACACTGGGCCAGTCGTGCGGCGACTACCCCAAGCCTCGCCCCAAGCCAGGAGAAGCGCTGCTGCGAATCTTGTTGGCCGGTGTCTGCGCCACTGACCTGCAGTTGACGCGTGGCTATCATGGGGGCTATCGTGGTGTACTGGGTCATGAATTTGTCGCCGAGGTTGTCGATGCGCCGGGAGCTCCTACATGGCTCGGGAAACGCGTTGCCGGCGAGATTAACATCGGCTGTGGCGACTGTGACCTCTGCCACCGCGGCCTTGAAAAGCATTGTCGCAAGCGCAGTGCGGTTGGGATCAACGGCCATGACGGCGCCTTTGCCGAATATCTGGTGCTGCCGGTCGCCAACCTGCATCCTCTGCCTGACACCATCTCGAATGAAGAGGCGGTGTTCATCGAACCGCTGGCGGCGGCTTTTCAGATTCTGGAACAGGTCAAGATCACGCCACAGATGCGCGTTTTTGTGCAAGGGGACGGCCGATTAGGTATTTTGTGCGCCCAGGTGATCGCACAGACGGGCTGTGACTTAACCGTGATTGGCCATAGTCCCGACAAACTGGCCCTGTTGCGTGCTGCTGGGGTCAAACAGACGGCGCTTTCGACGCCGGAACTTCTGGTGCAACTTGCGAGGTCGCCTGCCGACGTCGTAGTGGAAGTAACCGGGGCGGTTGCAGGCTTGCCCACGGCGCTTGCGCTTGTCCGGCCCGCCGGCACGGTCGTGCTGAAGAGCACTTTTGCCGACCAACTGAATGAATTTGATATCAGCCAGTTGGTCGTGGATGAATTGACCCTGGTGGGAAGTCGCTGCGGTCCGTTCCCACGTGCCATTGGTGCGCTTGCGAACCGTTCAGTCGCGGTGGGACCACTGATTCATGCCCGGTTTCCGCTTCGTAGTGGCGTCGACGCGCTGGCGCTTGCCGGGCAGAAGGGCGTGCTCAAAGTGTTGATTGACCCGCTGGCTTGAATTTATTAGACTGCTAGGTGCCTATGCCAACTGAACGATTGCAGAAGATCATGGCTGCCGCCGGCGTCGGTAGCCGGCGCCATTGCGAGACGCTGATTGAAGCGGGCCGTGTGCGTGTTAACGGCGAAGTGGTGACCGAACTGGGCGCCAAAGCGGATCCGGTGCGCGACGCGATTCTGGTGGATGGCGAGCGTCTTGCGCCAGCGCCCGTACACCGGTACTATAAAGTGCACAAGCCGCGTGGTGTGCTGAGCGATATTGGCGGCGATACCGGAGATCGCAAGACGGTCGCCGATCTCTTGCCCGAAGGATCGGGGCGTGTATTTGCCGTGGGTCGCCTGGACCTGCACAGCGAAGGCCTTGTCTTGCTGACCGACGACGGTGAACTGGCCAATCGCCTGACGCATCCCCGCTACCAGCATCCGAAGACCTACTTTGTTTTGGTGGGTGAGACCCCATCCGGGGCGGCGTTTGAACAATTGCGCAATGGCGTTGATTTGCCTGAGGGGCGCACCGCACCGGCTGAAGCAGCGGTGGCAGAGCGCTTGCCTGTGCCGCTGCAATTAAGTAAAGGGCCAACCGAGGGCGTCTGGCTACGGATTGTGCTGCGCGAAGGCAAGAAACGTCAGATCCGCAACATGACGGCGGCCGTGGGCTATCCCACCTTGCGCCTTGTTAGTTGGTCGATCGGCCCATTGACGCTCGGCGATCTGGAACTGGGCGAGTATGCCCCGCTGACGCCATACGAGCTGGCTTCTCTAATGGATATGGCGGGGATTGCGCACGAGAAGCCGCCGAAGAGCGAGCGCAAACACTATGTACGCAGACCTGCGGGAAGCGTACTCCTGGTAAATCCGAGCGTGATGGCGCAGACGGCGGCAAGAAGCCTGCGCGGCCGCGCAAAGTTGACGCAAAGGCAAGCCGCCGCGGGCGGCAAGGCCGGCAGGGGCGGGGCCGGAAAGAAGGTGAGCCGGCCACCCGGCAGCAGTGAGAGCGGGCCAACCCGTACGGCGTCGAAACCGGCGGCGGGCGAACTCAAGGCGCCCGCCCGCCGGCAAAGACGACAGCGTCAGGGCGCAGCCCTGGTGCAAAACCACAGAAACGGGCGCCGAACGATGCGTAGTGGCAATGACTTTCGTGATGACGGCGTGCTCCCGGCCATCGTTGCCATCGACGGCCCGGCGGCGTCGGGCAAGAGCACCGTTGGTCATCGCGTGGCTGATGAACTTGGCTATTTGTTTTTTGATACGGGCATCATGTACCGCGCCGTCACCTGGGCGGCGATCGCAGAGCAGGTTCCCGTTGAAGACGAGCAGACCGTGACCGAAATGGCCCGTGTGGACGTCATTGATCTGGCTGCGCCAGACGCAGCGAGCCGCGACGGGCGGCAACTGACGGTCTTGCTGGACGGCGTCGACATTACCTGGCAGATTCGCACGCCGGAAGTTGATCGCCAGGTGTCGGCCGTTGCGGCTTATCCAGGGGTGCGGCAGGCGCTGACGGTCCAGCAGCGCCGCATTGCGCTGCGCTACGGCACCGGCCACGCTGAGAAGCCGGGCATTGTGATGGTCGGCGCGATATCGGCACGGTGGTCGTGCCGGAGGCGCCGGTCAAGATCTACATGGACGCCAGCGCTGAAGAACGCGCACGCCGGCGCTTTGACGAACTGGTGGCGCGTGGCGCAGGTCGATTATGATGATGTCCTGCAGGATATTCGCCGGCGCGATGCGCTTGACAGCCAGCGAGATATTGCACCACTCCGCCCGGCGGATGATGCGATCGTGATTGATACGACGGCGATGACCCCGGAGGCGGTGGTGAGGAGGATTGTGGAGGCGGCGCGTGCGGATTGGGGGACAAAAGAATTCGTCAAACCCATGTTAACCGTTGATCAGCGACTCGAACTCTATTATTGGATGGCGCTCACTCGCACCTTTGATGAGCAGATGGTGGCGCTGTGGAAGCAGGGGCGCGGGGTGGGCGGGACCTTTAGCCAGCGCGGTCATGAGGCGATCAGCGTCGGCGCGGCGTATGCGCTGGCGCCTGAAGACGTTGTGGCGCCGATGCATCGTGATTTGGGCGCTTATCTACTGCGTGGGATGACGCCCCGCCGAATTTTTGGCAACCTGCTGGCGCGTGCCAATGGCGTTTCCGGCGGGCGCGATGCCAATCTTCATGGCATGGGCGACCTGGACCTCCGACTCATCGGCTTTATCAGCCATCTCGGTCATGCGATGCCGGTGTCGTTGGGCGTCGCCATGAGTTTTGTCTATCGCAACGAACCCCGTGTGGCAATGGCGTTCACAGGGGACGGCACCACCAGCGCCGGCATTTTCCATGAGACGCTCAACATGGCTGCCGTATGGAATGCGCCGCTGGTACTGATTGTCGAGAACAATCAGTATGCGTACTCGACTCCGCTTGACCAGCAGATGAAGGTGTACGACATAGCGCGGCGGGCGGATGGGTACGGCATTCCCGGCGTGATCGTGGACGGCAATGATGTTGAGGCGGTCTATGCGGTTGCCAGGGAAGCGGTGGCGCGGGCGCGGGCCGGTGGTGGGCCGACATTGATCGAAGCCAAGACGATGCGGATGCTTGGCCACGCCATTCACGATGGCTTTGAGTATGTGCCGCGCGAACTATTGGCGGAGTGGGGAGCAAAAGACCCTGTGGTGCGCTATGAAGTGAAGTTAAGGTGAACTCGGTGTCGCGGATGCCGAAGAACTGGCGGAACTGCGCCGGCGCTGCGAAGTTGAAGTGGTCGATGCGATCGAATTTGCCGAGGCCAGTGCACTGCCGGATCCGGCGACTGTTGCGGATGGGGTCTATGCGCCCTGAGTTGGAGCAGGCAGGAAATAGGCGACGATGACGCAGGAAGGCAGTAACTTCGGTTTTTCAGAGGCGCCGCCGGTGAGCGACGAGGCGCACGCTCACCTATATTGCGGCGATCAGCGAAGCGCTGCGCGAGGAAATGCGACGTAACCCGGATGTCGTGCTGATGGGTGAAGATATCGCGGGCGACTTTGGCGGCGCGTTCAAAGTAACCAAAGGTTTTGAAGAAGAGTTTGGCGCACGGCGCGTGATCAACACGCCGTTGGCCGAACTTGGCTTTGTCGGGGCCGCCACTGGGATGGCCTTGATGGGGTTGCGCCCGGTGATCGAGATGCAATTTGCCGATTTCATCACCTCGGCGTTTGACAGCATCGTGCAGTTTGCCGCCACTGCGCACTACCGCTGGGGGGGCGCGGTGCCCTGGGTGATCCGTGCGCCTGCGGACGGGGGCATTCGTTCTGGCCCATTTCACAGCCAGAACCCGGAAGCGTGGTTTGTCCACACACCGGGCATCAAAGTGGTGGCGCCGGGCACGCCGGCAGACGCCAAGGGTCCTCATGCTTGCCGCCATCCGTGACAACAACCCCGTCATCTACCTGGAAAGCAAACCGCTTTACCGCACACTGAAAGGCTACGTGCCACCTGGCGACGGCGTCGTGCCGCTGGGGCAGGCGGCGCTGGCGCGCTCCGGCAGCGATCTATCGATCATCACCTATGGGGCGATGCTCCAGCAGGCGTTGGCGGCTGCGGCGCGGTTGGCTGGAGACGGGATCGAGTGTGATGTCGTGGACCTGCGCACATTGAAGCCGCTGGATGTGGAGGCCGTGCTCGCCACGGCGCGCAAGACCGGGAAGGTGCTGGTCGTCCACGCTGCCAATCGGCTCGTTGGGGTCGGCGCGGAAGTGGCAGCCTTGATTGCTGAACAAGCCTTTGAGTGGTTGGATGCGCCAGTCCAGCGATTGGGTGGACTTGACACGCCTGTCCCGTTCAGCCCGCCGCTTGAAGACGCCTACCGGCCCGACGCAGAGAAGATTTACACAGCGGCGCGGCAAAATCACGCTCAAGGGTGTACGTCCTCCCATCTGGCGGCGTCTGATCGTGCCGGACAATGTGACGCTTGCGCGCCTGCACCTGATGATCCAGGCGACGATGGGGTGGGAGAATGCACATATGCACGAATTCGATATTGGCGGATTGCGTTACGGAGAGCCGTCCCTAGACAGTTACATTGCGGTCAAGGATGAGAAAAGTTCCGGCTGGTTGAGGTTGCGCCAAAGGCGAAAGTGAAGTTCCGTTACACCTACGATTTCGGTGATGGTTGGGAGCATGAGATCGAGGTGGAGGAGATTCAGGCGGTTGACCCTGAGCAGAAATTGCCACAATGCATCAAGGGCAAGCGTGCGTGCCCACCTGAACATATTGGGGGGGCATGGGGGTATCAGGCGCTTTTGGAGGCAAAGGCTAAGCCAACGCACCCTGAACGCAAGAATTTTGAACGATATATCGAGACCTACAATCCTGAGGCGTTTGACCTGGATATGGTCAATCAAAAGTTGGCGAAGATCAAGTAGGCGCTCGGCGATTGAGTGAAGGATTCCGTAGTGTCAGCACCTGTCTTATTGCTATCGTGTTATGAATTGGGGCACCAGCCGCTCAATCTGGCGTGGCCGCTGGCAGCATTGCGCAGCCGGGGCATTGACGCCGTGGCGGTGGATCTCGCGGTGGATGAGTTTCCGCGGGATGCAGTGGCAAGTGCACGTTTTGTGGCAATTTCCGCGCCATGCACACGGCGCTGCGGCTGGGGGTGGCGGCAGCGCAGCGGGTGAGGGAGATCAATCCAGGGGCAACCATCTGTTTTTATGGGTTGTATGCGTGGATGAATCGCACGTTGCTTTTGGAGGGAAAGAGGACCGAGGAGACGGGCCAACGGCCCGTTGGAAATCGTCAAAGGTCAATGGGGGAGTCCCTGGCGGTTCAGCCTGTTGCGGATGCGGTGGTGGCGGGAGAGGTTGAGGAGACGCTGGCTGAATTGGCACAGGTGGTAGTAGCGGGGGGAGCCGTGGCGCAAGTGGCTGGTGTCACGACAAGCGCAGCGGTCACCGCGCCGGTGGTGCACAGGGTGGCATTGTCATTGCCGGAGCGCAGCGGACTGGCGCCGCTTGATCGCTATGCGTTATATGGAGAGAGGCGTGGCGCGGCCGTCCGGGTATGTGGAGGCGACGCGCGGGTGCTTGCATACGTGCCGGCATTGTCCCGTTGTGCCGATTTACAACGGGCGCTTTTTTGTTGTGCCGGCGGAGCTGGTGATGGAAGATATCCGCCAGCAGGTGGCCGCGGGTGCGGAGCACATCACTTTTGGTGACCCGGATTTTCTGAACGGGCCCGGCCACGCCATGAATCGTGCGACAACTCCATGCCGAGTTCCCATTTGTTACCTTTGATTTCACGACGAAGGTCGAGCACGTGCTGGAGCATGCGGCGTTGATGCCTGAATTGGCTGCGTGCGGCGCGACCTTCGCGGTATCGGCGTTTGAGGCGACGAGCAATTTGGTATTGCAGCGCCTGCACAAAGGTCATACGGTGGCGGACATGGAGGCAGCACTCAAGGTGTTGCGCCAGGCCGGCATTGCGCCGCAACCGACGTGGATGCCGTTTACGCCCTGGACTTCGTTGGAGGATTACCTTGACCTGCTGCTTTGGATTGCGCGCAAGCGCTGATTGCCCATGTGCCGGCGGTGCAACTCTGCATCCGCATGTGGGTCCCACCCGACAGCGCACTGCTGGCCGAGGCAGAGACAGCGGAGTGGCTGGGCGAGTTGGATGCAGGTAACTTTACCTATCGTTGGGTGCATGCCGACCCGCGGATGGATGCGTTGCACGCCGAGGTGACGCGACTGGCAGAACTGGCGGACGACGAAGACCCGTACGGGGCGTTTGCCGTGATCGAGGCTGCAGCTTATTTTGTGGCGGGGCGGCGCCCACCGCCCACCATTGTGCCTGTGGCCGCGGTGGCCCCACCGCGGCTGAGCGAGCATTGGTTCTGTTGAGCGGAACCCACCGCCGG
>JADJPH010000106.1 GCA_016713335.1 Candidatus Fredericiella danica | reverse complement strand
TTTAGCGCTGCAACCAGATCGGCAGATCGCTCCACAGGGCCAGCACGACGTAGAGGAGCACGGCGCTGATCAGCGACCAGATTAGTTTTCATGCGTAGATCAGGACCTCATAGAATCACGAGGAGGCGGATGGGGGCTGGAGGCAAACGAAGGGAGGCGCGATGGGGAGAGGAACGGTGCCAGCGGTTGGTGCAACTGGTCTTCATCCATTAAAAAAAGCACGAGGCGTTCCACCTGTGGGCGCCTCGTGCCTGGGTCGTCTGCTATTTCCCAAAATGACGGTATTTCAGGGGTAAAGCCAGTGAGGCGTACGGCTTCTTCGATCCGGGTTCGATGGCGATGATATAGGCGGCGGGCATCGTGCAATTTTGCGCTGGGGGGGCGATGACGGCTTCCAGGTTGTTCAGCAGTTTGCTTTCCATTCGCTTGCGCACTTCATTTTCATCCCAGAAGAAGGATTGGGAGTCCCTGCACCCACTCAAAGTAGGAAACAACGGCGCCCGGGGCGTTGCAGATGATGTCTGGGATCACAAGCGTGCCCCTGATCGGCCAGAATTTCATCTGCCTCCGGCGTGACCGGCCCATTGGCGCCTTCTGCGCCACCGTGGCGCGACTTTGTGGACGCGTACCGGTAATCTGGCCTTCCAGCGCAGGGCGACGAGCACATCGGACGTTGAGCGTCAGCACTTTCTTCGTTGGTCAGTCGATCCGGAAGCATTGTAGCCAACAACACCGCCTGGTCTCCGTCGGCTACGGCGCTGCAGGCTGCGCACGATCCCGCGGGCATTATAGGGTCCGCCATATTTGTCACCGATCGCCACGATGCAAGCTCCTTCCGTGCACGGGTGCCGTCCAACTGCCCACGTTGCCGAACCCTTGCACCGCGACGTCGTCCAGGCTGCGGCCCATGCGCTGTCATGACGGCGCGCGGATGTAAAGTGACGCCCAACCGGTGGCCGGATTGATGCCCTCTCACCGTGCCGCCGACACGGCTTGCCGGTGACGACTGCGGCACTGAGGACCGACATGCATGGAGTAGGTGTTCATGATCCACGCCATCACCTGCGCGCTGCGCGACGCGGCGCCGGGATGTCGCCCCGGTCCGATCAGCGGGCTGATTTTCGGTGATGTACTGGCGCTGCTTCCAGTTCGTGCTTGCTCAACTCCGCCGGTCGACGATGACACTGGCCTCTTTGCGCCCCCATAGGGCAAATTCATCGGGCGCATTTCCAGGTCATCCACACGCCAGGGCGCGGCATTCAATCCAGCGCGACGTCCTGGTGATAGCGGATGCCGCCTTTGACCGGTCCCCTTTGCTGCATTGTGGTGCACGCGGAACCTGGTAGAACATGCGCACCTTGCCGTCGTCCATTTGGACAGGAAGTAATGATCAATCTGCGCTGGCAGGTGCGCAGGCAGACGCATATCGTCGTCGAGATCCATGAAGTCTGCCACGCGATTCAACTGTCCCAGCGCCACGGCATAGGCGCTCGCATTGTGGGGCCGCTGGGGGATCGTACGGCGTGTCACCGAGCGGGTGATGTTTGTCGGTGGGGCGTCTGGCGCCGGCGGCGCAATCGTTCCGTGGAGAAGTCGAGCCACCCTACGTCTCGTGAGTTTCCAGCGCCGTTGGCGCTGGGTCCGATCGCCGTTGAACCGGTGGGGAGCAACTCTTTGTTTTTCGCCATTGAAAACTCCTTATTCACTTTTTACCTAATTGTAATTGGACCGAATCGGTCACCGACTTCATTGTAGCCGATTCCTGCGCTGAATGGAAGCTGAAACACGCATTGATTGTTTTGGCTTGTGATTTGCATGTTGAGTATAATAGGCCGGTTGTACGCTTAGCCCCTTGGGGAATCTGCAATCCATCCGATCGTTTACCAGCCGGTGGTTATCTGGCGTTGGAGTCGAAGAGTCATGCGAAATAACAATATTTGGTTGGTATTCATATTAATCCTTGTCGCACTAGCACTTACATTGCTGCCGTTGCCCAAACCCGGGTGGCTGGCACGATCTGAAGCAAGCGGTGGCGCCAGCAACCCAGCAGGTTTGAAGTTGGGGCTGGATCTTTCAGGGCGGCACGCAAGTGATGCTTGAGGCTGATGTGCTGGCTGGCGCACCGGCGCCGGATTCCGGCTCCATGGATACGGCAAAGCGGATCGTTGAGAACCGCGCCAATGGGCTGGGCGTTGCTGGAGGCCGTCGTCCAAAAGCAGGGGCGAAACCCGCATCATCGCCGGAACTACCCGGCGTCAAAGGACGCCGACCGCGATTGATACCATTCGTTCGACCGGACAACTAGAATTTGTCGACCCCGGGGATTTCAGCTTGAACAGGGAAATGATCATCAACACGACGAACCGGCTTGACGCAGTGCAGCGGGCGCAAGAGGCTGCCGCTGCGAGTACAGGGGCCGATGTGGCGCCATTGATTCCATATCCGGATCAAGTGTTCCAGACGGCGATGACGGGCGATGTGCTGAAGCAAGCGATTGCCAAGACCAACGACGTTGGGCTATGGAAATCGCGTTTCTTTGACAGGCCCCGGTAGTGAACAGTTCTTTCAGTACACAGGCCAGCACATTGGCGACCAGATGGCCATTGTGTTAGATGGTCAAGTGCTTTCGGCGCCGGTCATCAATGCGGCGATCCAGGATCAGGGGTGATTACCGGTCAGTTTACGGAAGATGAGGCATCGTCCCTGGCCGTGCAGATGCAGTACGGTGCATTGCCGGTGCCGCTGAAGGTGGTTGATATCCGCACAATTGGCGCCTCACTTGGTCAGGATTCGATCAACAGCAGCCTGATGGCCGGTCTAATTGGCGTCATCGCCGTGGCCGTCTTCATGGTGATCGTGTACCGGATTCCGGGATTGATTGCCAACGTCGCCCTGCTCCTCTACATTTTGTTCAACCTGGCCATCTACAAATTGGTGCCGGTTACCTTGACACTCGCAGGTATTGCCGGCTTCATTTTGTCAATCGGCATGGCAGTCGATGCCAATATTTTGATCTTCGAACGCACCAAAGAAGAGTTGCGGGCGGGGCGCTCGCCGCGGTTGGCGATCGAGACCGGTTTCAGCCGAGCTTGGTCTGCGATTCTCGACAGCCACGTCACCACCATTATCAGTTGCGTGGTGCTCTTCACGTTTGGCAACACGTTCGGCGCCAGCATCGTGAAGGGTACGCATTGACCCTGATCATCGGTGTGTTAATGTCACTATTCACGGCGGTGTTCGTGACCCGTGTCTTGATGCGTGCCCTGTTAGGCGCCAAGATGCAGAGCGAGACTGCTCACGCCATCGTGGGTTATTAATCGGGAGCTCGCCATGCAAATCGTTGAAAAGCGTAACTTGTGGTTCGCCATATCTTTGATTCTTATCTTACCAGGCATCCTTTTCATGATCTGGTCGTTCGCCACCACCGGTTCGGTGCTGCCCTTGAGCATCGACTTTACGGGCGGCACAGTCTGGGACATGCGTTTTGCTGAACCGGTTGAGCCGGGGGATGTACGCCAGATCTTTGTTGATGCGGGCTTCCCTGACACTGCCGCCTTCTCATTCAACGACAATCAAAGCGTCGAAGTAAAGTTGAAGCCGGTGGATGCCGCTCAGAAAGAGCAGCTCAAGCAGGTGCTGGAGACCAAGTTTGGCGCATGGGAAGAACTCTCCCCTACCGCAGTCTTGGCCCAACCATTGGCGCTGGAAACAAGCCGGGCAGCCGTAATCGCCGTGGCTATCGCTTCGGCCTTGATCCTGCTCTACATTGCCTGGGCCTTCCGCCAGGTGCCACATCCTTTCCGCTATGGCACCACGGCTGTTGTTGCCCTGATCCACGACGTTTTGGTCGTCATCACCTTCATTGCCATCATGAACTTGATTGCCGGTTGGGAATTTGACGCCTTGACGCTTACTGCCATTCTTACGGTCATCGGTTTCAGTATGACGGACACTGTCGTCGTGTTCGATCGTCTGCGTGAAAATCTGCGCCGGTATCGTGGCGAACGGCTGGCAAGTGTTGCGGATCGCAGCATTCTGGAGACTGCAAATCGCTCCATCGCCACGCAGGTGACCGCTGCTTGTGCTCGTCGCACTCCTGGTGCTAGGGGTGCGACACTCGAACAGTTTGTGGCGACGCTGATCGTCGGTTTTGCATCGGGGATGTACAGCTCGATCTTCACTGCTATGCCGCTGCTTGTGGCATGGGAGGAGAAGCAGTTGCTTTACCGTAAGCCGAAGCCAGCAGCGACTGGAAACGAACGTCCGGCTGCGGCGTGACATGCCACGACTCAATGGAACGGCGGAGCGTCAGCTTCGCCGTTCTTTTTCGGCGACTCTGCCCGATTACGCCGCAATTTTGATTGTGAACTACATAATAAGAGGGGGCGACGTGGGGCATGAACATATGCTGGCGTTGATATTGACAGACACTGGGCCAGTCGTGCGGCGCGACTACCCCAAGCCTCGCCCCAAGCAGGGAGAGGCGCTGCTGCGAATCTTGTTGGCTGGCGTCTGCGCCACTGACCTGGTGGCGCGTGGCTATCATGGGGCTACCGTGGCGTGCTGGGGCATGAATTTGTAGCCGAGGTTGTGGATGCGCCGGGAAACCCTACCTGGCTCGGGAATCGAGTCGCCGGCGAGATTAACATCGGCTGTGGCGATTGTGACCTCTGCCACCGCGGCCTTGAAAAGCATTGTCGCAAGCGCAGTGCGGTTGGGATCAACGGCCATGACGGCGCCTTTGCCGAATATCTGGTGCTGCCGGTCGCCAACCTGCATCCTCTGCCTGACACGATCTCGAATGAAGAGGCGGTGTTCATCGAACCGCTGGCGGCGGCTTTTCAGATACTGGAACAGGTCAAGATCACGCCACAGATGCGCGTTTTGTGCAAGGGGACGGCCGATTAGGTATTTTGTGCGCCCAGGTGATCGCACAGACGGGCTGTGACTTAACCGTGATTGGCCATAGTCCCGACAAACTGGCCCTGTTGCGTGCTGCTGGGGTCAAACAGACGGCGCTTTCGACGCCGGAACTTCTGGCCCAACTTGCGAGGTCGCCTGCCGACGTCGTAGTGGAAGTAACCGGGGCGGTTGCGGGCTTGCCCACGGCGCTTGCGCTTGTCCGGCCCGCCGGCACGGTCGTGCTGAAGAGCACTTTTGCCGACCAACTGAATGAATTTGATATCAGCCAGTTGGTCGTGGATGAATTGACCCTGCTGGGAAGCCGCTGCGGTCCGTTTCCACGTGCAATTGGTGCGCTTGCGAACCGTTCCGTTGCGGTGGGACCACTGATTCATGCCCGCTATCCGCTCCGTAGTGGCGTCGACGCGCTGGCGCTTGCCGGGCAGAAGGGCGTGCTCAAAGTGCTGATTGACCCACTGGCCTGAATTTATTAGACTGCTAGCTAGGTGCCTATGCCAACTGAACGATTGCAGAAGATCATGGCTGCCGCCGGCGTCGGTAGCCGGCGGCATTGCGAGACGCTGATTGAAGCGGGCCGTGTGCGTGTTAACGGCGAAGTAGTGACCGAACTTGGCGCCAAAGCGGATCCGGTTCGCGATACAATTCTGGTGGATGGCCAGCGTCTTGCCCCCGCGCCCGTACACCGGTACTATAAAGTGCACAAGCCGCGTGGTGTGCTGAGCGATATTGGCGGCGATACAGGAGATCGCAAGACGGTTGCCGACCTCTTGCCTGAAGGTTCGGGGCGCGTATTTGCCGTGGGTCGCCTGGACCTGCACAGCGAAGGTCTTGTCTTGCTGACCGACGACGGTGAACTGGCCAATCGCCTGACGCATCCCCGCTACCAGCATCCGAAAACCTACTTTGTTTTGGTGGGTGAGACCCCATCCGGGGCGGCGTTTGAGCAATTGCGCAATGGTGTTGATTTGCCTGAAGGACGCACCGCACCGGCCGAAGCCGCGGTCGCAGAACGCCTGCCCGTACCATTGCAATTGAGCAAGGGGCCAACCGAGGGCGTCTGGCTGCGGATTGTGCTGCGCGAAGGCAAGAAACGTCAGATCCGCAACATGACGGCGGCAGTGGGCTATCCCACCTTGCGCCTTGTCCGTTGGTCGATCGGCCCATTGACGCTCGGCGATCTGGAACTGGGCGAGTATGCCCCGCTGACGCCATACGAACTGGCTTCTCTAATGGATATGGCGGGGATTGCGCACGAGAAGCCGCCGAAGAGTGAGCGCAAACACTATGTACGCAGACCTGCGGGGAAGCGTACTCCTGGTAAATCCGAGCGTGATGGCGCAGACGGCGGCAAGAAGCCTGCGCGGCCGCGCAAAGTTGACGCAAAAGGCAAGCCGCCGCGGGCGGCAAAGCCGGCAGGGGCGGGGTCCGGAAAGAAGGTGAGCCGGCCACCCGGCAGCAGTGAGAGCGGGCCAACCCGTACGGCGTCGAAACCGTCTGCCGGCGGGCGGACTCAAGGCGCACACCCGCCGGCAAAGACGACATCGTCAGGGCGCAAACCTGGTGCAAAACCACAGAAACGGGCGCCGAACGATGCGTAGTGGCAATGACTTTCGTGAGGCCGGCGGCCTTCCTGCCATCGTCGCCATCGATGGCCCGGCCGCGTCGGGCAAGAGCACCGTTGGTCATCACGTGGCCGATGAACTTGGCTATCTGTTTTTTGATACGGGCATCATGTACCGCGCCGTCACCTGGGCGGCGATCGCAGAGCAGGTTCCCGTTGAAGATGAGCAGACCGTGACCGAAATGGCCCGTGTGGACGTGATTGATCTGGCTGCGCCGGACACCGCGAGTCGCGACGGGCGGCAACTGACGGTCTTGCTGGATGGCGTCGACATTACCTGGCAGATTCGCACGCCGGAGGTAGATCGCCAGGTGTCGGCCGTTGCGGCTTATCCAGGGGTGCGGCAGGCGCTGACGGTCCAGCAGCGCCGCATTGCGCTGCGCTACGGCACCGGCCACGCTGAGAAGCGGGGGATAGTGATGGTCGGCCGCGATATCGGCACGGTGGTCGTGCCCGAGGCGCCGGTCAAGATCTACATGGACGCCAGCGCTGAAAAACGCGCACGCCGGCGCTTTGACGAACTGGTGGCGCGTGGCAAGCAGGTCGATTATGATGATGTCCTGCAGGATATTCGCCGGCGCGATGCGCTTGACAGCCAGCGAGATATTGCACCACTCCGTCCGGCGGATGATGCGATCGTGATTGATACGACGGCGATGACCCCGGAGGCAGTGGCGAGGAGGATTGTGGAGGCGGCGCGTGTGCGGATTGGGGGACAAAAGAATTCGTCAAACCCATGTTAACCGTTGATCAGCGACTCGAACTCTATTATTGGATGGCGCTCACTCGCACCTTTGATGAGCAGATGGTGGCGCTGTGGAAGCAGGGGCGCGGGGTGGGCGGGACCTTTAGCCAGCGCGGTCATGAGGCGATCAGCGTCGGCGCGGCGTATGCGCTGGCGCCTGAAGACGTTGTGGCGCCGATGCATCGTGATTTGGGTGCTTATCTGCTGCGCGGAATGACGCCCCGGCGAATTTTTGGCAACTTGCTGGCACGCGCTAATGGCGTTTCCGGCGGGCGCGACGCCAATCTACATGGCATGGGCGATTTAGACCTCCGGCTGATCGGCTTTATCAGCCATCTCGGCCATGCGATGCCGGTGTCGTTAGGCGTCGCCATGAGTTTTGTCTATCGCAACGAACCCCGTGTGGCGATGGCGTTCACGGGGGACGGTACCACCAGCGCCGGCATTTTTCATGAGACGCTCAACATGGCTGCCGTATGGAATGCGCCCCTGGTAATGATTGTCGAGAACAATCAGTATGCGTACTCGACCCCGCTCGACCAGCAGATGAAGGTGCACGACATTGCGCGGCGGGCGGATGGATACGGCATTCCCGGCGTGATCGTGGACGGCAATGATGTCGAGGCAGTCTATGCGGTTGCCAGGGATGCGGTGGCGCGGGCGCGGGTGGGTGGTGGGCCGACCTTGATCGAAGCCAAAACGATGCGGATGCTTGGCCACGCCATCCACGATGGTTTTGAGTATGTGCCGCGCGAACTATTGGCGGAGTGGGAGCAAAAAGACCCTGTGGTGCGCTATGAAGCGAAGTTAGGTGAACTTGGTGTCGCGGATGCCGAAGAATTGGCGGAGATTCGCCAGCGCTGCGAAGTTGAAGTGGTCGATGCGATCGAATTTGCCGAGGCCAGTGCACTGCCGGATCCGGCGACTGTCGCGGATGGCGTCTATGCGTCCTAAGTTTGAGCAAGCAGGAAACAGGCGACGATGACGCAGGAAGGCAGCAACTTCGGTTTTTCAGAGGCGCCGCCGGTTAGCGACGAGGCGCGCACGCTCACCTATATTGCGGCGATCAGCGAAGCGCTGCGCGAGGAAATGCGACGTAACCCGGATGTAGTGCTGATGGGTGAAGATATCGCGGGCGACTTTGGCGGCGCGTTCAAAGTGACCAAGGGCTTTGAGGAAGAGTTTGGCGCACGGCGCGTGATCAACACGCCGCTGGCCGAACTTGGTTTTGTCGGGGCCGCCACCGGGATGGCTTTGATGGGGTTGCGCCCGGTCATCGAGATGCAGTTTGCCGATTTCATCACCTCCGCGTTTGACAGCATCGTGCAATTTGCCGCCACGGCCCATTATCGCTGGGGGGGCGCGGTGCCCTGGGTGATCCGTGCGCCGGCAGATGGGGGCATCCGTTCCGGCCCATTTCACAGTCAGAACCCGGAAGCCTGGTTTGTCCACACACCGGGTATCAAAGTGGTGGCGCCGGGCACGCCGGCGGACGCCAAGGGTCTCATGCTGGCCGCCATCCGTGACAACAACCCCGTCATCTACCTGGAAAGCAAACCGCTTTACCGCACACTGAAAGGCCACGTGCCACCCGGCGATAGCGCCGTGCCCTTGGGACAGGCTGCGCTGGCGCGCTCCGGTAGCGATCTGTCGATCATTACCTATGGAGCGATGCTCCAGCAAGCTTTGGCGGCTGCGGTGCGGTTGGCAGGAGATGGGATCGAGTGTGATGTCGTGGACCTACGCACATTGAAGCCGCTGGACGTGGAGGCGGTGCTCGCCACGGCGCGTAAGACCGGGAAGGTGCTGGTCGTCCACGCTGCCAATCGGCTCGTTGGGGTCGGCGCGGAAGTGGCTGCCTTGATTGCTGAACAAGCCTTTGAATGGCTGGATGCGCCAGTTCAGCGATTGGGTGGACTTGACACGCCTGTGCCGTTCAGCCCGCCGCTTGAAGACGCCTACCGGCCCGACGCAGAGAAGATTTACACAGCGGCGCGGCGCCTGGCGGCGTATTGATCCAGCGTCCTTCGTACGCTCAGTCGTCCACTTTGCTCCATTCATCTTGCTTGCCATGTCTTATACAATGGGATTGACATAATGCCTTCGAAACCAGTGACGCCACCTAGTGCTGTCTACGTACTCAAAATCACGCTCAAGGGCGTGCGACCTCCCATCTGGCGGCGTCTGCTCGTCCCAGACAATGTGACGCTTGCGCGCCTGCACCTGATGATCCAGGCGACGATGGGGTGGGAGAATGCACATATGCACGAATTCGACATTGGTGGTTTGCGCTACGGTGAGCCGTCCCTAGATAGTTACATCGCCGTCAAGGATGAGAAGAAGTTCCGTCTTGTCGAGGTTGCCGCAAAGACAAAAGTGAAGTTTCGCTACACCTACGATTTCGGTGATGGTTGGGAGCATGAGATCGAGGTGGAGGAGATTCAGGCGGTTGACCCTGAGCAGAAATTGCCCCGGTGCATTAAGGGCAAGCGTGCGTGCCCACCTGAACATATTGGGGGTGCATGGGGGTATCAGGCGTTGTTGGAGGCAAAGGCTAAGCCAACGCACCCAGAGCGCAAGAATTTTGAACGATATATCGAGACATACAATCCTGATGCGTTTGATCTGGATATGGTCAATCAAAAGTTGGCGAAGATCAAGTAGGCGCGCAGCGATTGAGTGAAGGATTTCGTAGTGCCAGCACCGGTGTTATTGATATCGTGTTATGAATTGGGGCACCAGCCGCTCAATCTGGCATGGCCGCTGGCAGCATTGCGCAGCCAGGGCATTGACGCCGTGGCGGTGGATCTCGCCGTGGATGAGTTTCCGCGAGATGCAGTGGCAAGTGCACGTTTTGTGGCGATTTCTGCGCCGATGCACACGGCGCTGCGGCTGGGGGTGGCGACGGCGCAGCGAGAGATCAATCCTGAGGCAACCATCTGTTTTTATGGGTTGTATGCGTGGATGAATCGCACGTTTCTTTTGGAGGGTGCAAAGAGGACAGAGGAGACGGGCAACTGTCCATTGACAACCGTCAATTGTCAATGGGGGAGGTCATGGCTGTTCAGCCTGCTGCGGATGCGGTGGTTGCGGGAGAGGTTGAGGAGACGCTGGTTGAATTGGCGCGGGTGGTGATTGCGGGGGGAGCGGTGGCCCACATGGCTGGGGTCACGACGAGCACAGCGGTAACGGCGCCGGTGGTGCGCCGGGTGGCGTTATCCGTGCCGGAGCGCAGAGGACTGGCGCCGCTTGATCGGTATGCGCGGTATCTGGAGAAGGGCGTGGCGCGGCTGGCGGGGTATGTGGAGGCGACGCGCGGGTGCTTGCACACGTGCCGGCACTGTCCCGTTGTGCCGATTTACAACGGGCGCTTCTTTGCAGTGCCGGCGGAGCTGGTGATGGCTGATATCCGCCAGCAGGTGGCCGCGGGTGCGGAGCACATCACCTTTGGCGATCCGGATTTTCTCAACGGTCCCGGCCATGCTATGAAAATCGTGCGGCAGCTCCATGCCGAGTTCCCTTTAGTCACCTTTGATTTCACGACGAAGGTTGAGCACGTGCTGGAGCATGCGGCGTTGATGCCTGAGTTGGCTGCATGCGGCGCGACCTTCGCGGTATCGGCGTTTGAGGCGACGAGTAATCTGGTATTGGCGCGCCTGCACAAAGGCCATACGGTGGCGGACATGGGGGCAGCACTCAAGGTGTTGCGCCAGGTCGGCATTGCGCCGCAGCCGACCTGGATGCCGTTCACGCCCTGGACCTCATTGGAAGATTACCTTGACCTGCTGCTATGGATTCGCGAACAGGACCTGATTGCCCATGTACCGGGGGTGCAACTGAGTATTCGCATGTTGGTCCCGCCCGACAGCGCACTACTGGCCGAGGCAGAGACAGCGGCGTGGCTGGGCGAGTTGGATGCACGGAACTTCACCTACCGGTGGGCGCATGCCGACCCGCGGATGGATGCGTTGCACGCAGAGGTGACGCGACTGGCAGAACTGGCGGACGACGAGGACCCCTATGGCGCCTTTGCCGTAATCGAAGCCGCAGCCTATTTTGTCGCCGGGCGGCGCCCGCCGCCTGCCATGGTGCCCGTTGGTGCGGTGGCGCCGCCGCGGCTGAGCGAGCATTGGTTCTGTTGAGCGGAGCCCACCGCCGGCCAGTTGGGCCGGTAAGAAAAGAGAAAAGAGAAATGTATTTACCGCTGCATCTGCGGCAGAAAGATCTGTTCGGGTGCAGCGAAGGGCGATGCCCTGGGCGCCGGCGTTCGCTGGGGTGCGGCGTTTGCACCTTCTTCCACTCGATACAGCCCCGGTAGATACAGATGCGCGCCACCCGGCGCTTCCACGAAGAAGGCATAGTCGCTAAAGTGGGCCAGACTCACGATGAGTACGTGGTTGACCAAGTCAAGCCTTAGCACTTCGATCCCACTGGCGGACCACTGCTTCCCGTCCCAGTAGGAAAGCGTCAGGCTCGCCTCGTCCAGGTCTTCGAGCAGCGCCGGGGCGTAGGAGATCGTCATCGTGAGCGGCACGGCAAATTGGTAGCCGTCGAGATGCTGGTCGTTGAGGTATAGCCCCATATCAAATTCCAGATTGCCGAACTTCAGATTGCCTGGTGGATTTTGTGTGTGCTCCGTCGGTGTGACGATCGGCGTGTAACTGACGAAGAGTGCATCTTTGTCTGTGAGTAGGCCGGTGTAGAAGCGGGCGGGCAGTGCGACCGCCACCGTAGCAACGGCGCTGGTGAAGTGGGCTGTGCCTGTAAGGCTAGGATTGGTTGTGGCCACCTGTTCCGGCGTATCCGCCTGGCTGGCCGGGGCAACGACGACGGTGACGAGGGCGTCATCTGTGGCGCCATTCATGTCGGTGGCGGTGTAGGTGAAGCTATCGACGCCATTGTAGCCGGGGTCAGGCGTGTAGGTGACACCTTGATTTCCGGCAGCAATCTGGGCGGCGCCATGGACCGGTTGCCCAACCTGCGTGACTGTAAGCCCGCCGCCGGCCGGGTCGAGGTCATTGGCCAATACGCGGCTGGTGACTGGGTGGTTCTCCAGCGCGCCCGCGGCATCGTTAATGGCGGTGGGCAACGGCTGCACTACCTGGACGACCACATTAGACAACGACGGCGCATGATAGGTGTCGCCATTGTAGGCGGCGATGACGTCATAGCTGCCCGCCGCGAGGTTGGATAAGCTGATTTGGACGGAACTATTCACCAATGCGCCGGTAAGGGAGAT
>JADJPH010000105.1 GCA_016713335.1 Candidatus Fredericiella danica | reverse complement strand
GTTACAATATAGGCGCCCGGCCACAGGTCCGTGATCGTCACGCTTGATAGTGGATCCGCTATAGCAGTACTTTCCATCTTTCTCGGTCATGGGAGGGCCATTCGCCCTGGGCGTGACTCCGCCGAGGGGCGCCAGGCCCCGTACGCTCGATGCAGAGCTCGGCGCACTCCCAGGTGCCGGTCCGCCCACCCAGGACTTGCTTACCTGAAGCTGCCCCAGCCGCAGATTGCCGAACGTCATCGTATAAAGCGAATTCTCATTCACGGCGAGCGTAACCGTGGGCGAGGATGACGCCCACCAGCTTTCCGGCGCAAGATCCAGACGCCCGAACGTGCGGTGGTCATATGGATGAGGGCATCCGCCCATCCCAGCAGCCCCACCATTGGCAGTGACACTTCCAGGTTGGCTGCAGGCGAGGAGAATTGATAGCGCTCGGATTCGAACGCCCAACCGTCCAACCCCGGCTCTCCGGTGTCGCGCTGTCCATTGCCGTTCAGATCATGGAACTTGTTGACCAACAAACCGGGCAACCGCGATACTTCCAAACGCGGCCGTCCCCCCGCCGGGATCTGCTGGCAGACCGGGACGTCGCCAAACCAATCCGAATCGGTCGTCGCTTCGCACACTTCGTAATTCACCCCTCTTCACGGCGAGGTCCGCCGCCATCAGCGCCAAGGATTTCCACGTTGTGAAAGCGCCGGTTGGCAATTCGCGATAGCGCACCGACCAATGATCGGCGGAGTCGCCGGCGTCGATAATCCCATTGCGGTTGCGATCGTGGAACTTCTTGACGACGATCTTGTCGCCCTTCACCCATTCCTTGGTCGCCGAGACGGCAAGGGGGTAACTCTCCGTGCCGTTCAGCACGATCTTCTGAATCGTGGGACCTGGGTCGATCCGGGTGCCTGCCGGTAAAACCACCGTGCTAGTCGCAGAGATCTGCGCAACGCCTTCCTGGTTGTGGCGAATCGTGAAAACGACATCACCGTTTGCATCGGTCTGCCCGCTTGTCGTCACACCCCATGCACCATCGCCAACTTGTAGTTGGCCCAGCGTCGTCGTCATCAGCACCTGGGCGCCCACCAGCGGGGTCAGCCCGCTATGGAGCGAGATCGTAAATGTGTGCGCACTGTAGACACCGGGCGTTTCCAAGAAATTCACGGCGCTTGCTGGCTCGACCTCGATGCGTGGGGCTGCACCGAAGCACAGTCCGTTTGCATATTTGGCTTCGATATCCTGGATGATCGCGTTGGTGCGCGGGAGCAGTTCGGCTGGGCTGGACAAGACGAAACCATCGGAAAAATGCCAGACTGCCGACTGCCTTGCTGCGGCCTCGTCGTTGCCGAGTCCCGCGGCGGGAGGATAGTATTCCATCGTGCACGCCACCTTCGGATCGGGCACCCCCAGCGTGCTGTTGCTGTAACAGGTGCCGAGACTGATGCCGTTCCGAATATCCGTGCAGAAGGCGTATTGGCTCACGCCGTTTACATTCGCCTGAAAGACACCTGCCGGCACGTTATCTTCGGGCACATTGCCGGGCAGCGTGCCATAGACCAGACGATAATTGACGATGTTGGAACCCAGACAGAGGTTGACGCTGGAGGTAGCACTCCCCATCTGCGTATCACCCGGCAACCCGCGCATATCGGCGCCCAGTTGTGGCATAAAGACGCGCCCTGCCGACGTAAAGGGGTTGCCGTCAGGGTCTTCTGTGGTGGGGTCAGGAACCTCCGGCGAGCCAGGATTGGCGCTAGCAACCCCGGCGCCAAGAAAAAATAGGCTCAGGACGAGTAGCGCAACGATCGAAAGGAAGGTCACGAAATGGCGGGTAATTGGGTGGCGCATAGTGTTCTCCCGAACTCTCAATTTCCAAAGGGTTAAATTTGAGATGTCGTTCGGTTGCCGCTGGGGAGCGTTAGTGGGGCGGACAAAGAGCAGCAACTCTGCGATCTGAGTGCCTTGTAAACTAACGACCGCTTACTAAGATGTTTGTTCATTCTGTTTTTCCTTACCACGGTATTTGTGGAATAACGCACAATCTAACGGTAAACAAAACGTGTCGCTGCTTGAGCAACAAATCAGTGTATCAAGAATCCAGGAGGCAACGTGGGCAGCATTTTACCAGACAGTAACGGGTTTGTGTCCTGCTGCGATCATATATCAGGGATCAGATCACAGATACTTACACTTTCCTGTCATTTAGCACCAGGCCCACGATTAGTCAAGAAACACAGTAGGTTTGCCGGGATGCGGCACTTTTCACGGGGCCGGCATGTTGTTTCCCGCCTTGCCCCCGGTTAGGTCTTCTCTGTTTTTTCCTGGTATCATGCGACTTCCGAGATGCTTGTGTGGATACCGGCGGCTGCCCGAACTCAAGTCGATCAGCCAGCCGTTCGTCAGGGGTAATTGGGCTCAAGATCAGGTCACGAAAGGATCTCACTTATGGCCATACAGGATTACTTCGGCGCGAAGGCGACCTTCGACACCGGAAGTGGTCAGGCCGTCATCTATCGTCTCGATGCGGTAGAAAAAGCCGGCTTCGATCTCAAACGTTTGCCTTTCTCTATCCGCATCCTGCTGGAAGCCGCACTTCGTCAGGCGGATCGTTTCGAGATCACGAAAGAGGCGATCGAAACAATTGCCAACTGGGGCCCGTCAACCGCGGGCCAGGCTGAGATCCCGTTCAAGCCGGCTCGCGTCGTGCTTCAGGATTTCACGGGTGTCCCAAGCGTAGTCGACCTGGCTGCACTGCGCAATGCCATGCAGCGCATGGGCGGCGATGCCACCAGGGTCAACCCACTGGTGCCGGTGGACCTGGTCGTCGATCATTCAGTGCAAGTCGACCAGTTTGGTAGCGTGCTGGCGCTCTACTACAACGCCGCCCGTGAATTCGAGCGCAACCGCGAACGGTACGAATTCCTCAAATGGGGGCAGGAAGCATTCGATAACTTCCGCGTGGTGCCACCCGCCACCGGCATCGTGCACCAGGTGAACCTGGAGTACCTTGCCAACGTCGTCCAGTTACGTGGACGATGGTGACACCCTCCCCGGCGTATCCCGATTCACTGGTGGGCACCGACAGCCACACGACGATGATCAACGGGTTGGGCGTCCTCGGTTGGGGCGTCGGCGGCATCGAAGCCGAATCCGTGATGCTGGGGCAGCCGATGTATTTCTTGCTGCCCAGGGTGATTGGCTTAAGTTGACCGGTGCGCTGCCTGACGAACCGACCTGGTGTTGCGCGTCACCGAGATGCTGCGCAAGAAAGGCGTCGTCGACAAGTTCGTCGAGTTCTACGGACCCGGCGTCAGCAACCTCAGCCTTGCCGACCGTGCGACGATTGCCAATATGGCGCCCGAATATGGGGCAACGATGGGCTTCTTCCCGGTTGATGAGGAGACGCTGCGTTACCTGATTGGTACGGGTCGCAGCGAGGAACTCGTAGAGTTGGTTGCGCGCTATTGCAAGGAACAGGGTCTCTTCCGCACCGACGAACAACCCTATCCGGAATTCACCGATACACTTGAACTGGATATGAGTTCGGTCAAGCCCGCCCTGGCCGGTCCAAAGCGACCGCAAGATCGCGTCGATCTCGCCGACATGAAGACGATGTGGAACACGGCGCTGACAGCGCCGGTGGGACCACGCGGATTTGGCCTGGCGCCTGATCAAGTTGATGCCAGGGTTGCCGTCAGCACTGCCGGTCGCGAGTTCGAACTGGCCCATGGCCATGTCGTAATTGCCGCGATCACGTCCTGCACCAACACCAGCAACCCAAGCGTCATGATTGGCGCCGGTCTTCTGGCAAAGAAGGCCGTTGAGCGCGGCCTGGACATTAAGCCCTGGGTGAAGGCAAGCATGGCGCCGGGTTCCAAAGTGGTCACCAAGTACCTGGAGGCTGCGGGGCTGGCGCCGTACCTCGAAGCGCTCAGTTTCCACACCGTTGGTTATGGCTGCACCACCTGCATCGGCAATAGCGGGCCGCTGCCCGCGGCCGTCAGCGCCGGCATCAAGAGCGGCGATCTGGTTGCTGCAGCAGTCCTCTCCGGCAACCGCAACTTCGAAGGTCGCATCAGCCCGGACGTGCGCGCCAATTTCCTGGCGTCGCCACCGCTGGTGGTTGCCTACGCCATTGCCGGCACGGTCAACATCGATCTGGACAACGAACCGCTCGGCTACGACCCGAATGGGCTGCCCGTCTTCCTGAAAGACATCTGGCCGAGCCAACTTGAAGTCCGCAATACGCTGCGCCGCGCCCTCAAGCCCGAGATGTTCCGCGAGCAATACGCCAACGTCTTTGATGGCAACCCTCAATTCAATGCGGTGAAGGTGTCCGGTGGCGACCTCTTCCAGTGGGACCCTGACAGCACCTATATCAAAGAGCCACCCTTCTTCACGATCAGCAAGGAAGTGCCGCCGGTCAAACCCATCACCGGTGCGCGCGTGCTCGCCTTTATGCCCGACAGCACCACCACCGACCACATCAGCCCGGCCGGCGATATTGCGGCGAACAGCCCGGCCGGCAAGTACCTCGGCGAGCGCAACGTGCCACGCTCCGAGTGGAACAGCTATGGCAGTCGCCGCGGCAACCATGAAGTCATGATGCGCGGCACCTATGCCAACATCCGCATCAAGAACCAGATGCTTCCCGGCGTTGAAGGCGGCGTCACCGAGTATCTGCCCACCGGCGAAGTCATGCCGATTTGGGACGCGGCGGAGCGCTACCAGACCGACGGCACGTCGCTCATCGTTCTCGCCGGCAAGGAGTATGGCACCGGTTCTAGCCGCGACTGGGCAGCCAAGGGCGTGTGGCTGCAAGGCGTGCGCGCCGTGATCGCCGAGAGTTTCGAACGTATCCATCGCTCCAACCTGGTTGGCATGGGAATTCTGCCTCTCCAGTTCCAGCCAGGCGCCAGTGCAAAAGGGCTTGGACTGACGGGACACGAGCAGTTCGAAATCCTGGGCTTGAGCGATGATATGCAGCCGCGGCAGACCTACATAGTGCGCGCCACCAATGACGACGGCGCCGTGGTCGAGTTCCCTGTGATGAGCCGCGTGGATACGCCGGTTGAGGTCAACTATTACAAGAATGGTGGCATCCTGCAGACCGTATTGCGACGCATGGCTGCCAACTAAAGTTCAGACGCTTTTTCCGACAGGGTGATCGCAGATACGATCGCGGGTAGCATTGCCGCCGGCGACCGTGCAACGGTCACCTTGTCCTTTTCGGAAACAAAAATCATGTCGAAAAAATACGAGTTATCCGCTTGGAGTCTTGGGGAACTGCTGCCAAACGCTGATGAGGCGACCGTCGCTGCACGGCTTGCAGATCTGGAAAAGGATGTCGCCACCTTTGAAGCGCAACGCGACAGTTTAAGCACAACTATGTCGCCTGCAGAACTGGTCACCCTGGTCAAGCAATACGAAGCCATCATGGTGCAGGCCTATGTACTGGGCGCCTATGGCGGTCTGTGGTTCTCAGCAGACACCCAGTCAACGGCGGCAATGACCTATCAGAACCGAATCCAGCAGGCGCTCACCGCCATGCAGAACCGGCTGCTTTTCTTCGACCTCTGGTGGAAGGAACTGGATGACGCCGACGCGCTACGCTTGCTGCCCGATGCCGGCGAATATCCCGACTACCATTTTTTCATGGAAGACCTTCGCCGCACACGCCGCTTCACACTCGATGAGAAGTCCGAACAAATCATCAACCTGAAGGATACCGACGGCATCTCGGCGCTGATCATGATCTACACCATGCTCACAAGCCGCCTCGAATTCAACCTGACAGTCGATGGCGAAACCAAGACGCTGACCCGTGATGCGCTGATGGCGCATGTCTACTCACCAGACCCTGCCGATCGTGCGGCGGCCTATCAGGAGTTGTATCGCGTCTATGCACGCGAAGCAAAGGTGCTGGCGCAGATCTACGCCAACCGCGTACAGGACTGGTCCAACGAACAGGTTGGCCTGCGTGGGTACAGCTCCCCAATTGCGGTGCGCAATGTTGCCAACGACGTCCCCGATGCTGCCGTCGATGCCTTGTTGACGGTGTGCCGGAAGAATACAGGGATCTTTCAGCGCTATTTCCGGCTCAAAGCTAAATGGATCGGCATGGACCGCCTGCGTCGTTACGACATCTACGCACCGCTTGCATCGTCCGATCGCAAAATGGATTACGCTGACGCCGTGGCGCTCGTGCTGGACACCTTTCGCAGCTTCGACCCGGTGCTTGAAAAGCAGGCGCGCCGCGTCTTTGAGCAGGATCACATCGACTCTGAAATCCGGCCCGGAAAACGTGGGGGCGCCTTCTGCTCCACTGTCCTCCCCAGCATGACGCCCTGGGTCCTGATGAACTACACCGGCAAAGTCCGCGATGTGGCAACGCTCGCCCACGAGTTGGGTCATGCCATTCACAGCATGCTGGCAGAGAAACACTCGCTCTTGACCCAACACGCGACACTGCCATTGGCGGAGACGGCATCGGTCTTCTCTGAAATTCTCCTCACCGATCGACTGCTCGCCATCGAACCCGAGCCGGCCGTCCGCCGTGAACTACTGGCGGCATCAGTCGATGATATGTATGCTACCGTGATGCGCCAGGCGTTTTTTGTCATTTTCGAAGCGGATGCCAATCGCGCCATCCTCGAAGGAGCCTCGCCGGAACGCATCGACGAACTCTATCTGCAGAACCTACGCGAACAATTTGGCGACAGCGTTGAGATAGGCGAAGAGTTCAAACATGAGTGGATCAGCATCCCGCACATTTACAACACGCCGTTTTATTGCTACGCGTATAGCTTCGGACAATTGCTGGTATTGGCCCTCTACCGGCGTTATCAGCAAGAAGGGGATGCATTCAAGCCCGGCTATTTGAAACTGCTCGCCTATGGCGGTTCTGCACACCCGGAGCAAATCCTCCACGAAGCCGGTGTTGACATCACGGATCCGGTCTTCTGGCAAGGTGGCTTCGACGTCATCGGCGAAATGATCGATCAGCTTGAGGCCCTGTAGAGTCCAGGAATCGCCGGGGAAACACCGATTGAAGATCAAAATATGGGCGCTTATAATGATGAAGCCTTCATCGATTATTCCTCGCAACGGAACTAGTGCACATGTCGGATGACAGTAGCATCCGGATTACGTATCTCGCCAATCGCGGCAACCATGAGCGCGGCATGGCGACTGCAGAACCATTGCGCCTTCAAATCGAGCGCTATTTGGCGCGCAACGCCATGCCACCGGTGCGATGGAAGTACGTAACCAATCAGCGCGCAGCATTGGCGGTCGACACCGATGGTCCGCCGCCACGGCTGATGCTGATCGAGTTCTCGACGCCAGACCAGCGGCTTGACTTCTGCAAACTGGCGCAACATCGGTTTCCCGCGACCAAGATTGTCGGTATTGGCTATCAACGCCCCAACACGCCCACAGCCATGCATGATTTCTTGGAGCTCCCAATCGAAGCACAGCAAGTCGAGCCCCTACTGTCCGATATCTTCACGAACGACGATGGACACAAACTCTTTGCCGGCAGATTTAGCCTCAACCTCTACCGCACGGTCTTCACCCCGACCGGACAGCACCACATCACGCCGAAGGCCACCGCGTTGCTTCACCTCTTCATGACCCATGCCAACCAGGTTCTGAGCCGCAGCGAGATCATGCGCGAGGTGTGGCAGACGGATTACTTGGAAGACACACGCACATTGGATGTCCACATTCGTTGGTTAAGAGAATGCATTGAAGTCGACCCGTCTGAACCTCGCCACCTGGTCACGGTGCGTGGGCAAGGCTACCGCTTCAAGCCGGACTGATCGCCAATGGCTCGCCGGCGTATAGAATCAAAAAAAGGGGGACGCGGTTGCGTCCCCCTGGTGATCGTTGTGCCCGGCCTAGAGCGGTCGTAGCCCGAGATAAACTCGCTGACCACCCAGGGTGCGCAAGATCTCATCCGCCGATCGCCAGGGAATCAACTGATGCAATTCTTTGGGGCTGAGTGGCGAGTTGTTGTTTGCCAAAAAGATACGGAAACAGGCCGATGCAATCGGCAGCCGCTCATTGATGTAGTCAGGGTCATTGGCGCAGCGCGTGCGCAAACATTCGCGTAGGGCATCGGTGCGATGAACCTCGCCGGTCTCCGGATCAACCCAGTCGACATCTTCTGTGTTGTGATAGTCCGCAAAGCGAGACCGGCATTCATCGCAAAGTTGATCACGCAGAAAGAGCCGGAAGCTTTGGCCGCTCTTCTCCCACCAGTCGTAATCGATGTGAAATTTCGTTTCCACTGTCGGTCGGAAACGAGCCAATCGGTCCGCTAGAATTGTCGAAGCCATTCAGGTCTCTCCACTTCAATTGTCCAGCCACTTCCCCCACTACCCCGGGAACTTAGTCCGCGCCGCAAGTGATAGGGAATCATACAGCCAGCCTATGCCATCGAGAACATGCTGCTCCCAACCTCTCGGAAGCGGCGATTGGTGAGCAAGGCATGGAACACCGGGCCAGGTGGGGTGCGCCGCACAATATTGATTGCGCTGTAAACGCTCTTTACGTGCACCGTACCCGGCGGATTGAGTTTGATCAGTTCGGGCGTGAGTTGGTCAGCCAATTCGACGACAGAGCGATTTCCATGCTCAATCGAGCGCGTAATTCATTCAGTGATTCGGCATTCTGCTCTGCCACAATCATCTGTTCGTCATACTCGCACGCGACATTGATCTTGTTCATCTCAAACAGAAGCGAGTTGCTTTCAAGATCCGCGCTGGCAATGCGCGCCCACTCGCGGCGTGGGCGCCGTGTGCGGAAGTCCACAATCACCTCGTTGGCTGTCTGCGTTCGCTCCAACGTGATATAGGCGCCAACCGGCAGGAGATGATCCTCCATCCACTTAGCCAGCCCCGTGACATAGCGCGCTTCATGCAGCACCCAACCAGTGTAACGCGTTCCCCAACGGCCGTCCACCAAACTCACAATCGAAGTGCCACTGGACGCCTGCGGGAAAAAGCTGCGCGTCCGGCCGCTCAAAGGGATTGTACCGAAACGGCGGTGCGGATAGATCAACACAAAACTGGTCGAAGGCACCACCGTGGGCACCTCGCTGCTCAGGCTACTCTCTCCCCATTCATCGTCGAGCTCCCACTCCAGTTGCAGCATCTCAACACTGAGCAGAGTTCGCCCATAGGGCGTCGGGCGATTACGCAACAACCTCGGTACAGACTGAACCTCGACAGGCTCCAAACGGCGCAGGAACCAGACGTGCTCGCGCCCCTGATTGATGCGGTCAAACCGATCATCCTGGCTCAAGGCATAGTCCAGACTCATGACCCGCATCGACAGGCTGACATTGGCGTCTAGATCAACTTCGGTCAACAACTGTGCCGCCGACTGCGGCTTGCCCTGCATCTCGATCAGGGCCTCCGCAATGTTCAAATGGCCAACGTGCACCTCGGCAAGCATGTCCCGTAGCAGCCAGTTGCTATCGACTTCCACGAACGCTTCGTGACGCGGCCCCTCTTGCAAGGCATACAACAGCGACTCATCAATATCATCGTGGTAGAGTGCATAGATTTCTTCAGCCGACAGCAGTGCATCATCATGCACCAACCGCTCACCATTGACCTGGTTCAGGCGGTGTGGCGTCGAAAGCCCGGACGCAAACTCGCGAGGCTTCTCACGCGGGCTGAAACTGACTTTGATGACTTCAAACTCGCCATGCTCGGGATTCTGGCCCTTGCGCACATCCAGCACCTGCCCAACGGCGAACTCCAGCGCTGGAAAAACCAGGGTCTGACCCTTCTGGTAGCGCTGCTTTGGCACGTAAATGACACCCTTGGATAGGTCTTGTTCGATCCGAGAATTCTCGCGGCGAAGGTATTTCCCGCGAATCAGCGCAAGCGCCAGGTCGCTCACCTTCAACGGCTTTTGAGTGTCGAGGAGCAAGTGATTGAGAAAATCAATATCGTCATTGGTGAGTTCAAATTGATCTCGCCAGAACGCTGCGGTTTGGGTTGGACGCTGCAGCACGCTGTCCCCCTTTTGGACCAGGAACGGAAAATAAGTGGCAACGAATGCCTACATGACGCGCTATCGCAAAACGTAAGTATAGCGGATCTGTTGCCATGCGCCAAATAAAGACGTCCAACTTGCGCTATGCATTTCTTGGGTTGTCCAATTCATGCTTTTGATCTACACTGTGCGCAAATTTGTGACCACCGGAACCGTTTCGGCGGATAACCGTGCGGTTCAATCGAGCGCCAGCCAGAGACACAATTTATGAAAACAATTGCCATGATTCTCGCAGGCGGCGAGGGAACGCGGCTGACCGTGCTATCGGAAGATCGCGCGAAACCCGCGGTGCCCTTCGCTGGAAAATTCCGCATCATCGACTTCACGCTCAGCAATTGCGTGAACAGTGGCATCTACACGGTCGGGGTGTTGACGCAATATCGGCCCCACAGCCTGAATGACCACATTGGCATCGGCAAGCCCTGGGACTTGGACCGGAGTCGCGGTGGTGTGCGCCTCCTCCAACCCTATCAAGCGCGCAAAGGCCAGAATTGGTACGCCGGCACCGCAGACGCCATCTATCAGAACCTCGATTTCATCCGGCAGAACCGCGCCGACAATGTCGTGATTCTTTCGGGCGACCATATCTACAAGATGGATTATCGCCCGATGATCGAGTACCATCTGGCCAGGGGCGCCGACCTCACGATTGGCGTCATGCCGGTTCCGCTCGAAGAGACAAACCGCTTCGGCATCATGCAGGTCGATGAAGAGCAACGCATCGTGCAGTTCTACGAGAAGCCGAAAGATCGCGACAAAGGCAATCTGGCGTCAATGGGCATCTACGTGTTCAACGCCAACGTGCTGGAAAAACGCCTGAGCGAAGGCCGCCCGGATAAACCGCGCAACGATTTCGGGAAAGACATCATCCCCGGATGCTCGCGGCGGGCGATCGCGTCTTCGCCTACCGGTTTGAAGGCTATTGGGTTGATGTCGGTACGATTGACTCCTACTGGATTACCAGCCTGGAACTCCTGCAGGCGCGCCCAGCCCTCGACCTCTACACAGATCAGTGGCCCGTGCTCACCAAATCCGAAGAGCGTCCCCCTGCCAAACTAGGTCCCCAGGCAAAGGTGGTCAGCAGCATGGTTTCGAATGGCTGCGTCGTGCGCGGCGTGGTCATCAACAGCGTACTCAGCCCAGGCGTTTACGTCAGCCCCGGCGCTGTCGTCCAGGACTCTGTCATCATGAATGACACCTGGATCGGTCCCGGCGCCAGACTTGACCGCGTTGTCGTTGACAAAAAGGTCGTGGTAGGCGCCGGTGCGATCGTTGGCGCCGGCGATTCGCAGATTGTCAATGAACAGATGCCTGACCGCCTCTTCGCCGGGATCACCGTGATCGGCAAGTCGGCCTACATCCCCGATGGTGCGCAGATCGGGCGTAATGTCTTAATCAACAGCCGCCGCGACGAGGCCGACTTCCCGGCCGACAAGGTCGTGGCCGACGGCAAGACCATTTGAGGATAGCGCCATGTCCAATGCATTCGTAATGATTATGGCTGGCGGCTCCAGCGAACACCTGAGCGTGTTGACCGAGATGCGCGCCGAGCCTGCCGTCCCCTTCGGTGGCAAGTTTCGCCTGATCGATTTTCCGTTGAGCAATTGCGTCAACAGCGGGCTCTACAACCTCGCCGTGCTCACGCAATACAAGCCGCGCAGTTTGAACGACCATATCGGCATCGGCAAACCCTGGGATCTGGATCGCGCAACCGGTGGTGTCCGTCTGCTCCAGCCCTACCGCGGCGGACAGTATGGAGACTGGCAACTCGGCACGGCCGACGCCGTCCGCCGCAACCTCGACTTTGTGCTCCAGCAGAGCGAAGACCATGTGCTCATCTTGGCCGGTGACCATATCTACCTGATGGACTACCAACCGATGCTGCGCGAGCACATACAGAGTGGTGCAGATCTGACCGTCGGCGTCCGCCGTGTGAATCCCCACGAAACGCATCGCTACGGCATTGTGACTGTCGGCAACGACGATCGGATCATCGAGTTTCGCGGAAAGACTCGCCGCTCGCCGGAAACGCTCGCCTCCATGGGCATCTATGCCTTCCGCAAGGAAGTGCTCGTCGAAATTCTCCAGGACGAAAGCTATGTCGACTTCGGTAAGCACGTGTTGCCGGGCATGGTGCAGCAACAACGCCACGTCAGAGCCTACCCATTCCCCGGTTACTGGGCCGACGTCGGCAATGTGCAGGCCTACTGGGAAGCAAACATGAGTCTGCTTTCAGAAGAACCTGCACTGAACCTCTACGATCCCGACTGGATTGTCCACACCAGGAGCGAAGAACGCGCCCCTTCGAAGCTAGGCGCAAATGCCCTGGTGGGCGGCAGCCTGCTCTCCAATGGGTGCCGGGTTGAAGGCATCGTCGAGCGAAGCGTGCTCTCCCCCGGCGTCTTTGTGGCTGAAGGCGCCGTCGTTCGTGACAGTGTCATTCTCTACGATGCCGTGATTGAAGCCGGCGCCGTCGTCGACCGCTGCATTGTCGACAAAAATGTCGTGATTGGCGCAGGCGCCCATGTCGGCGATGGTGACGACAACACGCCGAATTCGATGCTGCCCGAAGTGCTGAACACTGGGTTGACGCTGATTGGCGAAAACAGCACGCTGCCCGAAGGCATCACCATCGGTCGCAATGTCGTGGTACACCCGCGCTGCGACCTGAAGTCCTTTGGCAAGAAGAAGCGCATCGCGAGTGGTGCAATCGTCGGCGTAGATCAGCGCTAAAGGGATTACGGAACCTAAACACCATTGTCAATGGTCAATTGACCATTGACAATGGTGTTATCCCCCCGCCTTCTTCGCGCGATACCCCATCTCCCCTAAAATCTCCACAATCCGATCGCGCTGATCGCCCTGAATCTCAATCTCCTCGCCCGCAAGCGCGCCGCCGGCGCCAAGCCGGGTCTTCAACTGCTTTAGCAGCGCCTCCCGCTGGGCCGGCGCGCCAACAAACCCGCGCACAATAGACACGGTCTTGCCACCGCGACCTTTGCGCTCGATCCCCACCGTCAGCGCTTGTCCCTTTGCCGGTTTTGCTGCCGGCTTTGCTGCCAGCAGCGCTGGAACGTTCTGGCTCCGGATCAGTTGAATAGACCAGTCGCGGTTCGTTCGGCATCGACTCGCTCTTTCTCTGCGGATAGTTGAATGGACACGCCACGCAACGGCGTCCGCCGGCGGATAAAATTGCCGGCGCTCCGCACCGCAGCACGCGCCCTGGGTTCAATCAGATAAGTCAACTGGAATACGTGCATCATGTCGGGCCAGAGTTCCAGTTCGACCGGCACCCCAAACAGTCGTGCACGTGCGGCAAGACGCCGGCTATCATCCAACAAAATTTCAGCAGTGCCAGCTTGAATCAGTAGCGGCGGCAAGCCCGACAGATCGGCAAAGAGCGGAGACACCAGGGGATCGAGGGGATCATGGTTCCCTAAATACATCTTTGCGGTGGCTGCCAGCACGTTGCGGTTGATGAAATCCGTGCTTGCGTTCGCCGCCAACGTGGCCCCTGTCAACGTCAAGTCGGTCCAAGGTGAGAAGCAAACACCGGCCGCAGGTAGAGGGACGGCAGCATCGCGCAGCGAGAGCATCAGCGCGATCACCCAGTCCCCGCCCGCAGAATCGCCGGCAAGGACAATCCGTTCCGGCAAGACACCCTGGTTGAGTAGCCGCAATAGGCGGTCAAGCATCTTCCAGCGCCGCCGGGAAAGGCCACTCCGGCGCCAGCCGGTAATCCAGCGCCAGGATGCGCGCCGCCGCATGTTGTGCCAGGTGGGCCGTCAATGCCCCATGCGTCCGTGGTGAACCTGACACATATCCGCCACCGTGAAGGTAAAGCACGACGCGCCCATGCTCTGTGTGACGGCGTTCAACCCACTCCCCGCGGACAAATTCAGCGGCGACTGGCGTTCGTCGCGCGGTGCGCACGCGATTTAGCAAAGCTGCGTTATCGAGCGGAACGCGGATCTGAGCAGCATCATCAATCCCCTGGCTTGGCGTTCCCAGGGTCAGCAACTCAAGCACGCCTTCATACGGAATGGACCAGGTGTTGGCGCGTCGCTTACCCCCCATGCGATGTACAAGGGTGCGCGCACCGGCACTCACCGCCAATCGGTTGAGTTGCCAGGTGCTGCGCAGGAAGTGAGCGTAATTTGTGTGGCGAGCCATACCGCCATTGTACATCACGCAAAGAACCCGCACAGATCACCTCTGTGCGGGTTCTTGGCAACTAACGCTCAAGTTGCGGAAGGAACAATGTTGGCGTTGTCCCATCCGGCTTGTGGTCGAGCGGCGGTTCATCGCTCGGCAGCACCGGTACAATCTCCCCAAAGGGGACCTCTGGCAATCCGATTGCGCCTGAACCAGAGGTGATCCCCGTGGCGCCCGGTGGGCAGACGCGCAGCCCCCAACTCCGCAGGACACCCCAGTCAGACGCTGGGTCAACGTCGCGCACAACCAGGTTCCAGGTGCTATTGCTACTGGTGTTGTCAAACGCCGAAAGCAAGTTATTGGGGATGACCTTGCCCGAGATCGCAGGCAGCGTGTTCGCACACTGATTCTCCACGGGCAATGTCGCCTCATCAGTCAGTGTGGTATTGATATTGTTGTAACTGCAGCCATACTGCTTGGCCGGGTAGCCAGGGCGATCGACGATCGTCACGTTTCGCCCCGTACTGACCTGGCTTACGCTGACGACCAGGTCACCGATCCACGTATGCGTCATGTAAAAACTCACGTCGATATCGGCAATCATAGGCCCATTTGTGATCACAAGCGTCGAGGTGATGGTGCTCTGCCCATTCGGCAACGCCAACGGCGCAACGGTGCTGGTGTAGACCACACAGGCTGCCGGGAGGGGCGTGCTGGTCGCAGTCGGCGGCACGACCGGCGTGCTGGTCGCAGTCGGCGGCACGACCGGCGTGCTGGTCGCAGTCGGCGGCACGACCGGCGTGCTGGTCGCAGTCGGCGGCACGACCGGCGTGTTGGTCGCAGTCGGCGGCACGACCGGCGTGTTGGTCGCAGTCGCTGTTGGGGCTTGCGGTGTGACCAGGTCAAGCGGGTTTTGCGCCGTCCAATCGCGTGGGATGATCGAGAATCCATCCCAGTGTGCATCCATGGCGACTTCATCTTCATCGCGTGGCAGATGGTGGAAGCTGATGCCGTACCACATGACCAGGTCTTGCCCATTCAGGCTCTGGCCATTCACGTAATCAGTCACGTTCTCACCGCATGCGCCACTGTTGTGGGAGATCCATTTCTCACATGCATTCGCCACCGACACATAGAATTGGTTGCTCGTAAAAGGCTCCTCTGTGGGGCCTTGGTGCTGATGGCCCACGCGCATCGGCTCCAGGTGGTAGGAGATGGGGTGCCCCTCGCTATTCACAGTGTTGGTGTCGCGAACGCGCCATGACCGCATCCGGCTTGGGTTCACGGTGCGCGCCGTCTCGGCCAGGAATGGATTCACCGAAATCGTGTACTTGGTGCTGTCGGCGGTTGGGGTGAACTCAAATTCCTCCACCAGGTCATCGTTGGGGGTGCCGTTGACGTCAAAGTCCAAACGCCAGTAGTAGTTGTGGGTGTGCGCCACACCATAGACATCGACAAAGCCGTTGTTGGATAGTTTCCATCCATAGGTCGGATCGTTCGTAAAGCGCTGCAGGCGCCCGGTGGCCCCCACGGACGGCGAAATCGCGCCGTCGTCGCCAAAGACCCAAACCGGGATGTAGTTGTATTCCCCGATATGCGAAACACTGAACAGGCTCAGCTGATCGCCCTGCAACTGCGAGGTGTAATACTTATAGGCGTACCCGCGCGGCTGAACCTGCTGGCATAGGACGTCCTTACCGGCATAGTTCAGGAGGGCGCCGCCTGGGCAATCCTCCGGCGCCAAATCGTTCATCTTCACATCGCCCAGACCGTAGTCAGAGAGGTCATGGAACCGGGCGCCGTTGTCATCATAGGGCACATGGATCTGTGCAATGTTCGCCTGCGCCAGGATCTTGCGCCGCGGGGCCGCGTTTCCCGGCGGTGTGAAATGGACGTCGTAAAAGACGATGCCCTCGTAGGTGCGGTGTTCCCAACACATCTCCCAGCGCGCGCCGTTGGCCAGCGTCTGGTCGATCAAGTATTGGCCCGAGCATGGCATACTGCTCTGGGCGCGCAGCACATCACCGCGCCCGAGGATAATCCAGCCACCGGCGACAATGACCGCAACCGCGACGATGACCGCAACGACGCGGAGCCAGGGGTGCTTTGGGGTAAGCAGAGAACGTAAGAAAGTCATGGAATTCTCCGTCTAGGGAACGGTGGCGCCGAAGGTCAAAACGTGGGCGACGTTGCCCTCTGATAGGTTGACGACTGGAATCGTCTGCAGCACGACATTTTCGCCGGCAGTCAGCAACAACTGCGCACAGCGGCGGAGACCGCATGTGGCCGCCGCGCCGATGTCCCGGCCCGGCGCCGAGTCTGCATGGAAGGTCATCGCCTTCACCTGCAATTGATCGGTGCTCGCCAGGGGCTGCCCAAACTCCATCTCGTATTCCTGCTGGAGCGAGGCTCGCACCACAGGGTCGGCAAAGGCAATCGCCAGTGAGCGCTGCTCTTCGGCAACGGTCAGCGGCAGTTGTACACCCTGCTGTGTCTCGGTTTGATCGACGGCGCCAGTTGCGACGTCGACGATCTGATGCACGAGCGTGTCATCGCTGTAGCGATAGATGTAGACATCGGCCCGTCGCGGCGAATTTGCCTGCGCATAGGCAGCCTTTTCTTCTTGGTGCCGTTCGACCAGCAGCAGCACCTCAGCGGGCGCGGCCGGCACACTTTCGCCGGCGCCGTCACGCGCAAGCCCTGCCTGCGGCATCATCATATTGCTGGCGCCACCTACTTGCAGCGCCCGCCCCAATTCGGTGGGATTGAGCGGATCGTAGCCCGTTCCACTCGCCCCGGTCAGGTTGGCCAGTGTGGATGGCGACGCCAGCGCAATGACAGTGCCGCTCAAAAGCAAGGCAGCAAACAGTGCAATTGTCCACCGGCGTGCGAGCTTCAGACTCTTCATTCGCATTGTTCCTCAGTTGAACGACAGCCCCGCAACCTCATGCATGATACCAGTTCGACAACTGGCTTACTCGACCAGGCAGAATCAAACCCTGTACAACAACAATACGGGGCAACTACTCATCGCAGTAAATCACAGTTTACAGGAATAGGGCGATATTTTCGCTTACAATTTCCTTATCACCAATTCCGAACCTGAATTTGTCATATCTATTATTAGACAAGGCAAACATATGTGTTTGCATTTGGGTGCAAACACACTTGTCACCTGATAGTGTGAATTTGTGCCAGGATAAATACGTTTAGCGGCGCCCTACTCACCGAACAGCGCATAGAGCGGATTGCCGATCGCCTGACCACCGTCGACCAGAAAAGTCGCGCCCGTCGTGAAATCGCTGGCGCGAGCAGCCAGATAGAGCGAAATGCCTGCAATTTCGTCAGGTTCGGCCATACGATGCTGCGGAATCGCCGAGAGCGCCGTTGATCGCAGGTGCTCCAGGCCCGCACTGAATGGCTTGACGAACCCGGGCAAGCACCTGTGTTGCGCGCCAACTCGCGGCAAGCACCGCAGCACACTGCGACAGTGACGCCCAGCCCGGCTGCGCTGCCTGCCCGCGAGGAGGCCATATTGATCGCCGCCCCCCGCACGATCAAATCGCCAGCCCCTTGACCATCGTATAGCCCTTGACATTGACGTCAAACGTTTGTCCCAGTGGCTATTCCGCCGGATCGGTCCAAATGGGATTCGTCGCAGCTTGTTGACCAGGATGTCAACGCCGCCCGCCTCGACGGCGCGCCGCCAGCGGATCGACGCCCGGCCGATCGCCCGATGGCAGGGCGAGCGCCCGCCGCCCTCGCGCGATGCGCCGCAATCCTCGACGCTTCCTGCGCCGCAAGGACGACGCGTGCCCCAGCCGCGGCATAGGCGTGGGCGATTGCCTCGCCGATCCCACGCGAGGCGCCGGTGATAATCGCCACTTTGCCGGTCAGATCAAACCGATCAAACGCCGCCTGCTTCATCTGTCATCTCCTATTCGCCCTTGAAGACCGGCGCCCGCTTCTGCAAAAACGCCGTCACCCCCTCGATGTGATCGCGCGTCTCGATTGCCTGGGCTTGCAGTTGTGCTTCAATCTGGATGGAGGCTTCCAACGTCGTCGACAGCCCTGCATCCAGCGCACGCTTTGTCCAGCCAAGCGCCAGCGTGGGGCGTCCTGCGAGTTGGCGCGCCCAGGACTGCGCTACAGCAAGTAGTTCATCAGCCGAGGCCATCCGGTTGCACATCCCGTATTCCATACAGCGCGCCGCCGAGATCCGCTCGGCCTCTGCGCAAAGCTGGAAGGCGCGGCTATAGCCAAGCATGCGCACCATAAACCAGGTCGAACCGGCGTCAGGCACCAGGCCGATATTTGAGAAGGCCTGCATGATGTAGCTCTCTTCCGCCATCACCCGCAGGTCGCAGGCCAGCGCCAATGAGGCGCCTGCACCGGCCGCACCCCCATTGATCGCACCGATGATCGGTTTCGGCAGTTCCACCATCCCAAGGATCAGCGGCTTGTAGTGCTTGAGAATTGCCTCGCGCACCGTATGCCCTTCGAGCTTTCCGGTGAACATGCTGAGGTCCTGGCCTGAACAAAAAGTCGGGCCGGCGCCGGTCAGCACGATGGCACGCACCGCAGGATCCGTGGCGGCAGTTTCGAAAGCATGCCGCAATTCATCCAACAGTTGCGTCGTCAACGCATTGCGGCGCTCGGGCCGGTTCAAACAGATCGTGGCGACTGCCTCATCGACAGAGTACAAAATCGTCTGATAGTCGGACATCGTTAGTTTCCCCAGACTTGGACGAACTTTTCTTTTTCTTGCAATTCGATCAACGAGATCGGGGTTGTAAAGGGATAATCCCCCGTGAAGCAAGCATTGCAGTAGCCATTCGTCGCCTTCAACGCTGCCATCATCCCTGCAATGGACAGGTAGGCTAACGAATCGGCCCCAATGTGCGCGCAGATCGCCTCGACACTCTGATACGCGGCGATCAATTCGCTGCGCGAAGCCATGTCCACCCCCATGAAACAGGGCCACTGAATGGGCGGGCAGGCGACGCGCACATGCACCGCAATGGCCCCTGCGTTGCGGAGCATGCGCACCAGCGGGCCAGAGGTATTGCCGCGCACGATCGAATCGTCGATCAGCACGACCCGCATCCCCTGCAGATTCTCGGGCAGTGGGTTGAACTTCATCGCCACACCCACGCGGCGCAATTCGTCGCTTGGTTGAATGAACGTGCGGCCAATATAGCGGCTCTTGATCAGCCCCTCGCTATAGGGCACCCCGCTTTCCTGTGCATACCCGATTGCGTGTGGCGTACCCGAATCCGGCACGGGCACGACAATGTCCGCCGCTGCCGGCGCCTCGCGCGCCAATTGCCGCCCCAGATTCTGCCGCGTCGTATGCACGAGTTGGCCGTCAAACACGGTATCCGGCCGGGCAAAATAGATCTGCTCAAACGTACAGAACGCCAACTGCTCGGGTGGCGCCCCCTGCACGATCTCATAGCCATTTGCGTCGATACGCACGATTTGGCCCGGTTGGATCTCTCGAACAGTTTCAGCGCCAATCGTGGAAAAGGCGCAACTCTCCGAGGCAACAACATAGCCGCCATCGATCTTGCCCAACACGAGCGGTCTGAGTCCCCATGGGTCGCGCACCCCATAGATCGCATCTTTGGTCATGATGACCAACGAGTAGGCGCCCTCGGCTTTTGCCATCATGATGCGGATGCGCTTCCCCATGTCCGGACCACCTGCGCCCGCCAGCAGATGCAGCACCACCTCACTGTCGCTCGATGTGGAAAGTCCAACGCCGCGCTCCAGCAGTTCACGGCGGAGTTGCGGTGCATTGATCAAGTTGCCATTGTGCCCCAACGCCAGCGGCCCATCAATGGTCTCAATCACATAGGGCTGCGTATTCCGTAGTTTGGGTGAACCGGTAGTCGAATAACGCGTGTGACCAATCGCAAGATGACCCTGCAGATAACGGAGGTTCTCTTCATTAAAGACCTGGGAGACGAGTCCCATGCCTTTGTGCACATGGGCCATCTGGCCATCGCACGTGACGATCCCCGCGGCTTCCTGGCCGCGGTGCTGCAACGCGTACAGCGCAAAAAACGTGTGACGTGCCACGTCCTTGCCTGGCGCATAGATCCCAAAAATTCCGCACGCCTCTTTCAACTTGTCATCTGGGAACATTTCGACCCCCTCTAATGCCTACGAACCAGACGCACACCGCGTCTGCGGGCTCGCTCATGCGTGCTTGGGCGTCAGTTGCCGGCGCGCTTCTTCAACATTGGCTTTCGCCTCGGCGGTGGTCTCCGCAAGCGCAGTCAGATGCCCCATCTTTCGCCCGGAGCGGGGGGCGTGCTTTCCGTATAGGTGCAACTTTACCCCAGGAATTGCGAGTGCGGCATTCCAGTCAGGTTCACCATGCTCCCAGAGGTCGCCCAGCAGATTGGCCATCGCTGCCGGTCGCAGTTGTTCAGTGCTGCCCAGGGGTAGCCCACAGATCGCCCGCACCTGTTGTTCGAACTGGCTCGTTACACAAGCATCGATGGTGAAATGGCCGGAATTGTGCGGCCGCGGCGCCAGTTCGTTGATCAACAACCCCCGCTGGACGCCATAAAGAGCTCCACGCAGAGCACACCCGCCACATCAAGTTGTGCAAGCACCGCCCGCGTCATGTCGATCGCGTGCTTCACGACGTGGGAAGGGATGTCTGCCGGCGCCACCGAAAGATCCAGGATATGATTGCGATGCGTATTTTCGATGACACCCCAATGGGCGAACTTGCCGCTCACACTCCGTGCCGCGACCACTGACAACTCACGTTCAAAGGCGATGAACGCTTCGAGCACGCACTCCTGGCGTCCAAGCGCATCCCATGCCGCTGCCGCATCTTCCGGGGTTGCGATGAGCACCTGGCCCTTGCCGTCATACCCAAACGCTGCGGTCTTCAACACGGCCGGACAGCGCAGGCGTTCAAGACCGGTGACCAGATCTTCCGAGTGAATGCACCGGCGCAAAGGGCGTCACGGGCAGCCCGGCGCCGGCAAGGAACTGCTTTTCACGCAGCCGCTGCTGTGCAGTGTGGAGCACCCAACTTCCCGGCCGGACGGGTATCCCGCTCGCCAGTGCCACCTGCGCCACGGCCGACGGGACATTCTCAAATTCAAAGGTGACGACGTCCACGCGGCGCACAAACTCATCCACCGCATCCAGATCATCGTACGCCGCACAGACTTCTCGATCGGCGACTTGACCAGTCGGTGAGTCGTGGTCGGGCGAGAACGTGTGAACCCGATACCCCATTGCCTTGGCTTCCAAGGCCAGCATACGCCCAAGTTGGCCGCTGCCAAAAACACCAATCGTTGCATTTGGAAGAATCATTCGAGCACCTCGCCCAGCACCTGGTCCGCTCGCTCCTGCCGGAAGGTCCGCAAGGCGGTGCGCAACGCAGGGCGCGTGGCAGCCAGAATCGCAACTGCGTATAACGCAGCATTGACGGCTCCGCCGCGCCGATCGCCATCGTCGCCACCGGCACGCCCGCAGGCATCTGCACAATCGAGAGAAGCGAATCCAACCCGTTGAGTGCTCTGCTCTGGATCGGCACCCCAATCACCGGCAGCAGGGTGTGCCCCGCAACCATGCCTGGCAAGTGCGCCGCACCGCCGGCTCCTGCAATAATGAGCTCCAGCCCGCGCTCTTCGGCATGGCTGGCATATTCCACCATCCACTCCGGTGTGCGATGGGCCGAAACAACCCGGCACTCATGGAACCCCGAACTGAGCCAGTAGTTCGGAGGCGCCGCGCATGGTTTCCCAGTCGGATTTGCTGCCCATGATGACGCCTACGAGCGGCGTAGGTTCGGTCATAGTAGCTCCTGATGTAACGCATGATTCGCCGCGGTGTCACACGTCGGCGGTCTTCACCCACTTGCGCATCGCCTGTTCAATGCGAGGCCCGGCAGGCGTCTCACCGGGTATAAACGGATTCTGCGTCAACATCTCATACGTGCGCATATAGCGAGCGGATGCTTCAACGGCAAGGTCAGCCGGAAGCGGCCACGGCGCACCCTCACCACGATAGCCGCGTGCAGCGTAGTAAAGGCGAATCAGTTCCTTGTCGAAGTTTTCTGGTTCTTCACCCGCGGCGTGGCGCGCCTCATAGGTGTCTGCAATCCAATACCTGCTTGAATCCGGTGTGTGAATCTCATCGATCAACACCACCTCACCCTTGGCATTTAACCCAAATTCATATTTGGTATCGACCAGGATCAATCCACCACGCCGGGCAATGCGTTGGCCGCGTTTGAAAATCGCCACCGCCGCTTCACAGACCCGTTGCCATTGGTGGGCAGGCACCAATCCAGACGTCACAATCTCCGCGCTGGTAATCCGTTCATCATGCCCGCCATCACGCGCCTTTGTGGTGGGCGTGATGACCGGCTCCGGCAAGCGATCGTTCTTCCGCAAACCGTCAGGAAAGTCTATCCCATAGATTCGGCGCTCACCCAGACTATATTGTCGCCAGAGTGCAGTCGAAGTGACGCCGGTGATGTAGCCACGCACGACAACCTCCACCGGCAGCGGGGTGCAGGCCCGGGCGACCGTCACATTCGGATCAGGCACCTGCAACAGGTGGTTGCCAATCAAGTCACGCGTGGCGTCAAACCAGAAGGCCGAAAGTTGGGTCAGCACCTGACCCTTGAATGGAACCAGCCCCAGAATGTAATCGAACGCCGACAATCGATCCGTTGCCACCAGAATCAATTTGTCGCCATGGCGATAGAGATCGCGCACCTTACCGCTTTGTTTCTCCCCGAGGAAAGACAAATCAACCGATACAAGCGCATCCCCCAGGTGATCCATGATATGTTTCGCTGAGACAGTCATTGCGCCCTCACTTCAAGTTGCGTCGCCGCACTGCAGCGCATTACTGCTGCTGTTGTTGCTGTTGCTGAATCTGCATCGCCTGGAGCGCCTGCGCATAGCGCGCCTGGAGCGCATGCTCAGTCGACCGATAGACTGGCGTCGCCACCAGGTCTTCACCCATTTCGTGGTCGATTTCATTGCCGGAGCGCACCCGCACGGTGACAGCAAGGTCGCTGCCGGCGTTGCCTTTGTAGACCCCGCGCGTAGGCGGTACATCATGATAATCACAACCGATGGCGACGTCGACATGGCGTTCGCCGGCCACAATATTGTTCGTTGGATCAAAACCAATCCACCCAAGCTCCGGAAACCAGACTTCCACCCAGGCATGCGTCGCACCATCCGCCGATCGGTCGTCGCCGCGGTGATACAGGTATCCGCTCACATAGCGTGCGGGCATCTGCAGGTAATTGCGGATCAGCGCCAGCATAATGTGCGAATAATCCTGGCACACGCCGCGGCGGTGGAGCAGTGCATCGTCAATCGGCGAATCCACACGCGTACTCCGTGAATCATAGGCGATCACGCGGTGCAACGCACTATTCAGATAGTACACCATGCTCAGCGGATCGGTGCGTCGCCGCACATCAAGTTCCGTCGCCAACTCGCTGAGACGCTGCGTGGGAGACGTAAATTCACTGGGTTTCAGCATCTCCCACTCGTCGCCCGCTGCAGACAGCGCGTCGATCGCCTGCCACGCATCCTCCGGCAGCGCCAGGGGTGGTGTTGGTCGTGACTGCACGTGCACCTCCGACGTTGCAGTGACGGTCAACGACTGATGGATCCCCGGCTGAGAAAAATGGTAGACATAGTTGCCCAGATGATCTTCATAGTGGAAATGCTTCGCCGCGGGCTTGATAGTGAGGTCGAAGTGAGTACAGTATTGATACTCGGTGTTGCGCGGATGCTTGCGCACCTCGGTCACGCTCTCCATCACCGGCGAAGTGTACTGGAACTTGGTGACATGCTTGATCTTGTAATTCATGTGGCGCCTGCCTGGAATCGTTCTATGCGTTGGACGCTATTTCGCAACCCTGTCGCTATATGTGTACGCAATATAGGTCTGATAGATGATGTCATGAATCTCTGCACACCGGTTTTGAATTTCAAGGAGGCTGCTGCCAAGGCCACTTTCCATGATCTCCTCCACCTGGGCGTAGTCGAGCGTCGCCCGTAGCCGGCCCGCCAGGCGATAGACGCGTGCGGACTTGGGCGTCTCTGTGGCGACACCGATCGCATCGAGCGACTTCTGGATGGCATTGATCGCGAAACGCACCGAATAAGGAAACTCCGGGTTCAAAATCAGAAACTCCACAATGGAATTTGGCTGAACATTCGCAGTATACACCTTGCTGTATGCCTCATACGCAGCGCAACCACGCAGCAAACCAACCCATTCCAGATAGGTGTTCTGATCCACAGCGTCGACGGCCAGACTTGCCCTGTACAGATCGCGAAAGTCCACATTGAGGGCGTCCGCGGTCTCAGCCGCACGCTCAATATACTTACCTAACTGGATGAAGTGCCACCCCTGATCACGACTGACACGCGAATCGGTGATACCTTGAAAGCGGTAGACATCTTGATTGATGCGGTGATAGAACTGGTGAGGTTCCCCCACCCAGATGTCGGCCATACTCGAATTTTGGATGTATAGATACATCTGATTGATCTGCTCCCACATCTGGGAGTTGATTTGTTCGCGCACCGGCCGCGCGTTTTCGCGCGCAGAGGCAATACAGCGTGCGATCGAATTTGGGTTATCCTCGTCAAATGTCAACAGCGCTGCCAACTCAAAATCTGAGGTAATCGCGTCGACCGGGTACTTTTCCCCGACGAGACTGGTCACCAGCCGTGAGCGGCGCCGGTGCGCCGCCTCAGTCGACTGTTCGGGCACGATGGTCAAATGCACGTCAATCAATCGTGTCACATGATCAACTCGCTCCAGGTAGCGACTCATCCAGTACAGACTATCGGCGACACGTGATAGCATCGACTACCTCCTTATTGACCCAGAACCCAGGTGTCTTTGCTTCCGCCGCCCTGAGATGAATTGACAACGAGTGATCCCCTGCGTAGCGCGACGCGCGTCAACCCGCCGGGTAAAATGCGAATCTGAGAACCATAAAGAATGTACGGACGCAGATCGACATGGCGCGGTTCAACCTGATTGTCCAGAAAGCAAGGGGCGCGTGAGAGTTGTATGGTGGGCTGCGCAATGTAGTTGCGCGGTTGCGCTTTCACCAGGCGTGCGAAGTCGGCTCGCTGTTCGGCAGTGCTATGTGGCCCAACAAGCATCCCGTAGCCGCCCGACTCTCCCACCGCCTTTACCACAAGTTTGTCTAGATTCGCCAGAACGTATTCGCGCTGGTCATCGTCTGAACAGAGGTATGTCTCGATATTGTCGAGAATCGGGTCTTCGTTCAGATAGTAACGGACAATGGCGGGCACATAGGCATAGACAGCCTTGTCATCTGCAACGCCTGTGCCAAGCGCATTGGCGAGTGTCACATTGCCATGTAGATAGGCGTTGAAGATCCCCGCTGCACCAAGCATCGAATCCTGGCGAAATACGGAGGGATCAATGAAGTCATCGTCGATCCGGCGATAGATCACGTCGACGCGTTGCAGTCCGGCGGTGGTGCGCATATACACGATGTTGTCGTGCACCATGAGGTCACGCCCCTCCACCAGTTGCACACCCATCTGCCGCGCCAGAAAAGTGTGTTCAAAGTAGGCTGAGTTGAAGACCCCAGGAGACAAGAGGACGATGGTGAGATCGCTGGCGCCCGCGCGATCTTTAGGCGCCAGTTCACGCATCGAAGTCAGCAACGCCTGCCCATAAAACTCCAATGGCCGCACGCCATAGTGATTGAATAGATTTGGAAAGACGCGTTTCATTACCTGACGATTGGCCAGCATGTAGGACGCACCGGACGGAACACGGAGATTGTCTTCCAGCACTGCAAAACGCCCGTTGGGCATGCGGATGAGGTCTGTACCCGTGACCGCAACATAGACGTCGTGCGGCACGTTGATGCCCAGCATCTGCTTGCGAAAATGCTTGCTCGAGCGGACGAGTTCGTGCGGGACCACCTTGTCTTTCAGGATCTGCGCCCCGTGATAGATATCATGTAGAAAAAGGTTCAAAGCCATGATGCGCTGAATCAGACCGCGCTCGATGGTGTCCCACTCCTGCGCCGTGATAATGCGTGGCAACAGGTCATACGGGAAGATGCGCTCCGTACCGCGCGAATCGCTGTAAACTGTAAACGTGATGCCTTGATGCAAGAACGAGAGATCCGCAGAACGTTGGCGTTGCGAGAGTTCTTGTGGGGTCAGTTCCAGCAGCCGGTGATAGAGGAATTCATATTGGGGGCGTGGCGTTCCATTCGGTTCGAGCAACTCGTCATACGCATCATCAAGGTGATAAGAAGCAAACGGCGCCGACATGCCGGACGGCGAAGACGATGCTGGAATAAAGAAATCAGAGTCAGAATCCATGATATCCTCCCAGATAGGGTTGGGTATGCTGGCGAAATCCTAATGGACGCAGCAGTTCTATGCAATTCTGCATTGGCATTTCGCATAGTTTGTAGATCTTGCACGATGGCGCACTGTGCACTATGCCCAACCACAATTCAACCTGAACACTACTACGGTATAGAATGACAATTGCGAGGCGCTCGCTTCCTCGGCAATTGACCATTGACCGGTGACAGTTGGGGTTGCGCCGGGTATACCGCGGACATGATACGCACTCCGCTTTGGCCATTCATTGATAAGGATGTGAGGAGCTCACGATGCGACTAGGATTGATGGTTGGCTACTCCGGCGCCACGATCGCACTGCCGATGGAAATGGTTCAACTTGCCGACCGCCTGGGCTATTACGCCGTCTGGACGGCCGAAGCATATGGCTCCGACGCCGTCGCCCCTCTTGCGTGGATTGGTGCACAAACGCAGCAGATCCACCTCGGCACCGCGATCATGCAGATGCCCGCGCGCACACCTGCGAACACCGCGATGACCGCGATCACAATCGATCAACTCTCCGGCGGCCGCATGTTGCTGGGCCTTGGGCTGTCCGGTCCCCAGGTAGTCGAGGGCTGGCATGGCGTCGCCTATGGCAAACCGCTGGTAAAAACGCGCGAATATGTCGCCATCGTGCGCAAGATTCTCGCGCGCAAGGAACCGCTTGTCTTCACGGGCGAACACTACCAGGTGCCTTACCAGGGTCCCGATGCCACGGGATTGGGCAAACCGCTGAAAAGCATCATCCACGGCCGCGCCGATCTCCCGATCTATCTGGCCGCCATCGGCCCCAAAAATGTGGAGTTGTCGGCGGAAATTGCGGACGGCTGGCTCCCCATCTTCTTCTCGCCCGCCCACTACCGCAGTGTCTATGCACCGTCGCTCGAGGCCGGCTTTGGCAAAGCCGGCGGCGCCAAGAGCACCGGCAACTTCGACATTGCACCCTCCGTGCCCGTCGTCCTGGGTGACGATGTGAACGCCTGCCGCGCTAGCGTAAAACCCTTCCTCGCCCTCTATGTTGGCGGCATGGGCGCCAAGGGGAAAAACTTCTATTATGACCTGGCCTGCCGTTACGGCTTTGAGGAAGCCGCCGACCGCGTGCAGGCGCTCTACCTGACCGGTCAGAAGGAGGCCGCCACCGCCGCCATTCCGGACGAACTGGTGGACGCCGTGGCACTTTGCGGACCGAAGTCCCGCATTGCCGAGCGGCTTGAACTGTGGCACGATAGCCCAATCACCACACTCAACCTCACGACGTTCGATATCGAGGCCGTGCAGGTGATGGCCGATCTCGTGTTGGGTGCAGACGCGGGTCGCCCCGATCGCACAATTTCAATCTCGCCGGCTTCGCCGGCGAGTGTCCCGGTTCAAGAGGAACCGAAGAAATCGATGACTACACCGACCGTCATTTTTGAACGGATTGCAGGCCGCGTCGCCGCCGACCCAACCATCGCGCAAAGGATCAACGCGGTCTACCAGTTCGATGTGACTGGTGAGCTGGGGGGATCCTGGGTCGTGGATCTACTGAACGGAACCGGTGAAGTGCGCACCGGCGCCAGCGATGAGGCTGATTTGATCATCTCGATCCGCGATGACGACTTTATGGCGCTCGCCACCGGTAAGCTCAACCCAATGGCCGCCTTTGGCTCCGGCAAAGTGCAAATTGCCGGCGATCCGCTCCTTGCGCTAAAACTTCAGAGCCTCTTTGGGTAGTAGTCTACACCCCCTCAGTATGACTTACCTCAGCGACTATGCCGGGCGCAGCATCCTGGTGACCGGCGGCATGGGCTTTATCGGCTCCAATCTGGCAAGGCGGCTTGTCGACCTGGACGCGCACGTCACCCTGGTTGATTCGCTCATTCCAGATTACGGGGGCAACTGGCACAACCTCGCCGGCTATCAGGATCGGCTCCGCGTCAATATCGCCGATGTACGCGATCCGTATTCGATGCACGCGCTCGTGCAGGGTCAGGACATCCTGTTTAACCTTGCAGGACAGGTCAGCCATATGGACTCCATGACCGATCCATACACCGACCTCGAAATCAACACCCGCAGCCAGCTCTCCATTCTCGAAGCCTGCCGGTATGAGAACCCACAGATCAAAGTGATCTACGCAGGAACCCGCCAGCAGTACGGCAAGCCGCGATATCTACCGTTGGACGAGGATCACCTACAAGCCCCAACGGACGTCAACGGCGTCAACAAACTTGCCGGCGAGTGGTACCATATCGTCTATAACAATGCCTATGGCCTGCGCACAACGTCGCTGCGGCTCACGAACACCTATGGTCCGCGGCAGTTGGTGAAGCACGATCGCCAGGGCTTTATCGGCTGGTTCATCCGCAAAGCGGTGCGCAACGAGGAGATCCAAATCTACGGCGACGGCACGCAACTGCGCGACTTAACCTATGTCGATGATGTCGTCGACGCCTTCCTGCGCGCCGGCGCCCGTGAGCAAGCCAATGGCCGCGTCTATAATCTCGGCGGGCAACACCCGATCAACTTGCTTGAGTTGGCCAACTTGATCGTCGCCACCGCCGGCCGCGGCCGCGTCCGCCTGATCCCGTGGCCCGACCAACGCAAGAAGATCGACATCGGCGATGTCTATTCAAGCTATCAGCGCATCCAGGATGAACTAGGCTGGCAACCGGTGATCCCGCTTGCCGAGGGCTTGCACCGCACGATCAACTTCTATCTCCAAAACGGCGAACACTATTGGTAGAGGATCCCGTGGCCACCATCCCCTTCAACGATCTACGCACGCAGTATCTTGCTCATCAGCAAGAGTTCAACGCAGCCGCACTGCGCGTGCTGGATAGCGGCTGGTACATTTTGGGCAAGGAAACCGCCGCCTTTGAGGCTGAATTTGCCACCTATCTGGGCGCAGCCGGCTGTGCCGGCGTCAATTCAGGGACCGATGCAATCCACCTGGCCCTACGCGCCCTGGGCGTTGGCCCGGGCGACGAAGTCATTACCGTCGCCCACACCGCCGTCGCCACCGTGGCCGCGATCCGGATGGCAGGCGCCACTCCGGTCTTGGTGGATATCGATCCGGTGACGTACACGATGTCGCCTGCGGCATTGGAGGAAGCCATCAATCCGATGACCAGGGCCGTCATCCCGGTCCACCTCTACGGCCACCCGGCGGACCTCGCGGCCATCGAAGCGGTCGTTCGCCCCCGCGGCATCTGGTTGATCGAAGATTGTGCACAGGCGCACGGCGCCAGCATCGATGGACGCAAAGTCGGCACTTTTGGTGATCTCGCCTGCTTCTCTTTCTACCCCACCAAGAATCTGGGCGCCCTGGGCGATGGCGGCGCCGTCACGGGTATGGACCCCGATTTGATCGGCAAGGTGCGCCTTCTACGCGAGTACGGTTGGAGCGCCAAAGCGCGCTATGTCTCCCAGGTGGAAGGTGTCAACAGCCGGTTGGATGAACTGCAGGCGGCGCTGCTGCGGGTGAAACTAAAGCACCTTGATACGGACAATGACCTGCGCCGGGAACTAGCCGCCTATTATGGCGCACTTCTCCCTGAACAGGTTGTCAAGCCCACCGAACGACTGCACTGCCGGCATGTCTATCATCTCTATGTCGTGCGCGTGCCCGAACGTGATCGCGTACGAGCCGCCCTCGAAGCCGAAGGCGTTGGCACCGCCATTCACTACCCGGTGCCGATCCATCGCCAACCGGCCTATGAAGACAATCGGGCCATCACCACGCATCGGCTCACCCAGACTGAATTGGCGGCAAATGAGATCGTCTCGCTGCCCCTCTACCCGGGTTTGACCGAAGCCGGCGTCAAGACCGTCGCCGCTGCCCTGGAACGCGCATTGGCCGCATGAAGCACTGGATGGGTCGCACCCGGCATGCGCTACTTGCCGATCCATACCGGCTTGCACTTGCCGTCCTGGTACTGCTCTATCTCATTGTCTTTACGCAATTGGCCTGGAATCAGCACGCCGGTCTCCGCACGCACAAGGCCGACCTCGGCCAGATCGACCAGGCCATCTGGAATAGCAGTCATGGCCGCCTCCTCCAGCAGACCGACAATGGCTTCGTTGCGACACGCCTGACCGATCACGTTGAACCGGTGCTCGTGCTGATCAGCCCCATCTATTGGCTGTGGAACGACCTACGCGCCCTGCTGCTCCTCCAGGTCTTGGTCGTTGCCATCGGTGCCTTCCCCCTCTACGCGCTCACCAACCGCCAGTTCGAAAAGCTGCTCACCCCACGCCAACGGAACCAGGTATGGGAATTGGAGCCGCTCCAGATCTGGACGCGTCCGCTGGCCTTTGCGCTGGCGCTCGCCTATCTGCTGGCGCCCCAATTGCAATCGGCTGTGCTGACGGAGTTCCACGCCGCGCCCCTTGCCGCCCCATTGATCCTCTGGGCGTTCTGGGCGGTCGATGCCCGGCGTTGGATGCAATTTGTAGTCGCCGCCCTGCTCCTGGCCCTCGTCAAGGAAGAGATGGCACTGCTCGCGGCAGGGTTGGGCGCGTGGGCGCTCTGGAGAGCAGCATGGGATGCGTTTCAGGCGGCAAGAAACAAGAAACAAGAAACAGGCTACGAGCTACGGGATACTAAACACGTAACACGCAACATGCTCATCGCTGGTGGCGCCGTCCTCACACTCTCCCTTGCCTGGTTCTATTGGGCAACTTTCGTGATTGTGCCGGCGAACGCGGCACCCCTGTATGGGACGGCAGAGAGCACCTATTTCCAACGCTATGGTGCGCTGGGTGACTCTTCAGCGGACATCTTCAAGAGTTTCTTCGCCCGGCCTGCGCTGGTCTGGCAGATCATCACTGAGCCACCGCGCGTCGCCTACCTGATTGGGCTGCTGGTGGCGTTCGCATGGCTGCCACTGCTGGGAGTCGATGTACTCCTCTTTGCGCTGCCGGTGCTGCTTGCCAACCTGCTCAGCACCTATCCGGCACAATACTATGGCGAATTCCACTACAGCGCTCCGATCGTCCCCTATTTTGCGGTGGCAGCCGCCTATGGGGTGGGCCGTGTGTGGCGTTGGCTGGCGCGGCTCACGGCCCGCGGCTCCCCCAGTTTCCAGTACTTGCCTGCGGCCAGTGCAGGCGTTATGACTGCGGCAGCGCTGGCCCAGAATGCCCGCACTTCGCTTCGCCCCCTGATCACCCTGGGGCTGGTCATCTGGATGTTGGCCTGGCCGGTCGCCAATTACCTCCAACATGGCCGCGGCCCGCTGGGCGGCCGGTGGGATGTCGCGCCGATCACCGAACATCACAGGTTGCTGGCACACTTCACCGGACAATTGCCACCGGACGCCGCCGTGACCGCGACTGCCGCCATCCACCCCCACGTGAGCCACCGGGCCTACGTCTACCAGTTTCCAATGGGCCTCGAGACCCCAAAGCCTGCCGATTGGGCGCTGCTCGATGTCACCACCAATACGGACATGGCGCCCGGCGACGTCAAATCGACTGTTGAGGCCATGCTGGCGGCGGATTGGGGCGTCGTCGACGCGGCGGACGGCTACTTGTTGATGCAGCGCGGCGCCACGAACAAGGAGATTCCGCCGGAGTTCTACTCCTTTGCACGCATGCCGGCAGCGAGTGCACCGCTGGCAGCACTGGCGCTTACTGAGGTCGACGCGCTCGATTGGCCGCGCTGGCGACAGACGCGCCTGGTGGCAGATTGGACAACCGGACCTGAGTTTGATCCAGCGCAGCAGGAGCCTCAGTTCGAAGTCGTAACGCCGGCGCAGCAGGTTGTCGCCACGCAAGCCACTGCCGCCCCACCGGCACTCGTATGGCAGCCGGCGGCCATGTGGGCGCCGGGCGAAACGTATCGGCTGACGACGCTGCCGCTGGTCCTGCCGCGCACCACCGCAGTGCGCACGGATGGCGGCGCCGCATCAATTGCGGCGATCTTCCGCCGGATTGCGCACGACAAACTCGTGGAACTACCACCCACCATGGCACAACAGCAGGATCTGTCCGCCGCACTGGCGCCGGGCTTGCTGGCGCCAGTGCGCGGCGCCGAGGCGACGTTTGCCCTGCCGGATGGAAACCCATTACGCGTGCAGGTCTGGACCGAGGATCGATCCTTCTGGCCAGGAGACAGCGTCGATCTCTGGCTCCAGTGGGAAGGCGGCGCGTGGCCGGAGTCGTTGACGCCCTTCGTCCATCTGCGCCGTGACGGCGGCAATGTGGCGCAAGCGGACGGTGCCCCGGCATTCTTCGGGGCGCTCGACGCCGATACAAACATGGCAATCAGCGGTTATGTCAACGATTGGCGCCAGTTCCAGATCCCGGCAGAGGTGGACCCCACCGGCGCCTGGCAACTTGCCATCGGGCTTTATGACCCCGTCACCGGCATGCAGGCGCCGGTAGTCGATGCCGCTGGGCAAACGCTTGGGGATGAATTAATCCTCGATGGGCTAAAAGTGCAGCCGGCGCCCATGCCGGACCAGACCTGTGCGCTCCTCCCGGCGACCTGCGCCGCACAAAATTAGGCGCACCTGGGATTACAGCCGGCAACGACAATCGCCCTACCGCCTACTTATCGTCACTCCGCAGACCAAGCCAGAGCAGCGGCAACAGCATCGGCACCAGCACCACCACCGACGTGCCCCACACACTCACATTGCTGCGCAGCCAGTCGGAGCCTGGGACCAGCCCGGTTGCGTAGAGAATATAACCAGCCAGCCCGAAGATCGCCGCCCACAACATGTTCCGCACCAACGTGGCGCGCGGCAGCACCCGCACCTGCACAATCAGGAAAAGGCTGAGGGTCACCAGAATCGTCAGTAGCGCGATCAAGAGGGTCACGATGCTGGCGCGGTCCACCGGCGCCGTTTCTCCATCACCCCCTGCCTCTCCTTGTACTGCTACACCACTCGCAGGTGACGGCGTCGGGATCGGTGGCGGCAGGATGACAACGCTCAAGGGGGCACCGGACGTAGCAGCCCCCGCCTCAGCCGCAATGCGGAGTGTACCCGGCCGATCGAGCAAAACATCACGCATCGCAACACCGCCACGCGACGGCGCGGGTTCAACCCGCAACGCCAACGCATCCCCTTCGTATTGCAGGCGAAAGGTCACAAGCGTGCCATCCGGCACAATGTTGCCGTTCCAATCCACAATCGGGCCGGCCACGAGACTCAATGTGGCGCCTGCCGGCGCCTCTGCCGAAGTCGCCACAGCCGCTTCGCTGTCGCCCGAATCAAGCAGCACCGTTCCCGCGGCATCTTCGACTTGCAGCGGCACGGATTGGGCAGGATCGGGCGAGAGACGCGCCGCCAGACTCGCAAATCGCGTGCCCGGCACATTGACCGGAGGTGCAGAGGATGGCGTAAACGCACGGAACAAGGCACGCACTGCGCTTTCCAGGAACGGCTCGGCCTTGCTGTAAACGCCGTAGTAAATCACCAGCCGGCTCATTTCGGTTGCATCAAGGAAATACGGTGCATTGAGCGCAAACACGACCAGGCGTTGGTCCGCCAACTGGTCGGCATATTCTCGCAAAAAACGCTGGACAGCATCGCTGCTCGGGCGCGAGATTGGCTCCACATCCAGCATCGCAAAGATAATCCAGTTGGCGTTCTGAATGAGCGAGGCGGTCTTGGCATTGCGTTCGGCGACGCGCGCTTCGACCGCATCGGGCGACGGCGGCTCCAGATCCGCACCCGGCGATGCAGCAATCGTAAAGAGCGAAGTTGCCGTCAACGGCGCAACTGCGGCAACGGTGGAGGTGGCCAGCGCCGTACTGGTCAACGGTGACGTCGCCGTGGGTGCCTCCTGGCTGTTCAGGAACATGGTCAAATCGGCGAAGGTGAGGCTGGTCACCAACGCCGGGTCAATCTGGCCCGTAGCATCTGCACCGTAGAGACGTTTGATGATATCCGCGATCTCGTCTGGACCGATTGCGGCTTCAGCCGTGCAGGTCGAGCATTCGCGCTGCAACCGGCTGTCAGAAAAGATCAGAATCCGATCGTCCGCGCGGAAGGTGGGCGGCAACGGATCGGTCTGCGTGGCGGGATCCGGATAGAGGATCGAGATGCTGCTGCGCGCCACTTCACCGACAACGCCTTCGGCTTCCGTGCGCAGCCCTTCGAGTGCAATGAGTTGGCTCGAATCGACCAGCAGGTTTGTCAACGGAATCAACTGGTCAGCAGCGCCGGCAGGCGCAGGCGCATCGGGCGCAGGTTGCACCATTGCATCTCGATAAAGTCCCAACTTCAACTGCAGAATTCGCCGCACGGAGTCATCCACCTGCCGCGCAAAATCAGGATCGTTGCCATAGCGTTCCTGGAAGAAACCGATGGTCGACTTGATATTTGCATATTCGGTTTCCCAGTTGTCGTCCAGGCTGAAGTCCGAAAGGAAGAGTAGGTCATTGCCCGCGGTAAATGCGTCGAGCGCCACGCGCCGGCTGAAGAAATCGGGGCTGGCTGCACCGTAGAAGCGCCGGATCGCCGGCTGCCCCAGGGCGTTTGACATGATCACCCCGCCGGCTGCACGCCAATCGTCAAATCCTTCCTGCGTCAGCACACTACGCAATTCTGGCGCCAGACTGATTGGGGTGACGCGGCTGGCCGCTCCCCCCTGAAAGGCGCTGAAGCGCATGTGACTTGTCATCAGAATGTCGGTGCTGGCGGGGTCGCCATTGGCATCGACGACACTGGACGGGTTGCGCGTCACCGCCAAGAAGGGTGGCAAAGCCACGGCGCGCATCTCTTCGAGACTCTTCTGGATCGTGGCGACTTCTTCTTCCGGCGGGCGATCGGTGCTGCCCTGACCAGGGAAATGGCGCGCCACGGTCGCCACGCGCCCCTGGGCGCCGCTGTGAATGCCCTCAATGTAGGCGCGCCCCAACTGGCTGACCCAAAAGGCGTTGCCGCCAAAAGAGAATATGCCAAGATCACCGACCTGTTCGCTGCCCGGCTCATCAAAGACATCGAGGTTTGGGCCTAACAACATGTTCGCGCCGACCGTTCGCAGTTCTCGCCCCACAATGTCGCCGACCTGCTTCGCCAGGAGTGGGTTCCAGGCTGCGCCGAGCGACATCTGCGATGGCAGCGCAGAAAAGCCACGGCGCAGGGCGGTGCCGGGCAGCCCGTCACCCAACTCCTGCACGCCGATCAACAGCGGCAGGTTACTGGGCGGCGCACCGGTCTCGTCCGGCAGATATTGCAGACCGCGCGGAGGCCAGGGCGCAAAAGGGACCGGGTCTAGTGCCTGATCCGCGGGTAACAACACCCCATACGCAGCCGCTTGCAGTTGATTTGCCAACGTGGCGACTTCGGCCGGCGTGTCAACCCCCTTCTCGTTCGTGAAGTTCAAATTCCACGGACTGATCACAACGCTGCCCACCCGATAGCCGTGGATGAGCTCGATAATTGGACTGTCGAAATTGAGATCGGCGCCCTCAAAAGTGACGACAAAGAGCTGCCCAACGCGATCGGCGGGCGACATCTGCGCGAGCAGCGCCTCCACCTGGGCGGCCACCGCATCTGGCACAGGCGCCGTTGTCGCCGTAGTGGCGGGCGCGGGGGTTCCAGCCGGCGCGTCTGCCGGCGTCTGCGCGACAACAGGCCGGAAAGTGAACAGCAGGGCGACCAATATGATCCAATGATAGAGAGGGGAGAACCTTCGCAGCGAGATCACCGTTTCTTCCAATGACTGGTAGGTGGGACTGCGTCCGCTGTTCGCCATCTTAGCACAGGCATGGCAAACAGGAAATAATCTAGACAACCGCCGTCGCCGGCAGTATACTATTGGTTTGAAACTATCGATGTGGTGGAAAATCGTGAATCCGGAATCAAATCTTACCCCAGAGCAAGACCCGCCAGCGGAAGCCCGTTCCCCTGGTTTTGGCGCCGCTCTCTGGCACGCCGTTCAAGAGGCGTTGCAGGTCATGCTCCCGGCGCTGGTGCTTGCCATGGTCGTTCATCTGTTCCTGGCCCAGGCGACCGTCGTCTTTGGTCAGAGCATGGAGCCAAACCTGCATGCGAATCAGCGACTGATCGTTGACAAACTTAGCTACAAGTTGCACTCTCCCCAGCGCGATGAGATTGTGGTCGTTGACCGCCCTGATATGGACGAGATGCTGGTGAAACGCATCATTGCGCTCCCCGGCGAGACTGTGGAGATCCGGCGCGGGATCGTCTATGTCAATGGCCAGGCCGTACCCGAGCCTTACCCGCACGATCTCTCGGAATATGACATGCGCCCGCTTCGCTTGGAGCCGCTCTCGTATTTCGTGTTGGGTGATAACCGGGGCAACAGCAATGACAGCCGCTACTTTGGCCCGATCAAGCGCGAAGAAATCATCGGCAGGGTCTGGGTCCGCTACTGGCCGCTCGACAAGTTCACCCTCTTCTAGCGCAAAACTATCGTGAAAATCCACACGGCTGACAGCCTGAACGCCAGCGCACAGGCGGCGCAGTTGCATCTACGTGACTGCCGCCTCTGCCCTTTTGACTGTGGTCCAGTCCGCACGACGGCCCAGGGCGTATGCAGGGTTGGAGACCAGAGCCACATCGCCAGCGAGATGCTCCACATGGGCGAGGAATCGCTGCTGCGCCCGGCGCATGCCATCTTCTTTAGCGGCTGCACCGCCACCTGCACCTTCTGCACCGCCGCTCGCTTTGCCTTCCACCCCACCTATGGGGTGACGGTCACGCCGGAAAAGTTGGCAGGACGCATCTTGCAGCGCCAGGCCGAAGGCGCGGCTTCGGTCTGCTTTATTGGCGGCGACCCCACCCCGCACATACCCTTCATCCTGGCGACGCTGGCAGCAGCAGGCGAACGGCGCACCATCCCTGCCGTCTTCAACAGCAATCTGTATCTATCCGAAACGGCGCTGGAATCTGCTCGCAGGAGCGATCGACATCTATCTGCCCGACCTGAAGTTTGGGCCTGCCGTTGGACCGGGGGGTTGTGGCGAGCGGATCGGCGGTATGCCGCGGTATTGGGAGCACGTGACGCGCTGCATCGCCCGCGTCCACGCCCGCAGCCAGCGGGTGATCGTGCGCCATCTCCTGATGCCGGGACATTTCGCCTGCTGTACAGAGCCGGCTTTGACCTGGCTCGGAACGCTGCCGGGCATCGAGGTCAGCCTGCTGACACAATATCAGCCCCCAGCGCACGCCCGGGGAGTTGGCGGGCGGTCACGCAGGCCGAGATCACCGCCGTCCAGTCCCTTGCCGCTCGCCTCGGTCTCTGCCTGGTATCGTAGGTGCGGCTTGCAGCCCGGCAGTGGTGGGTACACCGGGTTTGGTGTGAGGCGTGGCGGTGTGCGGTTGAAAACCGCATCTACGGCTTGTCACCTCACGAAATAAATAATCGCCACGACCACGCCGATCGTCACAACCACCCATCGCAACGTAGCGGGCTTGATGCGCCCGGCAAACTTGCCCCCCATGGCGCCGCCGGCAATCGCCCCCACCATCATCACAAGCGCAATCGACCAGACCACCTGTCCTGAAAAAAGAAAGAAAAACGCCGCCGCCACATTCACGCTAAATGCAAGCGCCTGCTTCAACGCATTGAGCCGCGTCAGCGAATCATCGATGACCAATCCCAACACCGCGAGAATGATGATGCTAAGCCCCGCCCCAAAATACCCACCATAGATCGCAGCCACAAAGATCGGAACCGTCGTCCACCACTCGCTGAGCTGAATATGCTTGCCCTCTTTTGCACGCCGCGCCAGCCACTTCCGCACCGGATCCTGAATCGCCAGGAGAAATGAAGCCAACAGGATCAAGTAGGGGATCAACTCCCGGAAGACCTTTTCCTGCGTATTCACCAGCAACAGCGCACCGGCAATCCCCCCCAGCGCCGCCGCCGGAATCAGCATCTTCATCCGGCGCCGTTGGCCCGCCAGGTCCTCCTTTTGCGCCATCGTCGCCCCTAAATAGCCGGGGGTAAGCGCCACCGTATTGGTAATGTTGGCGGCGATCGCCGGAATCCCGATGGCGGTCAGCACCGGAAAGCTGATGAGCGTACCGCCACCCGCAATTGCGTTGACGGCGCCTGCCGCCATCGCAGCCAGTGCCGCCAGGACAAAGTCAAGTAGAGTCAGTGGATCAGTCATCGAAGAGGCCGTTTCGTTGAGGTGAAAGATCAATGGTGCAACTGTAGATCGAAGTGACCACGAGCGCAAAAGTCGCAGGGCAAACAGCGTGCGATAGGCGCCGGCCAACAAGCAATATGGTCAAGTTGACAATTTAGTCTCGACTAAAGACAATGCACCCTCGCTTTTCCAATCGCAAAGGCGCCCCCGTTGACGAATTTACAAGGAGAACCAATGCACCCTTCCTCTCGACGACATCGTTGGATCCCGCTCTTCGCAATTGCCCTACCCCTTATGCTGGGCCTGTCACTCGCCCTCTTGCTAACGCAAGCGGCCTCCGCCACACCTGCCCCACAAGACCGTGAGCCTGTCACCCCCCATCACATTGATGCCAACGTGCCGGTAGGCGCCGGCTCCTATACCGATCAATTGCCGGCGGGCCGGCAGGGACCTTCGGTCCTGGCTTGTTCCTACCAGATCACGACCACGCCGATCATTGTCGAACCGACGCGGCCTGCGACACCCACGACTGCATCCGGTTTCCAAGGTCCAGTGCAGACCAATGACTGGTGGTCATCCATCGTCTGGAAGGCCAACAACAACTATAACCCTGCGACCAAGGCCTGCGACCTCAACCGCTGGTCAGAAGGGCTTTTCCCCCACCCCTGGGCGCTCAACATTCAGTCGAACCCGCCCGGCAATGTCGACACAACCCAGATGCGCATGGGCTACTCCAACTATTTCAACATTCCGGACGACATTTACCAGGGGACCTATCGCACCTACCAACGTCCCTTTCTCCCCAACTTCACCCTCTCCTTCAAGGATGCCGGCGGCAACTACATCTATGCAGAAGACACCAAACTGGTGCGCTATTCGGATTGGGATGTCACCGCCCTCTCAGACGACGGCCAGGGCCACAGTTGGGAGACGACGATGCTGCACGGCAGCCCGTATGTCTTTATTCAGACCGACAACATCGAACGCATCGAACTGCGACTCCAGGGCATCTCAACCGCTACTTTCCCATCGCTCCAGCCTGTGCCTGGGGTCGCCGGCTTCACGCAGTACTTCCAATCGGATCCCAATACCGGCATGACCCCCAATCCCGTGACCCAGCACTTTGGTTTCTTCACCACAGGCGGTGGCCGTGTGAACAACGACAGCGGCGATTGGCGCGTCTTCTCAGTCCAGGGGCTGCCTGCCAGCGGCTATGTTGCAATCGCACTCTTGCCGGACCTGGATCCCACCACGCTCGAATTCTATCGGCAGCGCGCGTACGCCCTGCCGGTCAACACGCAGGTGGACTGGCGCTATGATCCTGCTGCTTCACAGGTCACAACCGATTTCAATGTCACCACGCAATTGGTCGACAACGCTGCCGGTAATCTGAATGAGACCCTGCAGTCGCTCTATCGGCACCAGTGGCTCAACCTTTCGGCCCCCTCCATGGCCAGCCTGACCCCCTTCACCTATTCGTCGGTCGCCGGCGAGATGAAGGTGGTGAATAGCAACCGCTTCAGCACCACCCTGACCTATCACGGTATTGTCAACGCGCTGCCAAGCGTCGCCGGTGGCGATCCGGTCTATTCAGCGACACTCGAAAGCTATCTCGCAAGTGCGTCCACCGCCACACCTGCCATCGACTCCTACTTCAACGGCAAGGACATGGCCCGTCTCGCCGAACTCGCCCGCATCGCCGGCACGGCGAATCTTCCTGTTCTCCGCACCAAATTCATCACGGCCCTCAAGCCGGTCCTGGAAGATTGGCTCACCTACAGCGGGCCGAGCGATGACCGGCTGCTCTATCGGGATGACACGTGGGGCACGATGATTCCCTACCCGACCGGTTACGACGCCGATCTCCTCCTCAACGATCACCACTTCCACTTTGGCTATTGGATCATGGCTGCGGCTGCGTTGGCCGATGCCGACCCCAATTGGGGCGCCAGTGATCAGTACGGCGGGATGGTTGAACTGCTGATCAAGGATGTGGCGAACTGGGATCGCAGCGACCCCACCTTCCCATTTCTGCGCTTTTTCGACCCGTATGCGGGTCATAGCTGGGCCAATGGTGCGGCGAACGCCGGCGCGGGCAACAACCAGGAATCCTCGTCTGAAGCGATCAACTTTGCCGTGGGGCTGATTCAGTGGGGCGAGGTCACCGGCAACGACACGATCCGCGATCTAGGCGTCTACCTCTACACCACGGAGACCAATGCCGTTCAGCAGTATTGGTTTGACGTCGATGAAGCCATCATCCCACACACGGAAACTGCGGATGGGCGCACCTACCCGTGGAAATTCACGACCATCGTGTGGGGCAATATGGGCAACACCAAAACCTACTTCGGCGCATCCGCCGCCTGTTCGGCCGGCATCAACGTCTTGCCGGTCACTGGCGGCTCGCTCTACCTGGGCCAGGACCGCGACCACGTCAAAACCATCTATGACCAGGTGGCCGCGACGTACGACGCCTTCATCTGCTGGCAGCCGGCCGCCAACACGGCAAACCCGCAACCACCGGTGACCGGCGGGGACAACTGGGCGCCATTCTTCTGGCAGTATCTGGCGTTCAACGATCCGGTGAGCGCGGCGGGCATGTTCACCGACACCATCCCCTATCTCAACAATGTGGACTCCGGCACCAGCCCGGCGCAAGTCTACTACTGGCTGGAGAACATGAAAGCCCTCGGTTCGCAGGCCACCTGGATCGTGGCAGATGACCCGTTGGCCGCTGCCTTTGTCCGCTATAACGGCGGCCTGCTTACTGCGGCCGCACCGGCCTTTGTATGGACCTATGTCGTGCACAACCACGATGACCAGGAGAAAATCGTGACATTTTCCAATGGCGTGCAAGTGACGGCGCCGGCCAACGACACGACGATCGTGACCGATGTGCACGGCAACATTCGGTTCCTCCCAATGATCAGCCGTTAGCGAACTGAGAAGCAGGGCGGTCCCGGAAGCGTTGAGTTTCCGGGACCGCCACTACGATTCGTTTCCAGATTCGCTACTTCGCAGGAGCCATCGGCAGCGTCACGATGAAGCGGCTACCCTGCCCCACGGTGCTTTCCACCACAATCGATCCGCCAAGCAATTTCACCATTTGGAGCACATAAGCAAGACCCAGTCCTGCCCCTCCGTACTGGCGATTCAGGCCACGATCCAATTGCTCGAATGGTCTGAAGATCTCTTCCTGCTTCTCACGCGCGATGCCGATCCCCGTATCCCATACCGCCACCCGCGCATAATAATTGGCGCTATCGAGTGTGACATCTATCCCGACAAGGCCACCATCGACCGTAAACCGGAGCGCGTTATCAAGCAGCCGGGCGAGGATCTGGGAGATGCCACCGCTGTCACTTACGATCTCAGCATCATGTGGTTAAGCCGTCAGCTTTAGTTTGATGCTGCGAGCATCTGCCGCCGGCAGGATCCGATGTAGAGCGCTTGCAGCCAACTCAACCAGACGGCATGGACACGGCTCAAAGACGAACTTGCCAGCGAGCAGCGCAGTGTAGTCCAGAATACTGCTGATCATCGCATTCAGCCGTTCACCACTCTGGTGGATTAGATGGACGTAGTGGAGTCGGCGTTCGTTGAGTTCTCCAATCGTCTGCGTCTCCAGGACGTCAGCTAACCCAAGCACGCCCGTCAGTGGCGTGCGCAGTTCATGGCTTACGGATGCAAGAAACGCGTCTTTCAATTCACTGGCATGCTGCACCTCAACCAACGCTGCCTCCAGTTGCGCTGTTCGCTCGACCACACGCAGTTCAAGCTGTTCGTTGAGATCATGCAGTTCTTCCTCCATAGACTTGCGTGCGGTGATGTCAGTGTACGCAATCACAACGCCATAGCCAGGCAACTGGATCGGCGTGGCATTCATGCTGATCCAAACCACGCTGCCGGAACCACTGACCATCCCCATTTCACTGTTTTCGATCAAACGCTGTTCTTTCAGCGCGCGCACGCTTGCAAACTCGTCCGGCGGCATCAGCGAGCCGTCAGCCCGGATCACGATCCATTCCGAGCTGTCAAAGGTGCGCTGCTCGTGTTCTGCTCTTGGCACCCCCAGCACCCGCTCCGCAGCGGAATTGGTCTCCAGAATCTTGCCCTGATCGTTCGTAATGGTAATCCCGACGGGCACGGACTCGAACAGCGTCAAATACTTGGTCAGGCTGATCTTGACTGCTTCCTCCGCCTGCTTTCGCGCCGTGATATCGCGGCCATGGACAGCCGCGCCAATGACCTGACCGGTATCATCAATCACTGGGTTGAAGTAGTATTCAAATGTACTGTCTTGATAGCTCGCCGGGGTCTCTACACGCAAACGCTCACCCCGTAAGGCACGATCGTAGTACGTCTGCCACTGTGTGCGTGGCGCCTCACCGACGCGTTCGTCCAGGAGACATTCGCCGGTGGCATAACGGCGCCCGAATGCTGCCGTCGTCCCTTCATGGAACCGTTCGTTACAAACGACCAAACGGTACTCGGTGTCCACGGCCCAGATTCGCTCGTCTAGAGACTCAATGAGCGCGTCAAGCCTAGATTCGTGCTCCCGCAAGGCGGCCTCTGCCTGTGTGCGCTGCGTGATGTCACGATCCGATACGACGACCCCTGTGATCTCGCCACGAGCGTTGCGCATTGGGCTGACTCGGTAGTCCCGGTGTCTCATTTCTGGCTGGAACTGCGTATGCAACTCTACGTTAAAGGTCTCACCGCGCAGCGCCCGATCGTAACAGCCCTGCCAAAAATTGCGCGCCGGTTCCGGGATAGCCGGGTGAAGCACACACTCACCGGGTTCGAACTCGCGGCCAATCAGATCGATGATGCCGGTGCGAAACGACTCATTGCATATGACGAAGCCGTAGCCGACGTCCACCGCCCAGATGCGGTCCGCGGAATTTTCCAGCACTGCGGTCAACCGTTCATCTCGCACACACAGCGCTTCTTCCATCTGTTTGAGGCGCGAAATGTCGTGGGCAATGGATGAACCGCCGATGATCACTCCATTGGCGTCACGGACCGGGGAAATAGTGACCATCACGTGGATCATGCTGCCATCTTTGGTGTAGCATCGTGTCTCAAGGTTCGAGATAACGGCGCCCTTGCTGAGTTGATGCGCATACCTGGCAATTTCGCCGGCGTGATCTGGTGCAATTAACGAAGTGAGCGGACGGCCGAATGCCTCTGCTGGAGAATAGCCAAAGAGCTTTTCGGCGCCCTGATTCCAACTGATGACGTTGATATTGAGGTCTATGCCGAAGATCGCCACATCGGTGTGCTCGACGATCGCCGCAAGTTGCGCCTGCGCTAACCTGATCTGTTTGCTCTGTGATGTCCTGGGTGGCTCCATACACCCGGATCGGATTGCCCTGCTCGTCGCGCTCGACCTCGCCCCAGGCATGAACGTAACGGATTGCGCGTCGCTGCGGCGGGTGATACGATGCTCGATGTCATAGGGCCGCACCCCGGTCAGCGCATCGGCATAGGCACGCTCGATGAACGGCATATCCTCGAGATAGCCCATGAATCGGAAATCGCTCGCGTACACCACGCCAGGATCTTCCATGCCGTGGATGGCAAAGAATCCACTCGAGCAGATACCGATGCCGGTGACCAGATTCAATTCCCAGAAGCCGATTTGAGCGATCCGTTCGGTCTTTTCGAGTAAGGACTGCGTATTCATTGTCTGCTGCCTACGTGCGCGCACTGATTTAAGAGGATATGTACTGAGATTTTCTTGGGGGCTGGCAGTGATGGGCACGATGATGATTAGTATATCGCAAATTGAGGGGGATGTGCGTGAGGTGTTCGTTAGGAAAACGGAGGGTGATGTAGATGATTGATAATGCTTCCAGTCTCCCGGTTCGCCTTCTCACTTCAAAAGCGCCAGCACATAGTGATCGTAAAAGAACCCGTCCTGACAGAAATAATCCCGCAGGATGCCTTCAATTTGGAATCCAAGTTTCTGGAGGAGCCGCACAGAGCGTTCATTTTCGACATAGACCATCGCATCGACGCGGTGCAGATTCATGCGCGCAAAGCCGCAATCTAGAGCGGCGTGCAGCGCTTCCGCCATATACCCCTGGCCCCAGTGTTCGGGGCTTAGGTCATAACCCACCTCGGCGTGGTGGTGATCTTGGTCCCATTTGTGGAAGCCACACGTACCGATCAGCGGCCCTGCCGGCCCCAACGCAATGCCCCAGCGGTTACGATTTTTCGCCTCGGGCTCCAAATAGAAACGGATGATCGCCTCTGCTTCGGCGCGATCCGTCAGCGGTGGCGCATCCATCAGGTACTTCGCCACCAATGGGTCGGCGAAGTGCTGGAACACAAAATCCGTGTCAGCCAGCGTCAACGGACGCAGACCGAGGCGTGGGGTTGTTAGGGAAGGGAAGGGTAGATAACTTAGTGATTCCACGTTCCCTCCATCGGGAAAAAGACCACATCGGCGCCCTCCTGATAATCAGGCGCCGCCAGCCCAAGCCCATCGCGATAAAACGCCAACGACGCCTGCAGATTCGTCACGCCTAACGTGATCAAACTGATTTTCGGCTTCATGATCTCTCCTGCCTCCCCCCCCCCCCCCCCCCCCCCCCCCCCCCGCCCGGCCCCCCCCCCCCCCCCCCCCCCGCCCGCCCCCCCCGCCCCGGCCCCCCCCCCCCCCCCCCCCCCCCCCCCCCCGCCGCGGGGCGCCCCCCCCCCCCCCCCCCCCCCCCCCCCAAACTCAGTTCAATCGCGTCCAGGTTCCACAATCGTGGCTGTAGAATCCCTGATCCCCTGGATCGATACCCACCACCGTCGGTTCATTCACAAGGTCGTTTGCCTTGATGTCGCGGAACTGGCCAGAGAAGCCCGACAGTCTTTCCCAGTAACACCCTGGCCCTCCACTCGACTGCCAGGTTCCAGGCGCGACATCCTTGCCAACAAAGTACATACCGCTGCCGAAGGGATCTGTCGGGTTTTTCGTAATCGGTGACAGATCGAGTGTCCATTCGCCACACCTGGTGGAATCAAAGCCTTTGTCGGTAGCCGAGATCGTGACAATCCACGGGCCATAGCCCACGTCGTTGGCAATGATCTCGCCCAAAGTGCCGCCAAACCCCCGCAACCGTTCCCAATAGCAGTAGTTGCCGCCCAAACTCCGATAGGTGCCAGGCGCAATGTCGGTGCCAACGATCTGCATGCCGCTGCCAAAGGAGAAGGGGGTGGCCGGCGCCGCGGCCGTTTCACTGGGCCGCCGGCTGGCAGGCTGCGCCGGCGCACGGGCGCGCTGCCGCCATGGCGTCCAAACGAAACACCTTCACATGATAGGGCGTGCTGTCGGCGGGCACCCAGAAGAACATCTCCCAGTCAATGACATCGCTGACAGTGGTGGCGTATGGGAGCACCGACCCTTGATCCAGAATACCGACAAACTCACCGTGTTTGTAGAACTTGAGCGATGCGGAATCCCACTCGAAGCGATAGGTCCCGCCGCGGCTTGCCTTCCACTGGAGACCCACGTCACCCTTCGGGTTGGCGGTCATCGTATCCGCGCAGATTTCAAGCCCCTTATTTGCGGTGTCTAGATAACAGCCCTTGCCATCGGTCTGGCGCATATCCTGCCACACAAAGTTGCCGGCCCTCGGTCCATAGGTAAGCCCAGTAGTTGCGGTCGCGGCCGCCGGGAAAATCAGCCGCCGAATCGGCAAACAGCACCCAATTGCCACTTGCCGGCTGGGCGGCGGCCGCGGTTTGGGGTGCGCCGCCTTGCGCAGGGGGAGCGGCGCTGGTGGCGCCTTCCGCATCCTCCACCAGTGCGGCAAAGATCCAGTTGCCGCTGGCAAGTTGATACCAGTCGCCCGCCGCGTTCTCGGCGACTACCTCCAGCGTCTGCCCGGCTTTGACCCCGCCCACAACCGGGAAGTTCGTGCCGGGTCCCCCGCGCAGGTTGGCATTGGTGGTGGCGGTCACGGTGAGTGGGGCGTCGGGTGACGGTGGGGCTTGCTGCACCATAGGCACGAGGTGATTGCGGGCCACGGCAGGAGACACAGTGGCAGCGTGGGCAGGGATGCCTGGCAGGCACGCCAGCAACAGGCAGACGCCGAATACGACCGCCGTCTTCACCCAATTAAAATTGCGTCCCGGAACCGAACCTTGCGCCCACCGCATAACCGATGGGCCGCGCTTCACACGCACAGTATTCATTGGAAAAACCTCGCTTGAATCGATCTGGATGCAGTGAGTAGGGCTTGATGGGTGTACGACGGCTGGGGCTCTCGCCGCGAGGGATTAGCGCCAGCCCGGTGCACCTGGTCGCGTGACTGTCGCATCCGCACAGTCGCCGCACACCCATTTCTATCCTCGCACGTGCCCACCCCATGTGGATGGGGAGTTTGCTAGAGATGATCCAGTGATCTCCATTGTCTCGCTCCTTCCTTTAGCCAGCAAGTCCTCACCACCCTGACGGGATGGTGCTCTGACAAAAGGGGCGGCGTCGCCAATCAGAGCCACGCACGTGAGTAAGTGGTTAGCTGGGCTGGAGCAAAAGCGCTCACCACCCTCACGGGCTGGTGCTCTGACAAAAGGGGCGGCGTCGCCAATCAGAGCCACGCACGTGAGTAAGTGGTTAGCTGGGCTGGAGCAAAAGCGCTCACCACCCTCACGGGCTGGTGCTCTGACAAAAGGGGGGACGGGGGGAAACACCACCCTGACGGGCTGGTGCTCTGACGAGTCGAGACGGTGCTCGGACAGTACTGCCCGAACCTACGCCGGTGGCAGCACCAACAGAGCCGGTAAGCGTCAACGGTCGGAGGGCTTTGCTTTAGCCCAGCCAACACCGCCCCAAAATAGGTACAGATTGAATCGGATACTTTGTTCCCCGAACCACCTTGGTGCTCTTAAACGGTTACCACGCGTAATCCGAAGCGACTGCCAACGAAATTTCAACGGATTGACAAGTATGCCGATTGCGACTAAAGTTTACTGTCATGCTGGTCCGATCTACCTGGTCGATCGGCAACCTATGTGCATTCCTCAACAGCATCCCTAAATACGCCGTGTCGAAGCATTGCCGAAGCGTGAGCTAGGGTAAACCTATGTCTGTACTCAAATCAAACATCGATCAATCCGTGCGCAGGCAGTCGCGGCTGCGCGGAGATGACTTTCTCCGCTATCTGCCAATCATCGTGTTCGTCGTGGTATTAGGCTTGCTGGCGATCTTCGTCCCCAATTTTTTCACCCCCCGCAACATCGTCAACATTTTGATGCAAGCCTCCGCCCTGGGCCTGATGGCGATCGGGTTGACCGCCGTCTTGATCGGCGGCGGCATCGACCTGTCAATCCCCTCCGTCATGGCCATGAGTGCTGTCTTTGGCGCAATGATCATGCGCGACGGCGCCCATCCACTCGTTGGCGTCCTGGTCATGCTGGGAACCGCCATGGTTGCCGGTTGTATTAACGGCTATGCGGTGGCCTACCTCAAGATGATCCCCTTTGTCGTGACGTTGGCCATGATGACGATTGCAACGGGGACGTCCATTTGGGTGACCAACTCAATCAGCGTGGCCGGCATCCCCGAAGCGTTTACCAACACGATCCTGACGCGGCTCTGGATCGTGCCCGTGCCGGTGTTTTTTGTGGCCGCAGTGACACTCGTCGTTGCGTTCTGGCTCAAACGCAGCGTCTTTGGACGTTGGCTCTATGCGGTGGGCACCAACGAACGGACAGCGCGCGTCTCCGGCATCCCCACCGCGCGTGTGCTCTTCGGCACCTATGTCTTCTCGAGCTTCTTTGCCGGGATGGCCGCCATCCTGCTGACCGCACGCCTCAATTCGGCGGCGGCAACGATGGGCAACGACGGCGTTGTGCTCGATGTCGTCAGTTCAGCCGTGGTCGGCGGTGTCAGTATCTATGGCGGGGTCGGCTCACCGCTCGGTGCGGTGCTGGGCGCAATCATCATCACCATGATCTCCAACAGCATGAATATGATGCAGGTTTCGTTCTTCACGAGTCTGATCGTGAAGGGTGTCGTCATCATCGCCTTCGTGGCGCTTGATTCATTGCGCCGGCGCTAGGAGGGCAACGATGGCTGAACCATTTCTGCGCATGGTGCAAATCTCCAAACGCTATCCGGGAGTCCAGGCGCTCGACAACGTCAACCTGGACGCGTACCCCGGCGAGGCGCTGGCATTGTTGGGCGCCAACGGCGCCGGCAAGAGCACCCTGATGAATGTGCTGGGCGGCGTGGTACGCCCCGACACCGGCCAGATCCTGATCGGCGGCGCGCCGCAGGAGATTCACTCGCCGCTCGCCGCAGCCCAACACGGCATCGCCTTCGTACACCAGGAAATGCTGATGCTGCCGACCTTGACGGTGGCTGAGAATCTGTTCATCACAAGCTTTCCCACCCGCCACGGCTTCATCGATCGCGCGGACATGTTGCGGCGCAGCAGCCAGGTCCTGGCGCGGCTCGGCTGTCACTTCACGCCAGATACAAGGGTGCAGCAACTGAGTACGGGCGATCGCCAGATGATCGAAATTGGCCGCGCCCTCCTGAGCGATCCAAGCATCATTATCTTCGACGAACCGACATCGTCGTTGACCAGCCGCGAACGTGACCGGCTCTTCGGCGTGATCCGCAACCTCAAACAGGATGGGGTCACCATCATCTATATCAGCCACTTCTTGGATGAACCCTTCACGATCTGCGAGCGCGTCACCGTGCTGCGCGGCGGAACAACCGTGGGGGACGGCGCCATCGGTGAGCTGAACCATGATGATATCGTGCGCATGATGATCGGCAGCGCTGAGGTCAGTGAATTGGCTGAAAGGCGCGAGACTGTAACCGGCGAACCCGTATTGCAAGTCGAAGGGCTACGCCGCACCGGCGTGCTCCAGGATATTACTTTTACGCTGCACAGGGGCGAAATCCTCGGGCTGTGGGGCTTGCTCGGCTCGGGCCGCTCCGAGGTGGCGCGTTCACTCGTCGGGCTTGACCCAATCGACGGCGGGCAGATCCAATTGGCGGTTGACGGGGTCATGCGCCCTGTCATCCCGCGCGAAGCGCAACAGTGGATTGGCATGATCACCGAAGACCGGCGCAACGAAGGGTTGCTGTTGCCGATGTCTGTACGCGAAAACATGTCGCTGGCCAATTTGCTGCAATTGCGAAACCGTTGGCGGTTGGTGGACGGTCACAGGGAGACTGCATTGGCGCAGCAGTTTGTCGAGAGGCTGCACATCAAGGTCTCATCGATCTTACAGCCGGTGCGTACCCTCTCCGGCGGCAACCAGCAGAAAGTGGTGGTGGGGCGTTGGCTGGAACGAAATCCCCCCATCTATATCATGGATGAACCGACGCGCGGGCTGGACGTCGGCGCCAAGGCGGAAATCCGTGACATCGTCTACGAACTCGCCGCCAATGGTGCGGCAATCCTCGTCATTGCGTCGGAGATCGAAGAGATGATGGCGTTTGCCGATCGCTTCCTGGTGATGAATCGCGGCGCCATCGTGCGCGAATTTGGCAAGGATGTGAGCAAAGATGCGTTGATGGCTGCCGCAGCCGGGGCGACCGGTGCAGCCATGGGAAAGGCGGTATCAGCGTGACCCAACCAGCGGCGCCGCATCGCACCTTTTCACTGCGCGATTTCTTGCTCTCCTATGGTTTTCTCATTGTGCTGCTCGTGGTCGTGGCCATTTATGCCGTGCTGGCCCCGAACTTCCTCACGGTAGCAAACGTGATGAGCATCCTGCACTCTTCAGCACCCTTGATGGTGATTGCATCCGGATTGGCGATCGTGGTGATGACCGGCAAACTGGATATTTCGGTTGGGTCAATTGCCTTTCTCTCCGCCGCCATCGGGATCTTGCTCATGACCCAATGGGATGTGGCGCCCGCCCTGGCGATGCCGGTGGTCCTGGTCACGGGCATCGTGTTGGGCACAATCAACGGTCTCATCGTGGTTGGGCTGCGCGTCAATCCTTTGATCACCACGTTGGGCACCATGATTGCCTACCGCGGCATTGCGCTGCAGTTGACGAACTCGCGCGCCTACAGCGTGCCGGAGACGATTCGTTGGCTCGGCAACGCCACCATTGAGCCGGTCTTTTTCGACATCCTATTGGGGCTGGCAGTGATGGTGATCATCTATCTCCTCCACACCCGCACGGCCTTTGGCCGCCATGTGATGGCCATCGGCAATGGCGAAGAAGTAGCAAGCCGTCTCGGCGTGCGTGTCTCTCGCGTGACTTTTCTCACCTTCGTACTCTCGGGCCTGCTGGCCAGTCTGGGTGGCATCGTGGGCATGTTGCAGGTCGGAGCGGTCTCCTCCTACCTGGGCGGTGGGCTGGAGTTCACGGCCGTGGCCGTGATCGTGATCGGTGGCATCAGCCTCTTTGGCGGTTCCGGGTCAATCTTGCCAGGCCTGCTGCTTGGCATTTTGACCCCTGAGATCATCCCGCAACGGGCTGAACCATCTCGGCGCCGATCCGTACTCCTATCGCTTTGTCAACGGCGGCATCATTTTCGTCGCCATGTACGCTGACTCGCTCAAGTCCAAAGTGCGTTCGGAAGTCAAAGTGGTTACCGACGACGCACCGGCGCCGGCTGGATAGGCGCACCAAAGCCGATCATCTGCCGCGCGGTTGGGACTGCACCTGTAGTCACCCACGACGCGGTGAGTTGATAAACCAGGTTGCCTTCGCTTAGACCGTTCAATTCAAGTCAAGGGGGTTCCATGAAGCGCGTTCTGTTTTCGTTTCTCGTACTCGTAACGTTGTTGCTCAGCGCGTGCACCGCCGTTGCACCGGCGGCGCCTGCCGCAGAGCCGGCGGCCGGTGATGCTGCGGGTGGGGAAGGGGCTGCAGTCAGCGCCGGCGGTCAGGAATACACCGTCGGCCTCGCCTGGAATCGGAAGGATCAGTCGCTGATCCAGGCATGGGAAGACTATATGGTTGCTTCGGGCAAAGCCGTAGAAGCGGCGGATGGCATTAAGCTCAACTGGGTCATCAACGTGGCCGACGGCGACCCTGCGCGCCTGGCCTCGAACATTGAGGACCTCATCAACCAGGGCGTCGACCTCATCGTGACGCGTCCGGAAGACGCCGCGGCGATTGGCGCTTCGATCAAGGCCGCCAACGAAGCGGGCATCCCCGTCGTCACCTTTGACCGGGCCTCTTCAACCGAGCAGCCGGCGGCGCATGTGGGCGCCGACAGCTACAACCAGGCGATCTCCACCGGCGAGGAATTTGCCAAGATCCTCGATGCAGCCGGCGTCAAGGGCAAGTGCATCGAGCTCCAGGGCGCGCTCACCGACATCAACGCCGTGAACCGCTCCAAGGGCTGGAACGACGTCGATGCCAAGAGCGAATCGTACGAGACGATCGTCCAGGTGCCGACAGAGTGGAATCCGGACCTGTTCCGCTCGGGCACGGCCAATGCGTTGCAGGCCAATCCGGATGCCAACTGCCTGTTCGTTGCAAGTGACTTTGCCTTCTCCGCCGTGCAATCGGCGCTTGAGGCTGCTGGGCGCTGGGCGCCTGCGGGCGAAGAGGGGCATGTCTGGATTGCCGCACAGGATGTCAATCCCCAGGGGCTTGCGCCAATGGAAGGCGGCTATATCGACGTCGCCACGACCTACGACGCCTTCTCGCATTCACAGGAGTTGGTGCGCGTCGTGGCAGCAATCCTGAAGGGCGAGGATCCGGGATGCAGTGCGGA
>JADJPH010000104.1 GCA_016713335.1 Candidatus Fredericiella danica | reverse complement strand
TTGTCTCTTTGTCTCTTTGTCTCTTTGTCTCTCTCCCACTTTGCTTCTCCCTCCCAATCCTGTACACTACCATCATTGTTTTCTCGGTTTCTTTTGACCGCTACGGAACGATCCCATTCATGTTTGATCTCGTCTTTCTCGGCACCTCCGCTTCGGCGCCCTCCGTCCAACGTGGGCTTTCTTCTGCTTTGGTGCTGGCCAACGAACATCGCTTCATGATCGATTGCGGCGAAGGCTCGCAACGCCAACTGCTCCGCTCGGGACTTGGCTTTCGCCGTCTCGACAAAATCCTGCTCACGCACGGCCATCTCGACCACATCCTTGGGCTGGGCGGTCTCGCCAGCACGCTTGGCCGTTGGGAAGCGCTGGAAGAACTAAACGTCTATGGCGGGAAGATGACGCTGACGCGGGTGCAGGCGTTGATGGAAGTCGTCTTCGGCCGGGCAGATTCCCAATGCCGGTGTCGCACTCAACCTGATGGAACCGGGTCTGCTATTCGAAAACCGTCATTTCACCCTGACGGCATTCTCCGTCCAGCATCGCGGCCCAGACTGCTTTGGCTTCACCTTCGAAGAAAAGAGCCGGCGCCCATTCCTGGCAGAAAAAGCGGAAGCGCTGGCGATTCCCCATGGCCCCGTCCGCCGGGACCTGACCAACGGTATCCCCGTCGTCTTGCCAGACGGCCGCACCATTGCGCCGGAAGAGGTGCTCGGCGAGCCGCAGCGCGGCGCCAAACTGGTCTTTGTGGGGGACGTCAGCCACACCGGCCCACTGCACGCCGTCGCCGAAGAGGCAGACCTCCTGGCGATCGAAGCGACCTACCTCGACGCGGACAAAGATCTGGCGCGGCAGCACGGACACATCACGGCCGCGGCCGCCGCAAAACTCGCCCGCAACGCCAAAGTGCGCCAATTGGTCCTTCACCACATCAGCCGCCGCTATTCGCCCCAGGAAGTCCTCGCCGAAGCCCAGGCCATCTTTCCCGACACAGTGGTCGCCTCTGACCTCGACGTCTTTTCTGTGCATAAAGACAAACCCATCACCGCCCGCAGCCTACGCTACAGATAAGGCGCCATGGCCCCCGTTTTTCCTGTTTGACAACCGTTCTTATTTCCTGGTATCATCTAGGAAATCGATTGCGCAAACGATTCGGGGTTGCAAATCGGTTGACGCACCTATGCCGGTGTGCTAAAGTAACCGGCATCACCCGTCTACAATCCATACTTCATATTGTTCTCCGTGGCCAGATGATGAGCGAATCAGCCCTACTGCGCATGGAGCATGTCTCCAAGACCTTTCCCGGCGTGAGAGCGCTGGATGATGTGAGTCTGGACGTCGGACACGGCGAGATTCTCGGCCTGGTCGGCGAAAACGGCGCGGGTAAATCCACCCTGATGAAAATCTTGTCCGGCGTCTATCAGGCAGACGCCGGTGCGATCTTCCTCGACGGCCAACCGGCCCAGATTCACAACCCACACCAGGGCCAACAACTGGGCATCTCGATCATCTACCAGAATTCAATCTCATGCCCAACCTCTCGGTCATGGAGAATGTCTACGTGGGCCGAGAATCCTCGCGCTTGGCTTTGTCAAAGCGCGGTGATTTGCGCAAGCAGACGCAGTCGCTCCTTGACCGGCTGGGCGTGCGACTGAACCTGGACGCGATCGTGCGATCTGTCCGTTGCAGAACAGCAGATGGTCGAAATCGCCAAGGCACTGTCCACCCAGGTCAAAGTCCTCGTCATGGACGAGCCCACCTCCGCCCTCAGCGAGACCGAAGTGGACCACCTGCTGGACATTATGCGCGAACTGAAACGCTCCGGCATCGGGGTGATCTTCATCTCCCACCGCCTCGAAGAGGTATTGACGATCTGCGACAGAATCAGCGTGCTCCGCGACGGCCACAATGTCGGTACCATTCCGGCAAGTGAGGCCACAGAAGACACCTTGATCCGCATGATGGTCGGCCGTTCACGCAGCGAACTCTTCCACAGCGAGGAACGCTTCGAAGCAGAGGCTGTTTCGCCCATCCCAGATGATGTGGTGCTCGAAGTCCGTGGCTTGAGCCGCAAGGGCACCACCATGGACGACGCCGCGATCGTCATCGACGACATCAGCTTCCAACTGCGGCGCGGCGAGATCTTGGGCATGGCGGGCCTGGTCGGCGCCGGTCGCACCGAAGTGGTGCGGGCTATCTTCGGCGCCGACGCCATCGATTCCGGTGAAATCTACATCGATGGGAAAGCGCCCAGATTGAATCTCCGATTGACGCCATCGAACACGGCATCGGCTTCGTCCCGGAGGACCGCAAGGCGCAAGGGTTGGTGCTTTCGCTGAGCGTCCGTGACAACGCAGCACTCCCCAACCTGGACCAATTGACCAGTTTCGGCTTTGTCCGCCGCGGCGAGGAGAAGCAAGTTGTCAGCGAGTACGCACAACGGCTCCAGGTGCGCACCCCCAGCCTCGACCAGTTGGTGCTACGCCTGAGTGGCGGCAATCAGCAGAAGGTCGTGATTGCCAAATGGCTCATGCTGAAACCGCGCATCCTGATCATGGACGAACCGACGCGCGGTATTGACATCGGCGCCAAGGCCGAAATCTACCGCTTGATGAATCAGCTCGCCGAAAATGGGGTGAGCATCATCATGATTTCGTCCGAATTACCCGAGGTATTGGCGATGAGTGACCGCATCGTCTGCATGTCGCGCGGACGCGTGACGGCCGTGTTGAACCACGACGAAGCCACGCCAGAAGTTGTGATGCGTTACTGTACACTGCAGCCCGGCCAAACCCTGGCTTCGCCCGCGCTTAAGGAAGGAAACGCGCAATGACAACCAGCAGTTCTCTGCCGCAGGGCGAGGCCAAAGAGGGTGGCCGCCCGAAAAACGATATTGTCACTGTGGCAAGTCGTTTCGGCGCACTAATCTTCCTGATCATCCTTTGCGTGGTCTTTGCAGTCCTGGAACCGGCCTTTATCTCCGAACGCAACATCTTCAACGTCCTGCGCCAGGTCTCCATCTATGGCCTGCTCGCGATTGGTATGACGTTTGTGATCTTGACCGGCGGCATCGACCTCTCCATCGGTTCGCTGCTTGCACTCGCCGGGTTGGTGGGCGCTGCAGTCTATAAAGGTGGCACAGGGCTCCTATCGGCCGGGACCGCCGGACAGGCAAACGGCTTCGGCCTCCCGGCCGCGATTGCCGCTGCCATTGCCGTCGGTCTGATTGGCGGTGCGCTCCAGGGCACCGCAGTCGCCAAGCTCAAAGTGCCCGCCTTTATCGTAACGCTGGGCGGTCTTTCCGTCTTTCGGGGGCTTGCCCTGGTCTTTTCGAGCGGGCAACCCATCAGCACCTTCCCGCCTGAATACACCTATCTTGGCCAGGGCTTGATCGGCCCAGTGCCGATTCCGGTCATCTTCTTTGTCACCTTCGCCATCATTGCCCACATCGTGTTGCGCTACATGCGTTACGGCCGGCACATCTACGCCATCGGCGGTAACCAGGAAGCCTCGCGCCTCTCCGGTCTCAATGTGGGGCGTCTCACGCTGAGCGTCTACCTGATCACAGGGTTCTTTGCCGGCTTCTCGGGCTTTCTCCTCTCTTCTCGCCTGAATTCAGCCGAGGTGATTGCCGGCGCCGGCTACGAGCTGACCGTGATCGCAGGCGTTGTCATCGGCGGCACCAGCCTTTTCGGCGGGGAAGGCAGCATCTTTGGCACCGTGATCGGCATCGTGCTGATCGGCGTCCTAAACAACGGGCTAACACTCCTGAATGTGTCGCCCTACTACCAACAGGTAATCATCGGGCTGATCATCGTCCTGGCCGTCTACCTGGATCAACTGATCAAACGCCGTCGCCGCTAACCTTTGTTTACATCTCGCATTGCGTAGTCAGCCATGGTACGAAATACGCAATACGGAATACGCAACACGAATACGTTCATTTGCTCCCACAGTCAACCGTTTAGTTCTAGAGGAGATGTCAGCTATGCGTAAGAGCCTACTCGCAATTTTCAGCCTCCTGGTCATCCTGGCCATGGTGTGCGGCGCTTGTGCGCCCGCGCCAGCCGGTGACCAAGGCGCGGCGCCAGCCGCCGAAGGTGGCCAGAAGTACACCATCGCCTTTTCGGTGCCGGGGATGAACTTCCCCTTCTTCGTGCACATGGAGAAACAGGTTCGCGACGAAGCCGCCAAACTGGGCAACGTTGAGATCGTGACGCTGGACGGTCAGGACAAGACCGAAAAGCAGGTCGCCGACATGGAAGCCGCCATCACCAAGGGTTATGACGGCGTCATCGTCAGCCCCCGCACGGCCGATGCCCTGGCCCCTGTCCTCCAGCAGGTCGTGGACGCCGGCATCCCGGTCGTCACCATCGACCGCAGCGTGGATGGCGTCAACGGCCTTCTCGGCCACGTCGGCGCGGACAACGTCATCGGTGGCGAACAGCAGGGTAATGCCATCGTCACCATGTTCCCCGATGGCGCCAAGATCATCGAACTCCTCGGCACCCCCGGTGCGTCGCCCGCCATCGACCGCTCCAAGGGTCTCCACAACATCATCGACGCCGCCGGCAATGTCGAAGTCGTCTGCCAGCAGACCGGCAACTTCAACCGCGCCGACGGCCTCACCGTCACCGAAAACTGCCTGGGCAGCAACCCGAACCCGGATGCCATCGTCGCCGCCAATGACGACATGGCCCTCGGCGCCGTCGAGGCTGCCAAGGCCGCCGGGCTGACCGCACCGATCATCGGCTTCGATGCCCTGCCGGAGGCCATTCAGGCCGTAAACGAGGGTTCCCTCTACGGCTCCGTCGAACAGTTCCCGGGCGGCCAATCCCGCACCGCACTGAACACGATGATGGCCTTCCTGGACGGCGGGACCAAGCCCGAGAAGGAAATCAACCTGCTGTCGCCGAAGTTGATCACCAAGGACAACATCGGCGAAGCCGAACGCATCGGCGAAGTTCCTGGGATGGAAGCGGCAGCAGCCCCAGCCCCAGCCGAGAAGCTGACCATTGCCTTCTCCGTGCCGGGTATGAGCTTCCCGTTCTTCGTCCACATGGAGAAACAGGTCCGCGACGAAGCCGCCAAACTGGGCAACATCGAAATCGTGACGCTGGACGGTCAGGACAAGACCGAAAAGCAGGTCGCCGACATGGAAGCCGTCATCACCAAGGGTTATGACGGTCTGATCGTCAGCCCCCGCACGGCCGATGCCCTGGCCCCCGTCCTCCAGCAGGTCGTGGACGCCGGCATTCCAGTCATCACCATCGACCGCAGCGTCCAGGGCGTCAACGGCCTTCTCGGCCCGTCGGCGCCGACAACGTCATCGGTGGCGAACAGCAGGGCAACGCCATCGTCACCATGTTCCCCGATGGCGCCAAGATCATCGAACTCCTCGGCACCCCCGGTGCGTCGCCCGCCATCGACCGCTCTAAGGGTCTCCACAACATCATCGACGCCGCCGGCAATGTCGAAGTCGTCTGCCAGCAGACCGGCAACTTCAACCGCGCCGACGGCCTCACCGTCACCGAAAACTGCCTGGGCAGCAACCCGAACCCGGATGCCATCGTCGCCGCCAATGACGACATGGCCCTCGGCGCCGTCGAGGCTGCCAAGGCCGCCGGGCTGACCGCGCCGATCATCGGCTTCGATGCCCTGCCGGAAGCAATCCAGGCGGTCCAAAGTGGCGCGCTCTACGGCTCCGTTGAACAGTTCCCGGGCGGCCAATCCCGCACCGCACTGAACACGATGGTCGACTTCCTCCTCAACGGTGCGCAACCGGAGAAGGAGATCAACCTGCTGTCGCCGAAGTTGATCACGCAGGACAACATCACCGAAGCCGAGCGCATCGGCGAAGTTCAGCAGTAGCTTACATAGTGGCGCTGAATCCCTGGTAGAGGTCCGGCGCCTCATCATTGCAGCGATCGAAATCGCAGATGGCGCAGATTCCGCAGAGGAACATCACGTTCTGCGAAGTCTGCGCCATTTGTGTTCCATGAACCTAAAGGAGACGATACAGTATGATTCGGAAAGCACTGGAGCACGGTGATGGCATCCTGCGGTTGGCCCCGGCATGGGTGCCCCGCTCATTCTGCATCCCTGGGAAGCGCATTAAGCTCCATCATGACGACTATTATGCCTTCGGCGCCAATCGCGGCGGCATTGATGAACGCTGGCTCTCTTCAACCACCAAGGCCGACAATGGCCCACTAACTACCCCAGATGAAGGTCTCAGCTACGTAGTCTTTGAAGATGGCGGCAAGGTCAACAAGTTTCTGCTGCTCGATGCCGTCGCTGAACTGGGCGCCGATCTATTAGGCGCCGGCATGTGGGAGAAATATGGGAAGTGGCCCATTTATTCCAAATTCTTTGACAACAGGGCCCCCCTGCCGCATCACCTGCATCACGACGAAAAGCATGCAAAAATGGTCGGCCAGGAACCCAAACCCGAGGCATACTATTTTTCACCCCATATGAACAATTACGGGGCTGAATTCCCGTACACCTTCTTCGGTCTGGAACCGGGCACGACCAAAGCCGATGCCCGCCATTGCCTGGAGATTTGGAACCAGGGCGACAACCACATCACCGACATCTCCAAAGCCTACCGCCTCGAACTGGGCACCGGCTGGTATGTGCCGCCTGGCGTACTCCATGCACCCGGTAGCCTTTGCACGTACGAACCCCAGTGGGCAAGCGACGTCTTTGCAATGTTCCAGTCACTGGTCAGCGAGGTGCCGATTGCCTGGGAATTCCTCGTCAAGAACGTGCCCGAGGATAAGCGGGAAGACCTTGACTTTATCGTCGGTCTGCTGGATTGGGAAACCAACGTCGATCCGTCTTTCAAGGCCCACTACTTCCGCCCACCCGTGCCGGTGCGCCCGGTCGGGGAAATGGAAGCCGAAGGCTATCTGGAGAAATGGATCACCTACGGCAACCCCTACTTCGCCGCCAAGGAACTCTGGGTGTTGCCGGGACGTACGGTGAAGATTCACGATGCCGGCGCCTATGGCTTCATCATGGTGCAGGGACACGGCACCGTAAGCAAGTGGCCCGTCGAAACGCCCAGCCGCATCCGCTTTGGCCAGCTTACTTCCGACGAATTCTTCGTCTCGGCCAAGGCCGCGGTCGATGGCGTCACCATCCACAACCCAAGCACAACCGACCCGATCGTCATGCTCAAGCACTTTGGCCCGCACCCGGACGCGCCGCAATAACGACATTTCTTCATTTCTCGCCATCGACACTTCCGGCAAATGCGGCACTTGCCGGAAGTGTCGCACAGGTACCGCGCTTATTCCGGTAGAAACTGCAAGCAAATTGTAAAAGCGCTTTTTTCGATCCTTCGTTTACACTAGGTGCAACCAAAAGGAAATCACTTTACAAAACGGAGAACATTGGCATGAAAGTACTGGTCACCGGCGGCGCCGGTTACATTGGCAGTATCGCCACGGAACAACTGATCGAATCGGGCGAGGAGGTGGTCGTTTTTGACAACCTCTATCAGGGACACAAGGCGGCGGTGCATCCCAAAGCAGCGTTCGTCAAGGGCGACCTGGCAGATCGCAAGGCGATTGATGCAGTGCTGGCGGAACACAAGCCCGACGCCATCATGCACTTTGCGTCGCATACGCTGGTGGGCGAATCGATGCAGAAGCCCTTCCTTTATCTCGGCGAAAATGTCACCAACGGCTTGAATCTGCTACAGAGCGCAGTCGAACATGGTGTGCTGAAATTCATCCTATCGTCAACCGCCAACCTCTTCGACCAACCGGAACGCATGCCGATCGATGAATCTGAACGCATCATCCCCGGCAGCCCCTATGGCGAGTCCAAGGCCATCCTGGAACGGATGCTTTATTGGCTTGATCGGACGGCCGGCATGCGCTACGCCTGCCTCCGCTACTTCAATGCCGCCGGCGCATCCAAAACCCGCGGCGAACACCACGACCCGGAGACGCATATCATTCCGCTCGTGTTGGAAGTGGCACTCGGCCAGCGTAAAGACTTTGCGATCTTTGGCGATGACTATCCCACCCCGGACGGCACCTGCGTGCGCGACTACATCCATGTCATTGACCTGGCGCAAGCGCACATCCTGGCGCTAAAGGCGCTCGATCAGGGCAGCAGGACCTATAACCTGGGCAATGGCCGTGGCTTCTCGATCAAGGAGTTGATCGACGTGGCACGCGAGATCACCGGCCATGCGATTCCAACACGGGTCGTTGGTCGCCGCCCCGGCGATCCGGCCACCCTGATTGCCAGCAGCGACAAGATCCGCCGCGAACTGGGCTGGGAACCCAAGTATCCGGATCTGTACACGATCATGGACACCGCTTGGAAGTGGCACCAACTCCGCCCTGAAGGCTATCCCGAATAGCCAGGCAAAAAAGAAGGCCGGTCCCTAACTGCTTGGGACCGGCCTTCTTCGATTGCCTATTGTTTGGTCAGCGCCTATGCCTGAGCCGGCTGCTCGGCAACTTGCACCAACTCCAGTTCAATGTCGATCTGAACTTCCTTGCCGACGAGCCAACCACCGGTTTCCAGCGCCGCATTCCAGTTCAGGCCCCAATCTTCGCGGTTGATCTTCGTGGTGCCGCTGAACCCGTAATTGGTCGTGCCCCACGGGCTCTTCGCACTGCCTTCAAAATGAACATCCAGTACAACCGGTTTGCTGACGTCCTTGATGGTCAAGTCGCCATAGAGTTTGGCGGAATCAGCGCCGGTCACCTCGACCTTGTCGCTCTTAAACGTGACGTTCGGATACTTCTCCACGTCGAAGAAGTCCGGTGACTTCAGATGGCCGTCGCGCTGCCCATCCTTGGTGTTGATGCTGCTTGCATCAATCGTGATGTCGACGGTTGTCTTGCTCGGATCCGCAGGATCGAGGGTTCACGGAGCCGCTCCACTTATCAAACACGCCCTTCGCCTTTGAGATCATCATGTGGCGAACGCTGAATTGAACCTGTGAATGCGTATTGTCGATTTGGAATGCCATGGTATATTGTTCTCCCTGTAAGTTCGGTTATGTTCTCAACGCTGTGCGTATGCTACAAAAATACTTTAACATCAAACGATTTAATGTCGAGTATCTTACTGTTCAGAAGCGGGTCTGTCAAATTGGATGAAGTGAATGATGAAAGAATTTCTGCTCTATGGAGCCAATGGCTACACCGGTTCACTAATTGCCCACGCCGCCGTTGATCAGGGTCTACACCCTATTCTGGCGGGACGCAACCCTGCGCAGATCGAGACTCTTGCACAACAACTGAAACTCGAGAGCCGCATCGCCGCACTGGATGATCCCAATGCACTGGATCAACTGCTCAAGGATGTCCCGGTTGTCCTCCATGCCGCGGGTCCTTACGCCTATACCGCAAAGCCCATGGTGGACGCTTGCCTCCGCAACCGGGTTCATTACCTCGACATCACCGGCGAGATTTCCGTATTTGAGGCGCTGGCGCAACGGAACGAAGAAGCCAGGCGCGCCGGTGTCATGCTGTTGCCCGGCGCCGGTTTTGATGTCGTTCCATCCGATAATCTGGCCGCCCATCTGAAACGACGGCTGCCCAGTGCCACGCGCCTCAGCCTGGCCATTCGTTCGCTCAGCCGCATCAGCCGGGGTACGGCCATCACGATGCTGGAGACGATTGGCCGCGGCGAAGGGGGGTTGGTGCGGAAACAGGGAAAGTTGACGCCCGTACCGATGGCGTGGAAGACCCGCGACGTTGATTTCGGGCGCGGGGTGCGCCCAACCGTCACAATCCCCTGGGGCGATGTGTCCACCGCCTACTACAGCACCGGGATCCCAGACATCGAGGTCTATATGGCGTTCTCACCCGTCATGATTCAAGGGATGCGCGCCGGTCGTTATGTGGGCTGGATGCTGCAGGCGCCCGGCGTCAAGACCGGGCTGAAAGCATGGGTGCGGAGTGGTCAACCGGGACCCACCCCGGAAGAAAGGGCGGCAGGGAAAAGTTACCTCTGGGGACAAGTGGAAGATGACGAGGGCAATGCGGCAGAGAGTCGATTGATCACCCAAGAAGGGTACACCCTTACCATGCTCACGGCCCTGCGGATCACGCGGAATGTGCTTGCGGGCCAGGTCAAGATAGGCTTTCAAACCCCAAGTACGGCCTATGGTCCCGACCTGATTATGGAAATTCCAGGCGTCGTGCGCACAGATCTTTAAATCCGTGCGCACGCCCCATCCAAAACCTTATTGCTCCACGGGCAACCCGGCTGCCGACCAGGCATTGAGCCCGCCTGCCAGGTTGTGCACGTTATTCATGCCTTTGCCGCGCAGAAAATCCGTTATCTGGCTGCTACGATTGCCACTGCGACACTGCACGATCACGGTTTTATCAGTCGGGATCTCTGCGATGCGCGCCGGCACCTCACCCATTGGGATATGCACAGCGCCTGGGATATGACCCGCGTCCCACTCATCCTGCTCGCGCACGTCCAAAATCACGACATTGGGCTGCTCCCGTAGCGCTGCGGCAGTTTGACTGTCAACATCGCGCCCCAGGGATGCCACATCGACCGTTTGCGCCTGGCTGGCCGCCGCAGCCTGGGCGGGCGCCGTTTGGGCAGGCGGTACCGGCGCGCTACAGCCTGCCAACAACATGACCCCTGCCAGCAAGACCACTAATTTACGAGTAACCATTGGTTTTCCTCCAGGTTAAAGATTGAGATGTTTCAATTTTACACCTGGCGAGCACCTCACTACAAAATCCGTAGTGGAAAATCGCCCGCCCGCTTTCGCGTCAGTCCAGCACCGGAATCCCGCGCGATCTTCGCCTGCCGCACGCAATCTTCGATCTGACCCAGATGATCGTAATCATGGCGCAGCCCCAGCACAAACCGCCCGACAGCATTGATCGGTCCCACTGCGGCCCAGGGCGTATAACAATTCTCAAGATGCGGTTCGTCAGGCCACAACTCAAGACTCATCAGGCGCATACGCCGGCTCTCTTCCAAGCGCCTGCGACATTGTTCGACCGTTGTGATCGTCTGCCATGCTGTTTCATACCGTGATCGGCCATGATATACAACCCCGCGCGCCAATTCCGCGGCCAAAAACGCTGACTCCTCTGCGGATGCCGTTGCATGCACGATGACATGGCCAAGCGTCCAAGCCTGATAGGCGTCTTCCTTGGCGGCAGCATACGGATCATCGGCGGCTGGGTCGGCTGGGACAAACACAACGTCCGTGTCGGTGACGCCTCGGAGATGCGCCAACATCATGTCAACCATCTCATTGGTGAACTCCCTCAAATCGGTTACCGTCAGGTTCTCCGTGAGTTCGCCAAGTTTGCTGATATCCTCGGCCAGCACCTCAAAATCAAGCATTTGTTCTCTCTCCGCCCCGTGGGTCGTGTGACGAGCATGGATAAATCGTGCGAATCAATTCGAAAATGCTCACTTGTTGCCGCTAAACAGGAAACAGGCTGACAGATCACATGCCACTTTGACCGCATATTGTGAAGTGATTCACAGTTGCTCCTACTCTACATGAGGTTGGATTAAGTCGTAAGTGATGAGGATTCTGATGCAAAGGTTTGATCCGCGCACACCGCGCAGGTGGGCGTTCCTGGTCTTGGCAACCATTGCTATGGCGCTGGCAGCTTGTACGGGGCAATCTTCGGCGAACACCGTAACGGCCAACGTGGTCCAAGCGCTCAGCGCGCCCGATGCGGATGAATATGCGCGGGTGACAGAACCGGTTGCGTTTTCTTTCCGCGCGACCACGGTCCACACCCTGACTATCGCACCGAGTGGTGGTACTACACGGGCAATCTGGTGGATGCGGCGGGCATCGATTACGGATACCAATTGACCTTTTTCCGCACGGCATTGGCGCCAGACATGCAACCACGTGCTTCGACCCTGGCTGCCGACCAAATCTATATGGCGCACTTCGCCTTGACAGATGGCGCCCGGCAGCAGCATGAAAGCTTCGAGCGCTACAGCCGCGGCGCTGCCGACCTTGCCGGCGCGGAAGGCCAGCCTGGGTTCAGCGTCTGGCTGGAGGATTGGGTTGCCAGAGAAGTTGAGCCAGGAGTCTATACGCTATACGCACAGGCGAACGGCGAAGCTGGACCAGTTGCGGTTGATCTTACCCTGCGCGAAACGCGCCCCGCCGTGAAACACGGTCAGGATGGCGTTCACCAGAAAGGCCCAGAGTCGGGAAATGCAAGCTACTATTATTCGCTGATCGGCCTCGATACCACGGGCGTCATCACCACTGCCGGCATGCCCATTGCAGTCACGGGCGTGAGTTGGATGGACCATGAGTACGGCACCAGCGCCCTTGGCCAGGACGCACTTGGCTGGGACTGGTTCAGTATGCAATTGGAGAATGGCGCCGCAGCGATGCTCTATAATTCGCACAAAACCAGGAACAACTTCCCCCGCCGTCCAGGGCACCCTGGTGGAACCGGACGGCAGCCAGCACGAGGTGACCCTGAATGACTTTGCCATCGTCCCGATCGGAGAGTGGACCAGCCCAACGACAGGCTTCGCCTATCCGGCCGGCTGGCGGGTGACAGTGCCCGAGAGGTCAATTGATTTGACCGTCACGCCGTTGATCCCCGATCAGGAAATGGATGTCAGTTTTATCTATTGGGAGGGTGCGGTGAAGATCAGCGGAACGTGGCAAGGCGAACCGGTCACCGGAAAAGGCTACGTTGAGTTGACTGGATATGGCGCCGATGCCGGGCAGTTCAACGCTGAGCCACGATCTGTGTTGGAACCAGCGCCAGCGAGGGCATAGGGCTAGTGGATCAACTTTGTGACAGCATCGTGCACGACAGCTTGTTCGCCGGGAAAGGTGAGCACAAGCGCCGCGTCGTCAAGACGGAACCAGGCGGCGCTGTCCACCTCGCATGAATCACTGCACAATTCTCCCCCGATAATCCGCAGCAGGTAGAAATCGACGCGCTTCTGCACAGCTCTGGCATCTCCTTGCGATAGGTGTCCCAATACCAGTATTCGATGGGCCGGAGGTAGCCCTCGACGATTGTACGGAGGCCAACCTCCTCCAGGACTTCACGCATCGCGGTCTGTTCGGCCGTTTCGCCGGCTTCACAAGTGCCCTTGGGTAGTTGCCAGCGTGTTCCGCGCCGCGTCGCGATCAGCGCAATCTCGATGTCGCCGTCGGGGCCGCGCCGGTGAGGCAACGCCACCGGCTGAACGATCTTGCCGGCGCCGCGGATAGTCACGCTTGACGTTATCGTCAATCTCCATCACGCCTAGATCCATTTGCGACGCCGGAAGAAAAGCAGCATCCCACCGGCAATAGCTAAGAACACCAACCACACAAACAAATACCCCCACCGCCATGTCAGTTCCGGCATGAATTCGAAGTTCATCCCATAGACGCCTGCGACGAAACTCAAAGGAATAAAGATCGTCGAAATGATCGTCAACACCTTCATGACTTCATTCATGCGGTTGTTGACCAATGCCAGATGCGTCTCAATCGTACTGCCGGCGAGATCGCGCGTGCCTTCCGCAAGGTTCGCCATGCGTGCCAGGTGATCGTAAACATCACGGAAGTAGATTCGTGTGGCGTGCGGAATCACGGAATATTCACCTGACGCCAGACGCCCCAGAAGTTCTCGCTGCGGCGCCAATATGCGTTGCAGCCGGAGCGCACTGCTTTTTGCGGTCAGCAACCGGTTGAGCAGCACCTGCTCCTTTTCTTTGGACGTAAAGATGTCGTCGCCAAGCCGCTCAAGCTGATCCTCAAAAGCATCGATGATCGGCATGTAGGTGTCAATCTGGCTGTCCAGCAGTTCATAGAGCAACATGGCAGGACCACGTGCCAGTCCATGATCGGCATGGTGATCGGCGACCCAACTTCGATCAATCGAGCGGCGGGGTGCATCGTGCATCGTGATCAAGTACGTCTGCCCGAGAAAAACGTCGACTTCTTCCGTATCGATATCCATTGGCTCGTTGCCCAGCGTGACCGTATGGAACACGAGATAGAGATAGCTCCCATAGTCATCCAGTTTGGGCAAGTGGGTGTCACTAATGGCATCGTCAATCGCAAGTGGATGAAGGTGAAACACTTCACTGAGCACGTGATGGTATTCAGCAAATGAAGGGGCGAGCATGTCAACCCAAAGCATACCTTCGCCGGCGGCGTAAAGGTCGGCCAATCGATCAAACGGAACCGCTACCTGCACATCACCACTATTGGCGCGATATAAGATGCGAATCATGACATTGAAGCATTCTTTGCTGGTGACATGCAAACGAGTCGGGTTTGTCGTGCCGGCTATGCCCTGGACTGGGTCGTAGTTTGCGTGATCTCGACGATCTGAGCCAGTAGCCTTCCCAATGACATCGGCTTACTCATATAGTCGTTGGCGCCGGCTTCCAGACAGCGTTCTCGATCCCCAGGCATCGCCAATGCCGTTGCCGCAATCACTGGGATTGCGGCAACAAGGGCGTCAGCACTTGTCCGAATTCGCTTGATGGCCGTCAGCCCATCCATGCCGGGCATCTGGATATCCATCACAATGACATCTGGATGCATCGTCTCGGCCATCCGCACCGCTTCAGTGCCACGACGTGCAATGACGACCTTGCAGCCGGCGGACTGCAGGTAGTCACCAATCACTTCCACCGTCTGTTCGCTGTCATCGGCCAGGAGCACCAGCAAACGCTGTGCAACGGTTGGGGATGGCTCTCGACCAGCGGTTCATCCTCCTCCGGCAGTGGAGGCTCAGAGCGCGGTGAACGCCAGGGATAATGGCGGTAAAGCGACTGCCCACGCCGAGCGTACTTTCGACGTGTACACCCCGCCGTGCAGTTCCACCATGCGCCTCACGAGGCCAGTCCTAGCCCAGTTCCTGTGTGTTCACGCGATAGATTGCTGTCGAGCTGCGTAAAGGGCAGGAACAGCCGCGATAGATCTTGACTGGAGATCCCGATCCCCGTGTCCCATACCGTAAAGCGGACTTGACCTGCGACTTCGTCGCCCTCAACCTGTAGACCGATGCGGCCATTCTCGGCCGTAAATTTAACGGCGTTGCTCAGCAAATTCACCAAGACTTGTTTGAGCCGGCGCGGATCAGCCAACATCCCGATTTCTGTCGGCTCCATCGAGAATGAGAGCCGCTGGTGCTTCTTTGCCGCCAATCCCCGCACAAGTTGCAGGCTTGCCTGGCACACGTCGCCGGCGGACATTGGATCCAATTGCAGCACCACCTGACCGGCTTCCACCTTCGCGACGTCGAGTATGTCGTTGATCAAACCGAGCAGGTGTTGGCCACTGACGTCGATTGAATGCAACGCGCGCCGTTGGCGGTCATTGATAGGCCCGTACACTTCAGCCTGCAATCCTTCCGATGCCCCCAGGATGCCGCTCAATGGGCTCCTGAGTTCATGGCTCATGCTGGCCAGGAACTCGTCCTTTGCCCGCGCCGCCTGTTCCAAAGCCGCATTCACGATGCGCAATTCGGCCGTGCGTTCCTCGACCCGCGCCTCCAGTTCTTCTGTCAGTTTGCGCAGTGCAGCCTCAGCGTTCTTCTTTGCCGTCACATCTTCTTTGACGGCAAGATAATGAACTATTCGCCCCGACTCATCAAAGACAGGCGAAATGGTTGCGTTTTCCCAGAACAGTTCACCATTTTTGCGCCGGTTATGGAATACGCCGCGCCACTCCTGGCCAGAAGTGATCGTCGCCCAAAGGTGGCGATAGTCCTCTTCTGGCGCCTCGCCACTCTTTAGGATGCTGGGGTTTTGCCCAATCGCCTCGGCGGCGGAGTAGCCTGTGACTTCCTCAAACGTGAGATTCACATACTCGATCACGCCATCAGCATTGGTTATCACGATGGAAGCAGGACTCTGATCGATCGCGCGCGACAACATATACAGACGTTGCTCGGCAAGCCGGCGCTCTGTGATATCCTGGCCGAGTGATTGAAACTCAACAACCAGTCCGGTGTTGTCAACAATGGGATAATCGGTCCAAAGAATCCAGTGTGTATTTCCGTCGGACTCTACGACCTGATGCTCATAGGTGTAGATGTGCGGCGTTCGCATCAGTTCCTGATACGTTCGCATGACATCGTTGCGCGCTTCTTCGGGCACGAACCGAATCCAGCGCGTGCCCACCAACGCCTGCGGCGAACTGCCATAGGCCCGGGCATAGGCGTCATTCACATAGGTGAGCGTGGTATCAGGCAACCAACGACAGATCTGGGCAAAGGGCAATTCCACGATTGCTCGATAGTGGGATTCACTCTCCCGGAGCGCCGTTTCCATCAGGACGCGGTCCGTCACATTACGGATCACAGCTTGATAGCGACCATCCGCCATGCGCAGCCCACCAATCTCCCCAATAAACTCCGTTCCCCCTTTACGGCGCAACCGTCCCCGCTGTACGATGTGCTCGCCCACAGCCAGGTCCACCAGACGGAGATATGCATTGCCGGCCTCGACGGAGCAGGCAAGGTCTCCCGCCCTCAGCTTGAGGATCTCGTCACGCGTATAACCAAAAGGCTACACCCGGCATGGTTGACATCCAGAAATACGCCGTTGACATCCAAGACAAAAACTGCGTCAAATGCCTCGTCGAATAGCTTTCGATCAGTGCGTTCCTGGCTTTGTTGCGTCTCAACCATCGGTGCATTCCACCCTGACATCAAAACGTGAGTCAAAGCATGTTCTGCGACAGTATGGGCATGCGGTGTTTGCCCCAGCTGAAGTCGCTGGCTGCGCTCCCACGCCTCGGGTGACACGGGAATCTGTATGCAGAACAACAGGTAGGGCGCTGGCACCGGTATTCTATCACCAACGCGCAAGGTTGCGAATTGGCAGTGAAGAACTGCGCTCGACCCCATCGGTTTCACCGCAAGATCCTGTATACTACGCATCGATTCTGTTCTTTCACCGCGACGGTTTCCCGTCGCTCTCACCTGGATGCGAGGGCAATGATGACTGACGCACTATCAGACAGCACTTTGGTTCGTGAGAAGGTGGCGCAGGCCATTTCAATCCTGCAGGAAAAAGAGATCGATCTGTGGCTGACATTCGTGCGCGAGACCTCAGCCGTGCGCGACCCCGTTCTGCCCTACATTTATGGTCACGACGTCACCTGGCAAAGCGCCTTCATCTTCACGCGTGGCGGTCAACGCACCGTCATCATCGGTCATTTCGACGCCGAGAATCCACGCCGTCTTGGCGCCTATGATGAAGTCATCCCTTATCATGAGGCATTCAGCGAACCCCTGCGGGCGGTGCTCGCCCGGCTTGACCCAAAACAGATCGCAGTGAACTTCTCCACCGACGACTCACACGCCGATGGGCTGACGCACGGCATGTTCCTCCTGCTGCATCAATATCTTGCCGATACACCCTACCTTGATCGGCTGGTTACGGCGGAATCGATCGTGACCGCACTGCGCGGACGGAAAACGCCGGCGGAAGTTGAGCAAATCACGCCGCGATTGCCACCACCTATGGCATCTTTACGCGCATATGTTCATGCAGACCGGTATGACCGAAAAGGGATCGGTGCGTTCATCCTTCAACAGGTCGATGAGTTGGGGTTGGAAACATCGTGGGAGCCGTCAAGTTGTCCCGCTGTGAACAGCGGCCCCGACACCCCGATCGGTCATGCCGGACCAACGGAAACCGTCGTCGTGCCTGGTCACCTCGTGCATTTCGACTTTGGCGTACGCCAGAACGGCTATTCTTCTGACATCCAACGCGTCGTCTACGTGCTGCGGCCGGGCGAAACCGCCGCGCCGGAACCGGTCCAACGGGCATTTGCCACGGTCGTTGCGGCGATCCAGGCGGCCGTAGCCGCCATGCGCCCCGGTATGACGGGCGCCGAAGTGGATGCAGTTGCCCGCAAGGTGATCACGGATGCAGGCTATCCGGAATACAAATACGCCACAGGTCACCACCTGGGTCGCGCCTGCCATGATGGCGGCGGCGTCCTCGGCCCCAGGTGGGAACGGTATGGCAAGACGCCGGATTATCCGCTGGAGGTCGGCCACATCTATGCGGTGGAGCCTGGTCTCTTTGTGCCGGACTATGGCTACATGGGGCTGGAAGAAGATGTGCTGGTTACAGAGGAAGGAACCATCTTCTTAGGGGCGCCACAGACGGAGTTAATCCTGATTCAGGGGTAACGGCAAAACGTAGGCGAGAACTATAGTCCAATGATCACAGTCAATTCCTGATGGTTAACGGGGTGGCATCTGCCCGCCATTGACCACTAGGAATTGACTGGTGATCTCTCTGCTCCTTCACCCGCCCCGGATCACTGATCGCTGCCGCGTTTGTCGCCATCTCAAGGAGTCCCATCACCTCTGGATCGGCTCCCTGCTCGTCCGCCTCGATGGCGCCCGCAATCCGCTCGATCTGCCCCAGGAGAGCATCCAGTGTGCTCTGTTCCGCATACGGGCTGTTCTTCAAAATTTCGGCAAACTCCGCCACGGCCACAGCCAACTGGAAGCGGGGTGAGCTCGCTTCAAAGGCGGGCTTCACATCACCGAGCGTGATCGGCTGTTCACGTTCGGTCACCTCGTCACTATCCAACGCCTGCCAGCGCAAGCGAACCGTGGCTAACACGATGGTGTCACTGATCCCTGCCGCCGGTTCGATCTCGTATAATGCGGTGACGCTGTGCCCGGCGCCGATTTCACCGGCGTCCACTTCGTCATTGCGGAAGTCATCGTCGGCCACGTCACGGTTCTCATATCCGATCAACCGATAGCGCTCAACGGCCTCAGGGTTGAACTCGACCTGGATCTTGGCGTCCTTGCCAATGGTGAATAGCGTGCTGGTCAACTGATCCACGAAGACCCGGCGTGCCTCTTTCAGCGTATCGACATACGCGTAGAAGCCATCACCCTTGTCCGCCAGTTGCTCCATCAGGACATCGTTATAGTTGCCCATCCCCATCCCGATCGTCGTCAGAAAGATCCCTTTGTCGGCGTACTGTGCGACCTGATCCAGAATGCCTCCGGGTCTGGTGTCGCCGACATTCGCCACCCCATCCGACACCAGCACCACGAACTGGCGCACGACCCGCGCACGCGCCGCGGCGGCGGGCGCTGTTTGCCCTCCCAGAGGGGAAAATCACGGAAAATCGCCTGCGCTGGCGGCGTTGTCTTTGCGGAGGCTGTCATCGGGACCCGATGGCGTGGAGAGGTTTCGCGTGGGGGGCAGCGGCTCGGCGGCGCCAAAGCCTTTGGCGGCGCGCGGCCGGCGCCACCCGGATGATGGCCAGGCCGGCGCCCCCACGGGCCCAGCTCCCCTCACCCCCGGGAGCCACCGGCCTCTTTCCCCGCCCGGCGCCAGGCCACCCACCGGCGCGCCCCCCCGCGCCCGCGCCCGGCAGCGGGCGTTTGATCCGCTTTTGTCCGGGCGTGCCCGCCCTTGGCCTCGTGAAGGTGCCGGTCGGCCCGTGGCCCGCGCGCACCCGCGCCCGGGCCGGGCGCACCGCCCGGGGGGGACCCGCCCGCGCGGCGGCGTTGCGGCGCGGCCGGCCGCCCGCCGGGGAGAAGCCCCTGCCCGCCGCCGCCCCCCGCCACCCCGCCGCGCGCACCCCCACCTGCCGCCTCGCCCGCCGGCCGCGGGGCCGCCACCACCCCCCCGGCCGCCCCCGCCACAGACGCACCCCCACCGCCGGACCCACACCGGACCCCCCGGCGCCGCCCCCGGGCCCGGCCCGCCGCAGACCGCGCCGCCGCCCCGCGCCCCGGCAGACGGCCTCCCCCCCCCCCGGCCCCCCGCGCCCGCCGCCGCCGCCACGGCCCCACCCCGGCGCGCCGCCGCACCCCGGCCGCCCCCCCCGCCCGCCCCCCCCCCTGCGCCCCGCGGGGCCCCGGCCCCCCGCCCCCCGACCCCCCGCGCGCCCGCGCCCCGGGCCCCCCGGCGCCCCCCCCCCCCCCACCCCACCAGCCCCCCCCATTCACCAAAGAAGTCCTACCCCAGCACCACCCGATTTGCGTTGTCAGGGTTGAAGTGCTCCCATGCGTGTTGGTAAGCCAACCGAATACCGGCTTCGGCGTTCGTCGAGCCTTCCGGCCATACGCTGTCGATCCCGGCCACAATGGCATCCTTGTCTTCCGCGGAAGTCATTGGCAATACAAGCCTGGCGTTGTCGCCATACACCACGATGGCAGCCTCATCGGTGGGACGCAACTCGTTGACTAGCAATTTGAGCGCCTGCTTCGCCAGATGAAGCCGGTTTTCCATGTCCATCGACCCAGAAACATCCATCACAAAGGTCAGCGTCACATTCGGGCGCTCAGTTGCGGGCACGGCGTATCCCTGCACCCCAACGCGTAGCATCAAGTTCTCGGGGCGCTCAGTATACGGCGAGGGCGCAGCCTCCAGATTGATGCCAAAGGTCTCTTCTGGCGCCGGATTCGGATACCGGTATTCAAAGTAGTTCAAAAATTCCTCGGCCCGGATCGCTTCTGTTTCCGGCCGATACCCATCATCGAGATAGGAGCGAGCCAATGTATAGGCGCCGGTGTCCACATCGACCCCAAAAGTTGAAAGGTTGTCCTGGGCACTCTTTACAAAGCCCTGCGTGCCGTAATCCTCGTAGTACATGTCCGCTGGCGCCGCTTCCATTGCGGCGGGTGCAGCGGGTGCGCTATAGGCGCCGCCCGGTGCGGGAGCCGCACAACCACTCAACAACGCCGCCACCACCACCATCCCGGTGCATAGTTCCACAAACTGCTTGATGCGCTTCATTTTGTGCCTCCTGTTGTGTACCCTTGTGTTCGCTGAATCCTGGTGGTTCGTTCCGAAATCCCGGCTTGCTTCCATCAGCTGCTGGTATAGACGCCCGGATTCTGCCGGGCGTCTGTACCGCAGATCCTCAGTTGCTGCTCATCTCCATCAGTTGGTTTGCTCGCATATCCCATACCCAGACCGGTTGACCTTCCGGCGCAATGCCCAGTTGGAAGACACTCTCGGCGTAGCCACTCTCCAGCATCCGCCACCCTTCACCGCCCGTCGCCTCGCACATCACGTCGCCCTTCTCGATGCCGTCGAGCACTGCGGCCGGCAGAGGCGCCGTCTGGAGCAAGGGGGTGTCCTGCAAGGCGCCGGCTGCGAACTGGGCCCACAGGTCATCACGCATGCACAGCACCGGCAAGGCCTGCGTTGCGCTCGCTGGCGCCACCAACCGGACAGCCGGCTGCGGTTCGGGCGTTGGCTGCGTCTGCATGCTCACCGTTCCCGACAGCGGCGCCAGTTCTTCCTTGACCAGCCGCACAATCAATTTATCGAGTGTGCTCACCGAGTAGTTGTCCACATCCGCTGTAGTCTCCGTGCCAGGACCGCTGCTGGGGTTGCTGGCATCCTCGTAGGTCAGGAAGACGAACTTGCCACCACTCAGTTGGGCGATCTGGCGGAAGATGTACTCACCCTGCTCGCTCAGATTGCTGGCGCCAACCGGGAAGAACTTCACCCCCATCCGCACCGCCTCGACCATGTCCTTCTCATAGCTGAAGGGCTGCCAACTGTAGTCCAGATTCGGCGGCGCATCACCGATCAGCACACTCAGCCGCACCGTGTCGTCCCCTCGCCAGCTCAGGTCATTGAGCGTGCGGTGAATGGCCTCGTTGACCGACTCCGGTTCGTCACCACCACCGGATGCCCAGACGCTCGCCAGGTCACGCTGGAAGCGGCCCAGGTCCTTGGTGAAGTCGTGGGTGCGGACCACGAAGTCGTCACCCTGATCCCGAAAGACGACCAGACCGTAGCGGACGTCGGGCGCCTCGGGCAGGCGGGCAATCTGATCTGCCACCCCGGCCATGGAGTCCTTGAGCTTCTGAATCTCGTCACCCATCGAACCGGTGGCGTCGATCACGAAGACCAGGTCAAGTTGCGTGCGTGTAGCCGGCATCGTGTCATCCAGAGCCAACGACCACACCCCACCGCCATTCCGCGTGAAGGTCTGGCTACGTGCGCTGTACCCCTTCTCCGCCACCACACGGTAGTCGCCGCGTTGCCACCCGCCACGTGCATACGGGGCCGCATTCGGATGGAAGAAAACTTCACCGGCGGTGTCGGTGCGCCCTTCAAAGACCTGGTTGTCGCCGTCATAGACCTTTACCGTCGCATCGTGCACGGGCCGAGCCAGGGCGTCACGCACCTGGATGGGATAGCGTTCGCGCACATCCACCTTGTTGGCCCACTCGTACGCATGGCGATCCAGATAATCCAGATAGTCATTCCACTCTTCGTTGTCGTCGACGACCCCGGCAGTCACGGTCGCACGCTGCGACTGATAGCTGCTTCCACCGGAATAGGTCTCGCCGCCACCACCGTAGCCGTCCGAAGCCTCTGCCGCCTCCGTCATTGCTGCCTCGGACGTCGCCTCTGCGGCCGCTTCCGCCGCGGCCGGCGCGGCACTGGGGGCGACAGGGCGCATATACCCGCTCAATGGCGCAGCGGCGCAACCGCTCATCAACATCGCCGCGACCGAACCCACGGTCACCCACTGGATCAATGTACGCTTGCCGTTCATTTGAATCCTCCTGCACTGTACGTGCTGTTGTTGCTGCTGCTGTCACTTCACTTGAGCGCCGGTGCGCTTTGTTGATTCCATCATGGACCTGCCGGCGGTGCAGTTCAAGCGCCACATCTGTATCAAGTGGTGGTACAGGAGGGTGTACCATTGAATGGTACATGTACCTTTCGAGTGACTTGATGGGATTGGGGGTTTCCGGTAGGATTAATGTGAGTCACGCATCACGAGTCACGCATCACGAGTCACGCACTACGGACTAATCATCGTGCCACCAACCATTCTCTGTCTCGCCAGTTATTTCAAGGGTGGCGCCTTCATCGAAGAATGCAAGCGCCAGGGCTGCCATACGATCCTGATCACCTCTCAGGATCTCGAGCATGAGCCGTGGCCGCGTGAGGCGATCGACGAATTCTTCGTGATGCCCTTCCACAATCTCTTCAAACAGCCCGAAATCACCTATGCGGTCACCTTCCTTGCGCGCACGCGGAAAATTGACCGGATCATCCCACTAGATGACTTCGACGTTGAGACAGTGGCCGATCTGCGCGAGCACTTTCGCATGCCCGGCATGGGCGGCTCCACGGCACGCTATTTCCGCGACAAACTGGCCATGCGCGTCCAGGCGCGCGACGAGGGCATTCCCGTGCCGGATTTCACGCCGGTGCTCAACTATGATGACCTGCGGGCGTACATGGCGACGGTCCCCGGCCCCTGGGTGCTGAAACCGCGTTCAGAAGCAAGTTCGATGGGGATTCGCAAGGTCGATAGCGCTGAGGAGGTCTGGCCGCTACTGGACGAATTGGGAGACCGCCAATCCTACTACGTGCTGGAGAAATTCCTGCCGGGCGATGTCTTTCATGTCGACTCGGTGGTTTGGGATAAAAAGGTGCTCTTCACCGTGACAAACCGCTACGGTTCGCCACCCATGAACATGGTGCGTGGGGTCACTCACGCCGAATTCATCCGCGCGCATGCCGACGGCCAATTCTATTTTCTGGAGATTGCCGCACGCGTGGGCGGCGCAAATATCGACAAGCTGATTGAATACGCCACCGGTATCAATCTCTGGGTGGAATGGGCACGACTGGAATTAGCCCATCTGCGCGGCGAAGAGTACACTCTTCCGCCGGTCAAACACGAATATGCAGGGCTTGTGGTTTCGCTGGCGCGCATGGAATGGCCTGACACCGGCGGCTACAACGACCCAGAGCTTATTTGGCGGTTATCCAAGGCGCACCATGTGGGGTTCATCCTCACCTCCACCAGCCATGGCCGCGTTCAGCAACTCCTTCTCAACTATATCGATCGCGTCGCTTCCGATTTCACCGCCACCGCACCTCCGAAATCAGGGGAGCGGCCGGCCAACGCATGAGGGCTTGAGTATGCAATCGACGGTGTTGTGCCTTGCAAGCTATTTTAAGGGTGGTCTCTTCATTGAGGAATGTAAGCGGTTGGGCTGTCACACCATTCTCGTGACCACCCAGAAGACCGAGCACGAAGCCTGGCCACGCCACGCGATCGATGAATTTTTCATGTTGCCGCTTCCAAACCTTGGGCGCGAACCGGATATCACGAATGCGATCAGTTATCTTGCCCGCGAGCGCGAGATTGACCGCATCGTTGCGCTGGACGACTACGATGTGGAGACCGCAGCCAGTTTGCGCGAGCATATGCGCATGCCTGGGATCGGCGCCAGCCAGGCGCGCTACTTTCGTGACAAACTGGCCATGCGCACCCAGGCGGCGACTCATGGCGTGCCCGTGCCACCCTTTGTTGCCGTACTGAACTACCGCCGGCTGAGCGACTATATGAACCGCGTGCCTGGTCCATGGGTGCTCAAGCCGCGTTCGGAAGCCAGTTCAATGGGCATCAAGAAGATGCACACTGCCGACGAAGTCTGGGCAGCACTCAACGAACTGGGTGACCGCCAGTCGACCTTTCTGTTGGAGCGTTTCATTCCCGGTGACGTCTACCATGTTGACTCTGTCGTCTGGGACGGCGAGGTGGCTTTCGCGTCAGTGCAGAAATACGGTCTGCCCCCCATGACGGTCTACCACGGGGGCGGCGTCTTTGCGTCAAGCACTGTCCTGCACAATACTTTTGAAGAAGAGGCGCTGCTTGCCAGTAATCGCCATGTAATCGGTGCGATGGGCATGCACCACGGGGTCACCCATACGGAGTTCATCCGCGGTGAGCATGACGGCCAATTCTACTTCCTGGAAATCGCGGCGCGCGTCGGTGGCGCCGGCATCGATCAACTGGTCGGTTTCGCCACCGGTATCAACCCGTGGACCGAGTGGGCACGCGTCGAAGTCGCTCATCTGCGCGGCGAGCAGTACCACCTACCCGCGCACCGCTCCGAATACGCAGGACTAATCGTCTCCCTGGCGCGCAGGGTGGCTAGCACTTCCGCCTACAACGACCCGGAATTGGTGTGGCGGCTCAGCAAGTCGCACCACGTCGGCTTCATCGTGGCCTCACACGACTACGACCGCGTGCAGTGGCTGGTGGGCAACTATGTCGACCGCATTGCCCAGGACTTTTCTGCATCGGCGCCGCCGTTGGACCGCCTGCCCCAATAGGGCGCGCAAACATAACGCGCCAGTCGGGACCTGCTGACTGGCGCGTTTTCAATGGTGCATGTATGGCGGTTCACCGCAAAAGAGCGCTCCCGGTAGGAATCGAACCTACGACGCCCGCCTTAGGACGGCGGCGCTCTGTCCCCTGAGCTACGGGAGCAACATGGGCGTTACCATAGCACATAAGACGCCGAATCGTCAACGTTCCAGCACCCCTGACTCCCCGTCTCCCCGTCTCCCCGTCTCCCCGTCTCCCTGTCTCCCTGTCTCCCCGTCTCCCTCCCGTCTCCTGTCTCCCGTCTCCCTGTCTCCCCGTCTCCTTGTCTCCCTGTCTCCCAGTCTCCCAGTCTCCCTGTCTCCTTTGTCTCCCTGTCTCTTTGTCTCTCTCCCCTCCTCACGCTACAATGGAACCGCTGTTTTCTACCTGGCGTTTGGTGAGACAAGGCATGCGCGCGCCTAACGGTGTGTCTTTGCCTGGACTTACAAAAAGCCAATCTCGATCATACCTTTCCAATGAGGAGTCAATCCTTGAAAAAGCAAGCTTTAACACTCACCTCGCTCCTGGTGGTGGTTGGTCTGCTGTTCTCGGCGTTTGCCGTGGCGCCCGTCCAAGCAGCCGGCCTCACACCCCAGGAACAGTCAACGTCCAGCGCCCTGTCCCCCGAATCGCTGGCGAATGCAACCTACAAATCCGAGCTCGCAGCCAGCGGCGAAGTCACCCTGGTCAACGGCGAACTACTGGACGAAGCAAACAGCATCTTCGCTGCGCTGCTCCCGGCACCAACGGCGACCGGTGTCATCAATGGCCAGGAAACCGCACTTGTCCTGCTCGTCGAAAACGGCGGCGGCAGCGGCATCTTTATCAACCTGGCGGCAATGGTTGACCAGGACGGTGTTCCCGTCAATGTCGATACCGCACTCCTGGGCGACCGCGTCGAAGTCACCAGCCTGACGATCGACAGCGATCAGGTTGTCGTTGAAATGGTGGCCCAGGGTCCCGACGATCCGATGTGCTGCCCAACCCAATTGGTGCGCCAGACCTACACCATCGATGGCGACCAGTTCGTTCAGATCAGCGAGGAAGTGATCGGCTCGGTGCCCCAGGTTGTGATCGAAAAACCGATCGGTGATTACACCTCTGCCGTGATCCCGGCATCACCCTATGACAATACCCAGCCACCCATGCTGACGGGCATCCCCCTGCACACCGTGGTGGCCTTTGAGCAGGGCAATCCGCGCACTGCGATGGAGGACGGCACACCCTATCTGGCCGTGATTCCGGCCGCCGAATACGCGAAGACCTGGTCCGATGCCGGTGACGATACCGTTGCGAACACAATCTCCAGCCTCGAAGCGCTGTTGCAATCCCAGCCGGTCACACCGACGACGCCACTGCCACTCCTCCCGCCGCCGGCCGGCAGCAACGACATTGCATCTAACGTCAAGTACTTGAAAGGCAACGGCTTTGAGGGCGTCAGTTTCATTGGCCGCACCACCTTCGACGCCAGCGCCCTGCTCAATTTCCAATTGCGCTACTACTTTAGCGGGCTGACCGACGATGGCCAGTACGTCGTCACCGCCCAATGGCCAATCACCTCGACCGCCGTGCCGAACACGCCGGAAGAAGTTCCAGCCGACGTCCAGCAACTCGTCAACGATAACTACGAGCAATACCTGGCCGACGAAACGGCAAAACTCAACGGTCTGGCAGACGATCAGTGGTCGGTGGCGCCAAGCCAACTCGATGCAATGATAGCATCGACCAGCGTCAATCGCTCGCCGATGCTCTCTGCCGAACGCCTGGCGAACCTGGCGTACCCGTCCGTGTTGCTGGAAGGCCAGCCGGTCCAACTGACAGATGGCAAGTACGAGGACACTGAAAACAAGATCGTCGTTTCATTGATGGACGAGCCCCGGGCGTTCGGCAAGATCTATGGTGAAGACGCTGCCGCCGTGCTTACCGTCGAGAATGGCGGTGGGAGCGGCGTCTTCGTGAGCCTGGCCGTTGTCGTCGACAAACTCGGCGAGCCGACCGTCATGGCGAGCACGCTCCTGGGCGACCGCGTCTACGTGCTCAACCTTCAAATCACCGAAGCCGGGTTGATCGTGGTGGACATGATTACGCAGGGACCCAACGATCCATTCTGCTGCCCCACGATGCCGATGACGGTTGCGTACGCATTAGCGGGCAACAAACTGATCGACGTAGCAGTCGTCTCCGCGACGATCGACACAACCCCGATCAACCAGCAGGCGGAAGCGACAATCGTCCCCGCCACGCCCTACAACAACAACATGCCACCCAGCGGTCAGGGTGAACCAAAACACCCACTGTGGACCTGGGGCGATAACGACCCGACCACGGTCGAGACCATGTGGGGACCTTACGTAGCAGTCTTCAACGTCGACGCCTACAAGAAGATCTGGGCCGATGCCGGCGATTCCTATGTCGCCGACACGCTCGCTGAACTCGAGACACTACTGGCGGAACAGCCGGCCAATCCACCGCCACCGCTGCCCATCCTCCCCCAACAACCGGCTACGAACGATCTCGCCGCTCAGGTCAAGTACCTTGAACTGCCCGATGGCGGCGCCGGCGTCCGTTGGGTTGGACGCCTGGGCCAGGCGGTAAACCCGGTCACGGCCTCCGATCTACACTATTACTTCCAGGGTCTCACGGGCGATGGCCAACGTCTAGTCGTGGCGATGGTGCCGTTGACCTCCACTGTCGTGCCGACGACGATGGCGGAAATCCCGCCAGACGTGATGAATGCCATGAACGACGCGGACAGCTACACAGCCTATCTTGCTGGCGTCACCGAGCAACTTAACGCTGCCACTGCGGCTGATTTTAACCCGATCTAGATGCCCTGGACCAGGTTGTGCAGTCCGTCACAGTCTCAACTTCGGTCAATCCACTTTCGCCGGTGGCGCTGGCCAATATGACGTATACCTCAACCGTGACTGCAAGCGGTGTCGCAACGCTGATCGATGGCTCATACACCGAACAGGCTGCGCCCGGATCAGTCAGCCTGAACGGCGTCGTCTTGTTGCCCAGCCCGATGGCCTTTGGTGAACTGGATGGACAGCAGTCGGCGGCAGTGCTCGTCGCTGAAGGCGGTGGCGGCAGCGGTTCGTTCATCTCCCTGCATGTCGTGCAGATCGTAGACGGCGCGCCAACAGACATGGCGTCGACCGAGTTGGGTGATCGCATCCATGTGGATAGCCTGAACATCGCTGACAACCAGATCACGGTGGACATGATCACACATGGCTCGAGCGACCCTGCGTGCTGCCCGACCCAACCGGTTGTCCGAGTCTACGAATTGCAGGACGGCCAGTTGGTGATGGTCAGCGAGACCAAGACGGGAACAGCACAGGCCGCAGGCGATGACGCACTCGCAGGGACCACCTGGACCTGGACCGGAACGCTCATGAATGACGGCAGCGAAAGACTACCCGCCGAGGGTGTATCCTTCCAACTGGCCTTCGGCACGGATGGTTCGCTCAGCGCTACCACAGACTGCAATACGTTCATGGGCACATACACCCTTGGCGCCGATTCTCAGATTACCATCGGGCTGCCTGCCTCCACGATGATGGCCTGCCCGGATGGCGCCCAGCAGGACGCCTACATCCAGGATCTCACCAGCATCCAATTCTACCTGCTGCGAGATGGCAACTTGCATCTGCAACTGCCCTTCGACAGCGGGACCATGAACTTCGCACCGGCCGCAGAGGGGCCTTCCGCAGAAGCCACGCCCGCCGCCACCGAGGCAACCGCTACAGAGGCCACGCCTGAGGCGACTGAGGCAGTGCTCCCACAGCCCGCCCCACTCCCCGGCACGGTATGGTTGTGGACCGGCAACGTCTTGAACGATGGCAGTCGCGTCGACCCGGTAGAGCCCGACGCCTTCCAGTTGAGCTTCGCCGAAGACAGTTCGGTCAGCGCCACCACGGACTGCAACACCTTCAAGGGCGCCTATACCACCGGTGAAGGCGGGACCGTGACGATCGAGTTACCGGCGTCCACGCGCATGGCCTGCCCGGAAGGGTCCCAGCAGGACACCTACATCCGGGATCTGACCAGTGTGCAGTCCTATATCACGCAGGACGGCAACTTGTATCTGGCCCTGCCAGTGGATGCCGGCAACATGACGTACACACCTGTGGCGCCGTAACACAACCGGGGCGCCTTTCCCTCTGGGCGCACGAAGTTTTGTGTATTTCGGAATGCGTATCTCGTAGTTGGATTAAGGGTGGCGCTCGCTCCTGCGGGCGCCACCCTTTTTTGTTTGTCAGGCGGCACTTTTGGCGTACTTTCTTCGCATTGCGTACAATATGCAGTCCCACGCGTACATATCGTCAGCGGCTCTCCGGCGAAGCAACGATTCGCACCGGCACCATGACCTTGTCATGCTGCGTGTAGATTGAAGTGTGGAGTAAAAGGAGAAAGACAGATGAGCCTCGAAACAAAACTCCCCGCAAATGGCACGAATGGCGCAATCACCGGCACCTTTGCCGTCAAGGCGGGGCTTGCGCAAATGCTCAAGGGCGGCGTGATCATGGACGTGGTCACTCCTGAGCAGGCGCGCATCGCCGAAGAAGCCGGTGCAGTCGCCGTGATGGCGCTCGAACGCGTTCCTGCCGACATCCGTCGCGATGGTGGCGTGGCGCGCATGAGCGACCCGCAGATGATAAAGGGCATCATGGCCGCAGTGACCATCCCGGTCATGGCAAAGGCACGCATCGGCCATATGGTTGAAGCGCAAATCCTCCAGGCGCTGGGCGTCGACTATGTCGATGAGAGCGAAGTGCTGACCCCGGCCGACGAAGAAAACCACATCAACAAGCATAAGTTCGCCATCCCGTTCGTGTGCGGCGCCCGCAACCTGGGTGAAGCGTTGCGCCGCATCAGCGAAGGCGCCGCCATGATCCGCACCAAAGGCGAAGCGGGTACAGGCAATGTCGTCGAGGCCGTGCGCCACGCCCGCCAGATGAACAAAGATATCCGCCGGCTTCAGACCATGGACGAAGACGAGATGTTCACCTTCGCCAAGGAAATTCAGGCGTCCTACGAGTTGGTCAAGCAGACCGCCGAACTGGGCCGCTTGCCAGTTGTCAACTTTGCCGCCGGTGGCGTGGCGACGCCGGCTGATGCCGCCCTGATGATGCAGTTGGGCGTCGATGGCGTTTTCGTCGGCTCCGGCATCTTCAAGAGCGGCGACCCCGCCAAGCGCGCCAGGGCGATCGTCATGGCTGTCACCCATTTCAACTACCCTGCCATCCTGGCCGAAGTCAGCGAAAACCTGGGTGAACCCATGGTCGGCATCAACCTGGACACGCTGGCGGACAATCAGAGGATGGCGGTGCGCGGCTGGTAGCCGGCGTAGCACGTATTTCGTGTCTCGTGTCTCGTGTCTCGTGAGATGTATTTCGCTCGAATGGGCAGACATGTGCACGTTCAACGAGATACGCAATACGAGATACGAAATACGTAATATCATGCTTACAATCGGCATTCTCGCCCTACAAGGCGCATTCCTTGAACATGCAGCAAAAGTCCGCCAACTGGGTGTGGAGGCGGTCGAGGTGCGCAAGCCGGAACAGCTGGAAGGATTGGCAGCGCTGATTCTTCCGGGTGGCGAGAGCACTGCGATGGGCCTTGTCGCCGAACGCTGGGGACTTGTTGAGCCGCTAAGGGAGTGGGTGCGCAGCGGCAAGCCTGTCTGGGGGACATGCGCCGGCATGATCCTGCTGGCCGATCGCGCGGTTGGGCAGAAACAGGGCGGTCAGCCGCTCATTGGTGGGCTGGATGTAACGGTCAACCGCAACTACTTTGGCCGGCAAAGCAAGAGCTTTGAGACGCTGCTGGAGGTGCCCCTCCTCGGTGCGGAACCATGCCCTGCGATTTTCATCCGCGCCCCCGCGATCATTGAGGCGGGATCACAAGTCGAGGTGCTTGCTCGAACTGCGGGCCATGACGAAATCGTCATCGTTGCGGTGCGGCAGGGGAACATCCTTGCCACCGCATTCCACCCGGAATTGACCGCAGACTTGCGGTGGCATCAGTTATTTCTGGACATGGTGGCGGGATAACATTCGTGGGAACGCTTGCAATCCAGGAAGTGACAAGCTTCCTGGATTGCTGTTCATGGCAATTCGCGGGCTACTTGTCCGTCTTCGCCGCGATTGGCTCCGCCGGCGCCGGAGATTCCACTGGGGCCGGCGGCTCCTCTGCCGCAACCTCTGCGGCGAGTGCCGCCGTTCGCTCGACATACTCATCCGCAGACATCACCGCCGCATGAATTAACGGCATATCCCTGGCATTACCAAAAACGGTCGACGGGGTCTTTAGAATGTCAGACTGCTGCAAGACATAGACGATCGTGTCCAACGTCTTCTGCCCGTACGTCCGGCCTCGCTTATCGTTGGGCAGCTTATTCGTCATGTCGAAGTAGTTATGAGCACTGTTGTGTTTATATGGCCCAAGACAAATGATGTCGATCTTTCCGCCTGCCATCGCCTCATTCCACGGTGAGTTTGGCTTGATCGTCCAACGCCCCGAAAACAGCACCCCCCCCATCGCCTGAATGGGATCGGCAGTGCCATAGAGATGCCAAAGATGATCCACCTGGTTGAAACCAATGTCATCCGAAAGCATGCCCCCTAAGGAAATGACGTAGATCGGACCCGGTAGCGGCGCCAGATAGGTCACCGAACCAATTGCGATCTGACCGCCGCCGCTCCACCCCAGCAACACGATCGGCTTGCCACTCTGCTTTCGATAGCCGTGCCGTACAAGCCCACGGTGAATCTCGTTTGCAATGCCCAGGTTGTAGATTGGACCATACCGGCGATCCGCAGACACAAATAGTTGCATCGTGTTACGCGCGTTCACCAGAAACGATAGAACGGCAGCAGGACTTTTGGGACTGATATTTTCAATCCACTTCCATAGCCAGGCGAAGAAGCGCTGACCTGTCAACCCGTTGTTGGTCACCGAATACGGGTAGATATCGCTGATCACCTTGGCGCCCACAAGCCGCTCTTCCAGACCATGGATGAACGGGTACTCTTCAGCCGGCACCGAGGTGCCGGAAATCGCACCGATCCCAGACAAATAGACCAGGTAGAAATCAGCTTCCGGCTCGTTGCCGGCGTTGGCGGCATCCTCCTCGATGAATTTGCCCTTCTCCGGTGGTTTTCCGCTCCAGCCCGCCCACCAGCCCAATGATTCCAGAGGGGCCAACGCCGCAGAAACAAACAGCAACGCCAATGCCCCAATAAAGATGAGTTCGATCACGCACTGCCTCCTGGGGCTGCGCCCTCGGTAACCGGGGTCTCGCCAGCACCTGAAAACGAGAGCAAAATATCTTGCGCAGTGGCTTCCATGGGCGTTCCGGTAACCCGCTTCCAAAAAAAGTTGCGCATCCTGACCACGGGCTTGCCAATCGTATTTGTCATCAAGAGCATGATTAGCCACCCGGCGCCGACTGCAATCACGCCCCGCCAAAATCCGGTGTGAAAGGCTTCAGTGATGATCACAACCTGGATGAGGAAGACCCACACATTCAGCAGTTTGCCGATAAAAGCGCCTAAATAGGGGATCAGGACCAGAAACCCCAACACCAGCGGCGCCGTGCTAAGCCCAACCAGCCGCACAATCGCGCCTGGTTGGGGCTCGAACTGGAAAATGAACCGTCCCACAATACCGATTACGATTCCCCATACCACATACTGCACGACGAAAAGTAAACCATTCGTGACCAGGCTGACGACGAACCGGCCGCGGCGCACCCGATTAATGAACAGAATGACGCTTTGTCCCAAGAGCGTCGAGACGCCGGCTAGAAACATCACGCCCAGTACCAACCAGAAGCTATACGGACTCTCGCTCCCGAATGCATAGACTTCAGGGTCGAAGAACATGGCATGGACAACTACCCAAAACAACGCCAGGAAATAGCCAATGATATAAGCGAATAACTCCATAAATCCAGCCTCCAGAGCGATGAAACACAAATGCACACATCAATCCTATCTTACGCTCCATGCTGGCGCAAGTAACCGACCGCGGGTGGACAGATACGCTATTGAATGATACATTGGCGGCGATGCGCTTCGACGCAACATAACCATCCGCGCCACATCTCTGAGTTGAGGGTTCTATGGCACAGCTTGCTTCCACCCGTTCTCCTCGCCCAGCCGCTACCTATACCGAGGCGGTGCAGCGCATCCAGACGCTCCAGGCGCTCGATGGACCCGAAATCCGCGAAAATAGCTATACCCAGTTTTTGACGCATGGCGACAAGACGGCGAAGACGATTGTCTTCTACCACGGCTACACCAATGCGCCGGCACAGTATGTGCTGTTGGGCAAGGAATTCTATGATCGCGGCTACAACGTACTCATTCCGCGCATCTCCTATCATGGCTACAAGGACGTATTGACCAAAGACCAGGCGAAACTCACAGCCACTGATCTCATCGAGCTCACCGAAGAGACCGTCGACATCGCCCAGGGACTTGGCGACCAGGTCACGATTTGTGGCCTATCAATGGGCGGCGTGATGGCGGCATGGGCGGCGCAATATCGCAACGATGTGGATCGTGCGGTCGGTATGGCTCCCTCAGCAGGCCTGCCAATTGTGCCGATCTGGGTGAGCACACTGTTTCGCAAGACTGTTCCCCATCTCCCCAATCTGTTTATCTGGTGGGACCCGCGCGTCAAAGACAAGGTCGATGGCCCGCCGCATGGGTATCCGCGCTTTTCCACCCATGGCCTTGCCCAAATCTTCATCATGGGGCGCAGAGTATTCGACGACTCCAAGCGTGTTCCACCAACCGCAAAGCAGATTGTCTCGATTACAAGCGCCTTCGATACTGCAGTCAGCCTCAAACTCATTTATAAGATGGTCGATGGCTGGAAAGCGCATGGCGCCAATGTCACCACTTATGAGTTCCCCAAAGAACAAAAAGTATGGCATGACATGATCGATCCAACGCAAAGCACCCAGCAGATTGACCTCGTCTATCCCGTGGTGATCCCTCTGATTGCCGGAGATTCCCCCAAAGCGTAAATAGACTTGACTAACGCCCCGGAAGTGCTACACTTGCGGAAATTTCCCCCGGTCATCAACGAACGTACCTCCGCAGGGCAATGACGCATGCGACAACCCGCCGGTTCGACCGGCCGTGATAGTCAAGTCAAGACCACGCATGACCGGCGATGACTGTAGCAGGTGCACCTACGCTTCACGCTCATTACAAGCACGACGGATGGAGATAATCGCCGATGGCTGACATAGCCGTTGCACTCGACCACGTCTGGAAACAGTTCCCCGGGCCAAGCGGCGAGACCGTGACCGCCGTCAAGGATGTCTCGCTTCAGATTCTCGACGGTGAATTCTTTGCGCTCCTCGGCCCGTCGGGCTGCGGCAAGACAACCTCACTCCGCATGATTGCCGGCTTCGAATTGCCAACTCAGGGCGAGGTCTATCTCCACGGTCGCGCCATGGGTAAGATACCGCCCTACCAGCGCCCGGTCAACACCGTCTTCCAAAGCTATGCACTCTTCCCCACATGACGATCGGCGAGAATGTCGCCTTTGGCCTCCAGATGAAGAAGACGCCAAAACCAGAAATTGAACAGCGCGTCAAAGAAGCACTGGCGATGGTAAGGCTCCCCGGTTACGAAAAACGCAAACCAAAGCAGTTGTCGGGCGGGCAGCAGCAGCGCGTGGCTCTCGCGCGCGCGTTGATCAATCGTCCTGAGGTATTACTCCTTGACGAACCCCTGGGTGCACTCGATCTCAAGCTGCGCAAGGAAATGCAGATAGAATTGAAGAGACTGCAGCGCGAAGTGGGCATTACCTTTGTCTTTGTCACCCACGACCAGGAAGAGGCGCTCACGATGAGTGACCGGATCGCAGTCATGAACCAGGGCGTGGCGCTCCAGGTGGGCAATGCCAACGAGATCTACGAACACCCGAATTGCCGCTTCGTCGCCGACTTCATCGGTGACACCAATTTTCTGGAAGGTCTTGTCGCCGAAAGAGATGGCAAGCAGGTGCGCGTCGATCTAGACGGCGGCCTTTCGTGTTGGGCAGTCACGCCCAAACCAGTAGATCGCGGCCTGCGGGTTACGGCTGCCATCCGTCCCGAGAAGATGCAAATCCAGGGGGAACACACCGGCGAAAACAGATTTGCGGGACGCGTGACCAGTGTCGTTTACATCGGCACCGATACCCAATATGGGGTGAAGCTGGATGACGGCCAGGAAGTGCGGGTGCGCGAACAAAACGCATCGGCGGAAACACGGCTCTTCGCCCGCGAAGGCGAAACGGTGACGGTCAGTTTCGCGGCCGAAGCCGCTCGGGTGCTGACGGAGTAACGCCATGCTACAAAGACTGCGCGAAAATCGCCCCCTTCAGGGCACGTTCTTGATCCTGCCCACCATGCTGGTCATGATCCTGTTGCTGATCATTCCGCTCTTGCTCACTGTCGTCACCAGTTTCAGCCAGCGCGGCCCCGACGGCCAGGTGATCTACAGTTTTACCCTCGAAAACTATATCCGCCTCATGGGTTTCACTGAGGACGGAGGCTGGGATCCACTGTACCTGAACATCCTGGCACGGTCGATCTTGCTTGCGTTCCAGACGACCTTCGTCGTCATTCTCATGGCCTATCCGCTGGCATATTTCATTGCCAGAGCGCCCGAGAAACGCCGCAACCTCTACCTGTTTCTGGTGCTGGTGCCCTCTGGACGAACTTCGTGATCCGCATCTATGCGTGGGTGATGATTCTTCGCTCCCAGGGCGTGCTGAACTCCTCGCTCGCCTGGATCTTTGGCCTGCTCAATATCCCCTTCACACCGCTTGATATCTATCCATCGCAGACGGCAGTATTGATCGGCATGGTCTACGAATTTCTACCCTTCATGATCCTCCCGATCTTCACGTCACTCGAAAAAATCGAGCCAAACCTCTATGAGGCAGCTTCGGATTTGGGCGCCAGGTCCTGGAGCACGTTCTGGCGCGTCACGCTGCCGCTGTCGATGCCGGGCGTGGTGGCGGGCACGATCTTGACCTTTATTCCCGTCATCGGCACCTTCGTCGTCTCCGATATCCTGGGCGGCAAACAGGTGATCCTCGTCGGCAATCTTGTGCAGCGCCAATTCCTGGATGCACGTAACCCACCCTTTGGCTCGGCGGCGTCCATCATCTTGCTGATCCTCACGTTGGTGATGACCCTCTACTATACGCGGCGCTTTGGCCTCGGTGAGGAGATTGTCGCCGGATGAGCACCCACCGTCGTTCGCCCTGGCTTACCCTGTCCGCCATTCTCGTATACATTTTTCTGTATGCGCCAATCCTCGTCTTAATCGTCTTCTCGTTCAATTCATCCAAGACGAACATCGTCTTTGAAGGGGTCGTCAACAAAGGTCCTTGCGGACCTTTCTACTGGTACTGCCAACTCCTCCAAAACGAGGATGCGCTGGATGCAACGCGCAACACCCTCATCATCGCAACGACCTCCACCATTGTCGCCACCTTCATTGGCACGATGGCCGCACTCGCATTGCAGCGCTATCAATTCCGCGGGCGCAACTTCTCTGAGACCTCCATGTACTTCCCTATCGTGACGCCTGAAATCGTCATGGGTATCGGCATCCTGGTGCTCTTCAGCGCGCTCTTTGGCTTTGTAAACACCGGTCTCAACCTCCCGCCTGATCGCCGGTTGTCATTAGGGCTGGGCACGGTCATCGTTTCACATATTGCGTTCAGTGTGCCTTTCGTCATCCTGGTCGTACGCGCGCGCCTGCATGGCTTCGACAATCGTGTTGAAGAAGCCGCCATGGACCTCGGCGCCAACGAGCTCACAACGTTTGTGCGCGTTACGCTCCCACTTATCGCCCCGGGCGTACTCGCAGGCGCCATGCTCGCCTTCACCCTCTCCCTGGATGACTTTATCATCACCTTCTTCACCACAGGCCCCGGCGCAACCACACTTCCGATTTACGTGTATGGTCTCCTCCGCCGGATCGTAACACCGGAAGTCAATGCGCTTTCCACTATTTGGATTGTGGTGGTGCTGATCGCCGTCGGCATCTCCCAATGGTTTCAGAATCGAGAGTAAAACAACAACGGAGAGAATGATGTCCCACAAAAAATCTTGGCTCCCCAGCCTCGTCACTGTCCTGATCCTGGCTGGCCTCGTCCTTGGCGCCTGCGGGGGCGGGGATGAACAACCCGCGGCCTCGAGCGATGAATCGTCTGGCGCCTCAGCCGGCGATCTATCCTGCCCCGCCCCAAATCCAAAGGTCGAAGTGACGTCCACCGAACTCAATCTTTTTGTCTGGACCGAATACATCCCGCAATGGACGATCGATTGCTTCGAAGAAGTCTACGGCGTGGATGTCAACCACTCCGAGTACTCAAGCAACGAGGAGATGTTCGCCAAACTCAGCGCCGGTGGCGCCAACTACGACATCGTCCAACCCACCGACTACATCGTGGCGCCGATGATCCGCCAGAATCTCCTTCAGGAACTGGACAAGAGCAAACTCCCGGTGATTTCGAATCTGGATCCCAACTACATGGACCTGCCATTCGACCCCGGCAACAAGTACACCCTCCCCTATCAGGCGGGGACCGACGCCATTGTCTACAACAGCGATGTGGTGACGGATCCCCCCAAGTCCTTTGCCGACCTCTGGAAAACAGACTATGCCGGTCGCCTCATCAGCCTTGATGATTCACGGGCAATCATTGGCATCACGTTGTTGACCCTGGGCTACCCAGTGAATTCCACCGACCGCGCGCAACTGGAGGAGGCCAAGACGAAACTAGCTGAGTTGGTGAAGGGGATCAAAGTCTTTGACAGCGACAGCCCGAAGACTGCTTTGATCGCCGGCGATGTCGATCTGGGAATCACGTGGACTGCCGAAGCCGTGCTGGCCCAACGCGAGAACCCCGCCATCCAGTACATCTATCCGACCGAAGGCCCCATCCTCTGGCAGGACAACTACGCCATTCCGGCCGGTGCACCGCATGCCGACGCCGCCTATGCCTGGCTCAACTACACTCTACAGCCTGACGTCTTCTGGAAGATGCTGGAGGAGTTCCCCTATACCAATCCAAACTCGGGAGCGCTTGAGTTCGCAAAGACCAATCACCCGGATCTTTACAAGGCGTACATGGATTCTAACATCTCAAACACGCCCGCGGACGTGTTGACAACCGGCCATCGCATCGAAGATGTCGGCGACGCCCTGCCACTTTATGACCAGGTCTGGACCGAAGTGAAGGGCCAATAGCGCCAACAGCGCAACCCGCATTACCAAGCAGTTCCCCCAATGGCGACAATCAGTCTGCAAGAAAACAGGCTGATTGTCGCCATTGGGGCCAATAGCCCCTCCCCGGTCTCCTACGATTTCATTCTCGCGTTGCAATCGCAAGTTTCCTCAAAAACTGTTATCATGGACCGCGTTACCGGGCCTGTGATCGAACATGTGAAAGGATAGCTTCCGTGGGACTTTCTCGTCACGCATTACGCATAACCTTGCTGGGATTACTGCTTGGCGCAGCCCTATTGACCGCCTGCGGCGGCGGCGAACAAAAAGCCGAAGGCGGCCAAATCACAACAAAAAGCGGTTTTGTCTGCCCTGAACCAAACCCACGCGTCGAGGTGACATCGAAGGATTTGAATCTCTTTGTCTGGACCGAATATATCCCTCAAGACACCATTGACTGCTTCGAACAGATCTACGGCGTCAAGGTGAATCGCGAGGAGTATTCCAGCAACGAAGAGATGTTTGCCAAGTTGAGCCAGGGCGCAACCACCTACGACCTGGCGCAGCCGACCGACTACATCATCCCGCCGATGATTCGCACCGGCCTGCTGCAAAAACTTGACCTGGCAAAGCTCCCCAATCTGAAAAATATCGCCGAAGGCTTCTTCCCTGTGCACGGCGACGACACCGGCGAGTATGCCGTCCCCTACCAGGCCGGCACCCAGGCGATCGTCGTCAACAAAGACAAAGTCACGAATATACCGCAATCATGGGCCGACCTCTGGAAACCGGAGTATGCCGGCAAAATGGTTTTCATCGATGACCCACGGGTAATCACCGGCATGGCGCTCATGACTGCCGGCAAAGATCCGAACACCACCGATCCTGCCGAACTGGCTGCCGTCAAGCCCAAAGTCGCCGAACTGGTTCACAACATCAAAATCTTTGATTCCGACAGCCCGAAGACCGCCCTGATTGCGGGCGACGCCGATCTGGGCATGGTCTGGACCGCCGAAGCAGTGCTGGCACAGCGCGAACTCGGGAACATCGACTATGTCTACCCCACTGAAGGCCAATACAACTTCGCCGATGCCTACGTGATCCTCAACGCTGCGCCGCACCCCGACGCCGCCTATGCCTGGCTCAACTACTCGCTGCAGGGCGATGTCTTCTGGAAGATGCTGGAGGAATTTCCCTACACGATGCCCAACCAGGCCGCGCTCGATTACGCAAAAGAAAACCAGCATGAACTCTACGAAGCGTATATCAATTCCCCGATTACCAATACGCCCCCGACGTCTGGAACAAAGGTGTCTGGGTGGAAGATATCGGAGAGGCAACAGTCCTCTACGATCGCCTCTGGACCGAAGTCAAAGGCCGCTAATGCAAGTCCGCCCGCATGGTGCATACCGTGCGGGCGGACTCCTGCCAACATGCCAACCAGGAAAGGCTGATCACGATGTTGACGTCGAAACAGATTGACCACTTTCGCAAACTGCTAGAGCGCCAAAAGGCAGAGTTGGAACACCAAATCGCGGCGTGGAAGCAAGATCTCGGTGACCCTAACTATGGCAGCGCAGCAGGCGTCGATGATGAGTTGGACCTCGCCCGGCGTCTGTTTGACGCCGAAAACGAAGAGACGCTGATGGTGCGTGCCCTGTCCGAGTTGCGCCAGGTGAAACATGCCCTACAACGGCTCGAAGACGGCGTCTACGGGCTGAGCGAAGTATCGGGCCAGCCCATCCCCATCGAACGCCTGGAAGCAGTGCCATCGGCGACAACCCTGGTTGGTGAAAAAAACGCCCTGAATTGATGGCCCCGGCCATCACGCCGGCACCAGTGCTTCGGCTGCGGCGTCTTGTGTCACCTGCAGCCGTGAGAGCGCGGCCACAGGCGCCGCATAGGGCAGATGGGCAAGATCCTTGTACTTTCTCAGTAGGTGATAGGCGATCAAGAGTTGCGTCAGCGCCAACGGATGGCTGTGCTGGGTGCCACGCTCGTCTTGATAGTCGCCAAACAGCGCATCGCCGACTGGCTCCATCTCAGGCATATGTTGCCAGATGGCCTGCTCCATCCGCCGTGCCGGCCGCGTTGCCACCGTGCCGTCGATCTCCAGAAAATCGACCGGTAATCCACCGTCACGCCCCAGTTTCAGCCGGATCCCCTCGCTGGTGGTCCGATCCTCAAATAGATAGCTCAGATCCGGATGCGGAATCGTGGGGCGCAACACGAGCCGGACATCCAGTTGTGAACCGGATTCCTCCGCGGTAACGCCTTCGGGCGGGGCAAAACTCACCCCGATATCAGCGCATTGCGCCTGCGGTCGAATGAACTGCTCGGAATCCTGCTCACGCTTGCGCAAGGAGTCAAGCACCTGCTCGCGTGTGTAACCACGTTTGGTTGTGTCGCGCCGCACCTTCCACACCTGGCGCAGGTCCTCGCGCGGCGCCAAAAAGACCTTCACATCAAAGAACTGGCGCATGACCGGCGTGAAGAAGCTCAGGAGGCCATCCACGATGACAAACTCCTTTGGCTGCACATACTCGGGCCGGACCAGTGTGCCTGTGTTGTGATCATAGACCGGCTTCAGAATGGGCTGTCCATAATGCAGGCGCTCAAGATGCAACTGCATGATGTCCAGGTAGTTGCAGTCCGGATGCAGCGCCGAGATATTGTGCACGGTCCGCTCGCGCCGATCATACTTGTGATAGTCGTCGGTGCAGATATGCGTCACGCGATCGGCGCCGAGCACCTGCGTGAGCCCCCGGCTCAGCGTAGTCTTTCCCGCCGCACTATCGCCAACAATGCCTAACACGATTGGACGATTGGGTTTGTTCATGATTGCCCCTTGAATGTCTCGTGTTTCGTGTTGCGTATTTCCTATGGTGTATCTCGCACTTCGGAGCACGCAACACGAGACACGAGATACGTAATACGAGTTCAGTTCTGCACTTCAAACGTCACGTTCCCCCACAACTCCATCGCCTCCCGCAGTTCGGGGCAGGTGCGCGCGGCCTCTTCAAGTGTCTTACCGGCCACCAACTCTTCCACGGCGACACGATTCGCCCGTGCACCGGCACGGCTGCCTTTTGGGTGTCCGTGCGTGCCGCCGCCGAAGAGGAAGAAGGCATCGTTGCCATAGATGCGGAGCAAATCAGGAATATTATGGATGTGAATTCCCCCTGACGCCACCGGCCACACCGACTTCAAACCGCCAAAATCCTGGTCAAAATAGATACCGCGCACCGGGTCTGGGCTGATGCTTCGCTCGCGCAGCAGGTCAATGATGCCCAGCGTGTCATTCCAGGAGCCTTCGAGCTTGCCTACGACCGTGCCGGTGCAGGTGATCGCCGCCGGAAAGACGCAGCCACTTGGCCACCACCCGCATGTGAATGCCATGATTCTTCTGGCGCGTGAACACAGCATGCATGGCCCGGTGGCAGTGCACAATCATGTTCAATTCCGAGGCCCGTGCAAAAATGTCGGTGCTGGCCGCGAAGCCGGCAGTCAAGAAGTCAAACATACACATCTTGGCGCCCATGCCATGCAGATATTCCATGCGCCGCAGCGATTCTGAGGTCGAGGCTGCGGTGATGTTGTGCCAGTGGCCCTTGAACTCATTGGTCGTCCCCATGGCATTGACCACGGCGTCCTGCGCATACATGAACCGATCGCGCCACCGGCTGAAGGGCTGCGAGTTCATGTTCTCGTCATCTTTGGTCGTATCCAGCCCACCGACGAGGCACTCGTAGATAATCGTCGCATAGTCTCTGGGCGACAACCCCAGCTTGGGCTTCACCGTGCCGCCAATCAAGGGCCGGCCCCACTTGTTTGACCAGACGCGTTCATCATACAGCCCCACGCGCGGCCCCGGGAACGTCTTGACGAGCGCCAGTGGGATCTTCATGTCTTCCAGGCGCAGCGCGGCAACCGCTTTGAAGCCGAAGACGTTGCCGACGATCGACGACATGATATTGACGATGCTGCCTTCCTCAAACAGGTCGAGCGGGTAGGCAATGAACGCGATGTCATCTTCAATGGCGTAGACCTTGGCTTTGTAGAAATCCAGATCCGTCAACTGGTTGGACCAGACCTCGGTCCAGGTGCCGGTCGAAGACTCCGCCGCCACAGCCGCCGCCGCCTCAATCATGCTCACGCCGCTTTTCGGGGTGATGCGAAAGGCGCAGAGCAGATCACTTTCGTGCGGCACGTAGTCGGGTGCGTAGTAATCCTCGGCATAGGTCCGGACGCCCGCGCGGTACTTGCTGTTCACTTCCACCGCGGATTGCTCATTCGCCACATGGGTCGCTGGCATCTGTAGTTGCATGGTTCTTCTCCTGGCAAGTAATTACATAGGACTGTAGACCACCGGCAACAAAGCGTTCGTGTTACACCACCGGCTCTCTCTGCAAACTTGCCGCTACTTTACCAGGATTTCATTTGTGCCAGAATACACAAGCAGGTGGTCATTGGGGGGTGACCGGATGGTTGTTCACCCGCCCAAATGGGCGGGTGCGCCTTCATGACCGGGACCGCTCACCCTCGCGCACCCGTCCATGGTCAAGATACCAACGGCTCGCCTCCGTTCGATTCTGCACGCCCAGCCGCTGGTAGATATTCTGAAGATGAAACTTTACGGTGTTTGCACTGATGTGCAGCCGCTGTGTGATCTCCAGATTGCTCAGCCCCTCCGCCACAAGTTTGAGCACATCCAATTCGCGCGGAGATAGCTCAACGGCAGTCGTTTTCGGCGTTGCAGGGCGGAGCAACTGCCGGGCGGATGCCGGGAAGACCAGTTGTCCCGCCATCACCTGGCGAATGGCTGCCGCGACCTGCTCGGGCGGGTCGCACTTCAGCAGGAGACCATCCGGACCGGCTGCAATCAGAGTGCGCAACGTGTCACCGTCATCGTAGGCAGTGATTAGGAGCACCCGCGTCTCCGGCGCCGTGGCACGGATCCGTTCCAGGCACGCCAACCCATCGAGATAGGGCATCCGAACGTCCACCAGCGCCACTTCAGGGGCAAAGCGTTCCACGGCATCCATCAACCGTTCACCGTCGGTTGCCGTCGCGATGACGCGAATATCCTCCTCAGCGGCCAGAAGGCTCCGGAGTCCCTGCAGCACCAGGGCATGGTCATCGGCGATCACGACCCGAATCGGGTTCTTCATGAATCAGCCATTTCCTTGTCACACAACAAGCGCCATCTTGGAAACAAGCTAATGATGGAGGGAAAGGGTTGTCACGGGGTTCTGAGGTGTATTGAGGATCCGTGTCACACGCCCCACCTTTTCATCCCCCCACCCCCAATGGCGTATGATAGAGCATAGGAGAAGTCAGAAACTATGGCAGAGATTCAAATCGCACCGCAAGAGCCGGCGGTGCGCGTGACACGAAGCCCCCTGCGCGGGCTTACTGGTTTGGCATTGGCGGGCGCCAGCACGGCTGCCCTCCTCGGCGTTTATGCCTATGCGATCGAACCGCTCAACATCGAATTCGCCTGTGTTGAGATGCAAATCAACGCACCCGGCCGTTTGCCGGCGCGTGGACTCCGTATCCTACAACTCGCCGATAGCCACTTTTGCGGGGGAAATCGTACCGCACGGGAACGGAAAAAGATTGACCGCATCCGCCGGCTGGTCGATGGCCTCGAATATGATCTGCTGATTCATACGGGTGATTTCATTCATTACGATAGCGGGCTAGAACTGGTGCGCGAATTGCTCGCTGCGGTGCCGGCACCCCGCCTGGGCCGCTATGCCGTCTATGGCAACCACGACTACACGCACTACAACATGCTCGTCACGCTGCCGCGCATGTGGCGCACCTTTCAGAACCTCGAAACCGCACGCAACCGCGGCGCCAACCCGCTCGGCAGAGTCACATTGGCGGCATCTCGCCTGCCCCGCTTCGTTTGGTACGTGCGCAACACTCCACTCGATGGCAAACCGATCGGTGCAAACGACACCGACGCCTTATCTGCGCTCCTGCAGGAGATGGACTACCAGGTCTTGCATAACCGTTCGGTCCATGTTATAGACCCATCGCTGCCGTTGGATATCTACCTGGCCGGCATCGATGATCTTGGGCAAGGGACACCCCACCTGGCAGATGCCCTCGCCGCAATCCCGGCAGGCGAGCCGGCCGTGCTCTTGAGCCACAACCCCGACATCATTGCGCACCCGGCGTTGGACCGGGTCGATGCCGTCATCTCCGGGCACACGCACGGCGGTCAACTGCAGGTGCCTTTCTGGGGACCGGCGCACACGCAATCCGCCCATCTTTCACGCGCACAGGTCTCCGGGCAATTCTCGCGTGGGCATACCCAATTTTACGTCAGCCGCGGCATCGGCGAAGGCATCCCGTTACGCTTTCGCACCCGCCCACAGGTCACGCTGATCACACTCTATGGCTAACACAACGACGCTCCGGGCCAAAGGTAGCTGGCGCGAACAACTGGTAAGAGATTTGACCGGCGACGTGCTGGAGATTGGCGTCGGGAGCGGTGCTAATTTACCCCTCTACCGTGCCGCAGCCGGCGTCTGGGCGATCGAACCCGATGCCACACTCGCCGCGAAAGCAGAGTCGCGCAGGGGGGAGACATCCGTCCCGATCGTGGTGAAGGTAGGCGCTGCGGAATCACTGCCCTTCGAAGACGCCCGTTTCGACCATGTGGTTTCCAGCCTCGTCTTCTGCTCGGTAGCGGATCCGGAACGGGCATTGGGCGAGATTCGCCGCGTGCTCAAGCCGGACGGCGCGCTGCACATGGTCGAACACATCCGGCCCACCACATCTGCGGTCGCTGCGGTCTTCTCCGCCGTCACCCCAATTTGGAGCCGCGTCGCCCACAACTGTCACCTGGATCGCCCCACCATCGATCTCCTGCGCGGCCACGGCTGGACCGTCCACCTCCACCGCCGCCGCACCGTCTTCGTCCACGTCACCGCCATTCCACCGGCCCCCTGAACTTGCGCCGCACAATCACCGCGCCGCCGCATCAGAGCGCCGCACGTCAGTAAGGCGTTTCCCCCCGCCATCGCTACCGGCACAAACCGCTCGCTCACGTTCGCGGCTCTGTTTGTCACTATCTTTGTATAATCCGCCACCGAATCAACCCCAAAGTTGGGTTATGCTATTAGACCGGTAAACGCGCAATTCTGTGATTGCATACCGGTTTGACCTATACGAATCACTCAACGGAGGAAAGAATCATGGCTTTCACCTTACCTGCCCTGCCCTATGCCGCCAATGCGCTGGAACCGTACATCGACGAAACCACGATGAACATCCACCACGGCAAGCACCACCAGGCGTACATTACGAACCTGAACAACGCAATCGCCGGCACCGAATGGGAATCCAAGTCGATTGAAGAAATCTGCCGCAAGATCGACCAGGTGCCCGAAAACATCCGCACCGCGGTGCGCAACAACGGCGGCGGTCACGCCAACCACAGTCTGTTCTGGACCATCATGGGTCCCAACAAGGGCGGCGCACCCTCAGGCGCGCTGGCCGCGGCCATTGACGCCAAGTGGGGCAATTTTGACGAATTCAAGGCCAAGTTCAAACAGCTTGGCATTACCCGCTTTGGCAGCGGCTGGGCCTGGCTGGTTGTGAAGCCCGATGGCAGCATCGATGCCTACAACCTCCCCAATCAGGACAGCCCCTGATGCAGGGTGACACCCCGATCCTGGGCGTCGACGTCTGGGAACATGCCTATTACCTGAAGTATCAGAACCGCCGGCCCGACTATCTGGATGCCTGGTGGAGCGTCGTCGACTGGGACGCTGTCGCCAGCAACTACGCCGCCGCCCGCAAGTAAGAAGCCTCGCATCCTGCCAGGAAGCCAAAAGCTTCCTGGCAGGTCTTTCCCCAATCCGAATGAATTTCAGATCATTGTGGTGTTACATACCGTAGGGACAACGGCATGGCCGTGTCCGGTGTGATCGACGCAACCCCGCCCTGTAGGGACATCGGCACCGCCGTGTCCGTCGTTATCGACGCCGATCCCGCATCGTAGGGACATCGGCACCGCCGTGTCCGGGGTCACCAACGAATGATCTCGTAGGGACATCGGCACCGCCGTGTCCGTCGTTATCGACGCAGATCCCCTCATCGTAGGGACATCGGCACCGCCGTGTCCGGGGTCACCAACGAATGATCTCGTAGGGACATCGGCACCGCCGTGTCCGGGGTCACCAACGAATGATCATCGTAGGGACATCGGCACCGCCGTGTCCGGGGTCACCAACGAATGATCTCGTAGGGACATCGGCACCGCCGTGTCCGGGGTCACCAACCCCAAGCTCCCCGGCACCGCCGCGGGGTCACCAACGAAGGTTTCTCGTAGGGTCACCGGCACCGCCGATGTCCCTACGATTTTCCCTTGACGGGAGAGAGTATCAGTCATTCTGTGTTACACTGAAAAGAGCGAGCTGGGCAGCCTGCCCCGTGTAGCACAGGCGTAAGCCGGTGGCACGAGCAGGCAACATAGGTGCAAGCGCCGTACGGCTGAAAGCACCTACCCCAGCCCATTTTTGTTATCAACGCACCAACGCGATCAAACCATGCCCGACATCTTCCGCCAATTCCTTTCCTGGTTCCAAGACAACCCCCAATCCCCATCGCTTACGTCACCCATCCAGCCGCGCCCCCAGGACGCCACCTTCACCGTCCCGGTGCTCCTGATCCACTATTTCCCGGTCAGCGGCGACCAACTCGACGTGCGCGCCACCGGCGATGTGCGCGGCTCGCTTGCGGAGATCCGCCAGCACACCGAACGCACCACGCAGCGTGTGCTCGAAGCACTGGCGCAGGGTAGCATCTACCACGGCTACAAAGACCCCATCGCCAAACCGAGCCTGCACTACGAGATCGTAGATAGCCTGGAGTTCCTAGAACCGCTCCCCACCTGGCGCAAGCCCGGTCACAAGGTCCCTATGACCGACTACCAGGCCATCACGGCACGCGTCGACGCACGCCGCTATGTCGAAGGCCGCGGCGTCAAAGAGATCTGGCTGTGGGGCTACCACGGGGGTGTCGTCGATCTGTGGGAGTCCAACATGGCCGGGCCTTGGGGCGACATCTCCAACAGCGACCGTGACCCGCACGATCTGCCCGTCTATCAGAACACCTACACCTTCTACCACTACAACTACCAGCGGGGTCCGTCCGAAGCCGTCGAAGACCACATGCACCAGATCGAGGCCGTTCTCCGCCACATCGACCCGGATCTATTCTGGAATAAATTTGTGGGAAAGCCGGGCGAGGGGCGCTGCGGCTGGGCGCACTATCCGCCCAACGGCGAGCGTGACTACGATTGGCGCAACTCCAAGACCGTGCTCACCGACATCGAAGATTGGCGTCCCGATGGCAGCGGCCAACGCATCGCCATGAACAGCGACCGCTGGAATCGCGACAGCCTGACCTGGTTCATCTACTGGATGCAAAACCTACCCGGCGCCAACAACAATCTCACCTACCGTGGCCGCCCGTTGACCAACTGGTGGACCTTCATTGGAGATTTTGATGAAGCGATGAAGGGGAAGATGGGCCTATATTGAGATTGGAGATTGGAGATTAGAGATTGGGGATTAGAGATTCGCGCGAATCTCCAATCCCTAATCTCCAATCTCTAATCTCCAATCCCTCTTCTTACAACGGCCAAAACACCGGTGCCAGCAGCAGCGCAAGCACCATCGCAATTAAGAGGAGGGGCAAACCGACCTTCACGTAGTCGTTGAAGCGGTATCCGCCGGGGGTCATCACCAATGTGTTCACCGGCGAGGCAATGGGGGTAAGGAAGGCGGCAGAGGCGCCGACGGCCACAACGGCCAGGAGTGGGTACGGCGAGAGGCCGAGGTTCATCGCCATTTGCAACACGATCGGCGCCACCAACACCGTCGTGGCGGTGTTGCTGATCACCTGGCTAAACCCCGCCGTCAATAGGAAGATGGCAGCCATCAACGGGATTGGCCCCATCGCTCCCACGGTGCTCACCAGTGTATCGACAATGACTTGTGCCCCGCCTGTCACCTGCAGCGCAGTGCTCAATGGCAGCGTCGCCGCAATCAAGACCACGGTGGGCCAGTTGATTGCCCGATAGACATTCTCAAGCGGAAGACATTTGAAAAGCACCATGATCATGGCCGCGATCAACACGGCCATCACCGTCGGCACGGCGCTCGTCACCATCAACACCACCATCAACCCCAATGCGCCGAGGGCAAGCCAGGAGCGCAGCGTGAAGCGGGCGATCTGTGTCGCCATCGATTCCGGCAACCCAACCACAACAAAGTTGTCGCTCTCAATCCGGAATTTTGCAATGTCATTCCAGGCGCCACGGACAAGCAAAGCGTCGCCAAATTGCAGTTGCGTCGTGGCGCGCGGCAGGATGCGATTGGCTCGCAAGATGGAAAGCACTTGAACGCCGTATTGTTGCGCGATCTGCGCCTCAGTCAGCGTCAGACCAGTGTATTGGGACCGCGGGGCCAACATGACCTCGGCAACGCCAACTTCGGGTGACACCAGCACGTCAGACAAGGCCGTGCTACCACCAGTCACCTCGGTCAGACCAAGATTGAAGTCCACCTGCGCCCGCTCGGCCTCCTCACGTGCACCCTTGACGATCAAAATGTCGTTTGCATGCACTACGGTCTGTGGTCCCGGCAAGGCATCCGCACCCTCGAAAGCATCCTGTAGGTGGGGGAAGCACAATACGCCTATCCCCTGTGCTGTTTTGACACCGCTTGCGTCAACCTGGCGCCGGACTCTAGGCGATCACAGAGAGATGGTACTCTGCACCAAGCCCTGCTTCCGCCAGTGTCTTGCCAACCAGACTGGATCCCTGGCGTACGCAAGCGGAAGAGCCGGCTTTCCAGACCGTACGACTCGACAACGGAATTCACCCAGTCTTCGACGTTTGCCGCTGGTCGTGCGCTTTCCCGCACAGGCAACAGCCGCCGCCCAACGAGCACCATGAACACCACGGCGCACGCCAACAGTGGCAGGCCAATCTTGGCAAAGTCAAAGAAACTGAAGGGCTGCAGCCCCGCTGCAGTCAACGTGTCCGATATGACGATGTTCGGCGGGGTGCCAATCAGCGTCATCAACCCACCCATACTGGCGGCAAAGGCCAGGGGCATCAAGAAGCGCGATGGCAGGCTCCGCATGCGCCACACAGCAGCCACCACCGCCGGCATCAACACGGCGACCGTCCCGGTGTTGCTCAAAAACGCAGACAGCAGTGCGGTCCCCAACATCAGGGCGATCAGCAGCCGCGTCTCGCTCGACCCAGCCCACCCGGTCAGCCTCTGTCCCATCCAGGCGGTGATCCCCGTCTGCGCCAAACCTTCGCCCACCACAAACAGAGCGGCGACCATGATGACGGTGGAGTCTGCGAAACCTGCCAACGCCTGCGGCGCCGTCAAGACCCCCGTCAAAAACAGCGCCAACAGCGACAACATCGCCACCACATCGGGTCTCAATTTGTTGATGACGAACAGCAGAATCGTAACGGCAAGAATAACGAAGGTGATGATCATCTCGTACCCACAGGAGAAGACTACGTGGTACTGTGACTTTGTCTCCTTTGTCTCTTTGTCTCTTTGTCTCTTTGTCTCCCTGTCTCCCTGTCTCACGACCTCTGCCGCGGATCCAACGCATCCCTCAACCCATCCCCCAGCAGATTGAAGCCCAACACCGTCAGGATCAATGCAATACCGGGGAAGATGATCAGGTGAGGCGCCGTAAAGACCTGATTGCGCTCCTGCCCGATCATGGAACCCCACTCCGGCGTCGGCGGCTGTGCGCCAAGACCCAGGAAGGAGAGTGCCGCCGCCTCCAGGATGGCGGTGGCGACGCCAAGGGTGCCTTGAACGACCAATGGGGTCAACGAGTTCGGCAGGATGCCCAAAAGAGAATCCGAGTCGCCGATGTGCCGACTGCCCGATCCGCGAGCACATAGTCCTGCTGCTTGATCGCCAACACGCTCGAACGCATGATGCGCGCATAGATCGGAATGCTCACGATGCTGATGGCGAGCAAGGTGTTGAAGAGACCCGGGCCAAGCACCGTTACGATCGCAATCGCCAGGATCAGGCTTGGAAATGCCAGCAACACATCCATGATCCCCATCAACAAGTTGTCGGTGTAACCACCAACATATCCGGAGATCATGCCGATCAGCGTGCCGATGATGAGCGCTAGCGTCACCGACACGATACCCACTAGCAGTGAAATGCGCGAGGCATAGATCACACGGCTATATAGGTCGCGTACGTTGCCGTCCGTGCCAAAGATGTGTTCCGCACGGTCAGTGCAGCCAAGCAACCGCACACAGGGCGTTTCGCGCTTCTTGACGTCTTCAACGCCGATCAGCGACTGCACCGGATTGTGCGTGGCGAGAATCGGGGCAAAAACGGCGATGAAAATGAGTGAGCCGAGGATAATCATGCCGATGATCGCCGAGCGGCGATGAAACAGACGTTGCATCGCGTGGCTCCACAGACCACGCGGCTTTGTATTGAAGATCGGCTCGACCTTGTTGGATGGGCTGGCGGCAATTGTGCTCATGGCAGGAATCGAAACTCACTAACGCAAACGAATACGTGGGTCAAGGAACCCATAGGAAATGTCAACCAGCAGATTGACAAGCACGTACGTGAAGGCGATCACCAGGGTGAACCCCTGAATCACGGCATAGTCACGCGATGAGATCGCCTCAAACAGGGTCTTGCCGACACCGGTCAAGCCGAAAATCGTCTCCGTGAGCACCGCCCCGCTTAACAGACCGCCCAACGACAACCCGACGACGGTGATAACCGGTAACAGCGAATTGCGCAGTGCGTGGCGGAAGACTACTGTCCGCTCGTTGAGGCCCTTGGCCCGCGCCGTGCGCATGTAGTCAAGGTTCATGACTTCCAGCAGGCTGGAACGGGTCATGCGGGCGATCACAGACATCGGCACCGTTGCCAACACCACCATCGGCAAGATCATATGGCGCGCGGCGTCCTTCGCCAATTCCATATTCAGGGTCAACAGGCCGTTGATGAGATACATGGAGGAGAGGAAGTCAAGCACGGTGCGCGGCGGTCCGCCAAGCCCCTCCATGCCCCATACTTCAGCGATGTTTGGCACCCGCATACCCGCCTGCAGCCGTCCAGAGGGAGGCAAGGCCACCGGCGTGTCCTTGAGCACCACGGCAAATAGATACGCTGCCATCAGGCCCAATACAAAGATGGGGATCGAGACCCCCAAATTGGCCAGCATCATCGTCAAGATATCGATGGGTGAATTCTGCCAGTAGGCAGCGGTGATCCCGAGGATCATCCCAAAAACGTGGCGAAAAAAGCGCCGACAGCGCAAGCTCAATCGTGACCGGCAGGCGCTCCATCAGCATTTCGGTGACCGGACGGCCAAAACGCATCGAGACGCCGAGGTCGCCGCCAAGCACGCGCCCAAAATAGTAGACAAACTGCACCGGAATTGGTTTGTCCAATCCATAACGGACAAAAAACGCGTCGCAGATCTGATCGGTCGCCTTCTCGCCCAACATCGCCCGGCATGGGTCACCCGGGATCAGCCGGTTGAGCAAAAAGGTAAGAAAAAGAATGCCAATGATGACTGGGATGGCGAGCACGATCCGCCGGAGAATGTATTGAAGCACAGTCGATCCCGTAGCAAATCAAAGACTGGTGGATAGCCGGACAATCTCAAAGTGAAAGACACCTGCACACTTTGAGACTACCCGGCTACCTCACCTTATGCGGCTAGCTTATTCGGCCGGAGGCGCATTCAGGAACTGCCCGAACAGACCCGGGAAGTACGTGAAGCTACCGTCTCGACCCACATGCAGCGGATTCGCAGCGTCCCACTGGACGACGTATGACTGCACAACGTCGTTTGCATCCAGCGTCGCGCCGTTGTGGAACTTGACGCCATCGCGCAGCGTGAAAGTCCACTCGGTCAGATCGTCGTTGGCGTTCCACTCTGTCGCCAATGAAGGCACTACCTTGCCGGTGCCAGGCTCATAGGCCAGCAGCGACTCAAGCATCTGCTCACACGCGCGCAGGGCTTCGCCATCACTCTCGTCGGCGCAGTAGAGTCCTGGGGGTTCGCCGTTCTGCATCCACACAATGGTGTCGCGGCCGCCGGGATTCATGATCGCAAACTGCTCGGCGCCAATGTCCGAGGCATACGCGCCTTCGACGTCAGCCAGGAAGGCCGCACCGTTGCCACCATGCGCAACCGGAATCATCGGGACGTGCTGCTTGATCAGTTCGTTCGCCGTGTCATAGAACGGCTGGCGATCCTCGGCCTTAGCCTTCGTGGCGCCTTCCTTCAGTTGTTCCCAGATATCCGGGAAGCCGGCGCCAAACTGATCCGATGAACCCTCACCAAAGTGGAAGTCGAGGAAGTTCGTAGCATCGGGGTAGTCCGCGCCCCAACCCAACATGTGGATGCCGTCGATCTCGCCGCGGTCGGCTGCATCTAGGAACGAACCAGATTCCATGACGACGATCTCAGCGTCAACGCCGATGTCAGCCAATTGGGCCTGGATGTCCTGGGCGACCACACCCGGGTTGGGCAGGTAGCCGCGTACGACGTCACGGTAGGTGATGGTCGTCTTGAAGCGGCCATCCGCATCGTAAACGCCGGCTTCGGTCAGCAGTTTCTTGGCCTCTTCTGGGTTGTACTCGTACCAGTCCTGGCCTTCGCTGTAACCAAAGATCGCGGGCGGCATGAATTGCGTCGCCACACTCGAACCTGGCGGATAGAAGTTGTCGACAATGCGCTTGCGGTCGATGCCCATGGCGAATGCCTGGCGGACCTGCTCATTGTCAAACGGTGGGAACTTGTTGTTCATGCCCAGATAGAAGATGTTTGTACCGTTGCGCTGCGCCAATTGCAGATTCGCATCGCTCGAAATCGTCTCGAAATCATCCGGACCGGGATTGTCGATCCCATCCACCGTGCCTGCCTGCAGTTCGACCAGGCGCTGGGCGCTTTCCGGGCTCCAGCGGAAGATCAGATTCTGGGCAATCGCCGGATCACCCCAGTAGTCAGGGTTCTTCTCCATGATGATCTGGTCGCCGCGGCGCCACTCAACCATCCGGTACGGACCGGTCCCCATGGGATTCTCGACCAGTTCGCCACCGCCACCCGTCGCCGCCAGATAGTCGGCGTCGTTGATGGCGAAGGACGAGAACGCGGCCTTCGACGGGAAGGCCGGATCGGGCACGCACAGCGTGAACTTGACGGTCTTCTCATCCACAGACTCGATCGTCTTGAAGATACCGCCATACTCACAGTCTGGTGCAGATACGGCCATCGGTTCAAACGGACCGGCCGGAGCCGCGGCCTCAGCAGCAGCTTCAGTTGCCGCCGGTTCGGCTGCGGTCGGCGCCGTGGTCCCAGTCGGTGCGGCGCAGGCTGTGAGGATCATCGACAGCACCACTGCCACGCTCACCAAGAGCGATAGCTTGCGCATACGAGAGCACTCCTTTCAAGGTAAATGAATTGGGGCGTAGTGAATAGATAGAAACGCAAGGAAAAGGAATCGTTGAGAGACGTCAAATCGCCTTTCGTCCCTCTTTATAAACGACTGCGACAGAAGTAGCAAATTCGTATTTCGTATGACGTGTTTCGTATGGCGTGTTGCGTGTCTCGTCACGGCGTGTTGCGTGTCTCTTCATGGGTGTCACGATGCCCACTGTTGCGCAACGTATGTCCCATGGCGCCTGCCACGTAATTCGTAATTCGTAAGGGGGGGGAAAGAAAGGGGGGGGGGGGAAGGAAAAAGGGGGGAAGGGGAAGAAAAGGGGGGGGGGGAGGGGGGGGGGGGGGGGGGGGGGGGGGGGGGAGGGGGGCGGAAGGGGGGGGGGGGGGGGGAAGGAAGGGGGGGGGGGGCGGGAAAAACGCGAACGGGCGGGGGGGGGGGGGAGGAAAAGGGGGAAAAGGAAGGGGGGGGGGGGGGGGGGGGGGAGGAAAAAGAGGGCGGGGGCACCGGGGGCCCGCCGCCGCCCCGCCGGCGCGGCGGGGGGAGGAGGGGGGCGGGGCGGAGGGGCGGAGGGGCGGGGGGGGGGGGGGGCGGGGGGGGGGGGCGGGGGGGGGGGACCACCCTGGCACGGGGCCGCGGCGGGGGGCCCCCTCCCGGGGGGGGAGCCTCCGCGGGGGCGCGGCGCGGCCGGCCGGCGGGGGGGGGCGGCCCGCCCCCTGAGCGGGCCCGGGCGGGGGGGGGGGCGCCCCGCGCCCGCGCCGCCCCCCCCCGGCGGCGGCGCCGGCCGGGGGGGAGGCGCCCGCGCGGCCGGGGCCGGGGCCCCGCTCGCGGCCGCCCCCCCGGAACGGGCCCGCCCCCGCGCCCCCCCCCCCCCCCCCCGCGGGCGCGCCCCCCCTCCCCGGCGGGCCGCCCCCCCCTCGCCCGCGCCGGCCCCCCCCCCGGGCGGCGCCCCCCCCCAGCGCGGGCGGGGGGCGGGCCTCCGCCCCCGGCCCGCCCCGCCGGACCGCGGGGGGGGCGGGCAGCCGCCCCCCCCCGCGCTTTCCCCGGGGGAAGCCCCCGGGGGGTCCGGCCCCCCCTCGCTCTCGGGTTCCCACTGCACCTGCTGATACGCAAACTCTAATGATGATCCACCCGCGTTGCCACCGGTATCCGCTGAAACTCCCTCACCATCTCGACAAAACGCTCGACCGTCACTTCAAACATGCGCTCCCCGAACTCACGCGTGGCAACGCCGGCATCACCGCAGATGCCCTCTTTGGAGAAAGCGCTCCACCAATCCTGCCAACTGTACGCCGACGGCTCCGGATAGTCCCAGTTAAAGTACTTCAGCTTCAACTGCCCAATGTCGCGGTACGCTTTCTCCATCTCGACACGCTCCGGATGCAGATACAGCATCATCGCCGTCTCGTATTCGCAGGCATGTCCGACCGAACCCCACCCGCCCTGCCGTTCCGCATCCAACACGTCCGCCACCAACGCCGGGCTGACCGCGGCATTGACCGTCGTGGTCGCACAAATGGACCCGGTCTTCAACACGCACTCACGCGCCGCCAGATCACAGATCGACGCGTTCGACCCGTGGCCATTCACGATAAAGATGTGTTTGAACCCGTGACGCGCCACCGAGATCGCCACCTGCGACAGATACGCCAATGTCGTCTGGATATCGATGGCGATCGTGCCGGGGAAATCCATGTGATGTTCATCCAAGCCAAACGGGATAACGGGCAAGACGAGCAGGTCGCCCTCGGCGCGGCGCCCACACTCCGCCAGCACACCCTCCAGAATGTCATTGTCGGTCGAGATCGACATGTGCGGGCCGTGATCTTCGACGGCGCCAATCGGGATCGCCACGACTGGCTGCGGGTCACGCGCAATCGCTGCCTTCATCTCTGGCCATGTCAGATGGTCATATCGCCAGCTTTGCTTGGTCATGGTTGGCTCCACGATACAAATTCCCGGCAGCTTACGCCGCCGGGAGTCGAGAATGATGAATACTCTTCACACAAATCAGATGATCGAAGTAGATGCCGTTAGCGCTGGCGCTGCCGCGGATCCAGCGCATCGCGCAGCCCGTCGCCCAGGAAATTGATGCTCAGCACCGTGATAAAAATCAGCGCAGCCGGCGTCAGCGCCAGCCAGGGCGCCGTCTGGAAGTATTGGCTGCCATCGGTCACCAACCGCCCCCAGGTAGGAGTGTCCGGCGGAAAGCCGACACCTAGAAACGAGAGTGTCGATTCCGTAATGATGGCGGCGCCAATCTCCAGCGTCGCGGCCACGATAATCGGGCTGAGCGCATTCGGCAGAATATGGCGGAACATGATAGAGCGCTGTGTCACCCCAATATTCGTCGCCGCCTCAACGAATTCCTTGCGCTTGAGCGACAAGAACGTAGCCCGCACGATGCGCGCAGTGGACATCCACGCCAGGGCGCCAATCATGACGACGACGATGACAAAGATGCCAACCTCCTGACCCAGTACTTTCGTGACCGGCTCGCGGAACAAATAGACGGTGAGCAGCAGCACCGGCAACACGGGCAGCGACAAGAACAGGTCCGTGATCCGCATGGAAATCTGGTCGGTCTTGCCGCCAAAGTAACCGGCCAACGCCCCCACCACCGTGCCCAGTCCAACGGCGATGAGCATGGCCGCAAAGCCGACCGAAAGCGAAATGCGACCACCATAGATCACGCGCGCCAACAGATCGCGGCCAAGTTCGTCGGTGCCGGCAAGATGGGTGGGCGTGCCGGGGGGCGACAGCGTGTAGGCAAAGTCGAGTGCGTCCGGGTCGGTCCGGTAGAAGAATGGCACTACAAAACAAATGATGACCAGCGAGGTCAGGATGAAGACGCTGGCAATCGCAAGTGGATGCCGGCGTAGGCGGCGCCAGGCGTCCCCCCACAATGTCCGGGGGGCGCCATCTTGGTGTTCATGGCCCTCATCTGTGCAGGTGTCGCCGTTGATAGGGTGGCTTCGCTCATATGACCTCGCTAGCGGAATCTCGCTTCGCCGGGTTAGTACCGCACACGCGGATCCATCACGCCGTACAACACATCGGCGACCAGATTAAACGCTACCGTCAGGGCTGCAAAGGTGAAGCTCACCGCCATCACCACCGGCGTGTCCGAATTTTGAATCGAGGTGATGAGCAACTGCCCAATCCCATTGACTCGAAATAGATTCTCCGTCACGATGGCGCCGCCAAAGATGGCAGGAATGCCCAGCGCAATCAAGGTAATCACGGGGATCAGGCTATTGCGCACGACATGCCGGGTGATGACAGTCTTCTCGGCCAACCCCTTCGAGCGTGCCGTGCGCACATACTCTTGAGGGATATTGTCCAACATCGACGAGCGCATAAAACGCGTCAGCGCCCCTGTTTGTTGCACCACGAGGACTGTCACCGGCAACACCATCTGTTTCACCTGTTCCAGAAACGTCTGGAAATTTGTGACCTCCAACGTGGAGTTGTAGACGATTGGGAACCAGCCCAGCCCCACCGCAAAGACCAGGATCAAGACGAGCCCTGTAAAGAATGAAGGGAGCGAAAAGCCGACAAAGGAGGCGAACGTCGCCGTCTGGTCAAAAAGGGAATACTGCTTTACCGCAGAGAGAACGCCGATTGGCAACGCAATGATGATCGCAATCACGTACGCACTGCCGACGACCTTCACGGTTTGGGGCAGCCGCTGCATGATCAGGTCCGCAACCGGCGCCTTGGTGGCAAATGAGATGCCGAGGTTTCCTGCAACATCTGGCTCAGCCACAGAAAATAACGCACAAACCACGGCTGATCCAGACCCAGTTGGTGCCGAATCAATTGCCGCGTCGATTCGGGGATCGCAGGATTTAAGGCAAACTGCGCAAGGGGATCGCCTGGGGCAAGGGCCAAAACTGCAAAAATGATGAAGCTGATGCCGATGAGTGTTGGAATCGCAATCAGGACTCTACGCAATACATATTGCCCCATAGTCCGCTCCCAGTTGCAAGGTCACAAGTACGGAATTGCCGGGTAAGGCCAACCGCACCTCACCCGGCCTCCACGTTCAACCGTCCAGCTACGGCACAGAAACCAACCGGTCGCTATGCCGTAGCTGGGATATCAGAAAACTAGTTGGAGCCGCGCTTCCAGACATTCGTATTCCAAATGTTGCCGTCAAAGGAGTTGTAGTTCGGGCCTTCGAGGCTCTTCGCCTTGGCGGACGGCGTCTGGCGGTTGATCAGCGGAATGACTACCACATCGTTGACCAGGAAGTCATTCAGTGCAATGGCGAGCTCCACGCGTTTGGCCGGATCGAATTCCTTCGTGTACTGGTCGTACAGCGCGTCAAACTCCGGGTTGCAGTAGCGACCGGCGTTGCCGCCCTGCCACCTGATTCGCCGCAGCATTGACCTTGTCGCACAGCCAGCCGCTGAAGTAGAAGGTCGGGTCCGGGCTGTCCGGGCTGTTGGTGTACATTTGCATGTCGGCATAGAACTTGTTCAGCGTGTCGGGGTTACCCGGGTCGCCGCCAAAGAAGACGCCGGCGTCGACCGACTTGAGTTCAACACCCACGCCGATCTCTTCCAGGTTCTGCTTGACGATCGCCTGTTCACCCTGGCGCAGCGGGTTGATTGAGGTCGTGAAGAGCAACTTGGCCTCGTACCCATCCTTGTCGACCGTGCCGTCGCCGTTCGAGTCAGTCCAGCCGGCCTCAGCCAATAGGGTCTTGGCGCCTTCAACGTCACGATCACACGTGATGTTCGTCGACACCAGATTCGCCGGCGCCCCTACGATATTGCACGTGGGCGTACCCGACGGGCCGTACAACTGTTCATCAATGGCATTGCGGTCGATCGCCATCGAGAGTGCCTGGCGGACTTTCAGGTCGCTCAGGAAGGGATGGGGCTGATCGGGCTCGCTGCGCTTGTCACCCAACGCCGGATCCGGGTTAGAGAAGTTCAGCTCGATACGTTCGATCCCAAAGGAACCGCCGGCGAGCGGATCGCATTTGCCGGCAGCCAGAATCGGCTCCAGCGCAGCCTTGGGCACCTGCAGGTTCCAGGAGTAATCCACTTCACCGGTCTCGCAAGCGGCGCGTGCTGCGGTCTGCGCGTCACCGCCACCCTTCACGATGACTGTGTCGAAGCCGGGCAGCGACGGATCGCGGAAATTCTCGTTGCGATCGTAGACCACGGTGTCGCCGGGCTTGAACTCCTTCAGCTTGTAGGCATTGGTGCCGATCGGCGCCAGGTTGGCGGTCTGGCAGGCAGCATCGCTGATCGCATTGGCGCCGATGCAGTTGCCAAACTGCGCCTTCTGGATGATGTTGCCCGTGTAGCTGACAAAGGTCTGGAACGGATTGGCGGTCGGTTCCTTCCACGTGACCTTGAAGGTCGTCGGATCGACCGCTTCGATGTTGCCGACGTTATCAAAGCTGGCCTTGTTGACGCAGGCCGTCGCCTCATCCGCGCAGTACTGCCACGTGAAGATGATGTCGTCGATCGTCAAGTCCGTGCCATCGGACCACTTAATGCCTGGTTTGATCTTCCAGGTCACACTCGTGCCATCCGCGGCGACGCCACCGTTATCCACGGTCGGAATCTCGGCCGCAAGGGCAGGCACCAATTCATCGAGGTGATTATAGTGGGCCATCGGCTCGACAATGATGGACGCGGCGTCAAAATCCTTGGTGCCGGTCGCCTGATGCGGGTTCAGGATCGTCGGCGCCTGCCAATACAAAATGGTCACCGTCTTGGCGTCGCCGCTGGGTGCGGCAGCCGCCTGTGCATCTCCGCCCGCCGCCGGCGCGGCGCTGGGCGCGGCTGCGGGAGCGGCGCAGGCGGAGAACAGCATCGATGCTGCCGCCATGGCCCCCACAACCCCGAGAACCCGTGATCGCCCGTTGTCTCGCATAGGTTTTCTCCTTGTGTGTAGTTGGGTTGACTGCCTGGCGCACAATCGATATGGGCCAAGGCGGGCAAAGTTTACCGCGGCTCTTGTACGCTGTCAACAGCGCGCAAAATGAATGGTACTTTATGCAGCACTTTGACCAAAGCAATCGGTTGCGCAAGCAAAAATGCACAATCGTGGATACGCACCAGCGCCATTCTCATGCCACCAACCTTACAATCACCGGCATTTTGCACGACACGACCGAAGAATTACCGTAGGTGCGGCTTGTAGCCGCATGTGGTGGCCGCACCGCAGAAGGGTCTACGACGGAAAGAGAAGAGAAAGGGAACTCCCCCGCAAAGACGCCAAGACGCGAAGCGGAGGGAGAAGAAGAACTCCCGCAGGGACGCACGGGAAGAAGAAGAGCGGAGCCCCTGCAAAGACGCCAAGACGCGGAGCGTGGGAGAGGAAGAACTATTTTCGCAGGCCGCAGCGCGAATCGGGTTGGCCTCAGCGTCTAAAACTTAGTTCGATGCCTACGGTCAGCCGTCCTTGCCGCACGGTCACGCCATCAGTGCAGAACCGGGTGTCGCGGTCGAGACGAGCTTGATGCGTATGGGTTGCAAACGGCGTCGTGCGGCCAGGAGATCTTGCAATCTTCGGTCAGGAGTAACCGTCTCCCTGACTCTCGTCTCTCTTGTCTCTTGTCTCAGTCTCTTTGTCTCTTTGTCTCTTTGTCTACCTCACCTGCTCCGCTCCCCCAAACCGCTCCAACGCGGCCAGCACCCTCCCCGGCGTCTGCCGCGCCCGCGTCTTGAGAAACTCCGTCACCTGCCCCATATTCACGCCCTGCTCCGCCGCCCGCTTGAGCGTACGCTGCGTGATCCGATACACATAGTCGGGATAGCTTGCCTGCCATTCCGCGAAACGTTCCACGCGATAGCGGTCGGCCAACGCCACATCCGCGGCCACCCGAATCGTAAAATCTTCCGCCACGGTGATCGTCGCATGCGGCGTTTCGTCCGGTATGGGCACATCATGCCCCAACCAGCCGGCGCCCCAACGGCTCAATGAAAAGAGCAGGTTGGAGCCGGCTGCCGGTTCCGCCAGATCGATCGCCCGCAACCAGTGCAGTGGACCACGCAAGAGAAAGCGAATGAGTGCGCCTTCCACCGCATCCCACTGTTCGAAACCTTTCAGGAATTCCTGCGTATTGTTACTGCGAATGTACCAGGTGTCGTAGTTGCCGGTGGGGCGCTGAAAATCCGGTTCGCTCTCCTTGACCGCCTTCACGACATCATCCCGTGTATACCAGAGCCCCGGCTGCAGTTGGCCGATTGCCCGCAGCAGGGTGTTGCGCGTCTGCAGCGGATCGTTGCGCCAGGCGCCGGTGTCGGCGCACTCAAGTTCCGGAGTCCGGCACAGGTCGTTCCATTCCGGCGATTGGCGCCAGGCATCAAAGAGCAACCGGCGCTGCTCAGAACGGGTCTGTTCGAGAAAGGCGCGGACTCGATTGCCGGTCAGTTGGACCGTGTCGCCTTCTCGCTTCAGCCACCCCATCCGGTTGGCGAGATGCAGCAGCAGGGCCAGCCGGATGACCTGCTCAGGCATGTCGCTGGTGAAGGGCAGGCGGAGGCGTTGCACGAAGCGATCGATATCGTCTGGATGCGGAGCGCCGTTCAGGAGGCGCAGCCGGTCAGTGCGGATAAAGCCAAGGAGGGTGCCTGCATCTTCCACAAAACTGTCATCGGCCAACAATTGGCGCGCAACCGAGGGCGGTGCAACCGGTTTGACCGGCAGACCGCCAGTCGCAGTAGGACTTTGAGGATGAGGGAGCCACGGAGTAATATCGCTCGGGAGATAGATGATCGCATAGGCGCTCTGTCCTGCGCCCTTGAAGCCGCGCCCGATCAGACCGTAGTAGTACAGCAGTTCGGCCATGGTCTCGGGATTGAGCCACGGCGCCTCGCGTTCAAGTTTAGCCGGTCCCATCTGGCGGATGGCGCCAAATTGACGGCTGAACTGCGCTTCGGTCATTTCGCCGTGTTCGCGCAACAGCGCGGTCACGGCGTCTTCGACTTCGGGCCAGTAATCGACGGCCTCCTGGTAGGCAATCTGGACATTGGTCGGATCGGCAAGCTGCGCAGCAAGCAATTCGATCTTCTTCTCACGCGAACTGTCATCCAGGAACGCGTTCCGAAGCTCGGCCAACACGTCGAGCAGGAAATCGGGATATTCGGCCAACATTTGTGCCGTGGTCGGCATACTGGTGACACCTGGTCAGGACATGGTCAGGTGGGAGTCACGTACAATGTACACGCACCTGATAAGATAAAAAACTAAGGAGTAATGCGCGATACCCCAAATGGGTGATACTAATCATCATATGATAAGCGTAACAGACAATTCACAAAACTTGGCGTTTTAGCTATACTGCGTTCGTTCGTACAAGGAGAAGGTTTCTAGATGAGCAACCAAACGACAGGCACAACTTCCGGTTCCAATCTGATTGAGCAGTTAATGTCGGCAGGACGCCTGCTGTTGGATGGCCGCGTGCCGCTGTATTTGAAAATTATGCTGCCGATCGCGGCTTTGCTCTATTGGGTGTGGCCCATTGACCTGATGCCCGGCATCCCGATCGATGATGTTGCGATCCTCGCCGGCGCGCTCTACCTGTTCGTCAACATGGCCAACAAGGCGTTGAACGAAAACGCAGCAGGCTCACAACCCAATTCAGCACCGTCTGACGACAACAACGTCGTCGACACAACCTGGCGCGTCGTCAAATAATGACCCAACCACCGCCTGCTCGCAACAGCGCCGCCGAACAGTCCTTTTCGTTCACTGAGGTGGCCTACCATCTTCAAGTGACCCCGGACACGTTGCGCAGTTGGGGCAGGCGGTTTGGACGGTTCTTAAGCCCCCAGACCGCACTGGATGATCCGCGCTATTCGACATCCGATGTCGCCGCGCTGATCATGGTGCAAAAGCTGATCGAACAGGGGTTCAGCGACGAGCAGGTGAGCGAACGGCTTACTCCCAAGCGCATCGTGCGTGACGAAACCCCCTCCATCGCCATCACCACCGATCAAGGCCGCCAGATGGTCGAAGCAAAGGCGACTCTGCTCCCCCAGGCCCTGGGGGACATCCTCAGCGCCATCGCCAACAGCCAACAATCCGTACTCAACAGCCAGGCAACGGTGCGCGACGTCGTTGGCGTGGTCGTGCAGGATAACTTCAACCTCAAAGAAGAGAACCGCAACTGCGCGAACGCATGCTCGAACTGGAGCGCGTGCTGGCCGAATACCAGCGCCGGGAAGAAACCCGGAAAGAACGGATGGAAAGCCGCCTCCGCGCCCTCGAAGGCACCGTCGCCGCCCTCCAACAACAGATGGCCCAGATGGTCCAACTCCAGCGCCAAAAGAAACGCGGCTGGTGGTAGGGTCCTACACCAATCTGATTTCTTCCCCTTTCCTGCTCTTGATTGTCTCTCCAACCAATAGCTCTCCCACGAGATCGTATTCCATTGCGCCATTGATATGGACGGGGATCATCGTACCTATAGGCGCACCTTTTACACCAGGGAGCAACACCAGCCCATCGATTTCCGGGGCATCGCGGTAGCTGCGGCCCAAGAGCAACGGCTCGCCGCTGCCTTCGACCTCACCTTCACCTTCGACAAGCACATCGAGTATCTTGCCCACCTGCAGTTGATTCTTACGTAGGCTGATCGGCTGTTGCACTTCCATCAGCCGCTCATAGCGCTCCTGCTTCACTTCATCGGCAATCTGATCCGGCAGTTCGGCCGACGGCGTACCCGGCTCCGGGCTGAAGGTGAACGCCCCCACCTTGTCGAATTCGATCGCCTTCACAAAGTCTAGGAGCCCTTCAAATTCCTTTTCTGTCTCACCCGGGTACCCCACGATGAAGGTCGTGCGCAATGCAATCTCCGGCATCGCCGTGCGCAACTTCGCCATGTGCTCGTACACCATCTCCACCCGGCTCGGGCGCCGCATCCGCCGCAGGGTCCCTGGGTCACCATGTTGGAGCGGCATATCGAGATACGGCACAATCTTCGCCTCACGCGCCATCACCTCGATCAATTCGTCGGTGACATGACCCGGATAAGCATACATCAGCCGAATCCACTTCAGCCGCTCGTCTGTGCGGCTTGCAAGCGCGGAAAGCAGTTGCGCCAGGCTGTTCGGCTCGCCCCAATCGTTTCCATAATCTGTCGTATCCTGCGCCACAATGACCAGTTCTTTTGCACCAGCCCCCACCAGTGCCTGCGCTTCATCGACAATCGCGTCCATAGGCCGGCTGCGAAGCTTGCCCTTGAAACTCGGAATCGTACAGAACGCACAGGGCGCGTTGCAGCCGTCCGAAATCTTGAGATAGGCACTCCCCGCGGGGACCGGCGGCCGCGGGGTCGCCGCATCAAACGCAATGCTCGGATCATCCAGGAGAGCGGGCACACGGATGGCTGGCGTGCCCTGACTATCGCCCAATAACGCATAGCGCTGAAGGCGTCGCTGCTCCTTTCCCCCTCGCACCTGATCCAATAGTTCCAGCACATCCATCCACCGCCGCGTGCCCAGCAGTCCGTCCACTTTCGGGACGCGCGCCAGCACCTCGGCGCCGTTCCGCTGCGCCAGACAACCCGCCGCAATCAATAACTGATGCTTTCGCTTGTGCCTGGCAAGCCCATTGAGCACATCGATGGATTCTTCCTTGGCAGACTCCAGGAAACCACAGGTGTTGACGATCAGGATATCGGCATCGCCGGGCGCGCCGGCTTCGCGATAATCGGCCTGGCGCAGCAACATCTCGATCCCATCGCTGTCTACCCTGTTCTTCGGACAACCCATCGTAATCAGGTGATATTTCACGAATCTCTTCTCTCCAATTCCTCTTCTCGCTCCCACGCTTCCAGAAAGATCGCCATTTCGCGATAGCGCGTTTCCGCCAACTCGCGCGCAGGGAGCGTGTTCATACTCTCGACCGTTCTGGCAAGTACGCCCTGTGTGAACTCGAGAATGGTTCTCCGGCGCTGATCGAGGTTCAAGCCGACCATGGTATCCATCCCCATGCTCGCCGCCAAAGCCTGGGCGCCGAGTTTCGAAAGCTTGTCAGCATCCCACAGCACCGCCGCCTCCAACGGCTCTAGCGGCGTCGCCTCAGGCGGCCGGTATAAGCCCACATGTTGGGCAATTGCGTCAACCACGACCGGAATCTTCTCAGCCGGAAAATCGGTGCGTTCCAGAATCTTTTTCGCTTCCTTGGCCCCGGCGACTCCATGATTTGGGTCGCCCTTTCGGATATCGTGCCAGGCGGCGGCTTCCACGATCCGGGGTCCGCACCGGTTTCGGTCGCAAGCCAGAGCGCCAACGATGTCACCGATCGGATGTGCTCCCACCGATAATTGTAGGCCATCCCCTTGGCCGATCGCCGCTTCTTTGCCACGTGCTTCCGCTTCGGCCTGAAGCAAGGCACGCTTGCGGCAAACGGTGCGCCAGTTGGGACGCAGCTTAGAAGGTGTTCTTGTCGTGACTTTGACTTGGCTGGCGCTTTGGATCCATAGAATATGCTATCAATGGTTTACTCGGTTTTGGTCTGCGCAAACGTAGTACTGGGGATTGGTCTAGAACCTTATACGGATAGGCGTTGATCACCTGCGTCTCGGCATAAGTCGTCTCAGTAATAACGTCACGCCGATAAATATGGATGTGACCATGCAACAGATAGCGCGGCTTGAACCACCGCATGAACGTCAAAAAACTCTTGAAGCCTTGATGCGGTCGATCATCTTGATCGTGGATCTCCCACGGCGGCGAATGGGCAACCAGCACATCCAGATACCGCCCATAACGGATGCGGTTGATCAGCAACTTCGGCGCCAGCCGCCAGATGTTCATCCACATCTCTGACTGTGTATACTGATACCGTGGCGCCGTATTGTAACGAATGGACCCTTCCAGACCGGCAAGGATCAGACCGCCTTCATTGAAGGTCCGCTGATGTAGATTGACTGCACCCAGGGGCTCCGCCACCACGCCACTGGTCTCCCTTACCGGCGTGATACTCCGAACGCGTATGGTTCCCATGCACGTAATACATCGGTTTGCCGAGCATCGTCATGATGTATTCAAGGTAGTAATGCGGCAGATCGCCGCAACTCAAGATGATGTCAACATCGCCTGCGCGTTGTTTTACACCTGCACTATACAGAATCGGCTCCACCTTGTCGCATATAACCAACGCGCGCATATTCGAGCAATTCTAACACTCGCCTACAGTGACACCAATTGCAGCAGGGAGAACGCAGACAGGAGAGTGCAACGCAGTTCAACTTCCCCTCCGCGAACTCTGCGCAACCTCCGCGCCCCTGCGTTGTTGCCTTTCTCCCCCGCCCTCACACCATCTTGCTGCATTGACAACTAACCTACCCACGATTAGACTTGATGCCTACACCTCTTAACCTCATATTTCCGCACAGGAGGAAAACCAACGATGCGTAATATGACAAAGCTTGTCAGCCTGTTCATTGTCTTTGCGTTGCTGGCAGTCGCACTGGCCGGTTGCGTCCCCGCATCAACCACCGCGCCCGCAGCCAGTGGCCCCACCACCATCAAGGTGCTGGCCATGCAGCAGGCGGGTCCAACCGTTGAAGAGATGGACAGCATCGTCGGCGAGTTCAATGCCGCGAACCCTGACATCAAAGTCGAAATTGAATACGTCGCCTACGACGCCCTGCACGACAAAATCGTGACCGCCATGGCGACCAACCCGCCAGCCTACGATGTCATTTTGGTGGACGACATCTGGTACGCCGAGTTTGCCACCAACGGCTATGTGCTGGATGTGACCGACCGGCTTACGCCAGAAATGAAGGACAAGGTCTTCCAGTCGGCGTGGGACATCACCACGGTCGATGGCAAGACCTACGGCATGCCCTGGCTGCTCGATGCCAAGTATTTCTACTACAACGAAAAGCTGCTCAAGGATGCCGGTTTTGACAACCCACCCCGCACCTGGGAAGAACTGACCGACATGGCGCAGGTCATCAAGGAAAAGGGGATTGCCGAGTATCCGATCGTCTGGTCCTGGGCGCAGGCCGAAGCCGCCATCTGTGACCTCGTCACCCTGATCTACGGCAACGGCGGTTCTTTCATGGATGCCGAGGGCAAGCCGGCCTTCAACAACGAAAAGGGTGTCGCCGCCCTGGCGTGGATGGTACAGTCAATCGAGGATGGCGTTTCCAATCCGGCTTCCATCTCGTACCTCGAAGAGGATGTGCGCAATGTCTTCTCGCAAGGCAAGGCCGTCTTTGCAAACAACTGGCTCTATATGTACGACCTGGCCAACTTCAATGCGGACGAATCGCAAGTAACCGGACAGGTCAAGATGGCGCTGATGCCGGCGTTTGCCGACTCCGGCGTCGAAAGCGCAACCATCAACGGCTCGATGGGCTTCTCAGTTGCGGCTAACTCCGCCAACAAGGATGCCGCCTGGAAGTTTCTCGAGTTTCTGACGAGCGAACCGATCCAGATCAAGTACTCCGCCCACCTACTCCCCATCTATACCACTGCCTATGAGGGAGCAAACCTGGACGCGTTGATGAAAATCAACCAGGCGGCGCCGGTCACCGTCCCGATGTTCAGCGAGCAATTCCCATTTGCCCATGTCCGCCCCAAGGTGCCGTACTACCAGGAAGGCTCCAAGGCGCTGCAACTGGCCATGCAACTCGCCCTGACCAAACAGAAGACGCCGCAGGAAGCCCTGGATGAAGCGGCGGCGACATGGATTGAATTGGCGAGTAAATAGAACGTAATTCGTATCACGTGACTTGTGACTCGTGACGAGTTACAAGTCACGCACCACGAACCACGCCCATGTCAGTCACCCAGCACCACGCTCGCACGCTCCGCCAGCAGCAGGCCCGGATCGGCCTGCTGCTGATCCTGCCTAGCCTGGTCATCATCCTGGGCATCGTGCTGCAGCCGGTCATCTCCACAGCTTTCTTCAGCCTTTTTGATGCCAAGGTTGCCCCGAACGCACCGCGGAATTCGTCGGGCTGCAGAACTACACCGAACTGCTGACGGATCCCACCTTCTGGGCGACGATTGGGCGGACACTTTACTTCACGATCGTGTCGGTGAGTATCGAGTTGGTGCTCGGCATTGGGCTTGCCCTGCTCATTCATGCCAAACCCTACGGCTGGCAATTCCTGCGCGCCAGCCTTATCATCCCCTGGGCGGTCCCCACGATTGTCAACGGCACGCTCTGGCGCTGGATCTACAACGCCGACTACGGCGCACTCAACGGCCTGCTCTATCAACTCGGCATCATTGAAAAGTACGTACCGTGGCTGATTGAACCGTGGCGCGCCATGAATCTGGTCATCATCGCGGATGTCTGGCACAGCGTGCCGTTTGTGGCCCTGATCCTGCAGGCGGCGCTTGCTGCACTCCCGCTGGAAATTGAGGAAGCGGCGGCAGTCGACGGCGCCAATGCCTGGCAGCGCCTGTGGCGCATCCGGCTGCCACTGCTGCGGTCGGCCATTCTCGTCGCCCTGATCATCCGCACCGTAGAAGCCTTTCGCGTCTTTGACCTGCTCTATGTCATCACCCAGGGCGGCCCAGCCTTTGGCACCGTGACCATCTCGTATCCTGGATGGCCATTTCGAAGCGTTTCAACGCGCCGAATTGCTCAGTGTGCCCCCACACTGGATCCCGCAGAACCCTACATTTCAAAATTATCTGGATGTCTTGCTGCCTGGCGGTCGCACTTCGGAAGTGGCGCGCACCTTCGCCATCACGCTGCGAAATTCGTTCATTGTTGCATCATTCGTCACCGTGATCGCGCTCATTGTCGGTTCGCTGGCGGCTTATGCACTGGCGCGCATGGCCGTGCCCTATCGTTCCGGCTTCATGATCGGCATCCTGGGCACCCGCATGATCCCCGAAATCTCGCTCGTGATCCCGCTCTACCTTCTGGCCGCGCGGTTCAACCTGCTGAACACGCACGCCGTGCTGATCATCACCTATCTCTGCTTCATTGCCCTTTGCGATCTGGTTGATGGTCGCCTTCTTTGAGAGCGTGCCCTTCGAATTGGAAGACGCCGCGCATCGACGGCTGTTCTCCGCTGGGCATCCTCTTCCGCATCGTGCTCCCGATTTCGACGCCCGGTCTCGTCTCCACCGCGCTCTTCACGTTCTTACTGGCGTGGGACGAATTCTTTTGCCCTGATCTTACAAGCACGATCGAGGCAAAACCGTCCCCGTGGCGATCAGCGAATTTGCCGGTCGCTATGTGGTCGACATTTCAGCCATGATGACCGGCGGCATGCTCGCCGCCATCCCTCCCGTCATCCTCGCCCTGGTCTTCCAGCGCTACATCGTCAGCGGTCTCAGCGCAGGCGCGGTAAAGGGGGAGAGAAAGAGACAAGAGACAAAGAGACTGGGAGACCGGGAGACTCCGTTTGTCTCCTTGTCTCCTTGTCTCCTTGTCTCTTTGTCTCTTTGTCTCTTTGTCTACGCTTCTTCCTGCCAATACCCTGCGTCATACGCGGGCATTTCTTTGCGCATGGGACGGTCCTGGCGTTCGCCGAGGACGTAGGCCGCCTGCAAGAGCGTATGAATCTGTGACGTGCCTTCGTAGATGACCGCGCTCTTGCTGTTGCGCAGGTGGCGCTCGACGTTGTATTCGTCAGAGTAACCGTAGGCGCCGTGAACCTGGACCGCATCATTGGCGCAGCGGTTGGCCGCGTCGGTGCAGAACCACTTGGCCATGCTCGTCTCACGCGTGTTGCGCATGCCCTGATTCTTGAGCCAACCCGCTTTCCACACAAGCAATTGCCCGGCGTCAATGCTCTGCTGCATGTTGGCGATCAACTGCTGGACAAGTTGGTAGTCGGCAATGGGGCGGCCAAAGGTCTGCCGTTCCTTGGCATACTTGATCGATTCGTCGCGGCAGGCCTTCATCACACCCACCGCACCGGCGGCGACGCCGTAGCGGGCATTGTCGAGCGAACTCATGGCGATCTTGAAGCCTTCGCCCTCTTCGCCTAATAGATGGCTCTTGGGCACGCGGACATCCTGCATGCTGATCCAGCCCGTGTTGCTGGCGTGCACGCCCATCTTGCCTTCGATACTGCCGGTGGTCAATCCTTTCCAACCGCGCTCCAGGATAAAGGCACTGATACCGCTGGCGCCTTTTTCCGGGTTGGTCTTGGCAAAGACCAGGAGGCGATCGGCGACATTGGAGAGGGTGATCCACATCTTCTCCCCGTTGAGGATGTAATCGTCACCATCCTTGCGGGCGGTGGAACGGAGCGCGGCCACATCGGAACCGGCGCCGGGTTCGGTCAGACCAAAGCAGGCGATGTGCTCACCACTGGCGAGAGGGGGAAGGAAGGTGCGTTTTTGCTCGTCGGTGCCCCATTGGAAGATGGGCAGTGCATGCAGGCCAAGGTGTACGGCGATGGTTTCGCGTACGGAGGAATCCCCATACTCGAGTGCTTCAGAGAGGATGCCGAGTGCAATAAAATCGAAGCCGGCGCCGCCGTAACGAACCGGCAGGCAGACACCCAAGAAACCAAGCGCCGCCATTTTAGGGAGCAACTCGTGTGGATAGGTGTGATTGCGGTCATGTTCCTTGATGATGGGCATGATCTCTTTGCGGGTGAAATCATAGGCCATCTTTTCAACCATTTTGTGTTCGTCAGAATAGGCGAAGTCCATATGGGTCTCCCATCAGTAATTTAGAACCAACGATTTCACCAGATCATAGCATGCCCGACGCCAATTAGCTGAATATACTCGCCGACTCTCCCCGTCTCCTTCCTTGTCTCCTTGTCTCCTGTCTCCTGTCTCCGCGAACCTGCGCCACCTCCGCGTCTCCGCGTTGATCATTGCCCCGCCCCGCGCCAACCACCACCGCGGAGGCGCAGAGACGCGGAGCAAACGCGGAGAGGAAAGAGCAAAGAGAATCGTTTGTCTCTTCGTCTCCCAGTCTCCCAGTCTCCCGGTCTCCTTGTCTCTTTGTCTCCCCCTACTGCCCTCTCAAACTCAATGGTATCCGATAACTCTCCCCGCCTTTCACCGCAACCGGGAAACTCATGGAAGTGGGCATGCCCGCTGCCGTAAAGGTGGCAGTGTACTGGCCGGGCGCCACGCAGATCTGCTTCTCTGCACCGACCGGCACGGCCAGCGCCGTCGACCAGCCGTCGGTCCGCTTGACGCTCAACTTCACATCAAAGGCCAATTGATTGACCAGCACCGCGCAGCCCGGGGCTGTGCTGCTCCCGGTCGTCGCGGCAGGCGCCGTCGCTGCCGGCACCTTGCTGCACGCCGTGCTCAGCTTTGTAAACGATGGGTTACCGGAGACCCATCCCGCCGTCTTGCCGCCCCTGGCAATCTGCAGCCAGGCGCACGAACCGCTCTGCCCCACCACACTCAATTTTGTCCCCTTAGCCGCCGATCCGGCCACCTTATAGCTTGTTCCCGGCCCGGACCGAATGTTGAGCGAATCAACCAGCACCGTCGCCGTAGGCCCTGCCTGCGCCATCGGCGCGGCCTGCACCGGCGCCACCGCCACCAACGCCAGCGCTGCGATCAGAAACGCCACTACGCCAATCCACGGCCGGGTCACAAAACCCTGACCACCACGAATCATCCTAA
>JADJPH010000103.1 GCA_016713335.1 Candidatus Fredericiella danica | reverse complement strand
CCGAACAGTCCTTTTCGTTCACTGAGGTGGCCTACCATCTTCAAGTGACCCTGGACACGTTGCGCAGTTGGGGCAGGCGGTCGGACGGTTCTCTGCTTCCAGACCGCACTGATGATCCGCGCTTATCTGACATCCGGATGTCGCCGTTGATCATGGTGCAAAAGCTGATCGAACAGGGGTTCAGCGACGAGCAGGTGAGCGAACGGCTTACTCCCGCCGCATCGTAAGCAAAGACGAAACCTCCATTGCCATCACCACCGATCATGCCGCCAGATGGTCGAAGCAAAGGCGACCTTGCTTCCCAGGCCCTGGGGGCCATCCTCAAAGCACGCCAACAGCCAACAATCCAGGTACTCAACAGCCAGGCAACGGTGCGCGACGTCGTTGGCGTGACGCAGGACAACTTCAACCTCAAAGAAGAGAACTCGCAACTGCGCGAACGCATGCTCGAACTGGAGCGCGTGCTGGCTGAATACCAGCGCCGGGAAGAAACCCGGAAAGAACGGATGGAAAGCCGCCTGCGCCCTCGAAGGCACCGTCGCCGCCCTCCAGCAACAGATGGCCCAGATGGTCCAACTCCAGCGCCAAAGAAACGCGGCTGGTGGTAGGGTCCTACACCAATCTGATTTCTTCCCCTTTCCTGCTCTTGATTGTCTCTTTTCCAACCAATAGCTCTCCCACGCGGGATCGTATTCCATTGCGCCATTGATGCGGACGGGGGATCATCGTACCTGTAGGCGCACCTTTTCACCAGGGAGCAACACCGGCCCATCGATTTCCGGGGCATCGGGTAGCTGCGGCCCAGCGAGCAACGGCTCGCGCCGCTGCTTCGACCTCACTCACCTTCGACAACCACATCGAGTATCTTGCCCACCTGCAGTTGATTCTTACGTAGGCTGATCTACTGTTGCACTTCCATCAGCCGCTCATGGCGCTCCTGCTTCATTCATCGGCAATCTGATCCGGCAGTTCGGCCGACGGCGTACTGGCCCGGGCTGAAGGTGAACGCCCCACCTTGCCGAATCCGGAAATGCCTTTACAAAGTCTAGGGGCCCTTCAAATTCCCTTCTGTCTCACCCGGGTACCCCACGATGAAGGTCTTCAGCAATGCAATCTCCGGCATCGCCGTGCGCAACTTCGCCAGTGCTAACGTACACCATCTCCACCCGGCTCCCGGGCGCCGCATCCGCCGCAGGGTCCCTGGGTCACCATGTTGGGCGGCATATCGGGATGCGGCACAATCTTGGCCTCACTGCCATCACCTCGATCAATTCGTCGGTGACATGACCCGGATAAGCATAACATCAGCCGAATCCACTTCGGCCGCTCGTCCGTGTGGCTTTTGACGACGCGGAAAGCAGTTGCGCCAGGCTGTTCGGCTCGCCCCAATCGCGCATAATCTGTCGTATCCTGCGCCACAATGACCAGTTCTTTTGCACCTGCCCCCACCTGGCGCCTGCGCTTCATCGACAATCGCGCCCATAGGCGGTGCTAGCTTGCCCGGGAAACTCGGAATCGTACAGAACGCGCCACAGGGTGCGTTGCAGCCGTCCGAGATCTTGAGATAGCACTCCGCGGGGATCGGCGGCCGCGGGTCGCCGCATCAAACGCAATGCTCGGATCATCCAGGAGAGCGGGCGCACGGATGGCTGGCGCCCCTGACTATCGCCCAACACCCAAGCGTTGAAGGCGTCGCTCCTCTTCCCCTCGCACTTGATCCAATAGTTCCAGCACATCCATCCACCGCCGCGCGTGCCCAATAACCCATCCACCGGGACGCGCCAGCACCTCGGCGCCATACCGCTCGCACCAGACACCCCGCCGCAATCAATAACTGATGCTTTCCGGCCTGGCAAGCCCATTGAGCACATCGATGGTTCTTCGCAGCAGACTCCAGGAAACCACAGGTATTGACGATCGGGATGTCGGCATCGCCCGGGCGCCCGGCTTCGCGATGGTCGGCCTGGCGCAGCAACATCTCGTCCCCATCGCTGTCTACCCTGTTCTTCGGACAACCCATCGTAATCAGGTGATATTCACGAATCTCTTCTCTCCACCTCTTTCTCGCCCCACGCTTCCAGAAAGATCGCCATTTCGCGATAGCGCGTTTCGCCAACTCGCGCAGGGAGCGTGTTCATACTCGACCGTTCGGCGAGTACGCCCCTGTGAACTCTCGAGGAATGGTTCTCCGGCGCTGATCAGGGGTTCAAGCCGACCATGGTATCCATCCTCATGCTCGCCGCCAAAGCCTGGGCGCCGAGTTTCGAAAGCTTGCGGCATCCCACAGCACCGCCGTCTCCAACGGCTCTGGCGGCGTCGCCTCAGGCGGCCGGTATAAGCCCACGTTTGGGGCATTGCGTCAACCACGACCGGAATCTTCTCAGCCGGAAAATCGGTGCGTTCCAGAATCTTTTTCGCTTCCTTGGCCCCGGCGACGCCATGATTTGGGTCGCCCTTTCGGATATCGTGAAGCCAGGCGGCGGCTTCCACGATCTCGGGGTCCGCACCGGTTTCCGTCGCAAGCCAGAGCGCCAACGATGTCACCGATCGGATGTGCTCCCACCGATAATTGTAGCCCATCAGGTGCTTTCTTGCGTGACTTTGACTTGGCTGGCGCTTTTGGATCCATAGAATATGCTATCAATGGTTTACTCGGTTTTGGTCTGCGCAAACGTAGTACTGGGGATTAGCTCCAGAACCTTATACGGATAGGCGTTGATCACCTGCGTCTCGGCATAAGTCGTCTCAGTAATAACGTCACGCCGATAAATATGGATGTGACCATGCAGCAGATAGCGCGGCTTGAACCACCGCCGGACGTCAAAAAACTCTTAAAGACTTGAGTGCGGTCGATCAATCCTGATCGTGGGATCTCCCACGGCGGCGAATGGGCAACCAGCACATCCAGATAACGCCCATAACGAATGCGGTTGATCAGCAACTTCGGCGCCAGACGCCAGATATTCATCCACATCTCAGACTGTGTATACTGATACCGTGGCGCCGTATTGTAACGAATGGACCCTTCCAGACCGGCGAGAATCAGACCGCCTTCATTGAAGGTCTGCTGATGTAGATTGACTGCACCCAGGGGCTCCGCCACCTCACGCCACTGGTCTCCCTTACCGGCGTGATACTCCGAACGTGCTGGTTCCCATGCACGTAATACATCGGTTTGCCGAGCATCGTCATGGCATGTATTACAAGGGTAAATGCGGCAGATCGCCGCAACTCAAGATGATGTCAACATCGCCTGCGCGTTGTTTTACACCTGCACTATACAGAATCGGCTCCACCTTGTCGCATATAACCAACGCGCCATATTCGAGCAATTCTAACACTCGCCTACAGTGACACCAATTGCAGCATGGAGAACGCAGACAGGAGGGGTGCAACGCAGTTCAACTTCCCCTCCGCCAGGCTCTGCGCAACCTCCGCGCCCCTGCGTTTGTTGCCTTTCTCCCCACCCTCACACCATCTTGCTGCATTGACAACTAACCATACCACGATTAGACTTGGATGCCTACACCTCTTAACCCTCCATATTTCACAGGAGGAAAACCAACGATGCGTAATATGAACAAAGCTTGTCAGCCTGTTCATTGTCTTTGCGTTGCTGGCAGTCGCACTGGCCGGTTGCGTCCCCGCATCAACCACCGCCGGCCGCCAGTGGCCCCACCACCATCAAGGTGCTGGCCATGCAACAGGCGGGTCCAACCGTTGAAGAGATGGACAGTATCGTCGGCGAGTTCAATGCCGCGAACCCTGACATCAAAGTCGAAATTGAATACGTGGCCTACGACGCCCTGCACGACAAAATCGTGACCGCCATGGCGACCAACCCGCCAGCCTACGATGTCATTTTGGTGGACGACATCTGGTACGCCGAGTTTGCCACCAACGGCTATGTGCTGGACGTGACCGACCGGCTCACGCCAGAAATGAAGGACAAGGTCTTCCAGTCGGCGTGGGACATTACCACGGTCGATGGCAAGACCTACGGCATGCCCTGGCTGCTCGACGCCAAGTATTTCTATTACAACGAAAGCTGCTCAAGGATGCCGGTTTTGACAACCCACCACGCACGTGGGAAGAGATGACTGACATGTCCAAGGTCATCAAGGAAAGGGATTGCCGAGTATCCGATCGTTTGGTCCTGGGCGCAGGCCGAAGCCGCCATCTGTGACCTCGTCACCCTGATCTCACGGCAACGGCGGTTCTTTCATGGATGCCGAGGGCAAGCCGGCCTTCAACAACGAAAAGGGTGTCGCCGCCCTGGCGTGGATGGTACAGTCAATCGAGGATGGCGTTTCCAATCCGGCTTCCATCTCGTACCTCGAAGAGGATGTGCGCAATGTCTTCTCGCAAGGCAAGGCCGTCTTTGCAAACAACTGGCTCTATATGTACGACCTGGCCAACTTCAACGCCGACGAATCGCAGGTGACTGGTCAGGTCAAGATGGCATTGATGCCGGCGTTTGCGGACTCCGGCGTCGAGAGCGCAACCATCAACGGCTCGATGGGCTTCTCAGTTGCGGCCAACTCCGCCAACAAGGATGCCGCCTGGAAGTTCCTCGAGTTCCTGACGAGCGAACCGATCCAGATCCAGTACTCCGCCCACCTACTCCCCATCTATACCACTGCCTATGAGGGAGCAAACCTGGACGAGTTGATGAAAATCAACCAGGCGGCGCCGGTCACCGTCCCGATGTTCAGCGAGCAATTCCCATGTGCCCATGTCCGCCCCAAGGTGCCGTACTACCAGGAAGGCTCCAAGGCGCTGCAACTGGCCATGCAACTCGCCCTGACCAAACAGAAGACGCCGCAGGAAGCCCTGGATGAAGCGGCGGCGACATGGATTGAATTGGCGAGTAAATAGAACGTAATTCGTATCACGTGACTTGTGACTCGTGACGAGTTACAAGTCACGCACCACGAAATCCACGCCCATGTCAGTCACCCAGCACCACGCTCGCCGCTCCGCCAGCCAGCAGGCCCGGATCGGCCTGCTGCTGATCCTGCCTAGCCTGGTCATCATCCTGGGCATCGTGCTGCAGCCGGTCATCTCCACAGCTTTCTTCAGCCTTTTTGATGCCAAGGTTGCCCCGAACGCACCGCGTAATTCGTCGGGCTGCAGAACTACACCGAACTGCTGACGGATCCCACCTTCTGGGCGACGATTGGGCGGACACTTTACTTCACGATCGTGTCGGTGAGCATCGAGTTGGTGCTTGGCATTGGGCTTGCCCTGCTCATTCATGCCAAACCCTACGGCTGGCAATTCCTGCGCGCCAGCCTTATCATCCCCTGGGCGGTCCCCACGATTGTCAACGGCACGCTCTGGCGCTGGATCTACAACGCCGACTACGGCGCACTCAACGGCCTGCTCTATCAACTCGGCATCATTGAAAAGTACGTACCGTGGCTGATTGAACCGTGGCGCGCCATGAATCTGGTCATCATCGCCGACGTCTGGCACAGCGTGCCGTTTGTGGCCCTGATCCTGCAGGCGGCGCTTGCTGCACTCCCGCTGGAAATTGAGGAAGCGGCGGCAGTCGACGGCGCCAATGCCTGGCAGCGCCTGTGGCGCATCCGGCTGCCGTTGCTGCGGTCGGCCATTCTCGTCGCCCTGATCATCCGCACCGTAGAAGCCTTTCGCGTCTTTGACCTGCTCTATGTCATCACCCAGGGCGGCCCAGCCTTTGGCACCGTGACCATCTCGTATCTGACCTACCTGCAGACCTTCAGCTACGGCAATCTTGGCCGCGGCTCGGCGCTTTCCTTCCTGATCTCGATCTTCACGTTAGTCATGGCGCTCTTCTACATCCGGATCCTCTACCGCCCACAGGAGGACGCACAGTGAGCCGTAGCCAACGCCAGCGCTTGTGGTTGACGCTCCTAGTCATCCCAGTCTTGCTCGCCATCTATGCACCGGTTGCCTGGATGGCCATTTCGAGCGTATCCACGCGCCGAATTGCTCAGTGTGCCCCCACTGGATCCCGCAGAACCCTACATTTCAAAATTATCTGGATGTCTTGCTGCCTGGCGGTCGCACTTCGGAAGTGGCGCGCACCTTCGCCATCACGCTGCGAAATTCGTTCATTGTTGCGTCATTCGTCACCGTGATCGCGCTGATTGTCGGTTCATTGGCGGCTTATGCACTGGCGCGCATGGCCGTGCCCTATCGCTCCGGGTTTCTGATCGGCATCCTTGGCACCCGCATGATCCCCGAAATCTCGCTCGTAATCCCGCTCTATCTACTCGCCGCGCGGTTCAACCTGCTGAACACGCACGCCGTGCTGATCATCACCTATCTCTGTTTCACATTGCCCTTTGCCATCTGGCTGATGGTCGCCTTCTTTGAGAGCGTCCCCTTTGAGTTGGAAGATGCCGCACGCATCGACGGCTGTTCGCCGTTGGGCATCCTCTTCCGCATCGTGCTCCCGATTTCGACGCCCGGCCTCGTCTCCACCGCGCTCTTCACGTTCCTACTGGCGTGGGACGAATTCTTTTTTGCCCTGATCTTCACAAGCACGATCGAGGCCAAAACTGTCCCAGTAGCAATCAGCGAATTTGCCGGTCGCTACGTGGTCGACATTTCAGCCATGATGACCGGCGGCATGCTCGCCGCCATCCCTCCCGTCATCCTCGCCCTGGTCTTCCAGCGCTACATCGTCAGTGGTCTCAGCGCAGGCGCGGTCAAAGGGCGGGTGAGGAAGAGACAAGGAGAGACAAAGGGACGAGAGACCAGAGGAGGCAGGGAGACTGGGACCGTTTGTCTCCTTGTCTCTTTGCTTGTCTCTCCTTGTCTCCTTGTCTCCTTGTCTCTTGTCTCTTTGTCTTTTTGTCTCTCTTTGTCTCTGTCTACGCTTCTTCCTGCCAATACCCTGCGTCACACGCGGCATTTCTTTGCGCATGGGACGGTCCTGGCGTTCGCCGAGGACGTGGGACGCCCTGCAAGAGCGTGTGAATCTGTGAGGTGCCTTCGTAGATGACCGCGCTCTTGCTGTTGCGCAGGTGGCGCTCGACGTTGTATTCGTCAGAGTAGCCGTAAGCGCCGTGAACCTGGACCGCATCATTGGCGCAGCGGTTGGCCGCGTCGGTGCAGAACCACTTGGCCATGCTCGTCTCACGCGTGTTGCGCATGCCCTGATTCTTGAGCCAACCCGCTTTCCACACAAGCAATTGCCCGGCGTCAATGCTCTGCTGCATGTTGGCGATCAACTGCTGGACAAGTTGGTAGTCGGCAATGGGGCGGCCAAGGTCTGCCGTTCCTTGGCATATTTGATCGATTCGTCGCGGCAGGCCTTCATCACACCCACCGCACCGGCGGCGACGCCGTAGCGGGCATTGTCGAAGCGAGCTCATGGCGATCTTGAAGCCTTCGCCCTCTTCGCCTAATAGATGGCTCTTGGGCACGCGGACATCCTGCATGCTGATCCAGCCCGTGTTGCTGGCGTGCACGCCCATCTTGCCTTCGATACTGCCGGTGGTCAATCCTTTCCAACCGCGCTCCAGGATAAAGGCGCTGATGCCGCTGGCGCCTTTTTCCGGGTTGGTCTTGGCAAAGACCAGGAGGCGATCGGCGACATTGGAGAGGGTGATCCACATCTTCTCCCGTTGAGGATGTAATCGTCACCATCCTTGCGGGCGGTGGAACGGAGCGCGCCACATCGGAACCGGCGCCGGGTTCGGTCAGACCAAAGCAGGCGATGTGCTCACCGCTCGCGAGGGGGGGCAGGAAGGTGCGTTTTTGCTCTTCGGTGCCCCATTGGAAGATGGGCAACGCATGCAGGCCAAGGTGTACGGCGATGGTTTCACGTACGGAGGAATCCCCATACTCGAGCGCTTCGGAGAGGATGCCGAGTGCAATAAAATCGAAGCCGGCGCCGCCGTACCGAACCGGCAAGCAGACTCCAAGAAACCGAGTGCCGCCATTTTAGGGAGCAACTCGTGTGGATAGGTGTGATTGCGGTCATGTTCCTTGATGATGGGCATGATCTCTTTGCGGGTGAAATCATAGGCCATCTTTTCGATCATTTTGTGTTCGTCAGAATAGGCGAAGTCCATATGGGTCTCCCATCACTAATTTAGAACCAACCATTTCACCAGATCATAGCATGCCCGACGCCAATTAGCTGAATATACTCGCCGACTCTCCCCGTCTCCTTGTCTCCGTCTCCTTGAACTCCGCGCCACCTCCGCGTCTCCGCGTTGATCATTTCCCCGCCCCGCGCCAACCACCACCGCGGAGGCGCAGAGACGCGGAGCGCGGAAACGCGGAGAGGAAAGAGCAAAGAGAATCGTTTGTCTCTTCGTCTCCCGGTCTCCCAGTCTCCTGTCTCCTTGTCTCTTTGTCTCCCCCTACTGCCCGCCCAAACTCAATGGTATCCGATAACTCTCCCCGCCTTTAACCGCAACCGGGAAACTCATGGAAGTGGCATGCCCGTAGCCGTAAAGGTGGCAGTATCTGGCCGGGCGCCACGCAGATCTGCTTTTCTGCACCGACCGGCACCGTCAGCGGTCGACCAGCCGTCGGTCCGTTTGACGCTCAACTTCACGTCAAAGGCCAACTGGTTGACCAGCACCGCGCAGCCCTGTGCTGAGCTGCTCCCGGTCGTCGCGGCAGGCGCCGTCGCTGCCGGCACCTTGCTGCACGCCGTGCTCAGCTTTGTAAACGATGGGTTACCGGAGACCCATCCCGCCGTCTTGCCGCCCTTAGCAATCTGCAGCCAGGCGCAAGAACCGCTCTGCCCCACCACGCTCAACTTGGTCCCCTTGGCAGCCGACCCGGCCACCTTGTAGCTCGTTCCCGGACCGGACCGGATATTGAGCGAATCAACGAGCACCGTCGCCGTAGGCCCTGCCTGCGCCATCGGCGCGGCCTGCACCGGCGCCACCGCCACCAACGCCAGCGCGGCGATTAGAAACGCCAAGACGCCAATCCACGGCCGGGTCACAAAACCCTGACCACCACGAATCATCCTAAACACACTGGTCTCCTTCTGCTTCTTGCATTTCTTCGACGCCAAATTTCTGGACAAATCACTCGCAGTGAC
>JADJPH010000102.1 GCA_016713335.1 Candidatus Fredericiella danica | reverse complement strand
TGGCGCAACGTTGGCGCCTTCTTCCACTCGATACAGGCCGGGTGATTGGGGTGCACCGCCCGTCGTCCTCGGCGAAGAGAATACTCACTGCGAAGTGGGCCAGACTCAGCGACCAGCACGTGGTTCACCGGTCGTGACTGAGCATCGTGATCCCACTTGTGGACCACTGCCTGCCATCCCAGTAGGAAGGGTCAGGCTCGCGGGTCCAACCGTCTAGCAGCGCTGGGTCGTAGGCGATCGTCAGCGGCTCAGCGGTACGGCAAATTGATAGTTTTCAAGTTGCTGGTCGTTGAGGTTTCGGCCCCAGATCGAATTCCCAGATTGCCAAACTTCAAGTTGCCCGGTGGATTCTGCGTATTCTCTGTCGGCGTCACGATCGGCGTGTAGCTCAAAGAAGAAGCACGTCCTGCGGCGTGAGCGTGCCGGTGTAAGCAGCCCTGCGGCAGGCCCAGCACGCAACGGAGGAAGCAATACCGTAAACTGGGCGGTTGGATCGGTTGACGGGTCAGCGACCGCAACCTGAAGCGTTTCGTCCGGATTAGATTTGGGTGAGACGACAACCGCCACCGCGCCCGTGCTTGCACCCTCGTTGACATCGGTGATGGTGTAGTTGAACTGGTCCACCGCTAAAAGTCCGCGTCAGGCGTGCTAGACAACCAGTTGCATGTCGGGTGTGATCGTGGCTGGCCGTGCGAGCCAGACACCACTGCGCTGATGATCAGTCCCCACCGCCGGGTCTTGATCGTTGGCGAGTACGGGGATGGTCACTGACGTTCCCCAAGCCGTACTTGCCGCATCATTGACTGCGGTTGGCGCAGTTCGGACAACCTGTTGGTACGGGGCGGATGTGCTGCCGGTGAACCTCGTATCGCCAGTGTATTGGGCGGTGATGGAATGTGTGCCCGCCGGGAACTGCCCGTAGGCAATGGTGACCACCCATTGAGACGGCGCCGCGTGCCGGAATTCGACGCCGTTCTCGGCGAAGATGACCGTACCGGTCGGTTGAGGTAACCCTGCAGTGGTCCCTGGGGCGCTAAGCACCGCATCCATTGCGGTCATGGCGTGGTCGGTAGCTTCCAAGCTGGTAGCGGCAAATTGTACGGTGGCGGTGAAGACCACCGTCTGCCCCAATTGCGAAGGATTGAGGTCCGCCGTGACCAAGACCGCGCTGGTGCGGCGCTGCACCTGGAGGATGACCTCGCTACTGGTGCTGCCCAGGCTGGAGTCGTCGCCCTGGTAGGCAGCGGTGACTCGATAGCCGCCAGGATCGACCGGGACGCACGGAAGGTGGCGACACCATCGACGACCGGCGCCTCGCAGGCGCGTGCCCCGACCGACCATGACAGCAACGACGCCTGTGGTTTGCGAGCCATCATCAGGGCTTCGCTCTCGATTTCGCGCATGTCAGTCCAGTTCACGGAGGCAGTGAAGGTTACGATGTCACTGACCTGCGCTGGGTTGGGATCGATCGCGACGGAGGTCGAGGTCGCATGCTTGTTCACAACCTGGGTGACCTGGTTGGAGATCGATGCGTTGTGGAAGTCATTCCCAGGGTAGACCGCAGTCACTGTGTAAGTGCCGGCTGCAAGATAGGAAGCGTCGACCATCGCAATGCCGTCGATCAGGTCGCCGGTCAGCGAGACGACCCCGGTTGGGTCACTGATATAGACCTGTCGGTGGGGGCGCCTCCGGCGATAGTTGATGCGACCGTCGCCGTGAACATGAGACCTTCGCGTGCGAAAAGGCGGGGTTCAGCGTCGACACGGGTCGTCGTCGTCGGCTGCGGGGATGGCAAAGGTGGCGGTGATCGCCTTTATCGCCGTCCATGGTCACCTGCAGGTTGGTGTTGCCGCTGGCGTCACCGGTCCAGCCTTTGAACTGTGCGGGAGCATGGTGTCGCGGCTGTCGCGACCGTGCCGTAGCAAAGACGGCGCGGGTATCATTCGCTGTGCCCATGCTCGGATCGGCGCTGCAGGTCAGCGCAGGTTGCTGGCGAAGATGGCCGAGACGTGTGTCGGCAACGACTTCGGAACGTGAGGCATCCACCGCCCCGATGAGTATCATCCACCATTACGTCCAGGATAGGTGCGCATCGGGGTGTCGAAGGCGCTGTGGCGCCGAGCGTCTGCGGGTGCTCGGCATCGCCAGACCAGCCGGTGAAGATGGAACTGATCGGTGTCGTCGCGGTGATGGTCACGACAGTGCCGTAGGCAAAGCTGCTGCCGGCCGGCTCATTGTCCACCGTCCCATCGCCTGTACCGTCTTTGTGCAGGCTGAGGCTGTGTATGTCGATCGTAAAGCTGGCGGTGATGATGTGATCCGTCGTCACGTTCGTGAAGGTGTATACGTCCAGCGCACCGACCGAGACACCGTCTGCCGCCACATCTAGAATGTGGTGGTGCGGGTCAGCGGCGATGGTGAAGGTCTGGTCACTGCCATAGTTGAGCGTCTGCGGCGTGCTCGGGGTGATGCTGCCGTTGGCGCCCGCCGTGGGCGTGATGACGAAGGTCTTGAGCGTGAACGTCGCCGTGATCGCCTTGGCGGCATCCATTGTCACCACTAGCGGATTGGTAGACCCACTGGCATCGCCGCTCCAACCAGTGAAGGTGGAACTGATGAGTGGCGTCGCCGTGACGGTGACCACGGTGCCGTAGGCGAAACTGCCACCAGCCGGATCGTTGGCCACGATGCCGCCACCAGTACCGGTCTTGTACAGGCTCAGGCTGTGCATGTCGATCGCGAAGCTGGCAGTGATGGTATGGTTCGCAGTCACATGTGCGAAGGTGTACACATTCGTTGCACCGACCGACACGCCGTCGATGGCGACATCGAGGATGTGATGGTGTGGATTCGCCGCAATCGTGAAGACCTGATCGACGCCGTAGTTCACCGTCTGCGGTGTGTTCGGCGTGATGCCGTTGGCGCCGGCGGTTGGGGTGATCACATAAGTCTTCAGCGTGAAGGACGCGGTGATCGCCCTGGTGACATCCATTGTCACGACCAACGGATTGGTCGCGCCGGTGGCGTCGCCGCTCCAGCCTGTGAAGGTGGAACTGATATAAGGCGTTGCCGTCACGGTGACCACTGTCCCATAGTCGAAGACGCTGCCGGCGGGATCGTTCGCCAGCGCGCCGCCACCCGTCCCGACCATGCCGAGGGTGAGAGGATAACCGTTGCGGGCAAAGGTGGCGGTGATCGCCTTGTCACTATCGATGGTCACGGTGAGTGGGCTCGTGGCGCCTGTCGCGTCGCCGCTCCAGCCGGTGAAGGTAGAGCTGATGAGTGGCGTAGCGGTGATGGTCACAACGGTGCCGTAGTCGAAGCGACTGCCCGCGGGGTCGTTCGCCACCGTGCCGTCGCCGCTACCGGCCTTGCCAAGGCTCAAGCTGTGGCTGTCGATGGCAAAGCTGGCGGTGATGATGTGGTCGGCGGTTACGTTGGTGAAGGTGTAGCTGTCCACCGCACCCACCGACACACTGTCCGCGGCCACATCGATGACATGGTAGTGTGGATCTGCCGCAATTGTGAAGACCTGGTCGGCGCCGTAGTTCACCCGCTGCGGCGTGCTCGGCGTGATGCTGCCGTTCGCCTCCGCCGTCGGCGTGATCACGTAGGTTTTGAGCGTGAAGGTGGCGGTGATGGCCTTGTCGCCGTTCAGGGTCACGGTGAGTGGGTTGGTCGTTCCGCCAGCATCGCCGCTCCAACCGGCAAAAGTCGAACTGATGGGCGGCGTCGCCGTCAATGTAATGAAAGTGTTCGGATCGAATCTTGCGACGCACGCAATACCACAATCAATGCCGGCTGGATCCGAGGTCACGGCGCCTGCACCGGTGCCATCCTTGCCCGTCGTCAGGATCGCCTGTATGAGCAGGTTGGCGCCAGTGGTCGCAGCCCCAGTGAAGCTGTCATCATCACCGGCATACGTGGTGGCGACCGGGTGGCTACCGACGACTAGAATGGTCCGGTGAGCGACGGCAATGCCGTTGTTGAGCGTGGCGGTGAAAACGTCGCTGCCGACGGTGAAGGTGACGTAGCCGCCAGGCACGCCAAGTCCGGTAGCGGTCGTGGCGACGGTGGCCGTGAGCGTCACCGTGGTCTGCGTGTCTGCAGGATTTGGCGTGGAAGTCACGTCGATGGTCGTTGCGCCTTTCGCGTTGATGAGGTCAAAGGCGACGGTTGTGGTGGCGCCCGACGTCGAGGCAATGACCTGGTGCGCGCCGGCTGTTCCGTTGGCGGTGATGCTCGCACTGGCGGCGTCGGCTGCGATGGTGGCGGTGGTGGTAATCGGGTGACCCCGGCGCCGGCGACCGGACCGGCAAAGGTGAGTTGGCCGCCGTCGACCGGTTCGGCCTTGCCCTGCCAGGAGGCTGCGCTCACCGTGGCGGTGAGTGGTTCGGCGAAGGATTGGGAGACGAACGTCGTCTGGTTGTCGCCGCCGGCTTTGGTGAGGGTGAAGCCCTGGGATTCAAAGGCGCCGAGGTCGCAGGCGCTGCCCTGGGGGCGGGTGACGCCACGCTGGTCGGTGGCTAGGCAGGCAGCGGCGTCGCCGGCATCGAGCGCCTTGGAGCCGGGGAGGAGCGGGGCAGTCCAGGTCGGGCCGCCGTAGTCGCCGAGGGGGCGAGGAGCGGGTCACCGGAGAAAGCGGGACTGCAAGGCCGTTCTCAACCAGGTTGTTGGTATTTACACCAATTGTGCCCGAATCAAGGCAATCGAAACTGCCTACATGGTTGGCAATGATGGAGTTGCTTAAGTTCAAGGTGCCGAAACCATTGTAGATGCCACCGCCGGCGTTGCCCGAGACGGTGCTATTCCGCATCGTCAATTCCACATTGTTGTAGACCCAGATGCCACCCGCGGTGGGTGCAGAATTGTTGGCGACGGTGGTGTTCGAGAGGATCATGGTGGCGTTGTTACCGCTGCTCATGCCACCTCCCTCGCCGGAAGCATTGTTGCCGAAGATGGCAGAGCTTTCGACAGTGAGGTAGGTCCAGGCATCAGCATGAATCCCGGCGCCGCTGCCGGCGGTGTTGCCGGTGACGGTCGAGCCGATGAGGAAGAGCGTTCCGCCGCCCCAGTCGAAGATGCCACCACCCGAGATGCCGGCCGTATTTGACATGATAGTGCAGTTGGAGATGGTCAGGCTGCCCAAGAAGTAGTTGCTGACGCCGCCGCCGTCACCTGGTGAGGTGTTGGAGATGACGAAGGAATTGGTCAGTGTCACAGCGCCACGGGCAAGCAGGCCACCGCCGTAGGTGCCGCCGCCCCAATCGCTGGCGAGGCCATCGCGGATGGTGAGATCAGAGATGTTGGCGGTAATGTCGTTCTCGACGAAGAAGACGCGATAGGCGTTGTTGCCGCTGATGCGGGCAAGTTCGGCGCCGGGGCCGGTGATGGTCATGTTTTTCGCGACATCGAGCTGGGCCGAGGTCAGGGTGATGGTGACCGGGCCGCCGGCCGTGAGGGCGGGGTCAAAGGTGACGGCGCCACCCGCACAGACATCAGTGAGCGCCTGACGGAGCGAACCGGCGCCGGCGTCCACGGAAGTGTTGACGACGTAGGCAGGCGTGCAGTTGACAACCAGATTGGCGCCGGTGTTTGACGCGGTGGCGAAGTTGTCGTCACCGGCGTAGGTGGCGCTGACGGCATGGTTGCCCACGATGAGGTCGGTGCGTTGTGTGGTTGCGACACCGTTGGCGTCGAGGGTAGCGGTGAAGACAATGGCGCCGGCGGTGAAGGTGACATAACCGGTTGGTGTGCCGAGCCCGGTGGCAGTCGTGGCGACGGAGGCGGTGAGCGTTACCGTGTTTTGGACAACGGCGGGATTGGGGGCCGCGGTGACCGCAATGGTGGTGCGGGCAGGCTGGACGGTGTGCGTATAGAGAGCGGACACGCTGGGGGCGGCGATTGGGTCCCCGCCATAGGTGGCCACGGCCGGGTTGAGACCGATACCGAGGTTGCTGCGGGTGAGGGTTGCCGTTGCATTGACGAGGGGCAGCACGGTGTCGCTACCGCCGACGGTGATGGTAACGAAGCCGCCAGGCACACCGGCAGTGGCGGTAACAGTGGCGGTGAAAGTGGCGATATCCCCGTAGACCGATGGATTTGGTGCGCTGGTCAGGGTGGTAGTGGTTGGCCCCTGGTTGTAGAGCGTGTACGAGATCGGCGTGGAGGCGCCCGTTGTGGTATGGATTTCGTAAGCACCGGCGGCACTGTTGGCGGACATGCCCGCACTGGCGGCGCCGGCTGCGATGGTGGCGGTGGTGGTAATGGGGGTGACCCCGGCGCCGGCGACGGGACCGGCAAAGGTGAGTTGGCCGCCGTCGACCGGTTCGGCCTTGCCCTGCCAGGAGGCTGCGCTCACCGTGGCGGTGAGTGGTTCGGCGAAGGATTGGGAGACGAACGTCGTCTGGTTGTCGCCGCCGGCTTTGGTGAGGGTGAAGCCCTGGGATTCAAAGGCGCCGAGGTCGCAGGCGCTGCCCTGGGGGCGGGTGACGCCACGCTGGTCGGTGGCTAGGCAGGCAGCGGCGTCGCCGGCGTTGAGGGCTTTGGAGCCGGGGAGGAGCGGGGCGGTCCAGGTGGGGCCGCCGTAGTCGCCGAGGGGCGCGAGGAGCGGATCGCCGGAGAAGGCGGGACTGCAAGGCCATCCTTGACAAGATTGTTTGTGTTCACTAGTATCTGGTTCCAGTTGTTGCAGTCCGCCCCCGACGTTATTCCCAATAATCAGTTGCTATAAGCCAGGGTTCCGACGTTAAGGACACCCCCTGCGTCATAGGCTGGATCAAGAGCGGTATTGCTTGTGACAGTAGAGTTGTTCAACGTGAGTGTGGAATTGCTCGCATAGCTTTCTATGCCACCGGCGTATGCCTCGGCTACATTGTCGACCACGGTGCTATTCTCAAGTGTGAGTTGTGCGGCGTAATTGAAGATGCCACCGCCGCGTGCTGTAGCTCGGTTGTTCTTTACGACTGTGTTCCTAAGAATCGTGGTCACATTGCCGACGCCGTTGAGGATGCCGCCGCTATTCTCCGTTGAGGTATTGCTCAAGCACCCTGGTGTTCGAGATCGTCATTGGTCCCACTGTTGAACACCGCCACCCCTGGAACCCACTTGAAGTGTTGCTCACCACGATCGGGTTCGCCAGGGTGAGGGCGCCGATATTCATTACGCCGCCGCCGCCATTCCCGCCTTGAACTGTAGCGCCCGTCGCGGATCGTCAAGCCTGAGATTGTTGCAGTTTACGCCATAGCCGACCGCAAAGACTGTAGATGCGTCGTTGCCACTAACCCTCACGAGGTCCGCATCAGGCCCAGCAACTGTGATGCTCTTATCGACGAAAAGCCAGCCACCAGTTAGCGTGATCGTGACCGGGCCGCCAGCGGTGAGGGCGGGGTCAAAGGTTACTGTACCACTTTCACAGGCATCGGTAAGCGCCTGGCGGAGCGAACCGGCGCCGGCATCGGCGGTGTTGTTGATTACGTAGGCAGACGTGCAGTTGACGACCTGGTTGGCGCCGGTGTTCGAGGAGGTGGCGAAGTTGTTGTCACCGGCGTAGGTGGCGCTGACGGCATGGTTGCCCACGACGACGTCGGTGCGTTGCGTGGTCGCAACCCCATTGGCGTCGAGGGTGGCGGTGAAGACATTGGCGCCGACGGTGAAGGTGACATAACCGGTCGGCACACCGCCGCCTGACCCAACAGGGCTGACGGTGGCGGTGAAGGTGACGGCGTTCTGGACGACCGTTGGATTCGGTGCGGCCGTGACCGCCACGGCCGTGCTTGCCGGGGTCACGCTCTGGGTGAAGGTTGCCGCTGCGCTCCCTGCTTGCATGGAACCGCTGAAGAGCGCCGTGTTGGTAATCTGCGCGCCGCGGTCCCAGGTGTAGGAAGCCGTGAAGGTGAAGGTCAGGGTCGTGGAGTCGGTGATGGTCCCGTGCCAGCGCACCTCGTTGTTCACAGCCGTTGCCTGGGCGGGCAGCGTGTCGGTCAGCAGTGTTGTGTCGGAAATTGTCCCTGTGTTGCTCAGGATCAGCGTATAGGTGACTACACCGCCATAGAGGGCACCTGTGGTCGGCGTCACCTGTTTGGCGAGACCCAACTTTGGCTCACTGAATTCGTAGGCGCCCATGTCGGTGATGACCTGCACCGGCCGCGGCGTGCCGCGGATATCGGTTGATGGTGCGCCGGTGGTTGTGCCTGTGTTGATGGCGGGGCTGCCCCATTGGAGGTTCAGGTTATCACTTGCCGGATTCACAAACAACGGATCGGCGTTGAGGTTGCCTGTGCCATCGCTAAAGGCAGTGAGTCCGTTGTTGCCGGCGATGCCGCTGTCGCCGCCCTGCACGATGCTGTAGTCGATCACGGACAGACCCTGTTCGTTGTAGATTTGTGGGCCGATGCGCGCAGCGGTATTGCCCCACAGGATCACGTTCTTCAAGGTTGAGGTGATCACGCCGTTAATTCCAGAGTTGAGGATCGCACCACCTCTGTCGTCAGCCCAATTCTGGCTGAAGGTGACGTTCGTCAAAGTCGGATTGGCGGTGCCGTTGGCGGCGGCGTTGGCGATCGCGGCACCTGTCCAACAGTAATTGCGGCTAAAGATGACATTGGTCAACGTTGGACTGCTTGCGCCGCCGCTTGCACCTGAGTTGAACATTGCTCCGCCCGCAGTCGCGTAGCAGCGATTGCCATGAAGATGACATTGGTCAACGCTGGACTACTTGTGCCGGACGCCCTCGTTATCGATGGCGCCGCCTATATAATAGGCGTAATTGCCGCTGAAGAGGACGTTGGTCAACACTGGACTGCTCACCCGCCGCCACTGGTTGCCATTGTTGTACAGTGCCCCCACCTGCGAATGCCCAATTGCCGCTGAAGGTTACATTGTTGATGGTGGGGCTACATACGTTGCCCACTACCCATACCGCCGTAGATCCCAGCGCCTTAGTTGTCGGGCGCACTCCAACGCCGTCGGTCCTAAGCCGCCTTACCAGCCGTCACCGTGAAGCCATCGATGACCGTTGCATTTGTAATGTCATTCGACACGCCATTCAGCCACAGTACATGATAGGCATTGTTGCCCACGTGATTCGTGTAATTGGCAACCACGCCATGGGCATCCTTGACATCGTTATTGTCAACGTCGCCGGAGAGCACGGTAACGTTTGCCGCCCAGTTGCGCTGCGTCCGCAGCGTCTCGGTGGCCGCAAAGCCGCCATACAGGGAGACGCCCGCCGTCACAGAGAAGGCGTTGTTTACGGTAACGCCAGGCAGATATACACCCTTCGCCACCCAGATCTCGGCAGGTGCCGCCGTCCGTGCTGCGGCCAGTCCACTTTGCAGATCGGTGAAGGCATCGGCCCAGGAAACTCCGGTGTTGGCGCCGGTAGCCGCCTGATTGACATGAATTACCTGGTATTCATACGCGCCTATGTCGGTTGTGACGAGTGCCGGTCGAGCGAGACTGCGGAAATCAGTGCCTGGGGCGTCGGTGTTCGTGCCTGTGTTGATGGCGGGGCTGCCCCAGGGGATGTTGAGGTCACCGTTTGCGGCGTTCACGAACAGCGGGTCGGCGTTGAGATTGCCGGTGCCACTGCTAAACGCGGTGAGCCCGGTGGCGCCAGCGATGCCGCTGTTGCCGCCCTGCACGATGCTGTAGTTGATGGTTGCCCCGGTTAGGTTGTTTTCATTGTAGATTTGTGATCCGCCCGTCGCAGTATTGCCCCAGAAAATCGTATTGGTCAACACCGCACCGCTCCACCCGGACGCAGTATCATTGTGGTTAAAAATGGCGCCACCGTAGCTGGCGCTGTTGCCGCTCAATGATACATTCATCAGTTCCGACTGGGCGAGACTGCCACGACCATCGTTTAAGATCGCCCCGCCCCAGGTGGTGGCCGTGTTGCCGCTGAAGACGACGTTAGTAAACGTTGGGCTGCTCACGCCACCGATGCCGTAGTTGTACACTGCCCCACCGTAACCTGCGGTGTTGCCGCTGAAGCTCACGTTGATGAAGGTTGGGCGGGTCGCCCCAATATACCCATAGTTCAGGTTGGCGCCCCCCTGATCGGCACTGTTGCCGTCAAACACGACGTTCGTCAGCACTGGATGGCTGGCGCCACTATGCGAGCCATCGTTGCAGAGCGCCCCGCCGCCTGCGGCCGTGTTGCCGCTGAACGTCACGTTCGTTATGACTGGGCTACTCTCGCCTTCCCAAGCGCGATTATAGATGGCGCCGCCATAGAATGCCGCTCTGTTTCCGCGAAAGACCATGTTTGAGATGGTCGGGCTACAAACATGGGCGCCGGCGTCGGCGTTGCAGTACAGCCCACCGCCATGATTCTTGCCCACGGTGGCATTGCCCGCGGTCACCGTAAAACCGTCAAGCACAGTTGCATCGGTGATGGCATTGGCCGTTCCATCCAACCACAATACATGTTGGGTATTGGTCCCGGAGATGTTGGCCGTGCTGGTGACGATGCCGGTGGGGGTCTTGATGTCGTTGTTGTCGATGTCACCCGAGAGCACCGTCAGGTTGGCGGCGGGGTTGCGTTGGGTGCGCAGGGTTTCGGTGGCCGCAAAGCCGCCGTATAGCGAGACGCCTGCGGTCACGGTGAACGCATCGGAGGTGACGACGCCGGGTGTGTAGACGCCGGTCGCCACCCAGATCTCGCACGCACTGGTGTTTGCTTTCGCTACGGTAAGTGCGCTCTGGAGGTTGGTGAAAGCATCGGCCCATGAGTCACCGGCGTTGGCGCCGGTAGCGGCCTGATTTACATGGATCGGGCCATTGCTACAGTCGAGAAGATTCTGAAGACTATAGGTAAGCGGTGCAGTCGCGCCTGGTGCGGTGACATGGGCGGCGTACGCACCGGCTGTTCCGTTGGCGGTGATGCCCGCACTGGCGGCGCCGGCTGCGATGGTGGCAGTGGTGGTAATGGGGGTGACGCCGGCGCCGGCGACGGGACCGGCAAAGGTGAGTTGGCCGCCGTCGACCGGTTCGGCCTTGCCCTGCCAGGAGGCTGCGCTCACCGTGGCGGTGAGTGGCTCGGCAAAGGGCTGGCTCACGAAGGTGGTCTGATTGTCGCCGCCGGCTTTGGCAAGGGTGAAGCCCTGGGACTCAAAGGCGCCGAGGTCACAGGCGCTGCCCTGGGGACGAGTGACGCCACGTTGGTCGGTGGCGAGACAGGCAGCGGCGTCGCCGGCGTTGAGGGCCTTGGAGCCGGGGAGGAGCGGGGCAGTCCAGGTCGGGCCGCCGTAGTCGCCGAGGGGGGCGAGGAGCGGGTCGCCGGAGAAAGCGGGACTACAAGTGCCATCCTTGACAAGGTTGTTGGTGTTTCCCGCAATTGTCCCGCCTTTGGTGCAATCCGCGCCGCCAATGCTGTTCGCAATGATGGAGTTGGCGAAAGTGAGTGTGCCAAGGAAATAAAGACCGCCAATACCATATTGTGAACCCGTGTTGCTGATAATCGTGCTATTTATGAGCGTGAGTGAGGCGTTGCTGAGGTAGCTGAGTACGCCGCCTGCATAGCCAGAAGCAGTGTTTTCAGCGATCGAACTGTTTTCAATCGTCAATGCAGCAGCATAGTTGTAGATGCCACCGCCATTGGCGCCTGCGCGGTTGTTTTTGACGACCGTGTTTTTGAGAATCGTGGCAACATTGTTATTCGTGCCGATGCCGCCGCCACCTCCGCCCGCGACATTGCCGGAAACGGTGCTGTTGATCAGGGTGAGGGTGGAAGTGCCAACGCCGACGCTATTGAAAACTCCGCCACCGTCACCCGTTGAGGTATTGCTGAGCACGCTGGTGTTCGAGATGATCAGGGTGCGGCTATTGAATATACCACCCCCCGGGAAACCGGTTGCGGTGTTGCTCACCACGACCGAATTCAACAGCGTGAGGGTGCCGATATTCATGACGCCACCGCCGCCATTCCCACCTGAGCTGTAGCGACCGTCTCGGATCGTCAAGCCCGAAATTGTTGCGTTTGCAGCGTAGGCGATGGCAAAGACCGTGGAGGCATTGTTGCCGCTGATGCGGACAAGGTCGGCGCCAGGGCCGGTGATGGTCATGTTTTTGTTGACGTACAGCCAGCCACTGGTGACGGTGACAGTGGCGGGGCCGCTGGCGGTGAGCGCAGGGTCAAAGGTGACTGTACCCCCTGCACAGACATCGGTGAGCGCCTGGCGCAGCGAGCCGGCGCCGGCGTCCACGGTGGATGTGACAACGACGGTGTAGCAGTCGGCCGCATGCGCAGTGGAGGCGCTCTGCGGCCACGCTATCCATAACACCGTAAATACCGCAGCCAGCAATAGGGTAGAACATAAAACATGTAAATGGCCATGATCGCGTACACGCGGTCTGGCGTCGATTGCCGTGCTGGATGGAAGCGCCGAGCCTGCGGTGTGCGAAGCATTAACCGAACGAGGTGCTGTGGTCGCTGTTGCTGTGATGTGAGTATTCATTTGTAGCCCCCAAAATGGCTTCAATGGTGATTTTACGGAGCAGCCAAGTGCACTCGATCAGGGTGTCGCGCCGGCATCCCGCGCCGTTCGGAAGGTCGACATCTGGCGCCAACACGGTATGCATCGCCGAAGCAGACTGTGATGAGGCCTGTATTCACTTTTCATTCCAAACAGAGATACAAGATTCGCCTTATTGAAAAGACCTGCAATCGGGTTTGTTGCTTTCGTCGTTTGCCGGGGCAAGGCGGCGAAAAAACAGCTATCATCTAGTATAGATGTGCTGCAGGGAGAGTTTGTCAGTCAATAGTCGTAACGGAATTGCGGTACTTTGCGTCTTATTGTCTAGGTGAATTAAGACATTTGTCGTAGCTGGATTTTGGGAAACCTACGGATGAGCGGGGAGCGGACGATCTTTCGGGCAGTTCACGGGCGTGGTTGGTCAGGCTACCTCGGTTGCGCAGGGACGATTCGCCCCTGCGCAAGGCTACCTGCTGAATCGCGTAGCGGGGAATTGGGTTATGCGAGCCGCTTGCACCAGGAGTACCCCTTGTACGCCTCGGTGAAGCCCATGGCGGTGTAGAAGGCGTTGGCCGCGACCATGTCGCCGGTGTCGACCGTTGCATCCACCGCGCCCAGGGCGCGGAGTCGCAACAAGCCTTCCTGCATCAGCGTCCGCGCCAGCCCCTTGCGCTGGTGATCGGGGTGCGTGCAGACCGGTTCGAAGATCCCCCAGCGGTTGGCTTCATCATAGGGTACGCCGATGTACGCGGCGAAACTCCCGTCCGGCGCTACGGCGACCAGGTCCAGATCCTGCCGGAAGCAGGGCGCTAACTGTGTGAAGTTGTGGTATTCCAGCGCATTGTGAAAGTCACGGCCAAAAGCAGCGTTGAGCAGATCGGCAAGCCGCTGGCAGTCGGCCATGTCACTGGCGTCCGTTGTGCGGAGGGTGTACCCCGCCGCAATTTCCGGCGCGGCCAGTGGCTGGGCGCCAAGGCGCAGATGGCGGATCATGCCGCCGTAGCTCATCTGCTCATAACCACGCCGGGCCAGCATCTGCTGCCGCTGGGCGTCGTAGGTGTAGACGTAGCTCTGCAACTGCCTGCCTGCGCCGTCATCGGCCGGACCGCCCAGGTGTTGCTCCGCCCAATCGAACATTTCTTCTTCAATATAGCGATAATCCGGGTGCACCTGGAGGTGGACATCGTCGCCGCCGCCTTCGGGCAGCGCGTAGGCCACGAGTTCGCCGGATGCTGTTTCCCAGAGTTGCACCGGCCGGCTGAGAATGCGGCTGGCCTCGAGATCGGCGTTGTAGAAGCGCTGGCCGTCGAGGCGGCGCATGTCCCAGTTGAAGCCGATCGGTGTGATGGCAAGCGTGTCGAGCAAGAGCTGGCGCATGCGCCAGTAGTCGGCGTCGTCGCGCATGGGACGGGAGGTGAGCGTGGGGGCGATGGTCGTGATTGGCATAGGATGGATTCCTGAGGAAAGTCGAATCGTCAATAATCAACAGAGAAAAGCATAACGCAAAGGCGCAGAGACGCAAAGGAAAGAGAAAAGCGGATCTCCCGCAGGGACGCCGAGACGCAGGGGAGAAGAAGCAGGCCTCCCGCAGGGACCTGGGGAAGTGCGAGGGGGAGGAGGAAAATCACCACAAAGAACGCAAAGAACACAAAGAAAATGCGAGCCTACCGCTTCTTTCTTTGTGTTCTCTGTGCTCTTTGTGGTCAATTATTTTCCTCCCAGCGTCCCAGCGAGAGATTTCCTCCTGTTCTCCTTGGCGTCTTTGCGGCTTGGCGGGAGTTTCTTCCTTTTCGCATTTCCCAGCGTCGCTGCGTCCCTGCGGGAGAATCGCTTTTGTGTTATCTTTGCGCTCTTGGCGGCTTGGCGCGAGAGTTTCCTCCCATTCCCCTGCGGGAGGATCTGATGATTGGAGGCGAGGTGAAAGATGAGAGGGGATGGATTGAGCGCTGATCAGACGGAGGCTACGTTGCGGGTGATCAACGCATTCAATGCCGCGTTTGCGGCGGGGGATGTCGACGCGATCATGGCGCTGATGACGGCAGATTGTGTTTTTGAGAACACGTACCCGCCGCCGGACGGAAACCGGCTGGTGGGACAGGCTGCTGTACGTAGCGTGTGGGAGGGCATCTTCGGGGGTCCCGGCCACGCTGCGTTTGATTGGGAAGAGGTCTTCGCCTGCGGCGACCGTGGCACAGTCCGTTGGACCTATCGGTGGGACGATGGCGCCGGCAGTGCAGGCCACATCCGTGGCTGCGATCTCCCTGACCCTGCGCGACGGCAAGGTGGCGGAGAAACTCTCGTATGTGAAGGGGGTGAACCGGGACATTTTGTCCCCAGAAGACTGCGTGAAGCGCAGTGCCTGGATGGAGGCGCCGCACTCTGCGGCGCCTCCATCCAGGCAGTCAAGCCTGCGCTTAGCTATTCCAGTTCGCTCGGTGCGAATGAATCGTATTTCTCCATCTGTTCACTGAGCTGCGGATGTGAGTTTTGGCTGCGCCTGAAGGTAGCTCCAGAGCGCCTTGAGTTCCATGTCGTTCATCTGGCCCATTTGTTTCCAGGGCATCCATTCACCAATGGCCCGTCCACTCGGGGTCACACCGGTGCGCATCGCCTGTATGAAGCCGGCTTCGCTCCACCCACCAAGCTCACCCCCAGCCGTGAGGTTTGGCCCCGGTGGGCCGCCGGGGTCCGCATTCGGGCCGCCGGCGAGATCCTTGCCATGGCAGCTATGGCAGCCGCCGATCGTGGCAAGATAGTGGCCATATTCCACGTTTGCCCCTGGCGCCGGGGAGTTTGGCCGCGCTGCGGTGTGGTCGATGATCTCCGCGGTGAGCGAGTTTCCCATTGCCCCGGCCGCAAACAAGACGTGCACCAGCGGTGTGAGCGTGCGTTGGTGAGGCGGTGTATCCACCGGCGGCAGCGTTTTCAGATAGGCGATCAGGTTGCCAAGGTCGGCGTCGTTCATGGCATTGTATTCGGCGGACGGCATGATCAGCAGCCCTTTGCCGTTGGCATCGATGCCGTGCCGGATGGCGCGCACCCAATCGCCGTCTGTGTAGCGGCCGCCGACGCCGCCGTTGCCGGGCGTTAGGTTGGATGCGTCAATATGACCCAGCGCAGGGTCATCAAAGACCGGCGCGCCGGCAAGATTCTCACCGTGACAGCCGGTGCAATGAATCGTAGCGAGCCGTTGGCCTTCGGCGAGGGCGTCGGGCGCCGTCGGGATGGTCACCGCTGGAGGCGTCACCGCATAGGTTTTGCCGAGGCGCATCTGCGCGTTGACAACCAGGCCGCCGATGCCGAGCAGAATCAGGAGCAGCAGCGCTCCGACAATGATTGCGATCCACTTCAGTACTCTTTTCATGGGTTTTCTCCTCTAGAACTCGCTGTCGTCAATACCGGTGTAGGGAGCATAGCCATCGATTGTTACCTGTGCTATGCTTGCGCCCACAATAGCGACCCACCGTTTGGAAACCATTTGTGCCAATTGAGGATTGTTGCGGCATGACTGCTGGGCTAGAGATCCGGTTGTTAGGCGGCTTGACGATTGTCGTGGACGGCGTAGTTGCCACCGGTTTCATTTCCAACAAGGTTTCTGCTTTGCTTGGCTACCTGGCGGTGACCCGCCGGCCGCATCAGCGCGACGTTGGCGGCCAGCTTCTGGGGGAGATGCCAGACGCAGATGCCAAGAATAACTTGCGGCAGGCGCTCACCAGCCTCAGGAAGGTGGTGGACCCATTCCTGGATGTCACCCGCGACACGGTCGGGCTACGCATGGATGCGCCCTGGTCAACCGACGTTCAGGCATTTCTGGCCGCGTTGCGCCGGGCCGGTGACCGTGAAATCGAACCATTGCAACAAGCGGCAGAACTCTATGCGGGCGATTTTTATGAAGGCGTGATTTTGCGCGATGCGCCCGACTTTGAAGAGTGGATGTTGGCGCAGCGGGCGCGCTACCGTGAACTGATGGTGCATGCGCTGCACCGGCTCACCGAGTTGTACATGGCGCAGGCGGACTTTACCGAAGCGATCGAGTGTGCCACCCGGCTGTTGGCGTTTGACCCCTGGCGCGAAGAAACCTACGTACAGTTGATGTTGGCGTTGGCGCATACCGGGCAGCGCAGCGCAGCGTTGGCGCAATACCGCACCTGTTCGGGCGTGCTGCGTGAGGTCTTTGGCGCCGAGCCAGCGCATGAGACCACTGTGCTTTATGAGCGGATCCGGGCAGCACTGCAAGGGCCGCGCCACAATCTGCCGGCGCCGGCAACGGATTTCATCGGTCGCAAAGAAGAGATCAGCGCGATTCGAACCCGTCTGGCAGGGCCGGCAACCCGGCTGATCACGCTGGTTGGGGTGGGCGGCGTCGGCAAGACACGCCTTGCACTCGAAGTCGCCGCGGCCAGTGAAGCGATGTTTCTGAATGGGGTGTGGTGGGTGTCGTTGGCCGCCATCAACCGCAACGAACCCGAAGCGCTCTTCCCCACGCTTGCCGAAGCCATCCACTGCACCCTGGGACCCGCCGATCCACGCAAGCAGGTCTTTGCTTTTCTTCGCCAGAAAGAATTGCTGCTGGTGTTGGATAACGTGGAGCATCTGGTGGAGCAGTTGGCCTGGTTGAGCGAGCTCCTGGCGACGGCGCCGGGCGTCAAGATCCTGGCGACCTCGCGGGAACGTCTTGACCTGAAAGCGGAGCAGATCATCGAGGTCGCTGGGCTGCCTACCGATGATGTAAATGAGTCTTTGCACGTTAGCGCTGCGGGCGAACTCTTCATCCATCGGGCACGGCGTTTGCTCGATACTTTTGAGCTCACGCCGGCGAAACTGGGGGCGATCCACCGGATCTGCCGACTGGTGGGTGGTCTACCGCTTGGGATTGAACTGGCGGCGGCCTGGGTGCGGCACATGGAGTGCGCCGAGATCGCGGATGCCATCGCCGCAAGTCTGGACTTCCTGGTGACGTCGCATCGCGATGCCACGGCGCGACAGCGGAGCCTGCGCGCCGTGTTCGAGCACTCGTGGCACTTGCTGGCGGCGACGGAGCAGCGCACCTTTGCCCAACTGGCGGTCTTTCGCGGCAGTTTTACGCGCGACGCCGCGGTCAAGGTTGCCGGCGCCAACACAATGACCCTGGCGGCGCTCTGTGACAAGTCGTTGGTGCGTCAGGCCGCCGGCGAACGGCTGGATTTCCACGAGGTGATCCGGCACTATGCGGCAGAGGTGCTGGCAGCCGATCCGCAACACGAGGCGGCGGCGCTGGAAAAGCATGCGACGTTCTATGCTGACTTTGTCGCACGGCGGGCGGTGCGGCCGGACGGCAAGCGGCAGCGGGAGGCGTTGGACGCCATTGGCAGCGAGATCGATAACATCCGTGGTGCGTGGCAGTGGTCGTGCGAAAATGATCCGCTTCATCGGCTTGCCCCATTTGTGGACGGTCTGTCTGAGTTTTACGAGATTCGCAGTTGGGCACTCGAAGGCTTTGAGCGTTTCCATCAGGGATTGGAGGCGGTGCGCAGCGCACATGCGCCGGTCGCGGAACAACATTTCATGTTGGCGCGATTTCTGCCGTTGATCGCACGTTTCGCCCACCGGCTTGGACGGCGCCGCGAAGCGCGCGAACTGCTTGAGGAGGCGCTTGCGCTGCCTGTGGCCGATTGTGCGCCGGCAGACCGCGCCCTGGCACTAAATCATCTCGGGTTGGTGACACAGGTGACGGGTGATTATGGTGATGCCAGGGTATTGTTTGAGCAGAGCCGAACGCTCTACGCATCGATCGGTGACCAGACCGGCATTGCGCGGGCGACGAACAATCTTGCGATCATTACCTACAACGCCGGGGATTACGGCGCCGCCGAGCCATTGCTGCAGGAGAGCCTGACGATTCGCCGCACGTTGGAGGATGCCAAAGGGACCGCAGACTGTCTCAACAACCTTGGGATTCTCTATCATGAACTGCACCGCTATGTCGAGGAGGCGGTCCTGTTGGAAGAGGCGCTGGGCATGTATCGTCAGTTGGGGGATGGCAGAGGGATTGCCACCACACTGCACAACCTTGGGGGGGTCCACCTTGCGCTGGAACAGTATCCCCAGGCGCGCGGTTACCTGCACGAAGCGTTGTCCTATCGCGCCATCAGTGGCGACCGCGATGGCGAAGCGTTGTCGTACAACAATCTCGGCACGGTCGGGCTACGGGCAGGGGAACTTGATGAAGCGCGGCACAACTATGTTGAAGCACTGCGCGTAGTGCGTGAGACGAACAACGCCCCAATTGCTTTGGACGCAATTGCCGGCGTTGCCGACTTCCTCCTGCAGCGTGGCGTCGCCGCCGAAGCGTTGCCGTTACTCCGCTACTGTCGCATGAACGCACAAGATGCCGACACCTTCGCCGAAGCGCAACGGCTTGAAACGCTCGCCCTGGCACGCTTGACCGCAGCCGAAGTCGCCGCGTGCGATACGCTGATTCCAGGTTCGCTGGGTGAGTGCATCCAAGTGGCGCTCGCGCGTCTGGCGGACCTGTAGAGTAGTTACCGCGGCGCGCCGAAGACCTGCGTCCAATAATGTTGGTACTGCTCATTCCCCGGATCATTGGCCAGGTAGATATAGCCAACGCCCGTATCCTTCAGATCGCAGTTCAACATGTTTTTGCGATGGCCCGAGCTTCCCATCCAGCCATCGACAACTTCGGCGGGCGTGGTGTAGCCGGCGGCGATGTTTTCAGCGGCGTTTGACCAGTTGTAGCCGGCAGCGGTCATTCGATCCCAGGGTTGTGAACCGTCAGACCCGGTGTGGCTGAAGAAGTCATTGTTCGCCATATCACTAGAGTGTTTTGTGGCGGCGGAGGTCAAGGCCGAATTTGTGTTCAACGGTGAGCAACCGTGTGCCGTGCGCTCGGCATTCACCAGTGGATGACCCGGTCGGCGAAGCCACTGGGCGGTTTTGGCGTCGGGGTTGGCGTGGGTTCTTGCTTTGGCGCCGCCGGGCGCTTGCCCAGTGCGGGAAGATAAACGTGTTGCCTGGCATCATCTTGTGCGTACGATACCATTGGCGGGATGATTGCCATGCCCAAAATACAAAAAACGACGCCGAAAACGGCGCCCACCTGCCACTTCGTTTTCATTTTGCACCTCGGATGATTTCTCGTGTCGTCGATGATGGTTGCGCTGCCGGTAGGACGCCAGCTTTTCCACTGCATACACTGGGACGCTCTGATTTCAGCGGGCGTCCGCAAAATGTGTAGTAGTATTTAGTTGGCGAACCACCACAGCAACCTTGCCATCGCGCACCCGGCCTGTCAACACCAAATTGCTTACAATTTCCTAACAAACGGTCAACGTCGGCCACTTGGATGTGATGCGTAGAAGAATGGTGCACTTGAACGATATTGTTCAATGCCCGTCCATTCTCTTTGGCGTCTCTGCTGCGATACGTTACGCTTAGAAGCATGCTAAAACTCGCTACGCTCTGCTATGTCCGGCGTCCTGGCCAGACCTTGATGTTGCACCGTGTGAAGAAGCAGAATGACATGCACGCCGGCAAGTCGAATGGGCTTGGCGGCAAATTTGAGCCTGGCGAATCGCCCGAAGAATGCGCCGTTCGGGAAGTGCGTGAAGAGAACGGGCTACTCGCTCATCGCCCTGAACTCCGTGGCGTCCTGACCTTTCCCGGCTTTCGCCCCGATGAAGATTGGTATGCATTCGTGTTTGTCATCCATCACTACACGGGCGAACTCATCGACTCTGCGGAAGGCAACCTGGCCTGGATCGATGACGACAAGTTGCTGGCGTTGCCCCTCTGGGAAGGTGACCGCATCTTCCTCCCCTGGCTCGATCGCGATACTTTCTTCTCCGGCAAGTTCGTCTATGAACAGGGTGCGCTCGTCAGCCACGCCGTCACTTTTTATCCGCCAGGGAGAGTTATCGCTGATTTGTCTAGTAATCCTGCATCTGTTTCCGTTGCGACGAGTGCTGCCGGTCCTTCATTTCAGCCCATCTACACGACAAAAGACGATACCTACTGTTGGGTGTGTGGTGGCACTGTTCTGAAGCGCAACTGCAAAATTGTCTGCCGATCCTGTGGCTTTACACGCGATTGCAGCGATCCCTGAACGTTTCCCTGTTAGAATCCACTTTAGGACAAGGTCCGCCTGGACAACAGCTTGGAAAGTATGAACATGATGCGTATTTTTGACGTGAAGACCGCGCAATCGACCATCCTCCGCCGGATGGCATGGGACGAATTGCCGATCCCGGATTCACTGCTCGACCGGACGGAACAGATCTTTGGAGAGCGGATTCAACCCGAAATGGCGGTGCGGCGCATTCTTGCCGATGTGCGTGAGCGGGGCGACGCTGCGCTCATAGAGTGGTCACAGCGCATCGATGGTGTGGCGCCGCCAATGCTGTTGGTGGATCGACGCACCATGGAGGCCGCCTATGAGCAGGTGGATGGTGCGGTGGTTGATGCGCTGCGGCTGGCCGCCCGGCGGGTTGCGGCCTTTCACATGCGCCAGCCAAGATCCAGTTGGATCCACAACGACGACGAGGGCACCGTCGGGCAGTTGGTGCGCCCGATTGAACGGGTGGGGATTTACATCCCGGGCGGCACGGCGCCGCTGCCCAGTTCGCTCATCATGACAGCCGTGCCGGCGCGCGTGGCTGGGGTTGGGCAGTTGGTGGTCATCTCTCCTCCCCAGCGCGCTACGGGGCTGCCCCATCCGGCCATCCTGGTTGCTGCGGACATCGCCGGCGTCGATGCGGTCTATGTTGCTGGCGGTGCGCAAGCGATCGGCGCGTTGGCCTACGGCACGCAGACCGTCGGGAAGGTTGACAAGATTTTTGGTCCTGGCAGCCTTTTCACGACGCTGGCCAAGCGGCAGGTGTTTGGCTTTGTTGGGATCGATGGTTTGCCGGGACCGACCGAGACCCTGGTGATTGCCGATGAAAGCGCCAATCCGGAACTGGCGGCCGCCGATCTGCTGGCCCAGGCCGAACATGATATCCTCGCCAGCGCCATTCTCCTGACCCCGTCGCGCGCACTGGCAGAAAAAGTGCAGGCGGCGGTCATGCATCAGTTGGAGGATCTCGGACGTTCGCAAGTCATCGCGGAATCGCTGGCCCGGGGCAGCGGGATTGTGGTCACTGCGTCCATCGCGCAAGCCTTTGAACTTGCCAATGCGTATGCGCCTGAGCATCTGTGCCTGTTGGTGCAGGATCCATGGTCCCATTTGTCGGATGTGCGCCATGCAGGCGGGGTCTTTCTGGGGGAACGCAGTTTTGAAGTGTTGGGCGATTATGTAGCAGGACCGAGCCATGTGATGCCCACGGGTGGCACTGCGCGTTTTGCCAGCCCGATCAATCTCATGGATTTTGTGAAGATCGTCAGCGTCATTGGCCTGAATGAGCAGGCGCTACAAGCGATTGGCCCGGCAGCTGCAACGTTGGCGCGTGCGGAAGGGTTGACTGCGCACGCGGCGGCGGTGGCATACAGGCTGGGGGATGAGAAGTAACACAAATCGTCAATGGTCAATTGTCAATGTGCGTCCTGCTGTCGATTTATCTTTGAAGGCTCAAATCATTCTGAAAGGGGTCTTATATGTTCCAGCAAGTGATATTTCAGCAGGTGTTATCGGCGCTGCTTGCGTCGATGCTCGTGCTGGGGGTCCAGGCGCCGGCGCCGGCGATGCCCGTGGCCACGCCCGCACCGAGCGAATTTTCGCTGAAGGTGTTGCATACGAACGACACCCATGCGCACATCGAGCAATATGATGGCTCCACCAGCGACTGCCCTGATGATGAGGCGGCGGCGGGCGAGTGCATCGGCGGTGTGGCGCGGCGCACTACTGCCATTGCGCAGGCAAAAGCGGCTGCGCCCGATGGCAACGTGATCCTGATCGATGCGGGTGATGCGTTCCAGGGTACGCTGTTCTTCACCGAATACAAGGGTGACGAAGAGGCCAAGTTCATGAATGAACTTGGCTATCAGGTGATGACGGTCGGCAACCATGAGTTTGACAATGGCCCGGCCGGTCTGGCGAACTTCTTGGACAAGGTAAAGTTCCCGGTCGTCAGCGCCAATATCGACGCGAGTGGCGAACCACTGCTGGATGGGAAAATTGCTCCGTATACGGTGCTCGACGTCAACGGCGAGCAGGTAGGGATCATTGGGTTGACCACCGTGGAGGCGCCGACCAACTCAAGCCCCGGACCGACGCTCAAGTTCAACGACTATGTTCCGGCGCTTGAACCGGTGCTGGCGGAGTTGGCAGGACAGGGCATCAACAAGGTCATCCTGCTCAGCCACATCGGGTATGAGGCCGACCAGCAACTCGCGGCTGAGATCGACGGCGTGGATCTGATTGTAGGTGGCCACAGCCACACCTTGCTGTCCAACACGGATGAAGCGGCGTCGGGCCCCTATCCAACGGTTGTGGATTCACCGAGCGGCAGTCCCGTGTTGATTACCCAGGCTGAGGCATACGGCAAATATCTGGGCGACATCAATGTTACATTTGATGAGGCGGGTGTTCCGGTGAAATGGGAAGGTGCACCGCTGCTTCTGGACAGCACGATTGCCGAGGATCCTGCGATTCTGGCCGAAGTAGAAGAACTGGCAATTCCGGTCGACAAGTTGCGCACCGAGGTGATTGGTGAGACCACCACGCCGCTGGATGGCAGCCGTGAATCGTGTCGGTTTGCCGAGTGCACGATGGGTAACCTGGTGGCGGACGCTATGCTTTTGGCCGCCAAGGGCTACGATCCGGAAGTGGCGATCTTCAATGGCGGCCAGGTCCGCGCCAGCCTGGAAGCTGGCGAGATCAGCGTCGGCGACGTCATTGAGGTGCTGCCGTTTGCCAACAACGTGGCGACGATGGGGCTGGCAGGCGCCGATCTACGCGCTGCGCTGGAAAACGGCGTCAGTCGCGCCGAAAACCCGGACAATGAGGGGACAGGTCGCTTCCCGCAGGTGGCCAATCTGCGCTATAGCTGGGATGGTTCTAAGCCGGTTGGCGAGCGGATCATGAGCGTTGAGGTGAAGAATCCGGATGGGACTTTCAGCCCACTGGACGATACGAGGGTCTATGAGGTGGTAGCCAACACTTTCATGCGCACCGGTGGCGACGGCTATCAGGTACTGGCTGACAAGGCCATCGATCCGTATGACTTTGGCCCGACTACCGCTGAGGCAGCGGCGAACTACATCAAGGCCTTTACACCGGTCTCGGCAACGTTGGAAGGGCGGATCACACGGGTTGACACGCCGGCCACGCCTGCGGCGACCGAAGCGGCCACGCCTGCGGCAACCGAAGCGGCCACGCCTGCGGCGGCCGCCACACGAAGCCGCTACGCCTGCGGTGACGGAAGCAGCCACGCCTGCGGCAACCGAAGCCGCCACGCCTGCGGCGACAGAAGCGGCCACGCCTGCGGCGACGGAAGCAGCCACACCTGCGGCGACGGAAGCAGCCACGCCTGCGGCGACAGAAGCAGCCACGCCTGCGGCGACAGAAGCAGCCACGCCTGCGGCGACGGAAGCAGCCACGCCAGAAGCCACGCCGGAAGCTACACCTGCGGCAGCGCCTGCCGAGTTACCGGACAAGCTACCGGAGACTGGTGCGGCGGCGTCTGCCTCACCGCTTGGGTTAACCGCGGTCGTGCTGCTAGGTCTCGTGGTTGCAGCCGGCCTCGAGCGGCGGCGAGAGAGAAGATAGTGGGAGGAGATCGCGCTTGGGGAGAGCGCGCGTAGGGAGAGGGAGATCACCGCGGAGGCGCAGAGACGCGGAGGAAACGCGGAGAGGAGCGAGGAGCGAGGAGAGAGGAAAGAGGAGTGAGGAAAGAGGAGTGAGGATCCTTTGTCTCCTTGTCTCCTTGTCTCCTTGTCTCCTTGCCTCCTCTCCTCCTCTCCTCCTCCGCGATCTCCGCGCAACCTCCGCTTCTCCGCGTTGATCTTTTCCTTCCTCACCCGCAACCAATGTCGACCGGATTCTGATCGGTTTTCTCTTTGTGTTCTCTGTGTTCTTTGTGGTTCATGATCCGATCTTGCTGATCGTAATTCGTCATTGCTCCTCCCCTGACGCTAGAGAGAAGGTAGCTACTTGGCCCCATTTGACGTGCGCAGTTTGTTGCGCGAAGAACTTGCCGACCTGCATGAGTACACGCCGATCTTGCCCTTTGAGGTGTTGAGTAAGCGCCTCGGCATGCCGGCGGATCGCATCGTGAAACTCGATGCCAATGAAAACCCTTATGGCCCCGCACCCGCCGTGATGGAAGCGCTGGCCGAATACAACTTCTATCACATCTATCCGGATCCACAGCAAACAGAATTGCGAGAAGCGTTGGCCGGCTATGTGGGTGTTCCGGCTGAACAGATCCTGCCCACGCATGGCGCAGATGAGATGTTGGATTACCTGGGCCGGCTCTTTCTGCGTCCTGGCGATGCGATCATTGATTGTCCGCCCACCTTTGGGATGTACAGCTTTGATGCGCAGTTGGAAGGCGCGCGTGGTGGAGGTGGGGCGAACGGAAGGATTTGCAGTAGATGTGGATGAGATTGAACGAGCGGTGGGAGAGGTGCGGGCGAAGTTGCTGTTTTTGACGTCGCCGAATAATCCGACGGGTAATTGGTTGCCGGATGAGGCGTTGCGACGGTTGCTGAAGTTGCCGGTGTTGGTGGTGCTTGACGAAGCGTATGTGGAGTTCGCCGACCACCCCAGCCGGGCGAACTGGGTGTTGGCGCATGAAAATCTGGTGGTCTTGCGCACCTTTAGCAAAGCTGCCGGGATTGCCGGGTTGCGGCTGGGCTACGGGATCTGTCCGGAGTGGTTAATGGCGGTGCTGTGGAAGTTCAAGCAGCCGTACAACGTCAATGTCGCAGCGACCGTGGCCGGGCTTGCCAGTCTACGGCATGTCGACCAGATTTATGCCGTGGTGGCGAAGATCAAGGGGGAGCGGCGGCGACTGTTGGCGGCTCTACAGCAGGTGCCCTACCTGAAACCTTATGAGTCGCAGGCAAATTTCATCCTTTGCGGTGTGGTGGATCGCAGTGCAAAGGAACTGAAGCTGGCACTTGAACGGCAGGGAATCCTTGTGCGCCACTACAACAAGCCGGGTCTTGAGAACTGCATTCGAATTTCGGTTGGACGGCCCGAGCAGACCGATCGGCTGCTGCAGGCACTGGCTACGCTTGCAGGCTGACGTGGATATTTCAGAATGACGCTGTCCCTAGGCGCCGTGGGTACAACCCAGAGATGTGGACCACACCTCGGGCTAAGCGGTGACCGCCTGTTCGCGGATCAACCGCAGCACAGTGCGTCGCAGCTCCGCAAAATGGGGATCGGATTCCGTGTCGAGCAATGCGCGCGGGCGTGGCAAATCGACCATTATCTCGGCGCGAATACGCCCTGGTCGTGCCGTCATCACGTAGACGCGATCCGAAAGTAGAAGCGCCTCTTCTACGTCGTGCGTGATAAAGAGTACGGTTGTGCGATGCGCCTGCCAGACGTTAAGCAACAGTTCCTGCATCTGCAGGCGCGTTTGCGCTCGAGCGCCGAAGGGTTCATCCATCAGCAACATCTGCGGTTTATAGACCAGCGCCCGTGCAATGGCCACACGTTGGCGCATACCGCCCGAGAGTTGATTCGGATAGGCCTGTTCAAAACCAACGAGCCCAACCTGGCGAATCTGTTCCTCCACCAGTGCGTCCTGGCTTGTCTTTTCATTCCTGACTTCTTAAGGGCAAAGCGGATATTCGCCTCGACCGTCAACCATGGAAACAACGTATAACTTTGGAAGACAACGCCGCGATCGGGGCCAGGACCCAGGATGGGTCTGTCATCGAAGTAGATTTCGCCGGCGCTGATCGACTCCAGCCCGGCAGCCATCATTAGCAAGGTGGACTTGCCACAGCCTGACGGGCCGACGAGCGACACGAATTCGTTGTCGCCAACCGTCAGCGATAGATCTTCGAGCGCAACGACTTCACGTGCGCCGGCGTTGAAGATTTTCCAAACATGTTCTGCGCGCAGCTTGGGCGCTGTACTCAATGTGCCTGCTTCGCCCATGGGAAGAGTCGTTTGTACGTCCATTTGAAGAAGTAGTCAGTGGCCAGGCCAAGGACACCGATGACGAGAATCCCAAGAATGATCTGTTCAGTTTCCAGGAATCGTTGGGCTCGCATGATGCGATAACCGAGGCCCACGTTCGCCGCGACGAGTTCTGCCACGACCAGGTAGGTCCAGGCCCAGCCGATGGTGATGCGAAAGGTGTCCCAGATGCCGGGCATAGCATAGCGCAGCACGACGTCGCGCAGGATTTCCCACTTGGTCAGACCGAGGGTGTAGCTTACCTGGATCAGGTCACGTGGGACGTTTTTGACGTTGTCCATGATCAGCAGGACTTCTTGAAAGAAGACGCCGATGAAGAGGATGGCGAACTTCTGCGGGTCGTCGACGCCGAGCCAGAGAATGGTAAGCGGGACAAACGCCACAGCCGGCATATAGCGGACCAGATCAACCAGCGGTTCTAGCATTCCTTCGATCAGGTGGAAGTTGCCCATCAGGATCCCGATCGGCACGGCAAAGAGGGTGGAGATGAACCAGCCGACGCTGATGCGGTAGATGCTTGCCCACAAGTCACGCCAGAAGTCGCCACTTTGGATTTGGTCGACCAGTTCGGCGCCTACTGCCTGGGGCGAGGGTAGGAAGAGCGGTGCGATTGTGCCGGTGAGTGTAGCCACGGCCCAGGCCGCCAGGACGAACGCGATTAGAGCGGCGCCCGCGCCCACATAGTGAGTGCGGGGCACCTCTTTGCGAAGTTCGAGCAGCGGGGTAGGCTGCGCTCGTAGGGGCGGCCGGACAACCGCCGGCCGCCCTGAATTCTGCGCGCTTCGATCTTGGCTTCCTGACTCATTGGCCGAGATAGGCAGCGTCGATCAGTTGCGCCAGGTCCACGGGTTGCTCGATCAATCCGATCGCAATTGCGACGTTCTGAACGTCGCCCAGCGTCTTGGCAAAGGCCCCGTCGGCTGAGGCCAGCTCCGTGCGGTTATCTGCCAGCGAATAGATGGACGCCGTCAAATGCCGTTGCCAGTTCTTCCGCGCTGCTGCCCACTGCCGTGGCGATGATCGCGCCCTGGTCCGGGTTTTCGTTCAGATACGCAAGCGCCTCATCCCAGACCTGGAGTAGTTTCTTCATCGTTTCGGGATTCTCCTGGGCGAATTGCGTACGTACTGCCAGCACGTCGGAGATCAGACCGGGTTTCGCTGCCGCGGTGTAGATCGGCTTGATCTGGTTATTCTGGGCGATGGCGGCCGAGATGTAGGGTTCATAGGTGACGGCGGCATCGACCTGACCGGCGATGAGGGCCGAGCCTGCGTCGGCGGCGGCATTGGGGCGGCTTGAATATCAGCGAGGCTCATGCCCGCCTCGGCGAGCGCATAATTTAGCAGTAAGTCGCTTGTCGAACCCTCTTCATAGGCCACTTTCTTGCCCTTCAGATCGGCAATTGTGGTAATTTCGGGGGCTGCGAGGACGGCATCCGCGGTCGTGGAGGCGTCTTCCAGAAGCACGGTGCGCAGCTCAACGCCGTTGGCCAACAACTTGATCGCCGTATGTGTCGCGAGGTTAGCGACGTCCATGTTGCCGGAGGCGAACGCAGCGTTGACTTCGGTGTCCTGGACAAAATCCACCAGTTCGGGTTGGATGCCGTACTTCTCGAAGATGCCCTGGTCTTTGGCGATCCACCAGGGGCCATAGCCGATCCAAGGTTGCGTACCGATGCGCACCACCTGGGCGGCGGCAGGTGCGGCAGCGTCAGCCGGCGCGTTGGCAGGCGCTGCGGGTACGGGCGCCGCACAGGCGCTGAGTAGTAACAGCACGGTGGTCAGGATCAGGATGAACAGCTTGCGCGAAGACATAGGTTGTAGTCCTTTTGGTCGTCCAATGGGTGATTTCAGCAGAACGGTGCGCGTAGAGGCTGCCTTGCCAGGTGTACACGGGAGCGCCGTCGCTCGGTGCACTATCCATATTCTACCGCGTACTCGATCATGCGGAGAAAAGCATTTCCTTACGGTTTCTATTGCGGGGCGTGTTCCTCTGTGCTAGAGTGGTAAGAAGCGTCATTTAGAGTCAATGTTTGCAGGTCGTAACAATCACTATTTGAAGTTGGAAGCTACATGCGAAGCGCGACGATCGAACGGTCTACTGCGGAGACGCAGATTCGTCTCAAGCTTGATGTCGATGGCCAGGGGCGCGCCAATCTCAACACGGGCGTCGGTTTCCTGGATCATATGCTCACGCTCTTTGCGGGGCATGGCTTATTTGACCTGGAAGTGCAGGCGAAGGGTGATCTGCACATCGATGAACACCACACGGCAGAGGATGTGATGATTTGTCTGGGTAAGGCGTTTGACCAGGCGCTAGGTGATCGACGTGGGATCGTGCGCACGGCGCATAGCTTTGTCCCGATGGATGAGGCGCTTGCGCTGGTGGCAGTCGATCTGGGCGGGAGAGCCTATACGGTCTTTGATGCCGAGTTCGCAACTCCGCGGCTGGGGCAATTGGGCACCGACCTGATCTTTCATCTGTTCGAAGCGCTGGCGATGAACGGGCGGATGAACGTCCACGCCAAGGTAATGTACGGGCGCAACGACCATCATAAGGTGGAAGCGCTCTTCAAGGCATGCGGACGGGCGCTCGATGCCGCGACAACCCTCGATCCACGGCGCCACGGGGTGCCGAGCACGAAGGGCACTGTGACGGCCTGAAACGTGAGTGTACACTAGGAGCGCTCGTTCTAGGGACAGTGTGAATTGCCATAATGCGAAGAACCGGACGGACCCCAGGCGGAGAGCACCGCATCTTTGCCGAGGCATTGCGCGCCACGGTCGACACCCCTCACTGAAACGCTTGATCTGAACGAGGTCTTTGATCGGATTTTGGCGAGCGTGGGGCGCGTCGTGCCCCACGACACAGCGTCGATTCTCTTGATCGATGATACCGGACAGTCTGCGCGCATGGTCCGTTCGACCGGTTATGAGCGCTTCATGCCGGATGTATCACGCGCGTACAACATGGAAATTTCCCTTGCTGAAGTCGCGAACCTGCGCCGGATGGCAGAGCGGCGTGCCGCACTGGTCATTGACGACACGACCCTGGACCCTGAGTGGGTTGTGTTTCCGGATGTCCAGTGGATTCGCAGTTTTCTCGGGGCGCCGATCATCAGCAAGGGGCGACTGCTTGGCTTCCTGACGCTGGAGAGCACACGCCCGCACTTTTTTAATCGGCTCCATGCCACGCGGCTGCAGGCATTTGCCCATCAGGCTGCCATCGCTATCGAAAACGCGCAGTTGTATGATGCAGCGCAACAGCAGATCAGTGCACGCGAGCAGGTCGCAGCGGATCTCCGCCGGCAGTTGCAGGAGTCTGCACTGCTGAATCGCGTGATCTCGCATGCGGCAAGCCTTGACCTCGATCATGCACTGCAATCAATCTGCGCCGATCTCGCCGATTACTTTGGCATGCCACAAGGGGGGATCGCCATCCTGGACGAGTCTGGCGAATGGCTGCATCTTGTGGCGGAAGTGGCGCCCCCCGACGCGATCAGTGTAGTTGGCAAAAAGATTCCACTGCGCGGCAACCCTGCCTCGGAATATGTCTTCACCGAGCGGCAACCATTGGCAGTCGAAGATGTGGCTGGCGATCCACGCATGGCGCCCGTGCGGGCGTTGATGGCGGCGCGGCATGTGCACTCGATACTGCTGGCGCCGCTTTTTGTGAAGGACGCGGTTGTCGGCACGATTGGCGTTGACTCATTTGTCCATCACAAGTTTTCTGATGCTGATATCCGGCTGGTGCAAAGTGTCGCGCGCGCAGCCAGCCAGGCGTTGCATACTTCCCAGTTGATCGCCGCTACGCAGAAGGAGCTGGCAGAGCGCCGGCGCGCCGAGGCGGCAGAGCGCGAACAGCGCGCGTTTGCGGAGGCGTTGCGCGACACCGCCAATGCGCTTTCGCGCACGCTGGATCTGGATAATGTCCTCGATCGCATCCTGGCGAACCTGGAACGCGTGATCCCGCACGATGCTTCTAACGTGATGCTGATTGATGATGACGACGACACAGTTCGGTTTGCCCGGCTGTCGGGCTACGAGTTACGCGGATCCGACGCAGCCTGGATCCTGGCGCAAACATTGCGTCTCAGTGAGACCGCAAACATCAGGGTGATGGTGGAAACGCTCCGGCCGACGATCGTGCCGGACACGGCACAGGAGCCCAGTTGGGTGACATTGGCCGAATCCGCCTGGATCCGCGGCTATCTCGGTGCGCCGATCCAGAGTCGAGGCCGTGTCATTGGCTTTCTATCCGTCGATAGCGCGCAACCAGGGTTTTATACCGAGGTGCATGCAGAGCGCCTGCAAGCATTTGCCGATCAGGCCGCGATCGCAATCGAAAACGCCCGGCTTTTTGCGGCGATGCAGCAGGCGAAGGAAACGGCTGAAGCGGCGAATCGTGCCAAGTCGGCATTCCTTGCCAACATGAGCCATGAACTGCGCACCCCGATGAATGCGGTGATTGGCATGACGAGCCTGCTCCTCGATACACCCCTGAGTCCGGGCCAATACGAATACGTCGAGACGGTCAGGACGAGCGGCGATGTCCTGCTGTCGGTGATCAATGATGTCCTGGATTTTTCGAAAATTGAATCGGGTCATCTTGAACTGGAGGAGCGATCCTTCTCTGTCACCCAATGCGTTGAAGAATCGCTTGATCTTTTTGCGCGCAGGGCAGCGGAAAAGAACATCGAACTTGTGTTTGGAATCGACCCGGCGGTGGCTGACCATGTGGTCGGAGATATGGCCCGGCTGCGACAGATTCTTGTGAATCTGGTTGGCAATGCAGTGAAGTTTACTGAAAGCGGCGAGATATTTGTATTCGTCGATGCCGCCATGGAAGGTGATTTGCAGAGGTTGCATTTCGCAATTCGTGATACGGGGATCGGCATATCTGAGGATGGCCTGGATCGGTTGTTTCGCCCATTCTTTCAGGTGGATGCGTCGACCTCGCGGCGCTATGGCGGTACAGGGTTGGGGCTGGCGATCAGTCGCCGGCTTGCCGAACAAATGGGTGGCCGGATGTGGGTTGACAGCGTGTTTGGCCAGGGGGCCACCTTTCATTTCACTGTGATTGCCGCAATCGATCACGCGGAGATCACGGTTGAAAAAGTGCATGAGTTTGCCGGCAGGCGTGTCCTCATTGTCGATGATTCCGCTACGACACGGGCAATGCTAGAGGATTTGCTGCGTAGTTGGGAAATGACAACGTATGCTGTGGATTCTGCCTCTGCGGCGCTTTCATGGTTACAGGGTGGACCTGGGTTGGCCGACATCGCGTTGGTAGATATGCACATGCCGCGCGTCGATGGCGTTGAGTTTGCCACGCGTTTGCGTGGCGACCTATCCGGTCCGGTGGAACTACCCCTGATCCTGTTGACCTCGCTTGGGGCCGAGCCGGCGCAACTCGCAGAAGGCAAGCTATTTGCGGATCGCCTTGCCAAGCCGATCCGGCGCGGCGCGCTGCGCGCCGTGCTGCGTCGGGTCCTAAAAACACGCGAGAGCGAAGCGTCCGTACCACAGATGCTTGCAGCACAAGATGGTGCGACGGCGCACCGGCTACCGCTACGGATCCTATTGGCGGAAGACAATGTGATCAATCAGCGTGTGGCCGTTCGTATGTTGGAACGGTTTGGCTATCAGGCCGATGTCGTTGCCAATGGCCGGGAAGTGCTCCATGCGGTTGCGCGCCAGGAATACGATCTGGTTTTCATGGATATGCACATGCCTGAGTTGGATGGGTTGGAAGCGACACGGCATATTCGCAGCCAGGCGCACTCGGCAGCACGGCCGGTCATCGTCGCGATGACGGCCGCAGCGACGATTGAAGACCAGGAAGCGTGTCTGGCCGCGGGGATGGACGACTTCATCAGCAAGCCGGTGAAGCTGGAGAACTTGCGTGACATCCTGCTGCGCATTGGTGCAGAGATCGGTGAGCGGAGCGCGGCCAGCGCCGGGAATCGATAGTGCCGCTTGGCGACCCGAATTGAAAGGAGTTCGAAAGATGCACACCTCTTGGGGCCAGATTCGTTGGTGGTGCTTATTACTGGCAAGCATAGCGCTCTTCATGCTTGCGGGTTGCACGGTGGAGCCGCCGAGCAACATCGATCTGAAATCGCCTGCGTGCAGCGCGTTGGCTGCGCTGCGTGACAGCGCAGCCGGACTGGCGGCTGTCGACGCAAATACGCGTCGAAGATCTGCGCCCGCAAGCAGGGCGTTGATCGACTGGCGGAGGCGCTGCGCCGCGCCAATGAGGTGCTACAATCTGAGCAAATCACCGGCGCCCTCAGTTCCTATGCCAATCTGAGCCAAACGATCGATGGCGCCATGAACCAGCAGACGCTCGGCGACGCTGCGATTGCCATTCAAACCGGCGCTAATACCATTGTTGCGGCGCTTGACGAGGCAAGAACTGGGCTTGCCTGCGGTCAATAGCCATTCCTTCTGATCCTTGAATTCGAATCTGGAGTCCTGATGCCTTACGGTTACCACGGCAAGATTCTGATTGCCGATTTGACTGCACGCCAACTTGTGATCGACGAGCCCGACGCTGCCTTCTATCGCACTTATATGGGTGGCGCAAATTTCGGCATGCATTATATTCTCAAGCATCTGCCGCGTGGCGCAGACCCACTTGGCCCCGAAAATGTGTTGACGATTATGCTCAGTGTCATCACCGGCGTGCCGTTCTCCGGGCAGAGCCGGATGACGGCCAACGCGAAGTCGCCATTGACCGGTGCGATCGGCGACTCGCAGGCAGGCGGTTTTTTCCCTGCTGAACTCAAGAACAGTGGTTTCGATGGGCTTGTGTTCCTGGGCAAGGCGGAGCGACCAGTTTATCTGTGGATCAAAGATGGCGCCCCAGAACTGCGCGATGCTTCCGAACTGTGGGGGCTTGGTGCGTGGGATACCGAGACGCGCATCCGAGAAGAGCTGGGCGACGACAAGATCGAGGTCACCTGTTGTGGCCAGGCGGGCGAGAATCTGGCCCGGATGGCGGCGATTATCAATATGCGGAACCGGGCGTTTGGCCGGACGGGGTTGGGCGCAGTGATGGGGTCAAAGAACCTCAAGGCCATTGCCGTACGTGGCTCCCAGCGACCGGCCGTGGCAGACGCGAAGATGGTGAAAAGTGTGGCGTCACTGGGTGCGACGGAACTCAAGACCAATCGGGGCATGGAAGAACTCCGCGATCTGGGGACGGCGGCCACGGTGATGGCGCAGGAGTTCGCCGGCGGTCTGCCGACACGCAACTATACAAGTGGCACCTTTGAAGACGCAGAGGCGATTTCCGGAGAACGGCTGGCCGAAACGATCCTGGTGGATCGCAACACCTGTTATGCGTGCGTTGTCCGCTGTAAGCGGGAGGTGGAGACCGACGACAAGTATCAGGTGAAGCGCGAACTGGGGGGACCGGAATATGAAACGCTCGCTACGTTTGGCTCTTATTGTGCGGTGAAAGATCTCAACGCTGTCGCCAAGGCCAATGCGCTTTGCAACGACTACGGGCTGGACACGATTAGTGCCGGCGCTACGATTGCCTGGGCGATGGAATGCTTTGAGGATGGCATCCTCCCGCTCGACGACACCGATGGGCTGACATTGCGTTTTGGCGATGCAGACGCCATGTTACAGGCGCTGGAGGCGCTGGCATTCCGGCGCGGCAACCTTGGGGCGCTCCTGGCGGAGGGGTCCGCGCGCGCGGCTGCAAAGATCGGGCGTGGGTCAGAGGATCGGCTGATCACCGTGAAGGGCAGCGAGGCGCCGGCGCACATGCCGCAGGTCAAGCGCAGCATGGGGCTTATCTATGCTGTGAATCCGTTTGGCGCGGATCACCAGTCGAGCGAACATGACACTTCCTACGAGGAGAACTCGGGGGACCGCAGCCTGGGGTGGTTGGCGGAACTTGGGCTGACGAAGCCGGTGCCGGCCACTGATCTGGGCGCGGAAAAGTCGAGTTCACACTGATCACCCAGTATTGGATGAGCATGACCGATGTGCTGAATTTTTGCCAGTTTGACTGGGGGGCGACGTGGCAACTATACGGGCCCTCCACTGCTCCGCAAATCGTCAATGCCGTGACGGGCTGGGACACCACGGTGCAGGAGTTGATGACGATTGGCGCCCGCCGCGTGAATTTGATGAAGGTGTTCAACGCCCGTGAAGGATTTACGCGTGATGACGACAAGTTGCCGAAGCGGCTGCACCAGGCGTTGGTGGGCGGGGTGAGCGATGGACTCCGGGTAACGGAGGAAGAGATCGAGTGGGCGAAAGATCTCTACTATCGGTTGGCGGGGTGGGATGTGGAGACGGGGAATCCGTTTCCGGAGCGGCTAGAGGAACTAGGAATCGGTTGGGCCGCAAAGTATTTGGACGAATGACAATGTTATATCTCGTCGCAACACCTATCGGAAATCTCGGCGATATTACCCTGCGTGCACTGGACACATTGCGCGCCGTGGACTATGTGGCGAGTGAGGATACCCGTACGACGGGCGTCCTGCTCAAGCATTTTGAGATCTCGAAGCCGCAAATCTCTTTTCACGAACATAACGAAGATAAGGCGGGCGAGCGCATCCTTGGCTTACTGCGCGAAGGCAGGGATGTCGCCCTGGTGACCGATGCCGGTACGCCCGGCATTTCGGATCCGGGTTACTCGCTTGTACGCCGTTGTCTCGACGCTGACTTTCCCGTCACCATGCTCCCAGGCCCCGCAGGCCTGATCATGGCGGTCGTGCTCTCGGGCCTGCCGCTGCACAGCTTCACCTTCCGTGGTTTTCCACCGCGCAAGCAAGGCGCACGCAGGCGCTTTCTTGAGGTGGATAAGGATTCCCCGCATACGCTGATCTTCTATGAAAGCCCCTACCGGCTTGCGGCGCTACTCGAAGATGCGATAGCCGTTTACGGTGATCGACCGGCGGCGCTGGCGAATGACCTGACCAAGTTGTATGAAAAGGTCGAACGCGGGACGTTGTCGTCGCTGCGAGCAGGGCTGGGGGAGGGGGAGAGGTTGAAGGGGGAGTATATTGTGGTGGTGGGGGGAGATATAGAGACAAAGAGACAAAGAGACAAAGAGACAAAGAGACAGGGAGACAGGGAGACAGGGAGACGGGGAGAGAGACGTAGAGACATAGAGAAATAGGGACTGACCGGAGCAAGGCAATTGGGGTTATGGTGCAGTACCACGAATTGGGGTTGAGACGAAGTGGGCGCGACTGTTGAAGCGGTATTTTGCGCCTCCTTGACGAATGATGAGGTGACCCCTAGAATCGAGGTGTGACGATCAGGCTTCCCGAAATACGTGGTTGTCACATGTGCGCCGAAATCTCGTGCATCGAATATGGAGGAGGAGCATCATGATTGCGTTTGTTCTGAGTGGCGCTGGGAACCGTGGTCCGCTTGAGGTGGGCGCGCTGCGCGCGCTGATCGAAGCCGGCATCAAGCCTGACTTTCTGGTCGGCACCTCGGCCGGCTCGATCAATTCCGGCTACCTGGCTGCCTGGGGTGCGACGGTTGAAACGACGCACCAGATGGAGAAGATGTGGCAGGGGGTTGATGCCGGTGACATCTATCCGGAGAACATCGTGCAGGTCGTGTGGCGCGTCCGCACAAACGCCAACAGCCTATACTCGAGCACGGGGATGCGTGATGTGCTGCGCAAGGCCTTGCCTCCAGGGGTGACGACCTTTGGCCAGTTAAAGGTCAAGCTCTATACCACTGCCACGGATCTGAGATCGAGTCGCCTGTATCTGTTTGGCGACGACCCCAAGGCCCCGCTGATCGATGCGATTCTGGCGAGTGCCTCTGTCCCCGGCATCCACCCACCGGTCTCGTACAATGGCCTACAACTTGTGGACGGCGGCGTGGTGGCGAATGTCGCCACCAGCGTGGCGATGGATCGCGGCGCCAACCAGATCTATGTGATCAATGCCGGCTATGGCGGTGAGGAGATCAAAGCGGCCGAGGGAGTGATGGAGGTGTTGCTCCACACGCTCAACACGATGCTGGCGCAGAGCCTGCTCGAAGACATTGATCGGGCAAAGCAAGACACGAAGATCGATATGCACCACATCAACGTGAATGGTTTCTCCGGCATCTCGTTCCGGGACTTCAACAAGACGAAAGAGATGGTCGCCCTGGGCTATCAGCGTGCCAGCGCCTATCTTGCCAACCCGGCGCCGCTTGACGTCGCACCGGCTGATGTGGCGCCTACCGTGGAAGGGGTCACCGAATACGTCCCGCCCTTCATGCGCTAGATACGCCTAGCGCCGGCCGCGCCCTGCATAGCGCTCGGTGATACCGCGGATCACGAGATCGTTCTGGGCGGGCGTGCCGATAGAAATGCGAATGTAGTCGTCCATGCCGGGGTAGTCTTCCATGTCGGAGATGAGCAGCGCATGCTGCTGGTACAGGTAGTCCAGCAGCGCTCGCTTCGGCGGCATGACCCGCACCAATAAGAAGTTCGGCGCACGCCGGCCATGGCAAAGACCTTGCTCAGGGTGCGCAGGAGTACGACGCGCCCATTGGCCAGGAGGTGTGTCAGGTCCTGGTCGCAAAATTCCGCGTAGGCCTCGTCGATCAGGACGAGCCCATGACAGTGTTTAACCACGTCTGCCAGCACATCCGTGGGGTAGAAGGTCCCGGTCGGGTTGTTGGGCGCACAGATCACCACCAGTTGGGCCTTGTGTGCATGGCTGGCTTCGATGATCTGTTGAGCCGGGAGGGCGAAATCGTCTTCCGGGCGGAGGGGAATGTCCACCACCCTGGCCTGTTGCATTTGCGCGTTTAGACCATAGAGCAGGAAGGTTGGATTGGGCATCACGACGGTCGCGCCCGGTGGAAGTATCGCCGCCATCACCATTTTGATCAGATCCGAGGAGCCGTCGCTGACGACGACTTGCTCAGGCTGCACGCCACAATAGGCGGCGAGCCGTTCGATGAGCACCCATGGGCGAAGGCCATGCGGATAGCGCGCCCAGTCGAGCGCTGATAGCCGCTGCAGGACCTCCTCTTTCAGTTCAGCCGGGAAGCCCGTGGCGTTTTCATTCCATTGAAGCCGGTGGAGTTCGGGGTCCACGCGGCGGCGGCCAACCGGGGCCATCCCGCGGATGCCGGGATTGATCCAATTCGCGGAATCTTCAGGCATAACGAATCTCGCACCCCCAAAGGCATCGAAGCAAGAATCAGGGACTCCTATAGAGAATACAGAGACTCCCGCAAAGCCGCAAAGCCGCCAAGGAAAGAGAGATGTTCTCCCGCAGGGACGCCCGCAGGGGGAGCTCTCTTCTTCTCCCTCTTTGCGGCTTGGCGTCTCTGCGGGAGCTTCTCTTCTTCTCCCTCTTTGCGGCTTGGCGTCTTTGCGGGAGCTTCTCTTCTTTTCCCCCTGCGTCTCTGCGTCTCTGCGGGAATCTCTCTTCTTCTCCCTCTTGGCGGTTTGGCGTCTCTGCGGGAGTCTCTTCTGTACTAACGCTCTGTGCGGACTTGAATTTGATAGTCTCCGCGTTTGCTCTTGTTGAAGTGACGGATGCGAACGGTGTAGGATCCGGCGCGCAGCGGGCGGATGATCCTTGGGTTCAGGCCGATGCCGCTGTCGTCATCACTGGCCAGCGCCAAGGTCGGGTCGTTGGGACCAAACAGGCTCATGACCAGATCCTGCGCGCCGGTCGTCTCGATGCGGTAGCGCCCGTCCGCAGGCGCCGCAAATACATACGTGTCGATTTCGCCGAACTCGCCGATCGACGCGGCCACGGGCGGGGCGTCAATGGTGAGGGTCACATCGGTCTTGGTGGGTGGTGGGTAGATCGCAGTGATGAACTTCTGGTCGGTTTCGGAGAGCGCCTTGTTCCAGCCGACTTCATAATCGCCGATCGTGAAGTCGTTCGGGATTGGGTAGAGCATGATCGACTTCGGGTCAAACTGCGAGAATTGGGTGATGTCGCGGCTGTAGCGCCGGAAGAGGTTGATGTCGGTCTGTGCCTGCGACCAGTTGTTCGGGGGGCCGGCGTAATAGGCGTAGACCTTGGGTTTGTCCCACGGGATTTCGGCGATCGGGTTCTGGTGCTCGTGAATCAGCCCCAGCGCGTGGCCGAACTCATGCGTCACAACGCGCGAATACTCCTCGTCGGCGAGCGTGGGAGTAAGCCACCCAAAGTTCATCGTCGGCTTGTCGCGTGCGATGGTGAGACAGTCGGTGCCGATATAGGACCAGGATCCCCGCTCTTTGAAGGAGATGCGGATTTCGGCGTTTGGATCGTTGTCAAAGACAAAAGTGATGGCGGCGAATTGGCTCCAGACGTGGGCGAAGGGTTGCAGGCGCTTCTGCACGGCGGGGTCGCCGTCGAGAAAGCGGATATGGAGCGTGCGTCCTGCCTTCCAGAGTTTCCCGGTGAGTACGGCGCCGGAGGCGGTGAGATCCACGCCGGGCAGGACGACCTGCGGGTCAAAGGCGGGGGCGTTGTTAGTGTTTTCGAGTTGGGCGGCGGCCGCGGCCTGCGGCACTTCACCCAATGGGAGATAGCGATCGAGACAGGTGCGAATTTCGGCGGGCATGGGCGGACTCCTTTGGGAAGACAAGGGGGGAGGAGGAGCGTTTGTAGGAGGATTATAAGACGAAGAGGCGAAGAGACAAAGAGACGATTAATTCTCCTTCCTCTCGCGTTTCTCCGCGTCTCTGCGTCTCCGCGTTGGGAGGTGGGGCGGGGAGGGAAAAGATCAACGCGGAGACGCAGAGGTGGCGCGGAGTTCGCAGAGAGGAGGAGACAGAGAGAATAGTCAATTGGCAATAGGCAATTGACTATGGGCAATTGGCAATGTAGTACAATGGCCTGAACTGAGTTCTTATCGATTATTTGGAAAAGGATGGGCAAACGGCGATGGGCGGGATACTTTTACCTGGACAGGAAAATAAGCCGCAGGGTGGTGGTGGCGGCATCGAATTACCCAAGGGGTTTGCTCGAAAGCGTGAGGAAGAGGCAGGTCCGCAGGAGGAGGCGCAGGTTACGCCCGAAGAACAGGGCGATGGCGAGCAGGGGCCGCGCGGGCGTGGTATGGATCTGCTGTTCCCGCCCACGGGCGCACAGGTGCAGTGCCCCAGTTGCGGCACGCCGTATGTGGTGCCGGTCTTCTCGATCATTGACCTCGGCGCCAACCCTGAACTGCTCGGCGCGCTGTTGGGCGGACAGGTGAATGTCGCCGTTTGCCAGAATTGTGGCGCGGGCGGCGCGCTGGGCGCACCACTCCTCGTCCATGACCCGGGCCACGAGTTCCTCGGCGTCTATACGCCCCCAACGGGGATTGACGATATGCAGCGCCAGAAGATCATTGGCGACCTCACGCAGATGTTGATGCGCAAGCTGCCGCAGGAACAGCGCAGAGGCTACATGCTGCAGCCCAAACAGTACATGGACTGGCAGCGCTTTATGGAGCGGCTGTGGGAGTTTCAAGGGGTGACGCCTGAGATGCTACGCCGTCAGCGCCAGCAGACCGATCTGTTGCAGAACCTCACGCGGCTCGCCGATGACGAACAGGCATTGGACCTGATGATCGAGCGCAACCGCGATCTGATCGACCGCCAGTTTTTTGCGCTGCTCGACCGGCTGATGGTGATGGTCAGCACGCAGGGCGATCCCCAGACTGCACAGCAGATGATGAACATGCGGTCAATGCTGCTGGATAAGACCGAAGCGGGGCGTCAGGTCAAGGCGCTGCAAGATAAGATCCGCGCCGTGCTGGAAAGCATTCCCCAAGATGCCACCCGTGAGGATGTGCTCGACAAGATCCTCGGCGCCTGGGAAGGTGATGACGGGCGTGAAGTTGCTACCTCCATCGCGGTGACCGTAGCCCAGATCTTGGATTACCAGTTCCTGTTGGCGGTGGCCGAACGTCTTGAGAAAGCTACAGACCCCACGGAGCGTGAACGCCTGGAAGAGTTGCGCGCGCTGGTCCTCGAGTTGCAGGAACAGCAGCGCCAGAATGCGCAATCGGTGATGGCGGAGGCACAGGAAGTGCTGCAGGCCATTCTGGAAGCGCCCGACACGGACGAAGCGCTGAGGCAGAACGCGGACCTGATTGACGAGGCATTCCTCGGTCTACTGGCCGGCAACATCGATCGCGCCGAGAAGGGGGGGGCAAAGGCCGCAGCCAACCGGCTCCGGCAGATTTATGATGGCGCGCTTGACATCCTGCAGGAGCGGATGCCGCCGGAGTTGCGTCTGGTGAATCAACTGGTCAACGCACCCGATAAGGGCGCGATCAAGAAACTGCTTGAAGCGAACCGCAGCGTACTAAATCGGGACTTCATCGAATCGCTGCGCGCCCTTGAGGACGATTTCCGCGGCCGCGGGAGCGTTGAGGTGGCAGACAAACTCAAGTCCATCCGCGCACAAGCGCAACTGATGATGTAGGTAAGTGTAGACAAACCATGGCAGCATCGGGACTGGTCGCGGAGATCGTGACGAGCGGCACTGAAATCTTATTGGGCGACGTTGTCGATACGAACGCCGCCTGGATCGCACAGCAACTGCGCGAGGTGGGCGTCAACTTGTATTACAAGACGACCGTCGGCGACAACGAGCCGCGATTGCGCGGGGTGATTGAAGTTGGCATGACGCGGAGCGATGTGATCATCGTCACAGGTGGGCTAGGTCCCACGGTCGACGATATCACCCGCGATGCGATTGCCAATGCGACGGGGCATCCCCTGGTGTTGCATGCTGGGGCGCTGGCCACGCTGCAGGAGCGCTTCAACCGCTTTGGCGTAGTCATGACCGACAACAATCGCCAACAGGCCTATATCCCCGAGGGGGCGATTCTGATTGAGAACCCCGTCGGCACGGCGCCCGGCTTTATCGTTGAGACGGCGCGCTGCGCGGTGATTGCGCTGCCCGGGGTGCCGCGAGAAATGAAGCACCTGATGGAGTTGACCGTTTTGCCGTACCTGCGCCGGCGCGCAGGGGAAGTGGGCATCATCCGGCGGCGCATCTTGCGCACCTTCGGGATCGGGGAAAGCACGATCGATCACCGGCTGGATGCTTACATGCGGATGAGTAATCCCACGGTCGGTCTCGCGGCGCACACCGGGCAGTGTGACGTCCGCATTGCCGCCCGCGCGGCCACGGAAGCCGAAGCCGAGGCGATGTTGGACGCCATTGAGTTGGAGGTGCGTGAGCGCATCGGCCAGTTTATCTATTCGACCACGCCGGGGGAAAGTTACGAGGCGGTATTGGCGCGGCGGCTGGAAAGCGCCGGGGTGACGGTTGCACTGGTGGAGACCAATACGCGCGGGGCGCTGGCGCGGCGTCTGGCGAGCGCCGAGGAAGGTTTTAGTCCGGTGGCGGTTTCCTATGGGGAAGAGGGGCAAAGCCTGCCGGAAGGACTCGAAACCCTGCTTTTGGAGCCAATTTCGGATAGTCAGCGCAGAGAAGCGGTTGCCAAGACGCTTGCCCAGGCGGTGTTGCACGAAAATGGGGCAACAATCGGGCTGGCGCTGGTCGGAACCGAGGGTGTGGATGAGGGTGTGTTCGGCCCCAACCACGGGGAAACCTGGCTGGCCCTGGCCTCGGTGGGCGGCGTGACCACCCGGTTGATCACCTTTGGGGGGCGCGATGACTATACGATGGTGCGGATTGGCAACGAGGGGCTACGCGCCATCGCCGAGTTTCTTGCGTGATTTCGTGTTTTTCCTATAGACATGACACCGCTAATTGAGTATCTTGATCGCAATAACTTCCTCAAACTGCTTCCCCGAACGGGATGGCTGTTGCAGGGAGTCCGCCCTTGTGAATCGGTGGCGGACCACACGACGGCGACGGCGCTGCTGGCGGTGGCTTTGGCAGGTGAGGTAAATCAAGCGTGGGCACGGGAAGGACTTGCAGGACCGCTGGACCTGGGACGCGTGGCTTTGATTGCATTGCTGCATGACGTGGCCGAGAGCATCCTGACCGACCTGCCCAAACGCAGCGCCCAGTTGATCGGCGCACAAGTGAAGCACACTGCCGAGGCGACCGCACTCGCCGCGGTAGTGGGCGACCTGGCTGAGTCTGCTACCATCCAGTCGCTGTGGGGCGAATACGACGAATCGTCCACGCCCGAAGCGCGGCTCGTGCATGATGCAGACAAGCTGGAAATGGTGCATCAGGCGCTGCGGTATGAAGTGGCCGGACACCGCAATTTGGGTGAGTTTTGGGAAGGGCCGCGCTGGCATTATCAGGCGTCGGCCCGGCTATTTGCCGCTTTGCAAGCGCAGCGGCAGTGAAGTACACTGACGCAAGTCAGACCATAGGATGGGCGCCGGCCACCTGCGGCAAGCAGTGAGGGCGGCGGTGCTGATTCTACTGATGGAATCATGTGGAGGGCCTGCCATGTTGATCCGTCGTTATCATCGAAGGTGGAAGACCTATGACAACGCCGACACACGCTCGCTCGCCATGGGCCGTGCTGTTCGTTCTTCTCATGATTGTTGCGCTAACGCTGACCGGATGTGGCGGCAGCGCCCAAGCGGCCACCCCTGAGGCTGTTGCTCAGCCTGCAGTCGAGAAAGTAGTTGCCGCCGCGGCGCCAGCGCAGGCCGGGGCTGTGGTAGCTCCGGTGCAATCCGAACCCCAAACCGCACAACCGGCGCCACCCGCCGCGGATTCCTCGACAGACGCCGAAGCAGAAGTCGCGCCGCCATCCGACCTGGAACGCACTACCAATCTCTTGTTGCTGGGCAGCGATCGCCGCCCCAACACGCCGAACTGGCGCACCGATGTCATGATGATCCTGGCCATTGACAATGCGTCCAAGCAGGTGGGGGTGGTGTCGCTGCCGCGTGACCTGTACGTGGATACAATCCCGGGTCATCGGGGCAACAAGATCAACGTGATCGACTATGTGGGCGAGCAGGACGAACCCGACGGTGGCGGTCCCAAGTTGCTCGCCGCGGTGCTCGAAGACAAGATCGGTGTGCGTATCGACCACTATATCCGCTTTGATTTTGAAGCGTTCAAGAAGTTGGTCGACGCCCTGGGCGGCGTTGAAATCGAGGTTGACTGCGGTCTTTATGATCCCCAGGGGTACGATCAGGGTGGTCTGCCGTTGGCGCTCGACCCCGGCATCCACCGGCTTAACGGCGGCGAGGCGCTCAGCTACGTGCGCAGCCGTCTGGTTGGGGGCGACCTCGAACGTGAGCGCCGCCAGCAGCGCCTGGCCTGGGCAGTGCGCACTCAAATCCTCAATGAGAACTTGCTACCGCGCGTGCCGGCGATGTACGCTGCCTTGAATGACAACGTGCAGACCGACCTTGGGTTGATGGATGCGATCGGGCTGGTGCGCTTTGCGCTCAAGTTGGATAGCGAGAAGGTGCACGGCTTTGTGGTCAACGATCCGACCATGATTAAGGAAGGGTATGCCGGTCAGATGTGGGTCTGGTATCCGAACTGGCCCAACATTGCCAAGGCTGCGCAGGAAGTGTTCAGCACCCCGCCGCTGCTTGAGACGAATACCAAGGATGAAAAGTGCCCGTGACATCATCACGGATCGGTTAAACGTCCGGAAATGAAACGCACCTGTGCCGCACCACAGGTGCGTTTTCATTCTTGGCGATGGCGTCGCTTTCGGGTACACTTGCATTTTATGCGGGCAGCGGTTGCTTTGTAGCTGTGCACCCGCCGGTAGTCGTGCGTTTATACAGCGCAACGGGTTGCCAATCATTATTCTTACGCTCAACCCGGCGCCAGGAGTTATCCACATATGCATGGTCGTTGGTGGAAGGGAACCAGCCTTTTGCTGGTTGCCTCACTGCTGCTTACGTCCTGTGGCGCCGGCATGTTTGCGGGCGAAGCAGGTGTAAAACAGGCAGCGCAAGAAGCACAACCCAAACCCCCCCTCGAAATCAGCAAACTGAACTCTCCTCTTCCCGGCCCTGTCAGCGCCGAAAGTACGCTGCCAAAGGCGCCGATCCGGCCTTTCTCAACCGCGGCGGTTTTGGTGACACAGAACGCATCCGGCAATGGGTTGCCCGACGCCATGTTGTTGGCGGGGCCGTTGCCTGAGTCGCCTACCCCGCTGCCCGCACCCGTGGGTCCCTCGTTTGAATGGAGCCAGACGGAAAACTACCTTGTGTTGGGGACGGACCATCGCCCGGGGTGGTCGTCGTGGCGCACCGACGTGGTGATTTTGGTCGGCCTGGATCGAGCAAACAACCGGATGGCGGTGTTTAGCATTCCGCGTGACACTTGGGTTGAGATCCCTGGCTATGGTTGGGGGCGCATCAACCAGGTTGATTTTATTGGGGAGAAGGCGAACCCTGGTGGCGGCGGCCCGAAGCTGGTGTCGCAGGTACTGGAAAACACGCTGGGCGTGGCGACCGATCACTGGGTGCGCGTGCGCATGGACGGGTTTGTCGATGTAGTCAACGCGGTCGGTGGGGTGACGGTCCATCTGGACTGCCCGTGGTATGAACCGATCTTTAATCTAACGACAAATGCCTGGGACTATTTTGCGTTGCCGGCGGGCGACGTCTGGATGGACGGCGACACCTCGTACTGGTTTGTCCGGCTGCGCTACCGCGAGAGTGATGTCGGGCGCAACCGGCGCCAGCGGCAGTTCCTGTGGGCGTTGCGCGACCAGGTGCAGAAGACGAATCTATTTGCCAAGTTCCCTGAGCTTTACGGTGCGTTTCAGAGTTCTTTCACCACGGATCTCAGCGTTTTCGATATGCTGAATTTGCTGCAGTGGGGGATCAATCTGGATGCCGCCAATGTGCGCGCCGGGGGGCTCTCGTTATACGACTTGCAGAACTACGTCACGCCGGAAGGGGCACAAGTGCTGCGCATCGCCGATCCGGCGCGCGTGCGCAGTGTCGTGGACAGCGTCTGGTCGGCCCCGGCGATGGTCGATGCGAATCGGCAGGATACGAACAAATGCCCGGCGTTGCCCGCTGGGATTACCTTTAACACGGAGGGGGCGCCGGATCTATCCACGATCGACCTGGATGCGACCCAAGCAGGTGCACCTGCCACTGACCCGAATGCCCAGCCAGCCGCGGCACCAGTCGCACCCGATGCCACTGCCACGCCAGCGGAAACGGTTGCACTGCCGACACCGACGCCTGGCCCGCAGGCGTCAACGGGTTTCTTCCCAACGCCCACCCCGGCGCCGGTGAGCCTCATCGACCCGGCGAGTGCAGCGGGGGGATAAGGGACTCCCGCCAAGCCGCCAGGAAAGACGGAGGGACTCCCCCCAGCCCAAGCCGCCAGGAAGAGACGGGGAAGGGACTCCCGCCAAGCCGCCAGGTAAAAGACGGGGAAGGGACTCCCGCCAAGCCGCTAAGCCGCCAAGGGGAGAAAGACGAAGAAGAATCTCCCGCAGGGACGCAGAGGGCGATACCGTTCTTGGTTTTTCTTTGCGTCTTGGCGTCTTGGCGGGAGATTCGTTGTGTTATCCCCAAAGTTCGCGGACGATCTGGGCGCTGGCTGTGAGCCAGCGGGGGTCGCCGAAAATCTCCAACGTGATCGTGCCATCATAACGAAAGTCGCGCAGCACCTGCAGCTCGTGGCGGAGATTGATCGCGCCGCGAATCGGCGCGCCGAACGGCAGGTGATCGTCGCCCTTGCCGTTGTTGTCGCTCATATGAATGTGGGCCAACCGGTCGTTCAAGGCAAAGAGGTAGTCACGAGTCATGGAGCGCGCCGTGTTCACGTTGCCATGCCCGATGTCGAAAGTAAGGCGCAGTTCTGGCAGCCGGAAGAAGATCTCGCGGAAATATTTGAGCTGGTGCTTATTATCCGGACCGTTCTCCAGGGTGACGAGAACGTTACGTTCGCGTCCGTGTTTCAGGAGAATCTCATACCCTTGCCGGTAGTATTCGTAGCCGCCGTCTTCCGACAAGAAGGAAGGCCAGCCCAGGAAATGGGTGGTGCAAAACGGGGCGCCAATGATCTGGGCGACATCGAGGCAACGGCGCAGTTCGTCTAGGGCCGCCTGGCGTACAATTGGCGAAGGGTTGTGAATGGGGAGATAGGGTGCGGCGTGGGCGACAACGCCAAGCCCGCTGTGCTCAATGGCGGCGCGCACCGCTTTCCAATCAGTCCCTTCAGGGGGTTGCTCCTGGCGCCTCAATGGTCAGGTCGATGAAATCCAGACCGAGCGCGGCAATGCGGTCGATCTCCCTTGAGTACCTCTGCACGCGGGTTGTTCATTGCGCCAAGCTTCATCTTACGACTCCTTTTATCACAAGCGGATGGGGCATCTGGAATCTCAGGCGCCGCGGGTTGGCGAGCGCGAAATGGTAAGTAGCACACCGCCCGCCGTCAGGGCGAGCAGGCCCATCCCCATCACGCCCACCCCCCAGCCCCAGCTGAGCGCGTGGTTGTAGAGGATGGAGATACCGGGCAGGACGCGAAAAAATTGCCAGACAGGCACAATGACAGCGACCAGGCTCAAGAGCGCAATCAAGGCGCCGGTAACCACAGCTTTCCACAACGCGAGGACTGGGCTGAAGGCGACCGCCGTCAAGCAGAGGAGAATGGCAAGGGCCTGCTGCTGGAATTCATCGGTCATCATTCGGGCCGGTGTCCAGGCCGGCGGCAGCAGGTTGAGCGCGGCAACAATGGCAACGGCCAAGAAGAGAAGACGCAGCCAGCGCGGGTAGCGTAGTTCAGGGCGATACGCGAAGAGGCTGAAGGCGAGGCTCACCGCAACGAGTGGCAGATAAAAACCTTCGCGCCAGAGTTGAATTTGACCGCTGCGGATCGAGGGGAGAAACTTCACGTATTCGCCCAGGTCAAGCCCAAGAATTGCCAGCCCGGCGACCGGGTGGGCCACCCAGGATCCCCAGTAGCCGATCAGGCTCACCAGACCGGCCATTGGCAGCAGCCAGCGCAGGGTGATATCACGTGACCGCCAACCCGAGCGTGTTGAGTGCAATGCGTTCGTTCCCATAGGATTGTCTAGCGACGCCCTGCTTCCGCCAGGCGTCGCTGCTGGCGCAACGCACCCTCGTCGAAGCGCCGTTTGTCTGCTTCGGTCGCAAGCAGGAGAGGGGGCACCTGGACCGGTTTGCGCTGCTCGTCAAGGGCGACATAGACGAAGTAGGCATTGTTCGTGAGGGTGCGTTCGCCAGTCAGTAGATATTCGGCTTCGACCCGTAGTTCGACTTCGATGCTGGTGCGTCCGGTCCAACTGATGCGACCATGCACCAGGAGCAGCCGTCCAAGGAGCACCGGTTTGATGAAATTGACGCTGTCCACGGTGACCGTCACGGCCGGACGCCGGGAGTGGCGGCTGGCGATAATGCCGCCGCATTCGTCGCAGAGTTTGAGGATGACACCACCGTGGACGTTGCCGAGGCTATTGGAGTGTTCAGGCTGCATGAACTGGGTCATCGTGAGCGCTGATTCGTCGGGTGAGCGCGGCGACAGAATGGGTGCGCTGTTTGGCGTCGTCACTAGGCCTCCAAAAAATTGGGCCGTTCGCAATACGGCCGGATGATCCGTCATGGGCGCCACCAGCCCGCAGTGGCCACACCAAGTACTACATCATATCGCAAAGCGATTGTTGGCGCCTATCTGGCGTGCGGATGGGTGTATTTCAACGCGAGTCAGTGGCGAGGGTTGGATTCAGCCAGATTCCTGGCGTGAATCTCTTACCGGAAACTCAATGGGATCGAGTATGCTGAGTAAGACGCGCATGGAATTGGAAGAAGCGACCCGGATGAATACCATCGCCGGATGGCGCCGTGACCCACAGGCGGACCGAAGGTTGCGCTGCGTATGAGTTAAGTGCGCGCGGGCAAGAGCATGATGCCATACAAAGTGACCGAACCAGTTGATATCCAGCATCTACAGCAGGTGATCGATACCCTTGAGACAGAAATTAGTGAACGCGAGCGCGCTTCCACGGCGCTGGCGCTAAGGAACGCCGAGCTTCAAGGCGAACTACAGCGGCGGTTGGTCGAAAGTGAGAGCTTCAACCGCGTTCTGGTGAGCCTGCTCCAAAAAACTGTTCTGGACCAGATACTTGATATCGTGTGCGCTGAAGCTCAGAGCTTGATCGGGGCGACGGGCAGTGCCGTCTTACTGCTAACCGATCAGGCCTGGCTGGAGGTCAAGCACCGATTGGGAAAGCCGTTGACAACCGTAGAGCGCATCCCCGTGGCAGGCTCACTGGCAGGGCAGGTCGTGCGCAAGGGTGAGGCCGTGCGTCTGAACGACTTACCTCCCGTCGAGCAAGCGCAGGTTTATCAGTGGCCCTCCGAACTCACTGCGCTACTTGCGTTGCCCCTACATGTCAATGGCGGGATCATTGGCGTGCTGGATGTTGTCAATAAAGCCGGTGGCTTTACCGAAGAGGATGTTCGCGTCATGTCCGTTTTTGCCAACCAGGCGGCTATGGCAATCGAGCACGCCCGCCTGCAGCAGCAAGCCGAGCAATTGGCAGTGCTTGAGGAACGGCAGCGTCTGGCCCGGGAATTGCATGATTCGGTGACCCAGTCACTCTATAGCGTGAACCTTTATGCCAACGCGGCCGCCCTGGCGCTTGCGGCAGGCAAGAAAGAAGTCACGACCGGCTACCTGGCAGAACTACAAGAGACTGCCCAGGAGGGGATGCGCGACATGCGGCTGCTCATTTTTCAGTTGCACCCCCCTGTGCTGGAAGCGGAAGGGCTTGTGGCCGCATTGCAGACGCGCCTCGCTTCAGTCGAGGACCGCGCTGGGCTACAAACGCAGTTTCGTGTCGAGGGCGAGCGCCGGTTGCCTATCGCAATCGAAGAAGATCTATACTGGATCGCCCAGGAGGCCCTCAACAATGTGCGCAAACACGCGGTGGCTCAGCATGTGATCGTTTCTCTACGCTTCACAACATCGATGGTTCGCCTTGCGGTAGTCGACGACGGAGTCGGGTTCGACCTGCTGGCGGTTCGTACAGAAGGTCGAGGTACTGGCGGCTTGCGGAGCATTGCTGAGCGCACGGCGCGCCTCGGTGGCCGGTTGACCCATGAGAGTAAACCGGGTGAGGGAACACGACTGACGGTCGAGGTAAAGTTATGATTCGAGTATTGATTGTTGATGATCATGCAATTGTGCGCAAAGGCATTCGGGCTTTGCTGTCGGAATCCGGCGGATTTGAGATCGTTGCGGAAGCAGCCGATGGTCAGGAAGCAGTAATATGCGCGGAAGAAAGCCAACCCGATGTCATTCTGATGGACCTTCTCATGCCGGGTATGGATGGCATCGAGGCAACACGCCGGATCACCGAACATCAGCCGGGTGCACGCATTCTAGTCTTGACCAGTTTTGCTGCCGACAGCAAGGTTTTTCCCGCCATCAAGGCGGGCGCGTTGGGATACCTGCTCAAGGATTCTGCGCCCGAGGAACTCGTACGGGCCATCCATCAGGTGCATCGAGGTGAGCCGGCACTGCATCCGACCATCGCCCGCAAGTTACTCCAAGAGGTCGCACAGCCAGCCGATTTAAGAACCCCTGGACCTGATGCGCTGACGGAGCGCGAACATGCGGTGTTGCGGCTCATTGCACAGGGGCTGAGCAATCAGGAGATTGCTGGCGAGCTCGCAGTCAGTGAACCGACCGTGCGTACGCATGTGAGCCGTATTCTGAGCAAACTACATTTAGCCAGCCGCACACAGGCAGCACTTTATGCTGTCCGGGAAGGACTGACCACTGAGGACGAGGCGGGCCAGGAAGAGGGATAGCCTCAAGCAACAACGCTTTGCTAAATACAACTACATCAAAGATCGTACATCAAAGGTCACTGGGCCGCCTACAAGGGCGGCTTTTTTGATACCCAAAATCGATCGTTACCGCTGACGACAACCCACCTGCCGCCTGGTAAGCTGTATATGCACGGAAGCGTGAACCCCAGGGTATTTATAGCAGAACTGGGCATCGTGAGGAAGGATGGAACAATGGATCTTCTTGCTTGGATTGTCGTAGGGTTGATTGCAGGCTGGTTGGCCAGCCAGGTGATGCGCGGTGGTGGCTTCGGGGTCATCGGCGACATCATCGTCGGGGTAGTGGGTGCGGTTATCGGCGGTTATCTTGCCGGGGCGTTGCTGAACATGCCAAATGCAGTGAGTGGCATCAACATCACGAGCATCATCGTGGCCTTTGTCGGCGCGATGATCCTGATCGCTGGACTGCGGTTGATATCTGGCCGCAGGGCGCTCGTCTAGCTAGACCGTCGAATCTGCGTTTTGGAGTTCGCCATTTCACCAAACTGGAGAGAACTATGACTAATAACACACAAGGACCACAGGAAGCCGTCAAGGACATGGTCGAAGACGTCCAAGACGCAATGCATGACGCCGGCAACAAGATCGAGGACGCCGCTCACGACGCGAAGAACGCCGCCAAGGACGCCGCTCACGACGCGAAGAATGCCGCTAAGGATGCGACCCAAGATGCCAAGGACGCTGCAAGGGATGCCGCACGGTAGTCAGTTCTAGCGTATGTCAAGAGGCCCGGCGAGGTGGTGGCGCCCTTGTCCTATCACCTCGCCTCCCTGGAGAAATGCCTATGCCGCAGGCCATACACACTGATCAACAGCACCGCACCATGTTGCGAGGTATTGCCCATCGGGCGATGTTGGACAGAGGTCTACGCCCTGACTTTTCCGCGGCTGTGCTCGCTGAAGTTGAAAAAATTCAGCTGCCCGCCACTGTGAATGGAGAACTAGTCCATGAAATGGAAGAAATTCGCGATCTAACGGACATCCTGTGGGCGTCCATTGACAACGATGACTCCCTTGACTTGGATCAACTCACGATCGCCGAACCTTTGCCCGGGGACATGGTGAAGATTCGAGTGGCCGTGGCAGACGTTGATGCGCTGGTCAAAGACGGGTCGGCCGTTGACGCACATGCACGGGCACAATACGACCTCGGTGTATACGGCGGCCGAAATCTTCCTGATGCTGCCGGAGAAGCTTTCCACCGACCTCACCTCCTTGAATCTCAATGAGGATCGGCTGGTAGTTGTCGTGGAAATGGTAGTTGGGGCCGACGGCTCTGTTCTAGGCTCGAGCCTCTACCGAGCGCGTGTGCGCAATCATGCAAAACTTGCCTACAACAGCGTGGCAGCCTGGTTGGAAAAACAGGCGCGATCCCCGCCGCAATAGCGGCGGTCAATGGGTCTGTCGGAGAATCTGCTCGTGCAGGACCGAATCGCACAGAGCCTGAAGAATTTACGGCACATCCACGGCGCGCTAAGTCTTGAAACGATCGAGGCAAAACTTGTTTTTGATGGAGACCAAATCCGTAAACTCGAAGTGGAACAAAAGAACCGCGCTAAGGAAATCATTGAGGATTTCATGATCGCAGCCAACGGTGTCACTGCCCGGTACCTCGCTGCGAAGAAATTTCCTTCGATCCGACGGGTAGTGCGCTCGCCCAAACGCTGGGATCGGATTGTTGAGCTCGCCCTAGATCACGGATTTATTCTGCCGGAGAAGCCGGACTCGGTGATGCTTGATGAGTTTCTCGTCAAACAGAAGGCGGCCGATCCACTTCAGTTTCCCGATCTCTCCCTGGCCGTGATCAAACTTCTGGGCGCCGGCGAATACCTTGCGGAAGAACCCGGCGCCACTGCACCAGGGCACTTCGGCCTGGCGGTCAAAGACTATGCCCATTCCACCGCTCCGAATCGCCGCTATTCGGATCTGATCACGCAACGCCTACTGAAAGCCGCCATGGCCGGCGCACCGGCGCCGTACAGCTACGCCGAACTCGATGTACTCGCAAAGCATTTTACTGAGATGGAGGATGCTGTAAACAAGGTCGAACGGCAGGTTGAAAAATCCGCAGCTGTGCTCCTCCTTGAATCGAGAATTGGCGAAAAATTCGACGCCATCATTACAGGTTCATCTGACAAAGGCACTTGGGCAAGGTTGCTCGCAATCCCGGTTGAAGGCAGGGTATTGCACGGGTTTGAGGGTGTCGACGTCGGCGACAAGATTCAGGTGCGACTGATTTCCGTGGATTTTGGAGAGAGGGTACATTGATTTCAGAAGGTCCCGTTCTTCAAACCATTGACAATATAAGCAAAGGTTCTCCGAAACCTGTTGATCCCAAGCTCCAACGCGCAGCGCAACCCTCTGGCGAGAACACAGCCTTGATGTCGGCTCAATTGTTGGCGGTGGCACAGGCAGATTCCGCAGCCCAGTTACAGGAGTTTGCATCGCGTTTGGAAGGCTTGAGCCAGGCTGAAGTCGATCGCGTCTTTGGCAACATCATCAAGTACATCAAGATGGCGACCAGTTCGAACTTTGACTACTTGACGTTCGTCAGTTCTCTGGTCATCGTCGTGGTGGGCGCCTGGTTGATGGTTTCCCCATTGGCGGGCGCGCTTGGTGTGTACCACTGCCACCATCCGGGTACTGGCCGTGCCGCTGGCTTACCGTTACCGTGCTATGGTTCCGGCGCAGTTGAGGATGAGACCTGGTTTTACAGGAGGTCTGCGGATGAGCCTACGTCGGCCGCGTGCGGGCCAAACTACTCTTACACCCCAGTGTTGGGGCTGCCCGGGGTACGCGGATCGAGATTCTGGATGTGATCCGCGAGATGCAGGTTTGGAAGCTCATGCGGGAAGTCAGTCTGGTTGAAGCTGGCTGGGATCCGCCACAGATGATCCGCGATGCCCTCGCAGATGGGATCCGAACGTTCGTGGTATGTGGTGGCGACGGCACGATTTCCGCTGTGGCTGCTGCGTTGGCCGGCATTCCCTCCAATCGCGCCGCTTTGGGCGTTATCCCAAGCGGCACGCAAAACAACATCGCGCTCAGTTTGGACATCCCGATGGATATCCCAGCCGCCATCGCCCTGCTACGCACAGGGCGCCGTGTCAAGATGGACATCGGTATGGCGACCTGTTCAGGTTCGTTGGCGAACGGTGGCGAAATCACCACCCCATTTCTGGAGCTCTGTTCGGTGGGGTTGATTTCTTCACTTTTTCCGTCTGCCGACGATCTCCAGCACGGAAACCTGGCGCGGGCCGGCGATTTCCTGGCAACCCTCGTCAAATCTCCGCCAGCCGAAATAACCCTGGTGCTGAACAATAAAGAAGAGATCCGCGATCTCGGTCACGTCGTGTTGGTTTGCAACGTACCCTATATCGGCCGCAATTACAGAATTAGCGCAAATTCCTCGTATAACGACGGCCTATTGGACGTGCTGTTCTTTGCCGATCTGACCAAGCTGGAGCTGCTGAACTATGTCTTCCAGGGAGTGGGTATCGATATGCCAGAAGACCCGCATCCAGCACTATCATGTGCGCCGGATCGATATCGACACAGTGCCTTCAATGCCGGTCATGGTGGATGGGCGAGCGGTGGGCGGCGGACGGGTGCGGATCGAAGTGCGGCGCCGTGCGCTGACCGCCTTGGCCGGCGAGCTGGCGCTGCCCGCCCCCAACGAGCTTCCTGAGGTACAGAACCATGCAGCCGCCGGATGAGATTCGCTTGACGCGAGTGGAGCAGTTGAGTGCATGGAGCGCCTGACCCTTTGGGTGAGTCTCAACCGTGCGTTTGTCTGGCTGATGGTGCTCTCGGCCGGCTTGATGCTTTTTCTGGTTTGGTTGCCACCCTACGTACGGAATTTCTTCTGGCGTGGGCTGGAGGCGCAAGGCATCCTGGCCAGCATCACTTTAGGAAGCAGCTTGCTCGCTCTCTTGATCCTATGGTCGACGAGCCAACATATGGACACCACAGCCTTCTTGTTCTTCAACACGCGCGGACGCCGCCCAGCCTGGCTGGACATGCTGATGACCGGCATCACCCAAATTGGCAACAGCATCGCCATGGTAGTGCTTGCCTTCGCCTTGTTCTTCGCCGGAGAGCGTTTACTAGCTTATGAGCTGGTCTTCGGCGCGTTGACGCTATGGCTGGTGGTCGAATTCGTGAAATTGTTGGTAAAGCGGGGGCGACCTTTCATCGGTCTAAGCGAGGCGCGCATCGTTGGCCATCAAGAAGGTGGGCGTTCATTTCCGAGCGGGCACACCAGCCAGGCCTTCTTTATCGCAACGCTGATGGCAGCGTATTTTCGTCCGGGGCGTAGGGGTAGCCTGCCTGTTATATGCAATTGCGGTGCTGGTGGGCATTACGCGCATATACGTGGGAGCGCACTACCCACGGGACGTGTTGGCAGGGGCTATCCTCGGGAGTGCATGGGGTCTACTTGGCTCAATCGTCTTTGGCTATGGGTTGTAGAGTTCGACCACGGGAGAAATCAATGTGTCCATTCGAGTGCTTATCGCCGATGACCAGCCGAGAGCTCGGCATAGCCTGGAAGCGCTGCTATCGGCAATGCGGTTGAGCGCCGTCGACCACACCGAACAAGCAGGTCGTGCCGATCCCGTCTTCATTGAGGTCGTCGGCGAAGCAGAGAATGGCGCGCGGGTAGTTGAGCAGATTTTGGCGCTCCACCCCGATGTCGTGGTGATGGATTTGCAGACGCACACACTGTCTGCCCTGGTGTCTGATATGGACGGAATCTCGACGATCAAGACTATCAAGCAGCGGGTGGCCATGATCAGAATCGTAATGCTGACGATGTATGCCACAGATCGAGGGTCGATTCTTGCTGCCGAGCAGATGCCTTCCTCCTCAAGGGCTGTCCCACAAGCGCTACTTGGACGCGGTGATGCCCGGGACCGCGGACTGCCGCCGTAGTTGCCCGGGACGCGTTCGTACTCGCCGGAACTCTGACACAATCCAGTCTGACAAGGAGATCAAGATGAAAGGTAATGAAAAAGTCGTCGCCGCACTCAACCAACTTTTGGCCGATGAACTCACCGCGATCAGCCAATATATGGTGCACTCTGAGATGCGACAACTGGGGATACGACAAACTCCACAAAGCAATTGAGCACCAGGCGCTTGATGAAATGCATCACGCCGAATGGCTCATCAAGCGGATTCTGTTCCTGGAGGGTGTGCCTGCTGTCGCCAAGCTTAACCCGATCAGAATTGGCCAGACCGTGCAGGAAATTGTGAGCAACGATCAGGATGACGAGTTGGGGGCGATCTACGCGTATAACAACGCCATCGGACTTGCCCATGAAGTGGCTGACCAGGCCACTGCCGATCTTCTGCTCACAATTCTCAAAATGGAGGAGGGGCACGTGGACTGGGCCGAAGTCCAACGTTCTCAGATCGAACAGATGGGCGTCGAGAACTACTTGGCCAACCAGGCCACTGGCGCCGCCGGCTAGCTTCCTGAGCGTCAAAGACATCCGCAACGCACCGGTATCGCCCGGGGTCGTTGGTGGGCGGCAGAACGCCGCATCCGGTGTTGGTAACAAGAAGTATATTGGTAGGAGACAGACATGAGCAACAAACACAACAGTGACAGCAAGATCGAAAGTAAGAGTGAGAGCAAGAATGACGGCAGGGCTCAACACGATAGCAACCACACCGAAGACAGCCACGAGGGTGGAGGATCCGGCATCGTGCGGCTACTGATCTTTGGGTCCGGGCTGCTGCTTGGCGGTCTGACCGGCGGGATGGCGATGTTGCTAATGGCGCCGCGCTCCGGCAAGCAGACGCGACATCAGATCCAGAAGCAAGGCGAGAAGATGCGCCACCAGGCGGCTGAAGGCATGAGCGAGATGGTCACTGACGCAGGTGAAAAGACTCACCAGTTCACCGACAGTGTACAGGAGAGCGTCCACAAGGGGGTTGGTGACATGCAGCAATACGCGCACGAAATGCTCGGTGACGGCAGGAACTAGGAAAGGTTTGTAGCTGCTGCCGGCTGAGTATCACGCTCCATGAAACTGCCGTGCGGTCGGACGCAACAGACCCATCACTAGCGGCGCGATACTGTGAGGAGCCGGTCATGTCAATGGCCGGCTCCTCAGCGCGGAGCAACAGCTATGCGTATTAAAGTGTTGCCTTTGGTTTGCCCCGAGTACTTCAGCTTCTGTACGCGCTGATAGGCTGCCAGCAATTGGCGGGCGCTGTTTTCCCAGGTAAAGGTCGCAGCATGGGCTTGACCGGCGGTCCGCAACTGCCTGCGGAGCCCGTCATCGGTGGCCAGCCGCATGATCCCGTAGGCGATGCTTTCGCTGCGGGCAGCATTAACATAAATTGCGCCGGCGCCGCCCGCCTGGGAGGCAGGAGTTGTCACCGGTCAACACCGGCGCACCGCAGGCCAGTGCTTCGACGATGGGCAGGCCAAAGCCCTCATACAACGAGGGATAAGCAAAAAACTCGGCGGCACTGTAGAGTGCCGGGAGATCGGCGTCATCAATGAAGCCGGGAAACAGCACGTCGTCTTCCAGGCCAAGTTCCTGGACACGCGTAAAGATTTCGTCGTATAGCCAGCCTTTGCTGCCCCCAATGACCAGGCGGTGGGGCAATTTTGCTTCCTGCCGCGCCTGGTGGAATGCTTCGATCAGGCGGACAAAATTCTTGCGCGGTTCGAGCCGGCTCAGCCCCAGGATGAATGGCCGCTCCCCGATCTGGTAGCGCGTTCTGACGGCGCATAACCGTTCCTCGCCGGTGACGGGCTGGAAATGGTCATGGTCGACGCCGCCCTGCACAACTGTGATGGTCTCGGCCGGGACCTGCCATCTTTCGACGAGATCGCGCGCCGTGTTCTGGCTGTCGGCGATCAGGGCATCGGCGCGGTGGACGCTGCGAGGTACGACCACGTTCAAGTAGCGCTGTAGACCCGGCATGGCGGCATCGGGATAGTAGAGGAAGGCGAGGTCGTGTACGGTTACAAGGGTGCGCCGGGCGTTTGTGGGGGGCAGGACAAAGTCCGTGGCGTGCAGGAGATCGGACTTGACGCGGGTGAACCAGTCAACTCGTGGCCACGGGCTGCCCGCCCGGTGCCAGAGGCGCACCATGTTGCGCTCATCCAGTGGGGTGGATGCGATCGGCAGCGGTGCGCACCGGCGCGCCTCTTCATCGATGCGCCCGACCACAAAGAGCCGTAAGTCATACCCCGGATTGGCGGCGATTAATGCCTGCACCTGGCCGCGGATGATCCGGCCGATGCCCGCCTGTTGCCGAATTGCCGGGGTGTAGTCGATCGTAATCGTGGTCATTGAGCGCCGGAATGGACGCGTTACGAATTAACGTCTTGGCTCATGACTGCGGAAGGTCCACAGCCGGTTGACGGTGAAGTTCCAGAACAGCGTCACCAGGATCGCGCACGCCGTGGCGAAATTCACGCTGACAAACTTGAACAGTTGAGGATCTTGGATCGATGCCAGGAAGAATGGTTCGGTCAGCGTATGGACGACGAAGAAAACCGTCGAATTGATGAGAAGCCCGGCCACACTGACCGCCGCAAACTGCAGCAACTGTTTGCCTGCCTGCCGGTTGCGAGTCTCTGGAAACGTCCAGTTGCGATTGAGGAAGAAGTTCTGCACAACAGCCGCGCTAAAGCCAATTGCATTGGCGACGATCGGCGCGAAGTGTGCGAAGAAGAGGAGCAAGTTCAAAATCGTCAGATGGGTGGCCATCCCGGCCACGCCGACGATGGAAAACTTGATAAACCGCTTCATTTCACGACGATTCGTATCGCTGATCGGCAGAGATTGCAATGCGCTCAAGATCCACTCCAAGAATAAGAACGAATGACCCCCATGCATGAGTTACGACGATCATGCATTCAAGTCAATTGCGCCGTTCCTGCCGCCAACGGGCAGTAGCGCAAACCATAGGCCGAGATAGAGTACCATGCCCTGCACAAACAGGTTGTCCACAACGTTGTGCAGCGTCAGATGCGCCAGCATGCCCAACAGACCGACCGCCAGTGCGGCCACCCATGCGGCTTCGGCGGCGTCGTGGCGCCGTGCCTGCCGGAACTGCCGCCACGTCCAAACAACTGCAGTCACCATGAAAAACCAGGAAGGTGGTGAACCCCAGCAGCCCCGTTTCGCCTAGCACGTTCAAGTAGACGTTGTGGGCGTGGCCTAACGGCTCTTCCCACTTCGGCAGCCGCACCTCTGGATAGACGACCGCATAATTGCCCGGCCCAATACCCAGCCACGGCGACTGCTCCCACATGCGCTGGGCAGCAACCCAATGCGCCACGCGTTCGATGACTGAGAAATTCTCGTCCGTCACCGGCTGGTTGAGTACATCCGTCAGTCCAAAATACGCCGGCACATCCTGCACGCGTGCCGCAATCGGTGCGGGAACCAAGTTCGGCGTCAGCGCACCCAACAGCAGCCCGGCGGCAACCAGCAGGGCGGTGAGTCCGGTCAGCACGGCAACAACCCGGCTGTGCAATACCAACACGACCATGACACTCACGCCTGCCCCCAGCCACGCACCCCGGCTCCAACTGGCCAGCAGACCGGCGCCCACTGCGGCAGTCGCCAGGGTGAAAAAGAGCGCCCAGCCCAGCGCGGCCCAGCGCATCCCTCGTTGGCGCACGAGCGTCTGCCAGGCCCACAGGGCAAGGCTCAGGGCGACCGGCAACGTCAAGCCCAAGAAGCCCCCAAATGGGTTGGGCTGGGCGAAGGTGCCGTACGCCCGCATAAACCGCCCCAAGACAATAAAGAACTCAGGTCCGATCTGAAAGATAAACTGGTAAAGTCCCAATAATGCCTGTCCCAGCGCGCCGGCCACCAACGCAGCGGCGACCCACCGTGTCTGGCGCGGGGCCAGCATCGCCGGTGCAATCAAAAGCACTGCGCACAATTCGACCCATTTTATCACCTCCGCCAGCGCTTCCGGCAAATCGGCGGCAACAAACGAGGATACAAATAGTGCGGCGGTGTAGATGCAGGCGGCCAAGAAGAGCGGTGAAGTGCGCAGCGGCAGGGGAGCGCCGGCGTGCGCCATCCACGAACCAGAGTACGATGGCCGCGGCAAAGAGCAGGTCAGCGGCGCTGACAGGACCTGATTTTACGGCGCTGGCGAAAGGGAGCGTTGCCGCAAGGGGAAGCCAGATCAGCCAGGGCCAACGTACGAGCAGAACAAGTGCAGCCAGCCCGCCGGCCAACAGCACGGCCCGGTCAAGCGGCAACACGGCGAGCGCCCCGGCGAGGAGCAGGAGGGCAATGACGCCTGCGATCCTTTGCAGCGTATCTCGCCTGATTGAATGAGTTTCAGTATTGACGTCGACTCGCAATCGTCACCTCAGGGGTCACCTGGACGCTGATCCGCCTATGGGCATCCTACAAGCGCCCGCCGATTCTTGCAATTCAACGCTCCCGTCTGCAAAACTCTACTATGAAAGTGCGCGACTTTGCTGCACCGTCGTCGTCAACCCTTGTAGATTCGCCAACCGGTGCGTCGACAACTGAGCGCATCCACTTTACCAGAAGACCAGTATGCCGCACCCATTGCAAACTTGCAGTATGCTTTCAACGCCGCGGAGAGGCAACATGTACACGATAAAACACCGCTTTCAATACGTAAGCCCGTTCGTGATCGCCCTCTGCGTGATCGCCGTAGTGGTGGGTGGTCTGCTCGCGACACCGCGGGTGGGCATCAGCCAGGCCGAGGCGCTGGCGACCAAAGGCTTTGGCCCCGTGTTGTTCCGGTTCGAGACCGCAAAGGGGGAATGGCCGGCCACAGTGCCGCCCTCGGTGACGTTGCATGCGCGGCTCGAAGACACCGGCAGGGATCTGTTCATTGCCAGCGGGGTGCAGGGGATGTTGCACTGTTGGCAGCAGCCAACGAGACGGTGAACGTGCTGGATGCGAATGCTGCCGGCAAGGTCTACTATCTTGTCGATGCGAGCGCTGAAGGTGCGGCGGACGCCGCGCGGCCGGTTGGGGAGGTGATCGACGTGGTCGGCGGGGTGCTGATTGTCGCCACGACGCCGGCAAATGAGGTGGCGCTCGTTGATCACCTTGGCGTCAATGGGGTGCAAGTTTCGCTGTTGACCGCAGCGGCCCTGGCGCCGCCGGGTTCCGCACGGGATGCCGCGTTTGCCCCGGCAGCGGTTGCTGCCGTCCCAAACCCTGCCATTGCGGCACTGCTGCCCAAACTCACCGAGGCGGACCTCCGCACGTTGGTGGATCGGCTCAGCGGGCAGACGCCGGCGACGATCGGCGGGGTGGCGATTACGTTGAACACGCGCCATACCTTGACTGCGCGCGTGCATGATGCCGAACAGTATGTCTACGAATATTACCAGGCGCTGGGGATCCCGGTGAGTTACTTCAACTGGACTTATGGCAGCTACAGCGGGCGCAACGTCGTCGCCGAGGTGCGCGGGACGGCAAATCCGGAAAAGGTGTTGCTGGTCGGCGGTCATCTCGACAATATGTCGCAGATACCCTACACCACGGCGCCTGGCGCCGACGATAATGCCACGGGGACGGCGAATACACTGCTGATCGCGCGCCTGCTGAAGGCCAATCAGCCGGCGGTGACCGTGCGTTTCATCCACTTCACCGGTGAGGAACAGGGGCAGTGGGGCAGCAAAGTCTATGCGGCGACGCTTCGTGCCCGCGGAGAGCAGGTGATGGGCTTCATCAACCTCGACATGATTGGGTGGGATGGCAACGGCGATCGTGTGGTGGAGATTCACACGGCGTCGGGGCCAAAGTCGAATGCACTGGCGGATGGATATCTGGAGCGGAACACGCGCTATGGCACGGGGCTTGTCTTCGAGCGGAAGACGACCACGGCGAGCCGCTTCTCGGATCACTCCCCATTTTGGGACAACGACTATGCGTCGTTCCTGGTCATCGAGAACTTTTTTGACGATGCCATTGTGCGCGATCGCAACCCTTATTATCACAACACGGGTGACCTGCCGAGCCGGGTTGACTACAACTATGTGGCGCGCATCGGCCGGCTGACGCTGGCCGTGCTCGCCGAGCTGGCGGGCTACAATTTTGGCGGTTCACCGACCCCGCCGCCAACCAAGACACCGGTGAGTTGTCCGAATCTGCTCGTGAGCGGTCACTTTGAGAACAACGGTGGTGGAGTTTTGGCTCCACACCCTATCCTGGTGGATACGTGTCTAGTCCTGTTTACAATGGCGTGCGTTCGGTACGGCTTGGCATCCCGAACGGGGTGACCAATCGGCTTGCCTATTCGACGGTGTTTCAAAAGGTGACCATACCGGCGAATGCCCCCACGCCGGTGCGGCTGCGCTATGCGTTCCTGAGCAATGGTCCGGCGGACGGTTATGACTATCGTGAGACGCTGTTGCTCAACAGCAGCTACAAGTATCTGGCGACGCTTGAGCGCCGTTACGTGGTGGGCGACGGCAAGTGGGTGCTGCGCACCTTTGACCTTTCGGCCTATCGGGGGCAGACGGTGGTGATTTACTTCAATGTCTACAACAATGGGTCGGGTACGCAGAAGTGGGGGTATGTGGACCGGGTTTTCCTGGGCGGCTGCAGCCAGACGGTGCTGGGTGAGGCTGACGACGGTCCGGTGTTGCTGCCTGAGGTGGAGACGCCGGGACCTGAGGTAGGTGGTGTGACGTGGGATGTCTACCTGCCTGCCGTCGAGCGTTGAACGACAGACCGGCCTGCAGAAAAGATGAAGCTCCGGCAATTTGCCGGAGCTTCATGCTATTCTGGCGGAGAGGGAGGGATTTGAACCCTCGAGGGTGTTAAGCCCTACCCGTTTTCGAGACGGGCGCACTCGGCCGAGCTATGCGACCTCTCCGTGCGTGATATTGTGAAGAAGAAGCATAGCATAGGGGGAGCGAATCGCAATTTTATGGGGAAATGGGGTGCGATTGGGGCGAGAGAAAATTGTCAATTGTCAACGGTCAATGAATGGAACTTCATCAAGGCGCTATCCGTCCTATAGGTTGTTGGCTTAATTCTATCTTCAGCTTTGAAGGGAGACTTCGATCATGCGTCGCAATGCGGTGGTGGTGCTGTTTTTGATGATCGCAATGGTGTGGTTGGCGGGTTGTCGCCCCATTGAGCCCCGCGCAGCCGAACCGGCGCAAGCTGGGGAGAACGCCGGCATGGCCAATCCTGCGTCGGTGAACTGCGTCGACAATGGGGGAACCTTGGACATCCGCAAGGACGCCAGCGGGGGCGAGGTCGGCTATTGTGTATTCCCGGATGGCAGCGAATGCGAAGAGTGGGCGTTCATGCGCGGCGAGTGCAAGGCCGGCGAGGCGCAGGCAACGCCCGCGATCATCGGCATGCCCAATCCCGCCTCTGTTTTCTGCACAGAGAACGGTGGCACCGAGGAAACGCGCACCGATGCGGATGGCGGCGAGTATGGCGTCTGCATCTTCGCCAATGGCGCCGAGTGTGATGAATGGGCATTCTTCCGCGGTGACTGCTCACCCGACCAGCCCACGCCGGAAGCCAACATGGTGAATCCGGCATCCGCCTACTGCGTTGAACAGGGCGGCGAATCGAAGATCGTAGCCGAGACCGGTGGTGATGTCGGCTACTGCGTATTCCCGGACGGCAGCCAATGTGAAGAGTGGGCCTACTACCGCAATGAATGCGAACCGGCCAACGCCACCCCTGAAGCCAACATGGCCAATCCCGCGTCGGTCTATTGCACCGAAAACGGCGGCAGTTCCGAGATCCGGCAGGAAGCCAACGGCGAAGTCGGCTATTGCGTCTTTGACAATGGGAACGAATGCGAAGAGTGGGCGTATTTCCGCGGGGAGTGCAAGCCGTAAAAGGCACCTCATCTCCTCCAATCCACGCATAATTAAGTTGCAATTATCAGACATTTTGCCGGTGTGCTGATCCAAATTCGGTGATAGCCTAGGGCGAGGTGATGGCACCTCGCCATCCGCCGTTTGCTGCACGCAGCCCCCCGGCCGGTACCACCGTCTAGGAGGAAACTATGAAGCGCCGGATAGTGTCTGCTTTGGTTGTGGCTGTGGCGATCCTTGTGCCCGTCAGCGTGTTGGCGGTGATCATGGGCGCCTGGCTCCAGTATGTTGGCAATCCCGTGATTCCACTTGGCAAGAACGGATCGTGGGATGACAGGAGCGTCTATTCCGCCCGCGTTGTCTATGATGGCGCGGGCTATCGCATGTGGTATGCCGCCAGTGGCAGCAACAACTCCTGCGCCAAGATCGGCTATGCCATCTCGGCCGATGGGCTGACCTGGAAAAAGCCCTTCGCAACGCCGGTCCTTGAACCAGGCGTAGGCCTTGGAGTGGGATAGCGAAGGCGTGGGTGCGCCCAGCGTCCTCTATGATGCAAATGCCAAGTTATGGAAGATGTGGTATGCAGGGTTAAGTCTGTACGGCGGCGGGTACCAGATCGGCTATGCCACGTCGCCGGACGGCATCACGTGGACAAAACACGCGAACAACCCCATTTTTGTGGCGAGTACGTCCGGTTGGGATGATCTGAACGTCTTATCGCCCAATGTAATCTATCGGAACGGCCAATACCACATGTGGTACGCGGGGCGTGGCGACCGGCTGCAAATCGGCTACGCCACCTCGCCAGACGGCATCAACTGGACCAAGAGCGCCAAGAACCCTGTACTCCCCTTTGGCGGTGACCTTGACTGGGATAACGGCGAAATTGCCTCGCCCAGTGTGCTCTGGATGGGCGACCATTACGAGATGTGGTACCAGGGCTATAACCGGGTCGTCCAGCGCACCTTCATCGGCCACGCGTATTCTCCCGATGGCGCTACCTGGACCAAGTACGACGTCAACCCGGTCATGGGTGGCCAACCGCTCACGTGGGATGCCTTTAGCGTCTACTATCCGGCGGTGGTGCAAGCCGGCGACCAACTGATGATGTGGTTCCACGGTGAACCATCGGCGTTGGAGAAAAACAGATCGGTGTTGCGATCTGGGACAAGGATGCGATCCCGACGGTGATCCCGTCTATCATACCGCCACCGGCGACGGATACACCGACGCCGACGCTGACCCCGAAAGGCTCAACGCCGACACCGACCCCGACCATCACCGGCACACCACCGACGCTGACGCCAACCGCAACCACACAGGGGCAGGGCGACAACTGCATCGGCGACGTGCCGGAATGCATTTTTATGCCGCAGTTGAAGAATAATCCGGCGCAATAGTGCGTATCTCGTATTGCGTATCTCGTGCATTGAAGTGTGACTGCCAAAGAATACGAGATACGCAATACGCAATACGAGATACACCGCTATTCGTATCGAAGCGCTTCCGCCGGGTAGATGCGTGCCGCTTGCCACGCCGGTAGAATCGTTGTAAGGAGCGAGAATAGGTAGGCTGCGAGCACGATCAGGCCAATTTGTGTCCACGGGATATCGACGACAGAATGGTCGAGTTGTGGGAAGAACGCCGAGATCATGTTGTTGCCAAGGACAACGCCGGTGAGGGCGCCGAGCAGCAGGCCTGTGATTGAGATAAAGCTGGATTCGAGCAGAAAGGAGAGTCCCACCATTCCTTTCTGATAGCCCATGGCGCGCAGCATGCCTACCTGCTGGCGCCGCTCGATGACAGCGCGGGTAGAGATGACGCCCAGGGCGGCGATGCCGACAAGCAGGCCCAGCGCCATGAAGCCTTGCAGCAGTTGCAGCGCGCCTCCGGTCAAGCGCTGGCGTTGGGCGTATTCGTCCTCGATCAAGCTGGTGTTCAACGCCGTGCTGACGAAGGACCCCTCGATCCCCGCAGCTACCGCACGCGGGTCGGCGCCTTCCTTCACCTTGATGTACGTTGCATCGCCGGTTACCGGTACGCTACGCAATCTGCGCAGGGTCGCCTCGCTCGCCAGCATGTTGCCCTCAGCCAAGTTGGTGTCGTCGGCCAGCACACCAATCACCTCGACGGTGATGGTGCGCGTTACGCCGTCCTGTCCGGCGGTGGTCAATTCGAGGCCCACTTCCGGCAACTTGCCAGCGCTCATTTTGACGGCGTCGAGGGTGAAGCGACCAAAGACGCGCGAAGGACCGCGCGGGCGGTCCGCAGGCGGGCCAAATTCATCGTCTTCTTCGTCGATGGGCATTGAATTGAGCTCTGCGTCCGTGGGCGCCCGCATGCCAAATGGCAGCACCGGCGCCGTCATGACGCGGGGTTTCACCACGACCACGTTGTCACGGGTTGCCAGCGCGTTCCAGATTGCCTCGTCGCTTTCATACCCTGGCGCCCGCGCCTGGAATGAATAGATCTTTGACGCCTGATCTACAAAGCCCTGGTTGACGCCGGTCATCATGATGTTGCGATCCGCCCGGTCGGAGCCGGCGACATGGGCGCCCATCAACTGATCGGTGAGCCGCCCGACGGCCGCAACTTCGGCCAGCAGCGGGTCGTCCGCCCGCGCCGCAATCGCGGCCTCGATGTCCTCAATGGGGTTGAAAAAGCTCAACAGTGTCGACTCAACGCGCATTTCGAAGCCGGCAGTTGCCTGTGGGTTTAGCCGGATCAGGGACTGCGTGGTGTTGATGACCACGGCCATGACGACGACGGTTGCCATGATCATCGCGGAGCACCGGGCGCAGCGCCGGGATGAATCCGAGCAGACTGGCAAAGAGCGAACTCAGAAAACCTGCATTGAACATGATGATCAAGATGGCGCCGATGATGATCAATGGGCCACCGATTGTAAACACGGTCGGTGCCTGCGTCGGATCCCAGGTGAAGAGATCCGGATAGACCTGCGGCGCCCATTGGTACCAGGGGAGCACCCAGATCAGGATGAGACCGGCGCCTAACATGGTGTAGACGATGCGATACCCGGTCTCGTTGCGGATGGGTGTCAACTCCAGGATCCGGCCGGTCAAGACGGCCAGCCCATACAGGATGAATGTCGTGGCAATGAGGACCAGGCTCATCGAGTGCGTGTCGAGGGCAACGGTCAGCAAGTAGACCCCCAGTCCAGTCGCCAGAAGGGGATAGAGCCAACTCCAGATCTGCCCAAGCCGGGAACGCCGTTTGCTCTCGGCTTCATCTGGTAGGTCGCGAATGGCGGTGACGATATTCATCCGGCTGGCGCGCGAGGTTGTGATCGTCATGGCCAGCCACGTAATCAAGACGCCAAGGCAGTAGGCGATCACGATGGACTCCCATGACATAGCGAAGCCAACCGTGAAGATGCCCCCGGCCTGCTCGCTGAGTTGGCCAGTCACATCATTGCACAGGCGGCCGATAAAGGTCGTCATGGCACAGGTGATGCCAATGCCCAACAAGACCCCCAGCGCCGCGGCCAGCAGGTTGTAGACCATGCCCTCGACCATAAACATCTGGACAATCTGCCGGCGCTGCACACCTACGGCGCGCGCAACCCCGATCTCGACCCGGCGTTCGGCCGCCAGCATTACCACAATCAGTACGATCAACAGCAACCCGGCGAGAATTGAGAAGATGCCAAAGATCGAGAAGATCGAACTGAAGACGCCGCCGCCGACATTGGCCGCGGCGACGATCGTAGTCTTGTTCAGTGGCTCGATCTGTTCGAACTGATTCAGATTTGCCACGGCGGTCGCCAGTTTGCCGGAGAGTTCCGGCGTCAGCGACGCCGTTGCCAGCCATTCGCGTACGGTGCTACGGGCGAGCGCACTACGCAGCTGCGCATCATCGCCGGCGGCGACGGCGTCGAGCAGTAGGTTCGCCTCTTGTTTGGACATCTGCTGAAGATTGAAGCTTTGTAGCACGGAATTGAAGATACCGGCCAACAGGGGCGGCATCTCGGCTTCATCGTCCACCGTGACAGTGGGCGAATCGGGCAGACTTGCGGCGAGGTCGCGCAGTTCCTGATTGGCGTCGGGCTGCCGCACAATTTCGGCAATGGACTGCACCGCATCGTCGTCCAGGGCAAGCATGGCCAGGCGTTTGCTCACGGCATCGGTGTGTTGCATGCCGGTCAGCTCATCGCCAAGATTGGAGACGAGCACGGCATTCACCTTATCCTCCATGAAGAGGAGTTTCTGCGCTTCATCCAGCCGGAGCATCACCACCGGCAAGACCGAACTCAGGGGACCGGCATCGTCCACGACGGCACGGACGCGAAAGCGAACCGGGAGCGGACCGATGTAGATCTCGAGCACATCCCCGACATTGGCGCCAAGCTTTTGGGCGCCCAGCCGGTTCAGGTAGAGATCACCCTGCCGCAGTTGCAGACCCAGAGGGGCCAACGTCCGGTCGAGCTCGTACCCAATCGTATTCAGGTTGATCGCGCTCAAGAGATCGCCGGAAAAGCCGGTCAAGGCTCCCAGCGCCGCGGTCGTGATCCCGGTGGTCGTGAGCTCGCTCGTCGCCATCATCTGGGCTGTGGCGGAAAGGAGCGCGGTGTCCGTGATCATCGGGCTGGCCTTGGCAGGGCACCCGGAAGGATTTCGCCGGGCGCAGCGGCCTGGATCAATTCGGCGAGTTCCCTGAGACTGAGTTCCGTCCTGCCCAGGCTGCGCAGCGGCGCGGTGTTGATGCCTAATAGATCCAGCGTGTCGAGCGTGACGGTGATATTTGGCAGGTTTTCTGGCGCGATGCCCGTGAGCAGGGCGCCGATCGCCGCCAATGCCTCAGGCAGCGACGCAGCAACCGCGTCCGGCGTGACGCCACTGGCGGCGGCGCCCGCTTGGAGTTCATTCATCCCCGCGGTCAACGCCGGCACGACATCGAAGAGTCGGGTTGCCTGTAAAAAGATGTTGCCGATGCCGGGTTCCAGTTGCTCCATTGTCAGCGGTTGGCCGTTGACGGACTTGAGCCCGAAAGCCTGCGGATACTGATCATCCACGGCATAAATAAAGCCTAACGGTTCGTTCTGGCCGGTCGCCACATTGCGGATAATGGTTGGAAAGACCACGGCGCCGGAGACGCCGTCGATCAGTGGCTCTTCGCCGGCGGCGTTGCGCAGGCGTTCGAGGCGTTCCGTACTGATCGAGGGTAAACCACCCTGGACCAGCGCCAGCACGCTATCCACGCCGCCTTTCATCAGATTGTCGACCGTCGCCTGCGTGGCTGCGGCTTGTTCACTGTCGCCGTTGGGGTTGGCCATCGACACCAGCATCGACAGCAACGGGGGTGCGATGATCTCGTCGACTTTGCCGTACGCGGCCACGGCCTGGCGCTGGACGGAATAGCGCAGTGTGTCGCCGGTGCCGAGCGCACTGATAATGATGACCGTGCTTAACGTCAGCCCGATGATGATCAGCACCGTCTGGGCCGGGCGGCGCGCAAGATTGCGCAGGCCAAGCTTGGCAATGACCGGGTTGCGGAACCAGATATAAGCCAGATAAATCAAGATGACGGTGACGGCGCCAAGCAGGAAGACGATCGCGCCTGTGGTGAATTCGCCAAACATATGGAGTTCCTCAAGGAATGCTCAGCCAGTGACAGCCAATTCCCGGTCATTTGCTTTGACCAGTGCCCGATCGCCGCTCACGCTTGCATGTTTGCAGGTGACTGCTGGATGGTGTTGACGATCTGCCCGTCGTGCATTTTGATGATGCGGTCACAGGCAGCCGCCATATCGGGTTCATGAGTGACGATGACGATGGTCTGGCCCAACTCCTGGTTGAGTTGGCGCATGAGATTAAGCACGTCTTCGGCGGCCTTGCTGGCGAGGGCGCCGGTCGGTTCGTCGGCCCAGACAATGGCCGGGTTGTTGACGAGGGCGCGAGCGACGGTCACGCGCTGGCGTTGCCCACCCGAGAGTTCGGCGGGGCGATGGTCGGCGCGGTCACCGAGTCCGACCTGGTCGAGGGCATTCATGGCGCGCACACGTGCAGTGCGCGGGTTGACGCCGGTGACGAGCAGCGGCAACTCAACATTCTCGACGGCAGAGATCACCGGCAAAAGATTATAGGTCTGAAAGATAAAGCCCATCCGTTCGGCGCGGTATTTGGTGCGCTGATTGTCTGCCATCTTGCGGAGATTGGCGCCGTCGATAAAGACCTCACCGTCGTCGAAGTTATCCAGCCCGGAAAGGGTGTTGAGGAGCGTGGTTTTACCGCAGCCGGAGGGTCCCATAATGGCGAGCATTTCGCCGCGCTGCACTTCTAAATCGACGCCACGCAGGGCGTGCACTTCGATTTTGCCGTTGCGAAACCATTTGTGCACCTGGCGGGCAGAAATAATTGAATCGTCCATGAGCTAGCTCCGTGATGCATGACTCGTGATGCGTGACTATGGTACTTTATGCAATATAGCAATAAATAGGTATAGCATCGACTTGTTTTGAAAGTGATGCGCTGGCGCATTTAGGCAAGAAGACAGCACGGGAGGGCGTGTGTCCAGTATTGAATACGTTGCTTCGGTCGAAAAAGTTACAGAAGTGCAGTTGCAGGGCTTTTTTGTGGGCTGGCCAAATCCGCCAGCGCCGGCCACCCATTTGCGATTGCTCGGGTGCAGCGATTACGTGGTGCTTGCGATCGATGCGGTGACGGGGCGGGTGGTGGGGTTTATCACGGCGATCAGCGACGGTGTACTGTCCGCATATATCCCGCTGTTGGAGGTGTTGCCGGACTATCAAGGCCAGGGGATCGGTGAGGAATTGGTCCGACGTATGCTTGCCAGGCTCCGTGATCTCTATATGGTGGACTTGCTGTGCGATCCCGATCTTCAACCATTCTATGCACGGGCGGGAATGCGCCCCGCCACCGGCATGCTGCTGCGCAACTATGACCGGCAGGCGGGGCGCCTGTGAATTATCAACAGAACGCTACTTGACTTCCTGGGCAACAAAGTCCAGCGTAACGGTGACGCCATCGGTGACTTTAAGCATGCCTGCAATGTCTGGCGGCTCGAATCCAAAATCACGCATCAGTAGAAACGTCTGGGCTTGACCGCTCAGGTTCTCACCGTCCAGTTGGGCCGTCATCGACCACGTCTGTGGTTTTGTCACCTCGCGGATCGTCATGTCACCGGAGATCTTGAAGGTGACGTCCTTGCCGAAATCGGCGTCTGCGGGCAGGTCGCTGACCTCCGTGCCGACGAACGTTGCCAACGGATACTGGTTGGATTCCAACCAACGATCGCGAATCGCATTGTCGCGCCGGGGCCGGTCGCTGGTCAGGGTGCGTAGATCGGCGGTGAACTGATTGTCGCCAAAGGTGACGCCGCCATCTGCGAAATTCAAGGTCAATTGGCCCTCGACGGCGCTGGTTTTGCCGATGGCGGTCACGAACGGCACGGGCATGCCGAGGAACTCTTCTTCGACCGCATACTGTGCGGTGGTTTTGTCAGGCGACAAGGCAAAGGTGCGGCTGGCGCCGGCGCTTGCTTCGGCCGGCAGGGGCGTGGCTTCACCGGCTTGCGCGGCCGGTTCAACCGGAGGGGCTTCCTGGTCGGCAGGCGCTGCCTCAGCGGCCTCGGTTGTTGCCTCGGCGGCGGGCGCGGCGGCCTCCGCTTCTGTTGCGGCCGCTTCTTGCGCTGCACCTTCGCCCGCTGGCGCGGCGGCTGGCGCCGCGGGGGCGGCACAGGCTGCCAAGAGCAAAGCGAACAACAGCGCGCTCGCGATTACCCAGTGGAATCCGTTTCGCTTCAACATGAGTTTGCTTCGTCCTTGTTCAATCCGGAATCTTGTTCACTGCACGACTGCCAGGGCGCACCCTGGCAGTCGTGCAGTGAACGCCGGGCGTTGTTATTTCAGATTGGATGCAACGATTTCTGCGATTTCGTCCGGATGCCGCGCGACGCGCGCGCCTGCATCTTTGAGCGCGGCCATCTTTTCGGCCGCAGTGCCTTCGCCGCCTGAGATAATGGCGCCGGCGTGACCCATGCGGCGACCTGGTGGGGCGGTCTGCCCCGCAATAAAGGCGGTGACCGGTTTGGTCATCTTTTCTTTGATAAAGGCGGCGGCTTTTTGTTCGTCGGTGCCGCCAATTTCGCCGATCATGATCACCTGCTCCGTGGCCGGGTCTTCCTGGAACATGCGCAGTACGTCCAGGAACGAGGTGCCGTTGATCGGATCGCCGCCGATGCCGACTGCGGTGGATTGCCCGATGCCGCGTGCGGTCAGCGCGTAGACCACCTCATAGGTCAAGGTGCCGGAGCGGCTCACGACGCCGACGTTGCCGGGGGTGAGGATGTGACCGGGAATGATCCCGACTTTGGCTGCGCCGGGCGTAATCAGACCGGGGCAGTTGGGACCGATCAGCCGCGTATTGGTGGTGTCGAGATAGGCGCGCACCTGCACCATATCGAGCACTGGGAGACCTTCGGTGATGCAGACGACCAGATCAACCCCGGCGTCAGCCGCCTCGATGATCGCATCGGCGGCAAACCGTGCCGGCACGTAGATGATGCTGGTATTGGCGCCGGTGGCGTCGACCGCTTCTTTCACCGTCTCAAAGACCGGCACCGTATCGAACACCCACTCACCACCCTTGCCCGGGGTGACACCGGCCACGACGTTTGTGCCGTAGTCGATCATTTGTTTGGTGTGAAAGGCGCCTTCGCGTCCGGTGATGCCCTGGACGACCAGCCGTGTGTACTTGTCAACCAGAATGCTCATGCTTGGATTTCTCCCTTTGCGGCAGCAACCGCTTTTTGTGCAGCGTCCGCCAGGCTGGTGGCGGTGATCATATTGGCCTCGGCCAGGATGCGGCGCCCCTCTTCTTCATTGGTGCCGACCAGGCGGACGACAAAGGGAACGCGCTTTTCTAGGGTGCTGACCGCGGCCAGGACGCCGCGTGCAACTTCGTCGCACCGCGTGATCCCACCAAAGATGTTGATCAGGACGGCCTTAACACGTGGGTCGGACAGAATGATGCGCAATGCAGCAGCGACTTTTTCGGACTGGGCGCCGCCGCCGATGTCAAGGAAGTTGGCCGGTTCGCCGCCATAGAGTTTGATGATGTCCATCGTGGCCATGGCAAGACCGGCGCCATTTACCATACAGCCGATCTCACCGTCCAGATGAATATAGCTGAGATCATAGCGGCGCGCCTCGCGTTCGCTGGGGTCTTCCTCTTCAACGTCACGGAGTTCGGCGATTTCGGGGTGACGGAAGAGCGCGTTGTCATCGACCGAGATTTTCCCGTCTAGCGCCATCAACTTGTTGTCGCCCGTGATGACGAGTGGGTTGATCTCGGCCAGATTGGCGTCGACGCTCGCAAATACGGTGTAGAGCGACTTGGCAATTTGGATGAAATCCTTCACCAACTCACGCGGAATCCCGATGCCATCGGCCAGAATGCGCGCCTGGTGGTCGCGCAGACCCAGGAACGGATGCACCGCAACTTTGATGATCTTCTCTGGCGTCTTCGCCGCCACCTCTTCGATATCGATGCCACCCTCGCTGCTTGCCATCAGTACGACGCGGCGATTGGCGCGGTCGAGCACGGCGCCCAGGTAGATCTCCTTGGCGATATTGGCGGCCGGGTCGACAAGTACGCGTGTCGTGGCGACCTCTCCTTTGGGCACAGGAATGCCGTACTGCCCAAAGATGCGTTTGGACTGGTATGCGTGCAGATTCAACGGTATGCCTCCTCGCTGCTCGCGGTGCAGGGAATACAAGAATGGAAAGCCCGCAGGCTCACGCGCATTATACTGCTTTTGGGGAGGGGGATCGAAAAACGAGATACGCAACACGTTGAATCCGTGATTCGGTGATTGGTGTTTCGGCAACCGGTCAAGATCATGACGGTGGTAAGCTTGCCTTCAGGTGTGAGGCCCATGCCGCCGGTGGCACAGGGCGCAGGTCTATTCGGTTCATCGATTTTACCAGTCAGGAGCTATCGAAATGTTCAAGGTAATGGATGGCAGCAGTGGAAATGTGCTTGGTTTGCAGCCGCAAGGCAAGATCGAGAAGCAGGACTATGCGGAGATGATTCCCAAGGTCGAGGCGCTTGTTCAGGAATTCAAAGATGTGCGCATGTTGTGCGATATGAGTGAGTTCAAGACCGAAGCGCCGAGCGCGATGTTTGCCGATATGAAATTTGGGAACGAATTCAGGCACAACATTGTGAAGATGGCAATCGTAGGGGACAAACGGTGGGAGGAGTGGATCACCAAGCTATCTGCACCCTTCTATGCCAGAGAGGCGAAGTATTTCCACACGGCGGACCTTGCAAAGGCGTGGGAGTGGGTGCGCAGCTAGTGTGATAAGCCATCAAGCATTGCCAACTCCAACCGCTGGATTCGGTTTTCATGGTCAAGGTCGGGATGATTACTTTCACAAACGTGTATCAAATTTTCGCTGAATTTGAGCAATAGATTCAAATAGAAGCTGCAGGGTGGCCCAACGGGCCACCCTGGTGGGGACTTCTTTTTACAAACGGATCTAGAAGGTGTAGTTCACCTCCATCACCACCCAGCGACCGGGTCTGTTGGACGCCGTTGTGCAAGCTTCGGCGGTGGGCACGGATTCCGTCTCGCCCACCGGCGAGCAGAAGCGCGCGGTGACGACGTCGACGACCCCCTCGGCGCCACCAGGAATGAACATTTCCGCCTCGCCACTTTTGTTGGTTGCGATGTTATTCTGTTGCCGGTAGCTGTCGGTTCCGACGATCGACATGTTCATCAAGCACCCTTCGGTGATTGGCGAGACGCGGGCGGTGACGCGTACACCCTCGCCTGCGCCTGGATCCGACGGGGATGGGGTCAACGACGAGATAAAGAACACCCCGTCACAGGTGCCGGCCTCGACTGCCTCGGGACCCACTGCGATCGGCGCATAGCCGGTCTGGGCGGGCAGGCTAAAGCCGTCAGTGACATTGGCAACGATGTTCTCTACGCCACCGCGCGAGACGCCACTGGGACATGGATTGGCGACGGCGCCGGTTCCGGGCGGGCAGGGATCATCCCAGGCTTCCCATACAACGGCCGGTGGCGCGCCGGTCAAGTTATACAGCGCCGACACCCACGCACTGTACGCGGCCAGTGCTTCGTTGGTTTTCATCAGCGCACCGGTCGTGATCCCATTTTGTGCACTGCTATGGAAACCGGCCGGCACGGTCACCGCCGCATAGAACGTGCCTGAGCCATAGATTGGCCCCGGGAATTCCCAGGTTACAGTCAGCGGATCGGCGTCCGGATCGGCGACAAGCGCCCAGACGCAGGTGCGACCTGGGAACTGCCAACGGTTGGTTGTGTCACCTGCCGCCGCACCGCCGGTGTTCAGGACGTCAACGGGCGCCGGTTGCGTGACGACTGTGTTAATGTCCGGCAGCGTGGCAAAGGGACCGGCAAGCGCGGTGGGGCAGAGGGTCAGCCCGTCCCAACTGACGGCAGGATTGCCCGCAACTGCGGCCGGCACGGCAACAGGCGCGGTGACGCCGGGGCGCAACACAGTGGTCGCCGGGAGGACTGGGCCGACACCTTCGCTGCGCTCTTCATCGAGTCGCCCGAATTCGACCGAGGTGCGCCCCGAAAAGACCTTGATCACCGGTTTCTCGTTGGCTTCCACGTTGAGCACCCAGCGGCACTCGGCAAAGAGGCCCAGGTTGTCATAGACCGTCAGAAAGACCGTGTAGTCTCCCGCCAGCGTCGGCTTGAAGGTGTATTGATCCTGGATCGTTGCGCCGGACGCCACCGGGTCGCCCGCAGTCGTGCCACCCAGTCCACCCGTGCCCGTCCAGTAGGTGCGGATCTCGCTGCCTTCCGGATCGGTGGCAACGGCACCGAGTTGGATGCCGGGGCCCTTGGGGGGCATCTGCTCCAGTTTCAGTTGGCTTGCCAGGACGACGCGCGAGGGGAGTGCGGTTGCGCTGGGGTCACCGTTGGTGAGGGTGACGCCGGCGGGTGGCACAGCGTTGCACAGGATCGTGGGCGCCACATTACTGCCCGCGGCCACGTTCCGGCCCGCAAAGTTGATCTTCGTGTCGGGATTGTCGCTTGTCGCGCCGTCATCCTGGATCTTGATCGATTGGCGACCGCCGCCCGGAGCGATGGTGACGAACATCCCGTTGGCGACGCCCGGCTGTGGTTGCGGATAGGCAACGATAAAGTGATAGACGCCGGGGCGCAGGAGCATTGGCTCCATCGCGCCCTGCTTCAATTCCCAGGTCTGGCTGCCGTCGTAGGGCAGTGGACAGCCGGCCGCAAACGCATCGGGATTGTCCGGGTCGGGGTTTGGACCGGAGACGTACGTCAGGTTGATGTATGGGCTGCCGGAGGCATTTTCGAGCAACACCTCCGAATAGTCTTCGAGCCGGCCACAGAAGACGCCAAACTCAGAGAAGCCGTCGGTCACGGCAGTGATCAGCCCGTTCTCCACCGTGCCGCCGAGGTCGATCCATTGTTTGCCATCCCAGTGACCGATAAACATCTGTGCACCGGCCGCGCCCGTAGGCACCGGCAAGGTGATGGTGACAGGCTGCTTGAACTTAAGCCCATTGGGGGTCAGTGACCAATACGCACCGGCTGGTTGCAACCCAAAGGGCGCATCGGCGGGTGCGACTGATGTGACCCCAACATCCACCGTCTGGAGTTCAGCGACCGCGCCAGGCGGCACTTCAAGGCGGGCGCCGCTCACGTCGGGTTTGTCCGGCGCCAGGACAAAGATTTCGGCGCCCATTGGCCCGACATGCCCTGAAGTCAGGATCGTGACTTTGCCTGCCGGCGAGAATGGCGTGCTTGCCGTCACTGGTGTGGTCGAGGTGAGGGGTGCTGTTGTACCGGCATCTGTTGGTGTGGGTGCTCCCGCAGCGCCGGGGACGGTAACCTCAGCCGGGTCGATTTCTTGCATGCTGAGACGCAGGACGTAGGGTTGGCTGGAGCGCGCACCGTAATCACTGCCGGCGAGCTCGACATAATATGTGCCGGCCTGCGTGATCGAGATCGCAGCCGCTTCGCCCTCGGCTGGGATATCGATACGGTACCAGTCGCGGTCATCGGCGGGGAACAGATAGCCGGCAATGTTGGTGTCCAGTTGCACCGGTTTCGCCGTCTCAAAACTACCATTGGGTTCGTTGGCGTCCACCGCCGGCACGTAGTCAAGTGCAAGCACAAAGGGCTGAATCGAGCGTTGCCCGCTATCACCGGCTACTTCCAGGTAATAGCGCCCGGGTTCGACCAGGTCGATCCTGCCTTCCGTGTCACCACCCTTGGCCAGTGGGCGGAACCAGTCGGTCAGCGTGTCCTTGTTGGCATTCCAATAGCGGATGAAGACTGCCAGGTCAGGGGACACCTGCGTGGCTCGAATCGTGACTTCACCCGGCTGCGCCAGGTCAAAGTAGTACCAGTCGCGATCTTCGGCGGGCAAGATGTTGGCTTGCAGGCTGCGGTCCAGACCCAGGTCAGCCGCATGGGCGAAACTGTTGTTTGGTTCCTGGGCATCCACCGCCGGTGTGAAGTCGGCGCGTAGATTGTACGGCTGGATGGCGCGCTGCCCGTAATCCGCAGTCACTTCCAGGGCATAGCGTCCGGGTGCGGGTAGATCGACGGTGGCTTCGGTGTCGCCACCTTTGGCCAGTGGGCGGAACCAGTCGGTCAGGGTGTCGCGATTGGCATTCCAGATGCGCATGAAGACGGCCATCTCAGGATCCACGCCGGAGATTTTGAGTTTTAGCTCGCCGTGTTTGTCGACGGTGAAGCCGTACCAGTCGGCGTCATTGGCGGGCAGGATGGTTGCCGAGATCGATTGTCCAAGGGTAAGGGGGGCAACTGCGCCAAAGCTGTTGTTCGGCTCAAACACATCCGCGGCGGGGGTGAAGCGCACCGCAAAGGTGTAGGATTGCGCGCTGCGCAGGTCGTCGCTACCGTCGTGGACTTCAATGTAGTAGCGCCCCGCCGTGGGCAGATCGACAAACCCAGCGGTATCGCCACCCTTGGCCAGGGGGGCAAAGAAGTCGGAGATCGCATCGCGATTGCTGTTCCACACCCGGTAGACGATGTCGAGATCGGAAGGAACGTTCGTTGCAGAGAGTTGCAGCTCGCCCGGTTTTTCAATTTCGATGAGATACCAGTCGGCGTCGCCGCGCGGCAGGATATTGGCCTGTAGCGGCGTGTCGAAGACGAGCTGTGTTGGCCGACCGAACGCGTTGTTGGGTTCTGAAGGATCGCCAATCGGCGCAAACGATGTGGACAAGGTATAAGGCTGCGCCGATTCAGCGGTGTCTCCCCCATCGCGCACTTCGATATAGTAGCGCCCCGGTTCCGCGAGGTCGACAAAGCCTGCGGTTTCGCCGCCGCGGGCAAGCGGTGCGATCCAGTCGCTGACGGCGTCTTTGTTGGCGTTCCAGAGGCGGAAGTTGACGGCAAGTTCAGGGGCTACATCGGAAATCTTGACTTGTAGCTCGCCGGGGCGATCAACCAAAATTTGATACCAATCGGCGTTGCCGCGCGGCTGGATCTGGCCTTGTGCCGTGGCGCCGATGGTGAGGGGTAACGCCCGGCCAAACGTGTCATTGGGTGGGGCCGGGGCTTGCGCTGCTGCCGGCAGAGCGGTGTTCGGGGCAATGAGTGTCAACAGTATGAGAACGGTAGCAGCCAGAACTCGAAAAAGGGGTCGACGGCGCATAGTGAATTCTCCCTGAGCGGAATGCTCGTGTCATAAGTGCATGAATGGGACAAGACACAAAGATGAACGCCAGCATTTAGGTGGTGCTGTGCACGCCGGAAGACAGGCTGCGATGACGGATTTTGGTGCGAAGGACTCCTTTCGGATTGGCGATGTGACCTGATGTGGGGGCGGCGTGGGAGCCACAAGCCCCCAGCGTACCTACATTTTCGCGCTTTGCGGTGGGGAATTCAATCCGGTGAAGCGGTGACTTCTCGGGCAGTTTGATCCCACCACCATGCCAACATATAATAATCCGCCCAGCCTGAACTGCTGAGGTTTATACGAGGTGGGTTGGTCACCGAGCATTTGTGACTGCTATAAACAGCGTTACGGACCGTGCAGTACGCCCGGTGGGAGTATGCTCCAAGGGGAGGCTAATGTATGCGCAGGTACTTGCTGACTCTATGGGCCGTGATGGCGGCGGCGATTCTGGTTTTGATGTTGAGCCGTGGCGCCGTGGCGGCTCCGGTCCGGCAAGATCAACCGCAGCCGGAAGCTCCCAAGGCGAGTTTGTATATGCCGCATCTGCAGGGGGCGTCAGCGCCCTCGCTCACGTATGCGGAACGCATGGCGGTTCTCAGTTCGGTGCAGCAAGCGTATGATGCCATGCCGGGCGATGACCTCGTGGCGGAGCGGAAGGCGCTGGCGGATGAGATCTTGACGCTTCCCCACGTGGAGGCGTCTGGGGTCGAGGCCGACGGCTCCGTGTGGGGTAGATTCACAGATCAGCGACTCTTCGTCGTTGCGCCGACGCCGCGCGAACCGGTCACCACAACCGTTGCCGCAGCCGAGGCAGCGCCATTCGCGCTGGCTGACAATGAACTGCCCGGCAAAGACAAAGTGTATGTGCTTAACGCACTCGGCACATGCTTTGTAAGTGAGGCGAACCAACTTTCCAAACTTCTCGTTGACAAGAAGTACGTTGACTCCGGTGTCACACCTTCAGTCGACAACTTGAAAAAGTCCGCGATGCGGCGGTATTCTATATTGACACGCATGGCGGGGTTGTCAAAAGTACGTCAAATACTCCAATCTATAGTCTATGGACTTCAACGCTCTTCAGCCAGGCAAACGAGATTGCGTATGCCGCGGATTTGAACGCCAATAATCTCATCTATATGCTCGCATCGCACAACCGGCCTCCGCCTGGTCAGCAGAGGTGTACGTCTGAATTGCACTACGCCATCACCGCCTCGTTTGTGACGGCCTATATGCAGTTTGCTCCACATAGTCTGGTCTTTTTCAACGGTTGTAGCAGTATGTCAGCCGGGGCAAGTGCGCTCCGCACAGCATTTGGCCAGGCTGGCGCAACGATGTATCTGGGATGGACGCTTACCGTCATGGATCCGGCGGCAGTGAGAGCAGGATGGTTTCTGTTTGATCGGCTGCTGGGCAGCAATTTCTATCAACCTGAGACACCGGATCAACGCCCTTTCGACCTACAAAGCGTCATGACCGACATCCAGAATCGGGGCTACGACCAGTCGGTGTACTGTAACAACAAGAAACCCACCTGTCCTCCGGGCAACGTGGTGACATCGACATTGCAGCTACAAGCATTGACCAGCATTACCGATGATCAGTTTAGCCTGCTTACGCCCACGATCAAGCGCATGGAGACGGATGATCCCCCCTGTTGTGATGAGCCGAGGCCGATCATCTGGCTGAACCTGGAGGGTCAATTCGGCAGTGTACAAGGCGATGTACTGGTTGACAATCAGTCGTTGCCAATCCTTTCATGGTCTTGCGACCTGATTCGTGCAGAACTGCCTGCACACGGACCGGGTTCAGCCGGTCCCGTGACGGTTACCGTGCGCGGCCATGCAAGCAATGCCGCGCCATTGACCGAGTGGCGGGGTCGCGTCACCTGGGACGAGGAGTATGATCGTCTCGGCGGTGGGCCAGGACCTTATGCGGAAGTTGCCTGTGATCTGCATTTTCGCTCGAATTTCCACGCAGCGCGCGATGCTTCGGGCGGACAACCTGTTTGGCCGGCCGTGGCGGCGGTCGAAGAGAGCCAGGATTCGGAGTGCATCTGGTCGATGGGAGGCGCATCCAACTGGGTGGATCCCAGCACCGGCGACGAAATGCGTGGGGTCCTGAGCGGTTCAGGCACATTGGCGTGGCGACCGTCAAATGCCACGCCAGGCCCCTATCTTGGGTTTAGTGCGGTGATTGAACCTGAACAGAAGCGGCTGGTCATGAGTTTGGTGGGCACCGATCAGGGAACCTGGAGAGTCTATCGCAACGGGAAACTCAGCCATTCCAGCAAGCAACCACTGTATGGCACAGGGCCACTCACGCTGCCACTGGATAACGACTATAATATCAAGGCTGGTTCATCGACGTTTGAGTTTGCGTTGGGTCCTGTCACGACGCAGTGGGGCAGCATTCCGGCGCGGTTTGCACCAAAGGGGTCTACGCCGGCACAACAATGAGGAGTCGCCGCCCATGTTGATTGAGATCGTTCCGTATCAGGCGCAATGGCCGGGTGAGTTTCAGCAACTTGCCGGGGTGCTGCGTAGCAAACTTGGTCCCCTGGCACTGCGTATCGACCACATTGGCTCCACCGCAGTGCCCGGTCTGGCGGCAAAAGATGTGATTGACCTTCAGATTTCCGTGGCGGGCCTGGATGAGAGGGTCCTGGTCGCATTGCAGAATCTGGGGTATACCCGAGTGCAGACCATCAGCCGTGATCACCTGCCGCCGGGAGGTGTTGAACTCGCCGCCGAGTGGGAGAAGTGGTTCTTTCGACCGCCCCTGGCCAACGGCGCACCAACACGCATGTGCGGGTCATGGGGCGCGCCAACCAGCGCTATCCTTTGCTCTTTCGGGATTATTTGCGTAGCCACCCTGCGACAGCCGACGCCTATGCCGAGTTGTAACGCCAACTTGCCGTGTCGTTATCAGACCCCGAGACGTATCCGGACGTCAAAGATCCTGCGGTTGATTTGATCTACCTGGCCGCCGAAGAGTGGGCGGCAGCCAAGGGTTGGGTGCCAGGCCCGCCGGATGCTTGACGAATAAAACAATAATATGTTAACAAACAGCCTTTGTCTCAGAGATGGAGTAGAACCGTGAATAAACGCGATGTTGTGCTTGAATTGGTGCATGGGGAGCCGCGCAGCGGTTATGTCCCGAGCGCGTTCTTTTTGCATTTCGACCCAGCCTACCAGCGCGGCCAGGCGGCGGTGAACAAGCACCTTGAGTTCTTTCACCATACCGGCATGGATTTCGTGAAGATCCAGTATGAGCAGACGCAACCCAGGATGGAGCTGGTGCGCAAGCCGGAAGATTGGCGGCGGATGCCGTACTATCCTCAGACGTATTTCGACGCTACGGTCGCGGTGGTGGAAGGACTGGTCAAGGCCGCACAAAAAGACGCGCTTGTGATCTTGACGCTCTACTCGCCGCTTATGTGGGCGATGCAATTGGCCGAGGGTATCGATCTGGCGGCGCACCTGCGCGAGAACCCCGATCCTGTTGCCAAAGGGCTTGAGATCATGACGGAGAACGTGCTGAATCTCGTGCGCCGGTGCAAGCAGGTGGGCGTCGACGGTTTCTACGTGTCGACACAGGGTGGGGAGAGCTTCCGCCTCAAGGGGACAGATTTCTTCCAGCGGTACATCAAACCCACGGATCTGGCGGTGTGGAGCGAACTTACTTCCTGCCGGTTCAACGTGTTGCACATCTGCGATTACGTGGGGGCGTACGATGACATCACGCCCTTTGTGGATTACCCAGGCGATGTCGTCAACTGTAGCCTGCATGTCGGTGACCGCACCATGTCGCCGCAAGAAGCCGCTGATTTCTTCACGCGCCCTTTTATGGGGGGGATGAAGCGGAAGGGCGTGATTGCTACGGGCAAGCCGGGCGAAATCAGAGAAGCGGCGGAGGCGGTGCTGGCAGTGGCGCCGCGGCGTTTTATGCTGGCGGCTGACTGCACGGTGCCGGGCGACACCTCATGGGATAACTTGAAAATTGCGATCGATACGGCGCATCAGCACCACGGGTAAGGCTTGTACGCGCCATGCACAGCGAAAGCCCCGCCTATTTAGGCGGGGCTTTCGCTGTGCCGTTCCATTCACCAAGGAGGAGAAGCGTTTGCTCTTATCTGTATGTGTGCCTATAGGATACCCGGCGCCACAGGGCGGGCGCATCGGACAAATGACGCATGATTTACTGGCAGGTGACGTATCTGAACTTCCGTGATGCGATTTACGTCAGCGACAGTTGTCGCGCGCCGCCAGGGAAGAGTATGATCCTGACATGAATGGTCGTGGCAGATCTCTGGTCCAATTGGTGATACTGTTCGGCATGGTTGGCGAGTACGCGCCAGCGCACGCTTTCGTCTTGGGCGCCGAGAGCGCGACGTGCAAGGTGACGAATGTGGCAGACAGCGGTGATGGTACGCTCCGCGCTTGCTTGAGCAGTGCTAGCGCCGGTGAAACGATCCTATTTGACACCACCGTCTTCCCCAGCGATGCACCGGTCGTGATCAACCTTCTTACTCCGCTGCCGTCCCTCACCCAGGGCGGGCTTACGCTCGACGGGGCCAATGCGGGTGTCATGATTGACGGTAGCAATATTGCCCCATCACCCAGTGACGGCATTGTGGTCGCCTCGGATCACAACACCGTGCGTGGGTTACAGCTACAGAACTTCTCCGGATTTGGCCTACGGGTGACCGGGAGTGCCAACGTGATTGGGGCGATAGTTCGCTTGGGGGTGCACCCATCGGCCGTGGCAATGTGATTGTTGGCAACGGTTCCGGTGCGGGTATTGCCAGCAGTGATCTGGGCGGTGGGATCTACGTGGGCGGCAGCGACAATATCATCGTCGGCAACCATGTGGGCGTGGCGGCGGATGGTCTCACAAAGGGTGCGAACGCGGGCGACGGGGTGAGGTTTGCGGCAGGGGCGACTGGAAATCGTCTGGGCGGGAGCAATCCGGGTGTGCGGAATCTCATAAGCGGCAATACAGGGCATGGCGTAATCTTTGCCGGCGCTTCTGGCAACGTGATGCTTGGGAACTATGTGGGTGTCGACGCCACCGGCGCTGTGGCCATGGGGAATGATTTTGGTGGCGTGTGGCTCGTCGAGGGGGCGCAATCGAATATTGTTGGATCTTCAACCGCCGGCGGACGCAACATCATCAGTGGCAACACTGCACAGGGCGTTGCGTTAAACGGCGTTGGCACGCAGTACAACCAGATCCTTGGCAATTTCATTGGCGTCGATGCAGCCGGCCAACTGCGGGTCAAAAATAGCAGTCTTGGCATTGAGATTCGAAGCGGTGCGAGCGAAAACAGCATCGGCGGGATGAACGCCAGCCCAGGGGGCGCGTGTTCGGGCGCATGCAACGTGATCAGCGGCAACAATCTGGGCGGTGTCTCCATCCGCGACGGCGTCACGTTGAGCAACACGGTCAGCGGCAACTATGTCGGCATGGATGTCACTGGGCTGATTGCCATCGGCAACGGTCCCGCCGCCGATGGGATCGCGCTGCGGAATGGCGTCATGTACAGCGTCATCGGGGGCGATTCCGCCGGCGCGCGCAACATCCTCAGCGGCAACCTTGACAATGGGTTGGATCTGGACGGTGCGCATGCCAATCGCATCATGGGCAACTACGTTGGCGTCGATGCAACGGGCGCCAAGGCTGCGCCCAACTCTCGAGATGGCATCTCGCTGCGGCGCTCCGCACACGACAATGTCATCGGGGGCGCCACAGCCGGCGCAGGCAACGTCATCGGCGGCAATTCGGGGAGCGGTATTCGGATGACCGAGGCGGCAACCGCCAACCTGGTGGCGGGAAATCTGATTGGGGTGAGTGCTGACGGTACGGCGGCGCTGCCCAATGGGCAGAATGGGGTTGTGCTGGACGGCGAGGCCAGCTACAACGTCATCGGCGGCGCCCTGGCGGGCGAGCGCAATGTCATCTCCGGCAATCGCGAGTTTGGCGTTGTCCTGCTTGGCACAGGCGTTGCCTTTAATCGCGTGGCCGGAAACCATATTGGCACTGACGCCGCAGGATTGGTTGCGATCCACAACGGCGTTCCGTCGGCTGAGCCGGATCAATACCCAACACAGGGTGACGGTGTCTTTGTGGTCGGTGGCGCCAGCGACAATCTCGTCGGCGGCGACACTGCGGGGGCGCGCAATCTGATCAGTGGCAACGTCAGAGATGGCGTGACAGTTGCTTCCACGGGTTCGCTACGCAACCGAGTTGTGGGCAATTGGATTGGCACGGATGTAACCGGCGAGGCTGCCCTTGGCAACGGTTGGAATGGCGTCTATGTGTATGGGGGGCCGGAGAACACCGAGGTCGCCGGGAACGTGTTGGCGGGCAATGGGTGGGGGATTGCGGTCGGGGCACTGGCGCCGGACTCCGCCCCGTCTGGTACGGTGATCATCAGCAATCCCATTGGGATCGGGGCGGGCGGTGTGACTGCATTGGGCAACCGGGCGGCGGGCATCTACCTTTCAGGGGGCGCCGTACGCACGCAGATTGGCAGCGATGCGGCGGGTGCGGGCAATCGGATTGCCAACAACCTTGCCAGCGGCGTGTCGATTCATGGGGCAGCCACGCTCTCAAACACGATTTCGCATACTGCAATCTGGGACAATGGCGGGCAGGGGATTGACCTCGCCGATGGCGGCAACGTCGAGTTGGCTGCCCCGACGGTTGAGAAGAGCACGGCCGGCGAGTTCGTGACCGGCTCAGCCTGCGCAGGGTGCCGTGTTGAACTCTTCTCAGACAAAGGCACCCAGGGCCGCGTCTATGAGGGCGCCACGACTGCGGGCGCTGATGGTCAGTTTACCTTTGTCCATGCCACCACGCTTGCGGGTCCATATGTGACGGGGACGGCAACCGACGGTGCGGGCAACACATCGGAGTTTTCGATCCGCGCGCCCGTTGAGGATCGTCTCTACCTGCCCGCACTGCGCCGATAAATCCTCTTTGGCCGCCCTCGCTCTGTCTACGTCCGGCTGATTTTCCGCTGCGCCCCCTGCGTTGGGTATAATCGCGGTTTGGAGTATGCCCTGATGAGCCAGCCCGATTATGTCTTCTGCCCCTATTGCGGGGTTCAGCTTGAACCACACACCATTTTGCACCAGGTTCGCCCAGGTTGCCCGCGCTGCGGCTTTGTCCATTTTCATAACCCGAAAGTTGCTGTCGTTGGTCAGATCGAGCAGGACGGACGCATCTTGCTTGTCCGGCGTGGCATCAATCCGGGCAAGGGTCTTTGGGCGATGCCGGGCGGCTACATGGATGCCGGCGAACTACCGGAGGATGCACTGCGCCGCGAATTGAGCGAAGAGGTGGGGCTGGAAGTATCCATCTCGGAATTGGTGCAGATCTATCCGCTGGTGAGCCGCAGTCCGGTGAGTCAGGGGATCGTACTCGTCTATCGGGCGAGTCCGTTGGTTCCAGATGCACCCTTGATTGCGCAGGACGATGTGGAAGAGGCGCATTGGTTTACGCCCGCGACGTTGCCGGTGGACCTGGCATTTGCCTCGACGCGCGAGTTGCTGGATCGATGGGTGGCACGCCAAAATACCAAAGTGAGTTAGACGGCTGCAAACATGCGCAGTCCGCCCAAAAGGAGTCAATACGAATGGCTGGTAAAAGTTCATCTGTTGAGCCGGCGCAGACCTATCTGGTGACGGGTGGCGCAGGCTTTCTCGGCATTAACCTCGTCCGGCACCTGCTTGCCCGCGGCCATCGGGTCGTTTCGCTTGATATTGCCGATTTTACCTATCCGGAGCGTAATCAGATTGTTGAGATCAAGGGTGACATCCGCAAGAAGGCCGATGTGGACAAAGCGATGGAAGGCGTGAATGTCGTGGTGCACACAGCTGCGGCGTTGCCCCTCTATTCGCCGGAAGATATCTACTCGACTGATATCGAGGGGATCCGGACGGTGCTACAGTCAGCACTTGAACATAAAGTCGATCGTTTCATTCATGTTTCTTCGACGGCTGTCTATGGCATTCCTGACCATCACCCGCTCTTTGAGACCGACCAATTGCAAGGTGTGGGGCCTTATGGTGAATCGAAGGTAGCGGCGGAGGCGATCTGCCAGGAGTATCGTGACAAGGGGCTCTGCGTCCCGATCATCCGGCCGAAGTCGTTTGTGGGTCCTGAGCGGCTGGGCGTCTTTGCGCTGCTCTATGATTGGGCGAAGGACGGCAAGAATTTCCCGGTGTTGGGCAGTGGCAACAACCTTTACCAGTTGTTGGACGTTGAGGATCTGTGCGACGCCATCTATCTGACGGCGACCTTGCCGGTTGAGAAGGTGAACGACGTTTTCAACATTGGCGCCAGGGAATTTGGCACGATGAAGGAAGATTTCCAGGCCGTGCTTGACTATGCGGGCTTTGGCAAGAAGATCGTGCCCTTGCCGGCGGAACCTGCGATCTGGACGTTGCGTGCGCTGGAGGCCGTGCACATCTCGCCGCTTTACAAGTGGGTCTATGAGACTGCGGTGGAAGATTCGTTTGTTTCGATTGAGAAGGCTGAAAAAGAACTGGGCTACGCGCCGAGGTATTCAAACAAACAGGCGCTGATCCGCAACTACCAATGGTACATCGCCAACCTCAGCACCTTTGAAGGGCAGTCGGGCGTGTCGCACCGGGTGCCCTGGAAGCAGGGCGCGCTGTCGGTGGCGAAGATGTTTTTCTAGGATGGCGCCCGGCATGAACCGCGCACCGTTGCGCTGACACCAACGTTGAATGGCCGCGCCCGCCTGGCGGCGCAAATTGCTGGAGATCGCACGCTTTGAGCTGCGCCAGCGTCTTTTCGTAGAGCGCATAGAACTCCCTCTGCTTGACGGCCGCGTCGCGTTCGGCTTCTGCTTTTGCCTTGGCGGCGGCGTCTTCCGGCCGCTGTTTTTCCTTCGCCAGCCACTCCGTGATGCTGCTGCCCACCTTCGAGCTGATTGACACATACCGTCCCTCATGATATTGAGAGGATGTCGTTTCTATTTGTCGTCAATTTTCACCATGCTGTATTCGGTACTGTAGTGCTTATCATCGGAGGTTCTGATGTCGCAAAAGCCCGTGCATCGATGGATGTTTCAGGAAGATGAAGGGAGTGTCGCGTCAGATTCTCTCGGCACTAGTAGTGGACAAATAGCAAATGTCTATTGGTCATATCCGGGGCTTTTCTCTAAGTCTGCCCCCAGAATTTCCGGTCAAGATGACTCATATATTGATTTTCCCGCGGAAGTAGCTCAATTTGGGGTGAAGGACTTCACCATTGCCTTTTGGGTGAGCACCGCCGAGACGTTACGGTTGTTAGACCTTATCGGCAATCGGACGGCTGACTCACACGGTAACTTTGTCTCGATACGCATGACTGGCGAATCGGATGGCGCGCCGCCAGGCCAGATTACCGCTGAGATCGATGAGGATGGAAACGGCAAGAACTATGCCTTTCTCCAGAGCAAGACGACCGGTCTGAATGACAGTCAGTGGCACTATGTCGTGCTGGTGCGTGAAGGCCCGGCACTGCACCTGTTTGTGGACGGCTTCCTAGAAGATTCGAAGACCGCCACTGGCATTGCCGATTTGAACAATGGCAATCCCCTGCGAATCGGGCGCTCGGTGCGAAGCACAGCGCTGCGCGGTGCACCGATGGCCAAATTCGACAGCGTCGAGATTTTTGACTTTGCTGCGCCGCCAGTGGTGCTCAGCCAGGGTGAATTCGCGCTTCTAGCCGCCGCGCTCCAGCCCCCACTCCAGGGTCAATTGGACGCCTTAATCAAGGGGCTGAAAGTCGCGGTGATCCGGCGTCAAGCCTTCACGAGGAAACTCGCAGAAGTGGAAATCGACCTACATCGCAGCCAGGCAACGGATGACAAGACAAGCGCAATCGGCGCCGCGGTGGCGGTTGGCGGCGGGGCCATTCTTGCGATCACCTTGGTCGCTCTTTTGCTTGCGCCAGCGACCGGTGGCGCAAGCCTGGCCCTTGAAGAAGCAGGACTGGCGGCCGAAGCCGCGAGCCTAGCGGCCGAGGGGGCAACGCTGACGGCCGAGTCTGCTTGGGCAGGGGCGCCGGCGAGCATGACTCAAGGAGGAATCTTCGCCGGTGGGGGCCTGCAGCTTGGCGGGAAAATTGCCGCTGCGATCGGAGCCCAGATGAGCGCGGATGAAAGTGAAGCAGCGACGAAGGATGTTCAAGAAAAGCTACAAGAAGAGGATGTATTTTTACAGAATATTACAGTCCTTAACAACGAGTTCCAGCGCCAGCTCGAGATTGCCTATGCCGGCTTGCAGGCAAGTTGGCCCAGTGACCATGAAGGCGACAGGATCCCGACCCTCGACGAGTTTTTCAAGATTGTCCGCGCCGTGCGCCATATTCCACAGGCGAATGTCAATGAGGTGCAGTTGTGGCTGCAACGAGGCGGACACATCGTGTCAACGGGCTTGTTTGTCGCAGGTAGCCTGGATCGGGGCATCCGCGGCGTTCTGACTGCGTGGGGGACGATTTGTACCTTGGCCCGACTGGCGGACGACGTTGCGAAACAGGTGGTGAGCAACGAAGACCGCAGTTTTTGGAGCGTCCAACCGGGTGTTTCCGACGCTTGGTGAGGTTGCGACTGCCGCGGATGCGGTTGGCGAACCAGTCGTAGCCAGCCGGTCTATAACCGCGATGGACTTCGAAATCGAACATGCCGGCTGGGCCGCGGGGCTGGTCGGAGACATCTTTTACTCCAGCGAGGCAGCGGCTCTGCGCATAGTACTGTCCATCAAGCTGATGACTAGGGTATCTTTGGTCGGCGCAGTTGCCGGGGTAGTCATGGATGCCCTTGCACTGTCGGACGCGTTGAAACGGATCGCGGCGGGCTCCTGGACCGAGGCCGCGCTCAACATCAGGCGCGCGCGCGTGCGCAACGAGGGTCTGACCCATGACTTAATCCAATTCCTTGCGACCCTCGACGCTCAATTGTTCGGCAAGGCTGCATATTTTCTGAAACATAACGCAACCGGGAAGTATCTTGCAGGCGAGACGTATCCTGCGAGCATTGGTGGCGATGACTATATGCTACAGTTGAATGACGACGACTGGGAGGGCCATCTGAACAACAGTGTTCTGCAGTGGGCCGGCGTCGCGATTGAGGTCGTCGCCGATCGTGCTGCTGCCCTATCGGCCGAACGATGCCGCATTCGAGGCCGGCACGATGAGCTTCGACACCGCATAAGTGGCGCCGCGGTGATCGTCAACAATACACGTTATCCCTATCGGTTGGCTCTGAAGCCGCCGCCTTATCCCGCTCGGTCGAAATTCAAGTTTGTAGCAACAGTAGCGTCGAAGGATAGCGGCTGGATTTCAATAATTGACAATAGTGCGCCGAACGGAGATTTCATCACCTATCAGGACCATTTACCGGAATCCCAGCCATCAGGAATCTACGCAGATCTCCTAGACGAGAACAATGAAGACAATCAACAGTTCACGATTATGCTGAGTGAGAGTCCGGGCCAGGTCTTCGTCAGCAATTACGGGCACTTGAAATCGGGGTATCACTATGTGGTTTTGGACGCGAGCACGGGATCGTTGAGAACCGTCCCGACAAAGCCAGACGAGTTTCAGGTTTTTATGATGGCGGGCAATCGCTGTATACAGCATCGCGCCAGCTTCAAATGCATCAGACCCAATCAGGATGGCACCCTGGGCCTCGACGTCATGCCGCAACAAGACTGCCAATGGGAATGGGGAGATGTGGACGCCAGCGGGGCGCGGCCGCTGCGCAATACGCTGACGTCGAAATATTTGGGCTTCGACGACTCCATGGTGCTTTACGACGACGTGCCCGCCAAAGAAGTTGCGAGACGAGAAGCGGCCAGAACTGCGCCTCGGATATGGGATACCCCTACACCCTGGAGATTCGAGCCGCTCGACGCGTAATTATAGTGATGATGGCGAACGCCAGTTGTTGGTTTCAGGACGCTTCTCAAGGTCGTTTGATCGTTGCCTGTACTTAGGCGTGCAGATGATGAGCACGAAGTCGCTGGTGCGGATGGCTTACGCCATAAACGCCGGAAGCTGATCCCCTGGCACCGGGTGCGATTGATTCAGGATGGCGTCCACGCCATCGGCGCGCAATTGCGTTGCCAAATCACGCACCCAGCGTTGGTGTGCTTCGCCGTCCCATAAATACGAAATAAAGACTTTCGGCGGTTGTGAATCTGGCGTAGGATCAGTATCCGGGGTAGTCGTTGCTGGGATCGTCCGGGTCGGCATGGCTGCAGGCTTGGTGGGCGCGGCTGAACCACTCTTCGCCACGGTGTTGCTGGCTGGGGCAATGGCCCCGCGATCCTCATTTTCCGCTGCCATTTTCTGCCAGAGCTTGGCCAGAGCCGCGTTCTCCTGGTTCCGCTCCCACGCGCAACGCACCACATCCTTTTAACGGGTGTATTGGAAGATACCGCCCATTTCTTCAAAGGCGCACCGCCTTCAACGGCAAACCCCGTCCTACCTAGGCGTGCCCTGTTGCTCGACCAAGATGGGGCAGGCGCGCCAACGGACCGGATTGCCCCCCCAATCGCGGCGTGCAGCAGCTTACCGGTGTACGCCACAGAACTTAGTAATGTCATGGTCTCGCGATCGCCAAGCGACAGCGATATGATGGTGCGCGCTGGCAACGCCTGTATTCCGCGATCGAGCTGATTCCACGATGAAACCGACCGATGTTGGACAGGGGTTCAGGTGGGTCTCATCTTGGGCTTACTGTAAAAATTCCAAGCTCTGATGGGAGCTGCGTCGAGACATGTGGACAAATCAGTCTGGTCGTCGTTGCCCCAACGCCGTATAGATGGTTTCAGCCAGTTGGATGGTGTCAGGGGGTTTCGTCAACCAAGCCACCATTCCAAGCTTGCGAAGCCCCTCCAGACCGTCCGCTATCGGATGGCCTGTCAGCATGATAACGGGTGTCTGGATGCCCCGATTCCGCAGCTGCTTCAGCAACCCACTGCCCCCGAGTACCGGCATCACCGCATCGCTCAAAACGAGATCGACGACTTCGTTCCCTTCCACTAGCAGGTTAAGTGCCTCCAGGCCATTTGTCGCCTGGAGCACGCGATAGTTCCATAACGCGAACAGTTCCACTAGCGTCAAACGCAACAACTCGTCGTCTTCCACCACCAGAATCGTTTCCCCGTGTCCGTGCGGGACGCTGGTCGGCGCCGAGTCAGCCGCTTGCCCCGCAGTGACGACGGCTTGGGCCGGCAGGTAGACTGCAAACGTGGTGCCAGCTCCTCCTGACTCGTCACCGTAATATGACCTTCATGCTGGCCGATAATGCCGTAGACTTGCGCCAACCCCCAAGCCCGTGCCTTGCCCTGGCGCCTTTGTCGTATAGAAGGGTTCGAAGATGTGTTCGATCACCGCGGTCGGGATCCCGGCGCCCGTGTCCGTCACCGTCAGGCGCACCCAATGATCAGCGACCACCTCCGGTACGACCCCACTTCCGGTGCAGGTGTCGCAACCTGAGCCACATCGACCAGCAGCTTACCTCCGTCGGGCATGGCGTCACGGGCGTTGATCGATAGATTCATGATCACCTGGGCCATGCGCGTCGGGTCCGCCTTCACCATAAACGGTCCTGCGTCATGGGTGAATTCAATTGCGATATTTTCCGGCAGCGTGCGCGCCAGCAGTTTTATCTGTTCTTTGACCAGGGGCAATAAATCGAGGGTCGTGCGCTCAAAAACGAAGCGGCGGCTGAAATCAAGAATCTGACGAATCATTTCGGTCGCGCGCTGCGTCTGCCGGTCCATAGTTAGGACCCGTTCGCGCTTCGCGCTCGCTTAATGCGGGAGATTTTGAGCCGTCAATTGGGCGTAGACAGAAATGACGGACATGATGTTGTTGAAGTCGTGCGCAATTCCGGCGGCAAGTTGGCCGATTGCGGCCAATCGTTCTTGGTGCTGCAGTTGCTTCTGCGCCGCCAGTTCATCCGTGACGTCGCGCATGACGACCACCCAGCCACTTGGATTTGGCCCCGCCTCCACGGCTTGACTTGCAACCTCAAAGTGCGGTTGGCGCTCTGGACAGCCTGCGGTTGACCCAACGGTCGTACGGCCAGCAGTTCGGACAGCGACTTATCACCCAACTGCGTAAGCACTCCCCCCGTCGCGACGGGGGCAAGGCTGCGCAGGTATTGTTCGGCGCGGGGGTTAGCAATTTGAATGCAGTAGGCCGCATCTAGCAGTAGTATCCCTTCGGGCACACTGTGCATGATCTGGGCCATCTCTTCTGCCTGTACCTGGGTGCGTTCGTACAGCGACGCCCGGCGAATTGCGTTGGCAGCAATGTCGGCAATCGCCGTCAGGATGTGCAAATCATGAGTTGTCAAGGCGTTGCGGCTACCAAGCCATAGGATGCCGGTGATCTTGTTATCGGCAAACAGGGGCACACCAGCAATAGCACGGACCCCGCCGAGCAGGGCAGGCAACAGCACGCACGGCTCGGCGGCAACTTCATTGTGCAGGTAGGGTTTGCCTTTCGCCAGCACTTCAGCAGTCAGGCCGGCGCCGGGCGGGATCGGCACCCCTGTACACGGCGCCCAAACGCCAACCCCAAGCTCGGTCATGACCATGCCGGTGACTGAGTCTACGCTTTCAAATGATGCGCCATCCGCCCCAAACAGTGCAAGCACCTGGTGCAGGATGGCAGGCAGCATTTCGGTGCGGGTGACGGCATTACGAATCGCAGCGCTCATTTCGGCAATTGCTTCCAACTCGCGTTCGTGCTGCTTGCGTGCGGTGATGTCGTGCACGATGGAGTACAACAATGAATGTCCGCCATGCATGATCGGGCCGCTATAGACTTCAACCTCGCGCAACGAACCATCGGCGCCGGTGGCGAAAGTAGAACTGCCCACGTTGTTCGTTGGCAGCGAGCTTCATTTCGGCCCGCGCTTCGGCAGGCGGTAGTGTGTTGATCTCCTCGATCGGTTTGCCCTGCAATTGACTGCGAGTCCAGCCATAATAGTCTACCGCAGCCGCATTGGCATCGACTACGGTGCAGGTATCTGGATCGATGAGCAGCATCACCGAGTGGTTATTCTCAAAAAGACTGCGATAGCGCGATTCACTCTCGCGCAACGCCGCCTCGGCCGCCTTGCGCGCCGTAACGTCCTGCTTGATCCCAATAAAGTGCGTGATTTCACCATGGGCGCCGCTAACTGGCGTGATCGTTTGCTCTTCGACGTAGACTACGCCATCTTTGCGCCGATTGGTGAGTTCACCGCGCCAGACGCGGCCCGCCAGGATCGTCGCCCAGAGTGCTTGATAATAGGTGTCAGGGTGCAGTCCAGAACGAACCAGATCGCGCGGATTCTTTCCATAGCTTTCCGCGGCATCGTACCCGGTTAATGCTGTGAAGGCAGGGTTGACCCATTCGATGGCCCCGGTGCGATCGGTGATCACAATGCCGTTCGCGGCAGCTGCCAACGCCGTGCTCTGCAATTGTAGGCGGCGCTCAGACTCCACCCACGGGGTCACATCCCAGGCGACCCCCAACAACCGGTGTGGCGGACCTTTGCTGGTTTGCTCCACCTCAGCGTGGACCTCTAAGTGACGGATCATGCCATTGGGCAGTAGCACACGGAACCGCGCATGTAATGCATCCGGGGCGGCAAGGGCCTGCTGCCCGGCGGCTTTGAGGGCAGGCAGATCATCAGGGTGGATTAAGCGCGTCCATAGCTCAGGGTCACGCGCAAGAACATCGGGTTCGACCCCGAGCAAGGCTGCCGTCCGCTCATCGAAAAGCGGTTGTTTTGGCGCGAAAGTCGAATTCCCAGATTCCAAGCCCTGCCGCCTTGGTTGAAACCGATAGCCGCTGCAAGCTGTCACGAAGTTTTTCTTCACTAAGCTTGCGCACCGTGATGTCTTGGACAATCCCGGAAAGTTGCAGGATTTTGCCTTGGGCATCCGTGACGCGGTCGCCGGGCACGGCCCACAAGTGATGGACACTGCCATCAGGCCAAACGACGCGGTATTCGGCCGGCGCGGCATTGCGGTCTTCAATGACCGCGTGGTTCGCGGCCAGGACGCGGTCGACATCTGCGGGGTGAATTGCACGCTGAATCACGGCGTCGAGATTGCCATCAAACTTCAGCGGATCCACGCCAAAGATGCGAAACATCTCCTGTGACCAACTCACCGTATTGGTGCGCGTATCCCAGGTCCAATGCCCGACATGGGCCACCTCTTGTGAGCGTTGGAGCGCGTTTTCGTTGGCGCGCAACGCCTGGTTGGCGCGCTCAAGTTCGAGCACTTTGGCTTCCAACTTGTGAACCAGCACCTCGCTGTAGAGCCGATTGCAAGTCAAATCCTCCAGCAGTTCAGTTGGGGGCGGCAGAGGATGCACCGGTGCATGCGGTTCCAGCGCGGCATAGAGCATCTGCTTGAGCGCATCTGGCGCGACCGGTCGCACGATAACGCGCGCGGCGCCGAGGCGCAACCCTAATTCGACATCCTGCGGATCAGTGTACATCGCGGTCAGTAGGACAAATGGAATCTGCTGCCATTTGCGGTTGCGCTTGCATGCCAGGCATAGCGAATAGCCATCCATGACCGGCATTAGGACGTCCGAGACAATCAAATCTACCGGGTTGCCGTGCAGCGCCACCAATGCCTCCGCGCCGTTGGCCGCTTCAAGGACCCGATTCCCATCTACGGCGAGCCCTGTGCACAGGAAGTGCCGGTTGGGTTCGTCGTCATCCACGACCAAGATCGTATACATTGTGCCCTCACCTTAGATCGCTCATCAACTTACTTACCAAGGTTTCGGGGTTGATTGGCTTTTCGAGATAACCCGTGCAACTGGCAGCCAGGATGCAAGCCGGGGCTCGCGCCCTTGCATAGGACGTCACCCAACGCCAGATTATGGCGCAGCGCTGTCGCCAAGGCGTATCCAGTCTATGTGCGGCATCAGCAATTGGCTTCGGGCGTATTCTCTGGGTTCAGCGGTGCGAGACTCGTAATCCGGCCGGACACCGAGGCCGCGCCGCGGTCCATTGCATAGACCTCGCTGAGCATTTGCGCGGGACTCAGCAACACTAGCCGGCGTCCGCTCGGCGTGGTACGCACCAGGTAGATGTTCCACAGCGCCGAGAGGGCAACCGCCGCCGTCCAAACCACGAGTAAGATCACCAAGAAGTGTCGAATCTGTCTAGCTGCCGCTGTGTCGGACATGGCCTGCTAGATTCAGAAGAGTTGTCTAGGCTGCATGCAAATGAGGCGCCACTGCTTGCCGTGTGGCCATGCCCGCCGCCAATATGTTTGCCAACCGCGCCGGTCAGACTGCCCCCAACTACCATACACCGATCTGGCACTCGAAACATCCGATAAATGACGTCTTCTTTTGCGGCGGTGCGGTTAGCGCCTTCTGTCCTTCACATTAGCGGGGACTGACATCAAAACATAAGGGAATTTTCCAGAAATGTCGAGCTACCCAACATCTTGCAGTGAAAATCATTGACTTCGAGCCAGGTCATTTCGGGCGAGGTAACGCCGATTCCCGCCCCGCTGAGATTGAAATAGTTCTGGAAGGCTTCTTTACTTTCCCGCAGCGCCGCTTCCATCCGCGTACGCTCACTGATATCGCGGGCAATCGTTGCCGCGCCGACAACTTCGCCTTTTGCATTGCGCAAAGGGGAGATCGTTAGCGACACATCGACCAGGCGACCGTCCTTCGTCTCGCGGATCGTATCGTAACCTTCGATGCGGCCTCCGGCGCGAATCCGCGCCAAAATTTGGACCACGTGATCTTGACGCTCGGTGGGGAACAGGATTGCCACCAGTTGACCAATTGCTTCGTCCGCGGTGTAGCCAAATTGATGCTCGGCGCCGGCGTTCCAATCCGTAATAATGCCGTCCAAGTCTTTGCCGATGATGGCATCGGCCGTCGATCCGACAATGGCGGCTAGCCGTGCCTGGGCGAATTCGGCCTGCGTTCGTTCCGTGATATCGGAGTCAGCGCCGACCATGCGGACGGGATTGCCAGCGGCATCCCACTCCACGACTTTGCCGCGATCAAGGTTGTAGCGGTATTCACCCGATTTTGTCCGGAGACGAGTCTCGCATTCATATACCGGCGTGCGACCGGCAAAATGAGCTTGCACCACACTAACGATTTTGCGCGCTACATCTAGGGCGGACGGGTGTAGAATAGGTCCAGCCGAAGCCGTATTGAGAAGGAGGCCAGATGACTTTCCTGCTCGGGCTGGGACAGCTATACGCCGCAGAACAGCGCGGAGTAGGAGTCGCATATTACATTGGCTTGTTGTTCCACGCTGATCGGCAGCCGGACCTAACGCGCACGGTTGGCTACATCAGAGTCGTCGAAGGTGAATCGTTTGCGCCTGACGACGGCATCACTTACACCCTCCGGCTGGAAGGCGGACGCCGCTGTTCCGTCCAGTTGATTACCGGGCGATCCGACACACCAAATTCCCGTCTGTATGAGTTGCTGTTTTTGTCCATCAGCGACGCTCCCAGTAGTTGCACCTTCCTCACAATTCCTGCCCCAAAACGGACTAATGGCCTGGCATCGCTGCTTTTTCTGTAAGCTTCGACGGAATTTTGTAAGTTTAGGGGCATAAGAATTGGTATTGGTAATGACCTGGGCCTGGCACCACTGGATGGTGAAGCAGTTTCCCCCGAATCGGCCAGTCAGCCGGATGATGCAGCCGCTTCACCGGCATTAGGCGCAATCAAAGTCATCGATGGTGAATGGTTCCCGCCCATGGTTGGGGCGGCCCATGCCTGCGGCTCGCAAGCGGTGCACTCCGTACGATCCAACTGGAAACGACGCCGGTTGGTTCGCTGAGTGGAGGTGTATACGCATTCCAGATTGTAAGTCATGATTACCCGGCCGCGCGGCCATGACTAACCCCACCTAACCGCAGCTTCCACTTTCCACTTAGCTGTGATCGCCAACTATGCGCATACGAGCGAATTGATCTCAGACAGTCTCAGCATTTGAAAGTCATGCAGTACCCGGTGGTACGCGGCGGGCGGGCAACGTAATGGTAAAACGGCTGCCTGCGCCGGGCGCGCTCTCTAGTTCAATCGTACCCTCCAACAATTCGACCATCCGCCTGGTGTAGGCAAGCCCCAGCCCCACCCCGCCATAGCTGCGCGCCAAGCTGCCATCACCTTGCACAAAGAGTTGGAAGGCAACTGCTTGTTGTTCGGCGGTCATCCCAATTCCTGTATCCCTAACCACCAGGTGCACGGTCTGTGCGTCGCTATCTTCGCGCACCTCAAGACCGATCTGGCCGCCTTCTGGCGTGAACTTGACCGCGTTGTCGAGTAGTTGTTGGATCACTTGGATGATGCCTTCCGGATCGCTAAAAATCGTCAGTCCGGCTGGCTCCACGTTAAAAGTCAGGGTCAGTCCTTTTTGGGTGGCCTGTTCGTGAATCGCATGCACACCAACTGCGCACAGTTCAGCCAGGATGCAACGTTCTTGATGGACCGTCACGTTGCCCGCCATCAGGCTTGTATATCGGAGAATGCCGTTGATCATCGCGAGCAGTCGCGCACCGCTCTGATGGACGCTTTGCACATAATGCAGTTGGCGTTCGTTGAGGGGACCGACATACTGCATCTCCAGCGCCTCAGCCATACTCAACACGCCGGTCAGCGGTGTTCGTAGTTCATGGCTGACGGCAGCCATGAATTCGTCTTTCAGTTTCCCAGCATGCTTGAGTTCCACCACCGCGGTCGCAAGCTGCGCCGTCCGTTCTGCCACAGTGTGCTCCAGTGTGGTATTCAGCCGCTGAATCTCGTCCTCTTGCCGCCGGCGTTCGGTGATATCGCTTACACTCCCGATCCGTGCCACTGATTGGCCCGTCGCATCATGGACGACCACAAACTGATCCTGCAACCAGAGATAGTGACCGTCCTTGTGTCTGAAGCGAAATTGCATTTGATAAGGCGTGCCGGTAGAAGAGACATCGATGTACGCATCACACGCGTGACTTCAGTCCGGTCACTGGGATGAATTAGCTCCGGCAAAGCTTCAATGGGTAAGGCGCTGATTTCTGCCGGGGTTATAGCCGGTGAGGCGGGCAAAAAACTGGACTTAAGTATTCGTAGGCTTTGGTTTGCAGATTGCGCTTGTAGGCTGCGTCCAGCGAATTCTCCAATACCTCACGCAGGCGATCTCGCTTGCACGCAACCTTTCTTCCACTTGTTTGCGCCTGGTGATATCGCGCGAGTTGACGATGGTCCTTATCTGCCTGCCTGTGTCATCGAATTCCCGGCGCAAGCTGTCTTCGAGCCAGATGTAGTCACCGCACTTGGTCATGAGCCGATATTCATACTGACCCGTGGGCAGTTTTAGTTCGAGCCCGCGCACCACCTCGGCAGTGATGAGGGCGCGATCATCCGGATGAATTCGTTGCAAGATTTCCGAAATGTCGAGCCCAACTACGTCATACTCGTCATAGCCAAGCCGCTGAACACTCGTCGGCGACGAGTAAACCACTTTGCCTTCAGCATCGATCAGCGACACCGCATCGGATGAGTTTTCCGCGAGTAGCCGGTACATGGCCTGGCTCGCAGCCAGCGCTTCTTCTGCGCGTTTGCGTCCGGTGATATCGAGAGTTACGATGGCGGATTGTGTGCCAGAGGGCAATGGGGTGGCGCTGACGCTGGTCCAGACAATGGTACCGTCCACTTTTTCCACCCCAACTTCGACGTCGCGAATTACCTGATGCTCTTTTAGGGCACGCACACTTGGTAATTCTTCCACAGACATTGGGCTGCGATCAGCACGCAAATATCGCCCTTCCCGATGGTCACCGGGCAACAAACCTACCTCAGCATCGCCCAACATCGCAATTAGTGCTGGGTTAGCGGCCTTAGTCGAGTTCCGAGTATCAACAATTGACACGCCTACCGGTAGAAACTCGAAGAGGCTATGCCATTTTTCCTCGCTTGCACGCAGGGCCTCGGTGGCATGCTTCTGGACAGAAATATCAACCACTGTTATCCAATAGGCTGCCGGACCCCCTGCAGCCGCCGATTTAAGGACAATCTCGATACGTGCCCAGAATGGAGCGCAATCTTGCCTGATCATGCGTAGTTCGCATGCTTGCTGCACGCCCGTCGCATCCAACTGCCTGCGACATAGATAGAAAATATCCTGGTCTTCTGGGTGGATGAAGTCCGTAAGGGCGCGCGCGCGCAGATGCGCGCTCGCCAGCCCAAAAAGTTTTGCAAGCGTAAGGTTGGCCCCTCGATCACTGCGTCCATTCTGGGAGACAGATCCTGCAACGGGGCAAACTCATAAAGTTCGGAGGTATTGATCGCGAGGCTTCGAGTCCCTGCAGCTGTAACCCCGTAGTTGCTCATTTTGAAGTTCCAACCGATCTGGTGCACCTGCAACTCGTGTGGTCAGTCGCCGGCAGGCTTGATCCGGTGTAGGCACCGGATCAAGCCTTGTCGTGCGCTCAGCCCAAGCGGCTTCAGCATGGCGACGCAGCTCTTCAGTGCTCAATGGCGCCAGATAGCCTGTGTGTGTTTGCGTCATCTTCTACTCCAAGTTGCACCACCTTGCCGGCGTGCGGACCTAGCTGGATTCATTTGCATTCATTATCGCGCACTTTGAGGTCAGCGTATCAGTGTGTTAGCGCGCTAACGCTTTGGGTGAACCTAACTGAAACGATGCCTACACCTGGGGCAAAGATATCCAGGCAGGTACCGAAGTTGGAGAACGAGGCGCGGGCATCGGTGCTCGATGTGGTGCGGACAATGACGGCGTTGGGGAAGCGGACCGGAGATTGGAGTCAGGCGTTGATATCAGTTGTCCGTGGGTACGCCCGGCGGAATCTTGCGGAACCACCAAGCATAAACGCCAGGCGCGGCGGGCAGTGGGCGGGGATCAGCATAAAGTTCGGCCTTGCTCCAAGCCCTGGCCGGCAGGGTCAGGCGGTCAATATAGTCGTCGATCTCGGTGGTGTTTGGCGCAATTGTTTTTTTGGCGGCTTTGTGTGGCTGTCGGCGGCCGGGTCAGTCTGCTCTTTCCGCCCTTTCTGTGTCGTGTGTTACGGGGTGCCGGCGCCAGGCGGGCGTATGCGTTCCCCGTTCTTCCGGGTGCGTCCAATTGCAAGGTTTGGGTGCGTCTAGACGGATTGTATCTTTCGAGTTGCATGATATTATCTGTACGATAATGACAAGTTCGGTGGCTTCTCTAGAGCGAAGGTTGCTCCAGACGGGTACACCCTGTACCCCCGCTCACTCAGTAAAGGATTTCTACATGACAACCTATGTTCTTGTCCATGGCGGCTGGCACGGAGGATGGTGCTGGAAACGTGTCACTCCCTATTTGCGTGATGCTGGTCATACTGTCTACACGCCAACGCTTACCGGCCTCGGCGAACGGAGCCACCTGGCATCGCCAGAAACCAACCTTTCGACCCATATTCAGGACATCCTCAACGTCCTGATGTATGAAGACCTGACCGATGTTGTCTTGGTTGGGCACAGCTATAGTGGGATGGTCATCGCGGGCGTCGCCGATCGCGCACCAGAACGGGTGACCAGGCTCGTCTACCTGGATGCCTTTGTTCCTGAAGACGGACAATCTCTGCGCGACATTCTCCGACCGCCATACGGCGAAGGTGTGAACCTCGAGGCCCTCTTGGTTGATGGATGGCGCTTACCCTATCCCTTTCTTGAGCGTCCGTTCGGCATTACCTCCGAGGTCGATAAGCACTGGGTCCTCGACAAAATCACGCCCCAGCCAATCAATACTTTGCTCGAACCCGTCCGTTTTACGAACGGTGGCGCGCCCACAATCCCGCGAACCTACATTTATCTCAGGTCTCCGGGAGGGCAACCTGCGGATACTGAATTTGTGTGGTTTGCGGAGCGGGCGCGTACGCAACCCGGGTGGACGTATCACGAGTTGGTCAGCGGTCATGATGCGATGATTATCGTCCCGGAG
>JADJPH010000101.1 GCA_016713335.1 Candidatus Fredericiella danica | reverse complement strand
GGCGACACGGTCTGTAGCAACAAGATAGACGATCCGATCGCCAGACGGCGACCATGCTCCGGGGCGATATTGCCCGATGCCTTGTGTGATCGTTTGTACTTTGCCGCTGCGGTCGGCCATTCGCAGTTCCTGTGGCGCTGAATCCACGAACCACGGTAGTACAGCAGCAGACTACCGTCCGGTGACCAGGTTGGATAGAGGATCATGCGGTCGAGTTGTCGTACATTGATCCGGACTTATCAACTGATCGTTAGCGTAATCTTGCAGATAAAGCGTATTGTCGCGCACAAAGACGCTGGCCCCATCGGTGATGGCGGCCTCGACTGGCCGCGATCCAGCGGCCTCGTTCGCAACGGACGGCATTCTGTCTGCTGCAGGTGTAGTTACCGGTTTGCATGCCGATAGCAGTAACAAAGTCAACCCGAGAAGAGCAGATGCATGCGAAACGCTGCACCTGAAGCTGTCTGCGGGCAATCTGCGGTGTTGGATAGGGTCATGACTTCTTCTTTTCCTTTCCGATGGTGACTCTTTTGTTGTGTTCGCCGGTCAGAACGGTTGCGGTGTCCGTATATTTACTTACGGGACGCCTAACGGGTCGTTGTATTTCGTGCTTTTATCTTGTAAGTGTAGAGGAAGATGGGTAACGCAATCTTAAGTTTTGCTGTGTTAGGGTGGGTGTGCAGGCGCTGAGGAGCCTTTCGCGGCACAAAGTGAACTGCGGAACCGTCGGGCAGTTGGGCCGGTGCGCCGGTCACGAAAACCGACCAAAGAACAGGCACTTCTGGACTAAGTGCCTGTTCTTTGGTGGGCGAAGGACTCGAACCCGTGACCTCACGGACGTAACAGACGATGCGCTCTAGCCAGCTAAGCTACTCACCCAAGATTTCAATTTGAACGTCTTTCGGTATATCATAGCATGTAGAGCTCGTCAAAACCGTTGGTCCAATTTCGCATCGGTTTCATTCTTGTGCTGTCATGGCCGTCATCGGCCTCTGGTACGCTGCTGACCTTCTGGACGCCTGCCGTGCGGGAGATTGATGTCGCCGACTACACCGGAACAACTCGACTGGGTCGAGGCGGTGTCGGCGGTCGGCCGTTCAACTCCTGCAGGGGTTGGCCCAGCGGCCAGTAATGCGAATGCACAAGAAAACGACAGAACGGCCACGTTGCATAGAGCGACGTGACCGGTTCTTGTTTTGTCAACGCAGGAGCGCTACTTCGGCGCGTACTTGCACTCCTCACCCTTGAGGCTGTTGAAGTAGATGCAGAGCTCCATAAACGCCGGGCGCCACTTGGTTTCCGGCTGCTGGCTTGGCTCCATAATCGCCCACCAGAACTGCTCCTCATCGAACGCGTCGCCGTCGTTGAGCCAGTCGGCGTTTGGCATGGTGAGCACGCTCATCAGACCCACCCACGGCCAGTTGGCCACCGCATACTGGTAGGCGCGTTTGATATAGTCTGCCTGCACGGTTCGATCAATGCCTGCATCGCGGCCGTGCCACTTGTAGGCCGGGTTGACCTCGTCAAAGGTCCAGCCAAATTCCAGGAGCACGATCTTCTTGCCGGTGTCACCGTACTTCTCCATGATCTTGCGGATGTCTTCCACATGCCGGAAGGCGAAGAAGCGGTAGCCGCCATACTTCTCTTTGTTGGCAGCGGCTTCAGCCGGATCAAGTTCGGGGGGCGCAGCAAAGCCCGCACCGTGCACGCCCAGCATGTCAAAGTAACCGGTGCTGTTGCCACCCATGGCCTGATAGAGTTGATCGTAGAAGATGTCGTCCGGCATGGCGTTGTCATTGTTATCACCGGTCGGCGCCATCCCCGCACTGATCACGATGGCATTGGGGTTGCCGGCCTTGATCGCTGCGTACGCTTTCTTGAGAAATGCCGCGTATTCGACGGGATTCGGTCGCTGGCCACCCCATTCGCGCGCCAGATTTGGCTCGTTCCAGATTTGGAATGCCTGGATACAGCCGGCGGAGCCGGGTTGGCAATTGTAGCGTGCCGCAAGTGCGCCGGCATATTCGGCAAAAGCGTCGGCGTTGTTGGGGGGCGTACCGGCCCAGAAGTCACGTTTGTCCGGGTCGATGCTCAGCCGGGCGAGCAACTTTAGTCCGGTGTCGTTTACTTGTTTCACGACGCGATCTGAGATCGTCCAATCGAACTGGTTGCGACCGGCGCCTTCGATGGTTTCCCAGGCAAACGACTGTTTTACCCAGTTGAAGCCACCATCCTTCATCAAATTGAGGTCGTGCTGCGCCAATTCAGGTCGCCACCAGAGAAAGGCCTGGGCGCCAAAATCCGGGCTCTGCATGGTCGATGCCGCAAAATTGCCGCCGGTGTTGGGGCCGCGGTTGGTTGTCCACCCGTATCGGGCGTCTCCACGACCTTCTCTTCGATGGTCATGAACTCAGCCGCACCCCAGCCCAGGGGTTGACCGTTCTCGGCCACTTGCAGCCATTGCCCGTCGTCTGACTGGCCGATCACCGTGAAGGTCTGCCCTGCAAGCACCATTTTGACGATGTTGCCGGTGGTGCTCGGCTCACTGCGGATGTTCAGGGAATCGGCCGTGACCTTGGCGATCTTTTCAACTTTCGGGGCGGGTGTGGCTGTTGCCGGCGCGGCCGGTTGGGCCGCAGGCTGCGGCGTCGCCGTTGCGGGTGCAGGGGTGGCCTGGGCACGACCTGCGCCACCGGCGTCGCGGTGGGCGCCTGAGCCCCCGCAATGGGGGTCTTGGTGGGGGTGGCGGTCGGTTCTTCGCCCCGCCGCCACAGGCAGTCAAGAGCAGCGCCGCCATGACGATTGCCCCAATGACCGGCGGCGCTTTTGATCGGACCTTTGGATGCAACATTGTGTGCATAGGAATCACCAGAATTTACTGTCAGTTTTGCTTTCGGCTTCGATTGCCGGCCGGGTTGACTAACGGCCCATCATGCGTTTCAAGGCATCATAGGCTGGGCGTCCGGCAACGGTAAACGCGCCCATTTCCGTGTCACGCGGATAGTTCAAATTCCAGAGCATCGGTACAGCAACATATCCGGAATCGCGCATGATGTTGAAGGCTTCGACGATCCAGTTGGCCTGGCAGGCCTCATCAATGCGCGCTTCATACTCATAGCCTGGGAACCGGGAGGGTTGAACCCCAGCCAAATTCCGTGGGCCACAACTTCTTGCTCGTGTCACCGAACTGTTCCATGACGCGGCGTGACTCTTCGAGGGTGCTGCGGAAATAGAAGCTACGGTGGTTGACGTGCGAAAGCGCATTGTAGTTCCCGGACTCCCAATCGGCAAAGCGCACACTGGGCGGATTGGCGAAGCCGCTCGGGTGGATGCCAATTCCGTCACTGTACTGCGCAAGCCCGTTTTGATACATACCGCGGAGATAGTCAATATCATCGAACGCGACATCGCTGTACCCTGCCGGTGTTGTCGCCCCGGAGATGACCAACAGTTGCGGGCAGGCGCCTTTGATTGCGTTGTAGGAACGCTTCAACAGATCCATGTACGAGGAGGGTTCGAGCGGGTAGCCTTCCCATTCACGCCGCAGATTCTGCTCGTTCCATACCTCAATGGCCTGCAGGCGCCCGCAGTAGCGCCCGGAGATCTGGCCCAGGAAATTGGCAAAGAGTTGGAAGTCCTCAGGAGGGCCACCGGTTCCCCCTTTGTTGGGGCGCGTCCAGGGTGGCGAAGTTACGACGCTAAACATGACATTGATGCCATTGTTGTTCATGGTCGCGACGATGTCGTCCATTTCCTGCCATTGAATCGCACCCGGTGACGGTTCTGCGTATTCCCAGCGAATCTGCTGTTTGACCCAGTTGAAACCCATGCCTTTGACCAAATCGGCGGCGCCCTGTTTGTCGCCCTGCCAGAGATTGGCGGTGATGCCATAGCCAAAGCCGGTGCTCGTGTTGGGCGCCGCAGCGGGTGCGCTGGGGGCGCCGGCGCTGGCTACTGGTGCTGCGGCTGCAACGGGTGCAGCCGGCGCCTCAACGACTGGCACACCGTCCAGGCTGCCGTTGCGCACGGTGAGTGTGGCAAAGACCCAGACCGGGGCGCTGTTGGCAGGCGCAGTCACCTGGTACCAGGAAGCGTCGCCACTGATACCGACAATTTCGAGCTGGGTTGCATTCGCGGCCGAACCGGCGATGCCGTACTGCGTGCCGGGACCATTGCGCAGATTGACGCGCGCCGGGATCACGGATGCGGTAGGTTTGGCCCCGGTCGCAGTGGCGCTTGTCGCCGGCGCAACCTCTGCGGAGGGCGTTGCCGTGGCTGTTGTCGTCACCGCGGCGTTGGCCGGGTCCACACCGGTTGATACATAATCGGCGAACACCCAGCCTTCGAGTGCGCCCGCTTGATTTGATACCAATCGCCGTCTTCACTCGTATCGACAATGTCGACTGTGGCGTTTTTTGTGCGAGGCGAGCCAAGGACGCTGCTGGTGATGCTCGGCTGGCTGCGGACATTCAACTTGACGACGGTGACTGTGCCGGACGCCGGGTCCGCGGCATGCACAACCCTGGCCGCCCACGGCGATACCAGCAAAGCGGTGGCTACCAGGAAGACCGTAAGCAGCCTGGTGTGTAGGCGTCCATGGTGGTGTTGACCAATTGGGTGTTCGTGCATTTCAACCTCGATTTGTGGTGCGTATTGCGTGTTGCTTAACGCGTGTCTAGTGTCTCGCGGTGTGCGTGTGAGCGTCTTGAATTCGTGGTTTCTGCGTTGGCGTCTCAAGATTTGATTTCTGCGTCGCAACGGACACGGCAATGCCGATGTCCCTACGATCGCCCTGGCGGCGCGGCATGATTTGTCAACCCGGCGGGCACGGCAATGCCGATGTCCCTACGATCGCCCTGGCGGCGCGGCGGCGTGATTTGTCAACCCGGCGGACACGGCAATGCCGATGTCCCTACGATCGCCCTGGCGGCGCGGCGTGATTTGTCAACCCGGCCGACACGGCAATGCCGATGTCCCTACGATTCCTATAGAAGAAGGGCGGCGCTAGCGCCGCCCTCGTCGTTCTACTCATCGATCTCCAATTTTGCTGTTGCGAACAACAAAATACGGGATACGCAATACGTTTTACTTCCCCATCTGCGCCAGTGCGGTGTAGGCCGGGAGCGGGTTCCAACCCGGATCCACGATACCCCACTGCGCCAGTTCGGTGCCGTTGGCAACGACGCGGAAGTTCAGATTCCAGAGGAAGGCCGGGCCAACCCAACCCCAGTTTCTCATCATCTGGTAGGCTTCCACTGTCCACTGCGCCTGTTCGGTGAAGTCATTGTCGTCAGCATACTTGTACGCAGGGTTGTAGGCGCCGCCGGCGGCCCAACCAAATTCGGTCGGCCAGATCAGCTTATTGTTGGCGCCGTAGACATTGGCGATGTTTCGATAGCCTTCCATGGTGCTGCGGAAACTCCACGAATGGTGCGGTGAGTCGCAGGCGCCGTTGAAACTGTTGCCGCTCTTCTGGATGGCCTCGCACGCTCCCTCCCAGGTGACGGAAGGCGGCACATTGTAACCACTTGGATGGGCGCCGATGCCGTCCAGATAATTGTTGGCGCCGGCTTTCATCATCTCTTCCAGATAGGTGAAGTCGTCCATCGCGTAAGGCGCATTGTTGCCTGCCGGGGTCAGCGCGCCGCTGATGACAAGCATGCCGGGGCACGCCGCCTTAATCGAATTGAAGGCTGGCGCCAGCAGGTTGACATACTCCTGCGGGTTGAGCGATTTGTTGCCCCATTCGTAGTGGAGATTTTGTTCGTTCCAGACTTCGATGGCCTTGAGCGACTTGCCGCAATAGCGACCGGCGACGGCGCCGACGAAGTTGGCATAGGTCTGTGGGTCAGAGGGCGGGCCCTCGACCGAACCGTCAAAGCCGGATTCACGCGCCCAGGCCGGCGCTTTCACGATGCTGAAGAGAACGCTCATGCCACGGCCGTCGGCCGCGTTGACAATTTCGTCCATGCCGCCCCAGTCGATCTGACCGGGACCGGCGCTTTCGAAACGCTTCCATTCAACCTGTTGCTTGAGCCAGTTGAAGCCCATGCCGCCGATGGAATCGAGCACCTGGAAAATCTGGCCGTTGTCGACCACGTGCGCCTGCATCCCGTAGCCGAACGAACCACCGCCCGCCGCCGCAATCGCTGCCGGGGGCGCCGCTGCTGCCGCTGCAACCGGCTGTTCGGCCGGCGCAGCCGCTGCATCGGCGGCTGGTGCTGCCTCTGCCACTGGGGCAGAGGCTGAAACCTGCGCCGCAGCCGGTAGATCGGCGACCACGGCGACACTGTTCCCGTCACCGGTGCTGCTGACCAGTTGGCCGATGACCCAGCCCTGCTTGTCGCCAAATGCGATTTGCCACCAGTCGCTCGCCTGCGTCTTGCCGGTCACCGCATGGGTTTCACCCGGGTTGATCTGGCCTAGAACCGCATAGCCGGTGCCTGGTCCTTCGCGGACATTGATGATCTGATTGGTGTTGATTGTGAAGGCTGGCGCGGCGGCGGATGCAGGGGCGGCTGCTTCAGCCTTCGCTACACTGGACGCTGACAGCTTTGCCGAGGCCGGGGTTGTCAGCGCGCGGCCGGCGGCATTGACGAGTTGTGCATCAATCCGTACATCACCCGCCAACTGATCAGCCGGCAATTCGATGCGCGGGCTATCCAGCGGCCGGATTTGTGGGCTGCCAATGGGTGCGCCGTCCGGACCAAAGAGGCTGTAGGCGACGGCCATTTGCCCCTGATCGCTGGACGAGGTGGGCGCGCCGAGTTGGAAGTTTTGCAACACCGGGAGCATGGCGGGGTCAATGTCGCCATTCGACGGCATTTCCAGGTTGACGTTGGTGACGTTGTATTTGCGCAGCAATTCAAGCTTGCGGCCTAGGCTGCCCGCGCTCTCTACGTAGACGGTGCGTTGGAGACCCTGGTCATCTGCATAGGCATAGGGTATACATGCCAAGCGCGTCATCCACTGCACCTGCCCCTGTAATTGGGGGTTGTCCAGGGTGATGCTGACCGCACCGCCATCACTCGCCTCCGCCTCAATGTTGCCGAGCAAAGGCTTGAGTGCTTCCTGATAGCCTTTCATGAGCAGATAGTTGCCAGCGCGCTCGATGGATTGAGCCGGCAGTTCGATCGCAACCTTGCTGCGGTCCACTTCGCTGGTGGCGTATTTCAGCAATTGCTCCATTTCACCACCGGCAACATAGGCGCGGGGATCGACAGGCGCAGGAATAATCAACTTGTCCACGACATTGCCGAGTGCCCGCCAATCATAGCCGCCGGTGTTCCACTCTTCTGCCGAAATCTGGGCTGGCATTTCGACGCGGACGGCAAGGGTTTTGTTGGCTGCGTGCAAGCGGGTGGCGACGTCGCCGATAAAACTGGCATAGTCAGCGCGCACACTGGGCACGGCATCTACGCCGCGGTAATCGATGATCAGACCGGGATAGCCGTTGCCGACCACCAATTGCTCCAGGGTCGTGAGTTGGTTGTCGCGTAGACCAGGATCCGCCAACAAGTTGTTGATCAGGTCGGTGCGCACCGTGGTGTCTTCAAGATTCGTGACCACCGGCAGCGTGTTGTTTGCGTTTGGCGGCGCCTGTCCTTCTAGTGCACCATCGCCACGTAACCGCAAGCCGGCGCGGGCTTCATTCGTGACGACGGCGCCGCTGGGCAGTGTGCCTTCCAACCCCAGGTCCATGGTCACAGCCGGTACGCTCGTCGTTGTCTGGGCAACCATAAAGTTACTGGGGACGTAATCCAGGCGCGCTTCAATCTTGTCCTCGGCCACCAGAACCTCTGATGGAACATGGCGCCAGCCGTCCGTTGACCATTCATAGACTGACAGCGTTTCGTACGGCAGGCTGTCGTTTGGAATCGGAACAGTGAGAATGACCTGTTCCGGCGCGCGGCCGCGGACCTTTACGTGGTAGACAGGGCTTTTGGCGACCAGATTGTCCGGCAACTGACCGGCGGCTTCGTACATCTCATTGCCGGCGGAACCTTCCACAAACTCCGACCGCGGTGTGCTGTCGATCTGAGCCTGAAAGCCGGAGACAATGCCTTCCGCCGGAAAATTGACGATGGTGCCATCGGAATCCGAAATACTGCCGCCAGATGCGCCAATTCGGGTGTAAGTAAACGTTTGGAGGCGATCAAGAAGGCTGACCGGCGGCAACAATAAGACCGCCACGAGCAAACTAGGGATGACCAGAAACGTGATCAACCAAGCTGCAGGTCCCTCAAACAGGCGACCACGGCCACCTGATGAAGAGGATCGCCTATCGATCCGGGTGTTCTGCATAGAACGTCAACTCCTTATCCATAATAGGATGATGTGCTGACCAAGCCAGTTGCGGTATTGTCCTTCATAGTGACACAACATCGGTTCAGTCGCTATCGGGCCAGGCAGTGCCTTATAAATATCATTGCAGAATTGATTCGTCCAAGACGCCACCTGCACTGGCTCAACCGCACAATCAACTTCAAATCATAGCATAGGCGCAAGAGTGCGCCAAACCACACACGTTATGGGGACGCTACCATCGGTGCTGATTCCTAGCCCCTTCGTTCCGGTGGTATACTCCTGGAATGGCTTACGAACCCTACCGCGATCTCACCGATAGTAACATCTTGCCACCTCAGCACCGGCCCAGTCGATGGTTAGAAGCCCTGCTGATTGTGGCATTTCTGATTAGCCTGATCATCGGCGTTGCTGCGCTCGGCGTCTGGTGGACGCTGCGCAACGCAGAGCGTCCTACTATAAACGCCGAACCACTTCACGCAGTTCGCACAACCCAAATCGCGCCCGAACTTGCGATCCGGCAACTTGCCGGCGATCCGGCGGAAGGTCTCGCGGCCCAGGCAATTCAGGCTGGACGACTTGAGACAGCACGCGCAATTCTCACCTATGATACGACGCTAACTCCCGTTGCAAAGGCCGGTTTGTTGACCCGCTTAGGCCGTGCCTATCTCGATGCTGCGCAACCGGAGATCGCAGCTCAGGTCTTTCGCCTGGTCATCCCGATCGCGGTGCTGAACCCCTCCATTCCATCGCTTGAACGCGCTCAACTCCTGGTCCAGACGGCGGCCGGGCTGGCTGCGGCGGGTAATCGTACCGCGGCACTGACTGCCGCCACGCAGGCTCAACGCATCGCCAGTCAGACTCCGGATCTGTTGCCGGCCCAGCGCAGCGAGGTGTTTGATGCCCTCCGTCCGCTTGCTGCGGAACTTGCCGACCCGACGTTCCAACAGCAGATCAATGATTTGGCCCGCAACCCATATTTATCGCCAACAGGGGGGCTAATCCCTGCGCGTCTGTCTACGTTTGCTCAACAATTGCCCTACGACGCGCCAACCGCGGCCGCAATTGCCGCGCGGCAGCAGGCTGCGCGCATTTTGGCGGACCGAATCGCCACCGCGGGCAGCGCCAACAGTGATTTGGAGCGTGAAGCGCTGGCGCAAGCGCTACGCGCTGAGGATCAGGCGCGCACCCAGTTTTACGCAACGCCCAATATCTCGTTGCCGCAGCAGACGGGGTTGATGCTGGATAAGCTGGAATGGGCGGCTACGAAAGCCCGGATTGCGCTCAAGGGGTATGGCGTCTCGATCGCACCGGAGTGGGAAGCGCAGCAAACCGAGTTGTTGGCCGCCCTGGCTGCCCAATTGCGCGACATCGACTCGGTGTTCGATGCCAATGCCGCTGCGCTGCCAACTCCGGCTGAGCAGGCGCAGCAGCGTGTAGAAAACACCTACTGGCTGGCTGAACAAATCGAGCGGGGTATCTATGCTGACCCGCCAATCACCGACTACATCGAGCGCCTCCGTATCCTCCAGGATGAGGCGGTGCGGCAGGTTGGCCCACTGGCGCTGCCGCTTGGTTATGAACCGGATGCTGTGCCGCCAGGATATCGCATTCAGGCGCTGGGTGTGCAATAGGGGGCGCGTGCTGGGATCGTACGGAGATCGCCCATCTGAGGTCCGACTTGGGTTTGACAGAAGTCACCCGAAGGGCGTATACTAGAATCATCAAACAACAATCATTGCCCTGTCCGCTACACCACGCGCCGGTTGGTTCCGCAAATTGCAGTCACCAGGCAAGGAGCGAGCACAAGGTGGTTATCAAGACGCTAATTCAACTGTATAATCGAGTGATCGACTGACACCCAGCGCGCGCCCGCCTGGGTGTCGTTTTTTTCGTCATCCCCACGCCTTGCCCGACTGTGAGGGCAAGCGTCCTGTATCGGTGTTCAACAAACGAAAGGACAGAACCATGGACTCAGCGGTCAGCAGAATCATGAAGGCCAAACAGTATGCCGCCGAGCGCGACCAGCGCGTCAAGGTTCATAGCTTTGAGGTTGAACTGCACGGCGACAACGCCAATCACATTATCGGTTATGCCGACGGCGATTGGCGCTGTGACTGTGAGGAAGCAACGCTGCGCGGCGTCTGTGCGCACATCATGGCGATGGAAGAGATCCTGGGCGACTCGGTCGAGCCGGCCATGTTCGCCACCCCTCACTGATCTGATTCACCTGCGAAGGCGGGCATAATCAAATAAGGTTAAAGGAGCGACAGCGTACGTCGCTCCTTTCTTTTTGCGCATCGTCGTGTGTATGGACCAGTTTGTCAGGTGGCATGTGTTCGTTTGGGTGGCTTTGGCCGGCTATGCTATGCTGTAGCGTGCACGCGTGTTTGATGACGAGGACGGTTCGCTTTCTTGAAGAAATATGCACAACTCCTGATCGGCCTTGCGGTCAGTGCTTTTTTTATCTACCTCGCCCTACCGGGATTGCATCTCCCCACGGTTTTGGAAGCGCTGCGCACCGCTGAATACTGGTGGCTAATTCCCGGCATTGCTATCTATATTGTCGGCCTCTGGTTCCGCACCTGGCGCTGGCAGATCACGTTGAAGCCGTTGAAGCAGGTAGCGCTGGTCACGCTCTTTCCAATGGTGTGCATCGGCTACTTTGGCAACAACGTCCTCCCGTTCCGCGCCGGTGAGTTCCTCCGTTCCTATATCCTGAAACGGAAGGAGGGCGTCGACATCTCATCTAGCCTGGCCACGGTCATTGTAGAGCGAGTCGTGGATGGGCTGGTGATGATCATGTTTGTCTTCCTGGCGCTGCCGGTTGCCCCGCTGCCCCCCGCGTACCGGAATGCGGTGATTGGGATGACGGTGAGCTTTCTGGTCGCGACAATTGTTTTCATCTTTATGGCGAGCCGGCCGCATCTGGTTGAGCAGTTCTACATGATTGTCTCGAAGGCGGTGTTGCCGGAACGCATTCGGCCCCGCATTGATGGTTTCTATTTGAAGTTCATGCTCGGGCTACGCGCATTGGCCAGCCCCTCCGATGTCATCATGATCTTCTTTATTAGCATCCTGATCTGGCTCACCGAGACTGTTAAATACTGGTTTGTGATGCACGCGTTGGATTTCTCAGTGAGTTTTATCGTTTTGATGCTGATGAACGGGCTCGTCAACCTGGCCACCACCTTGCCGGCGGCGCCGGGCTACATTGGCACGTTTGACACCCCCGGCATTGCCACGCTTGCCAGTTTTGGCGTCGATCCTTCGGTGGCTGCGAGCTACACCTTTACGCTACATGCCGCGCTCTGGATTCCCGTGACATTGCTGGGCGCGTATTATTTCTGGCGCGAACATCTGCGCCTTAGCGATGTCGAGGTTGCACGCCAACAGGTGGAACATGCGGCGGATGCGCGGCTTGAGGCGGATGCGCTGCGGCTGACCCCAAGTGAACTTGACGCGTTGGCGGCAGCTTCTCGGCCCAAGGGGCATGAGTGAACGCTGTTCGCGGCCTGAATGGCGACTGGTGATCACCAGCCGTGGCGGTCTGGGCTGGATTGAAAGGATGTTGTAAGCGCCTCCGCGTCGAAAATTTCGGATTTGCCATTACTATAGGACGCGTGTCAGTTTTGATCGGTTTCGAGGGAAAGGGTAACAAATGCGTAATATAGCGGTCGCCGGCACCGGCTATGTAGGGCTTTCGACAGGCACTTGTTTTGCGGACATGGGCAATCGGGTGACCTGTATCGACATCAGCGAAGAAAAAATCAATATGCTCAACCAGGGCGAATCGCCTATCTATGAACCTGGGTTGAGCGAGATGATCACGCGCAACGTGCGCGGCGGTCGCCTCCACTTCACGACCAGCTACGAAGAGGCCTTGGAAGATGCCGAGTTCATCTTCATCTGCGTAGGCACGCCAAGTGGCGTCGATGGTGAAGCGGACCTGCAGTATGTGCGGATGGCTGCCGAATCGGTGGCGAAATCCATGAACCATCCTTTGATCGTGATCAACAAGAGCACGGTCCCAGTCGGTACGGGTGATTGGGTAGCCGACATCATCAAGCGCAGCCAGCCTGAACCGGTTGAATTTGCGGTTGTGAGCTGTCCTGAGTTCACACGCGAAGGGTCTGCGCTGCATGATTTCATGAACCCCGACCGGGTCGTGGTCGGCAGCCGCAACAAGGAAGCGGCCGAGAAGGTTGCCCAACTGCATCTCCCGCTGCGCGCCCGCATCGTGATCACCGACCTGCGCACCGCCGAAATGATCAAGTACGCCAGCAACGCCTTTTTGGCCACCAAGATCAGCTTTATCAACGAAATCGCCGTCATCTGCGAAAAACTGGGCGCCGACGTCGAAGAAGTCGCCATGGGGATGGGCTTTGACCGCCGCATCGGTGGCCAGTTCCTGAATGCCGGACTTGGTTACGGCGGTTCGTGCTTCCCCAAGGATGTGAAGGCGCTCGCGCATATGGCGCTTGTGCACGGCTCACATCCCTCGTTGTTGCGCGCTGTGATCGACATCAACCGCGATATGCGTCGGTGGGCTGTTTTCAATATTCGCGACATGGTCGGCGGCAAACTCGATGGTAAACGTGTCGGCGTTTTGGGGCTGGCCTTCAAACCGAATACCGATGACATCCGCGAATCGCCTGCACTGGAGATTACCCGCATGCTCCAGAATGAGGGTGCACTGGTGACGGGCTACGATCCAGTGGCGATGAAGGGCGCCGGCAAGTCGAATCCCGAACTCCGGCTGGCTGAAGACCCATATGAACTGGCCGAAGGCGCGGATGCACTCATCGTCTGCACCGAGTGGAACGAATTCAAGCAACTTGACCTGACCCGCATCAAGAGTCTGATGGTGCAGCCCGTGCTTGTCGACGGCCGCAACATCTATGATCCGACAATCATGCACGAGTTGGGTTTCCGTTACCGTGCGGTGGGTCGTACCTACAGCGAACCCAACGGCAACGGCAATGACCAGTAAGCGCAGTACGGCGACCGTTGCCACCCTCGACAACGGTTTAGAAATTATCTTAAAGCCAGGTCATGCTGCGCCCGTCGCAAGTTTCTGGATCTTCTACCGAGTTGGAAGCCGAAATGAGACGCCCGGGTTGACCGGACTCAGTCACTGGGTGGAGCACATGCTCTTCAAGGGCACGGCGCGCTACCCACATGGCGACTTTGATCGCGCGGTTTCGCGCGCCGGCGGCATGTTTAACGGGATGACCTGGCAAGATTGGACCGTCTATTTCGAAACGCTGCCGGCAGATCGTATTGCGTTGGCGATCGACGTCGAGTCGGACCGGATGGCAAACGCGATCTTTGATCCGGAAGAGACCGAACTCGAGCGGACCGTCATTTTGAGTGAGCGTGAGGGTAGTGAAAACAACTACTTTTACCGGCTGCAAGAAGATGTCCAGGCGACTGCCTATACAGCGCATCCCTATCGCCATCCGGTGATCGGCTGGAAGGTGGACCTGCACGAGATCACCAGAGAAGACCTCTACAATCATTACCGGACCTATTACACCCCCAGCAATGCGATTGCAGTTGCCACCGGGGACTTTGATGCGGCGGCGATGTTAGACGCCATCACAAAGCAATTCGGCGGGCTCGTGTCTGGACCTAAACCACCAGTGGTACGCGCCCGAGAACCGGAGCAGCAAGTGGAGCGCCGTGTGCAATTGCGAGGGGAAGACCCGACTGCAACCTATCTGCAGGTGTTCCATACGCCGGCCGCAAAGCATCCTGATTTCTTTCCGCTCGTGGTGCTTGACTCTGTGCTGGGCGGCGCCAAAGGCATGGGGCTCTTTGGTGGGAGTGCGAACAATCGCAGCAACCGTCTCTACCGCACACTGGTGGAGTCGCAACTCGCCGTGGATGCAAGTTCCAGCTATGGCCCATCGGTCGATCCGACACTCTTCAGTTTCAGCGTCACCCTGGCGCCGGCGACCGCGCACGAAGCGGTAGAAGAAGCGATCTGGGAGATGATCGGTGAAGTGCAACGAAACGGCGTCACTGCTGCAGAACTGGCGCGTGCCATTCAGCAGACAAAGGCGCAGTTCGCGTACAGTAGCGAGTCCGTCACGAATCAGGCGTATTGGCTTGGGTTCAGTGAGGTGGTGGCTGACCTTGACTGGCTTGACAACTGGATGGCGCGGCTCGCCGCAGTGACCTCGGCTGATGTGCAGCGCGTGGCGCATCACTATCTACAACCGGACCGGCAGACGGTCGGATGGTATATTCCCTTATGAGCTCGTCCCAGATCCCTGCGCTGAACGCCCTGCCCGGCCCCCATTCGGTGGCTCGCACCGTGCTTGACAATGGTTTGGTGCTGCTGGTGCGGGAGAATCGGGCTGCCCCGGTTGTTACCCTTCAGGGAAGCCTGTCGGCCGGCGCCCAGGATGAACCGGCAAACCGTGCGGGTCTGGCCGCATTCACTGCGGCCATGCTGTCCCGCGGCAGTCTCCATCACGACTATAGTGCGTTCAATGAGGCGGTGGAAAGCGTCGGTGGCAATCTGACGTTTGGCGCCGACACGCACTCCACCGACTTCAGCCTTGCCTGTCTGAGTGAGGATTTTGCCGGGCTGGTGGCCGTGCTGGCCGACGCCCTGCGCCAGCCACACTTTGCCGATGAGCATGTCGAGCGAGTTCGCCAGCAGCGGCTGGTGTACATTCAGGAGCGTGACCAGGACACAAGCAGCGTGGCCAGCCTGCACTTTCACGAAATGTTGTATGGTCGCCATCATCCCTATGGTCGTTCCACCAGTGGCTACCTCGATACGATTGGTGCGCTTACGCACAATGAAGTTGTCGAGTTTCATCGCGGCTTCTACACACCCACCAGCGCGGCCATTGTCATTGCCGGCGACATCAGTGCGGGGGCCGCCAAGGATTTAGTTGAGCGCTATTTTGGCGACTGGCGTGGCCCGGCCCCGGCGCCGGCAGCGGCTGCGCCAAGGTTTTTGGCGGTGGGCAAACGGGATGTTGTCAAGATGCCGGGAAAGGTGCAGTCGGATCTGGTGATCGGTGCGCCTGGCATCGCCCGCGACCATCCGGATTTCTATGCGTTGCGCGTGGCAAACGCGATTTTGGGCCAGTTTGGGATGATGGGCCGGCTCGGCGAACGAGTGCGTGAAGAACAGGGCCTGGCATACTACGCCTATAGCGGGATCACTGCCGAACGGGCGGGCGGCGTCTGGATGGCTGCTGCCGGCGTGAACCCTGCCCACGTTGAGCAAGCCGCGGCGAGTATCCTGGCCGAATTCACGGCGCTTGGCAGTGAACTCGTCAGCCCTGAAGAATTGGCCGATAGCCAGGCGTTTCTAACCGGCATCCTCCCGTTGACACTGGAAACCAACGACGGCGTGGCCAATGCCTTGCTCGGCATGGAGTGGTATCACCTCGGACTTGATTATCTCCAACGCTATTATGACCTGATCTACTCTGTCACGGCCGAAGATGTATTGCGTGTGGCCGCAACCTACCTTTCCCCGGAACGGTGCTGCACGGTCATTGCCGGTCCCAGCAGCGATGGCGCATCGGACAATAGCGACAATTGACAATTGAAGGTCGAAGATTGACAATTTCGCTGTGACAGCGCGCCTATTTACTCCGCATTTATGGTTCCCGGCATGACATCAGTGCGCACCGGTGTAGACCTCATCGAAATCGACCGAATTCGCCGCGCCGTGAACCGGCATGGCGAGCGATTCTTGACCCGCGTCTTCACCGCGTTTGAATTAGAGCAGAGCCGGGGGCGCTACGAGTCATTGGCGGGAAAATTTGCCGTCAAAGAGGCCGTTGCAAAGGCGCTTGGCACCGGCATCTGGCGTGCCGGCATCGCCTGGACGGATATCGAAGTGCGCAAGGAAGCCGAGACCGGCGCCCCGTTTCTGACCCTCTACGGCGCTGCAGCGGAGCGCGCTGCGAAACTACGGCTTTCAGAGTGGTCCATCAGCATCTCGCACGCGCGCGCCCATGCGGTCGCCTTTGTGGTTGCGCTGGTGACATCACATCCTCATGCCCCGGCCGGCGGCAGTACATCCAGCACCTCGCAGGCCAGTTCATAGCGGCCAAAGCTTGGCATCAGGTAGACCCCCTGCACGTATGGCAATTCCTTCAGTTCAAGCAACAACTCCTGCGCCATTTTGACACCTTCCTGCCGGCCCTGAGCGCCGGCAAGCCGCATGCGTTCCAGCGCGGCATCACTGAGGGTGATGCCCGGCACTTCGTTGTGAAGGAAGCTTGCGTGCTTGTGCCCTTGCAGCGGCAAGACGCCGATGAGCACCGGCGCCGGGAAGGTCCCGTGGCGTTCCTTATAGACGCGCACGAAATTGATCCACAACTGCGGGTCGAAGATTGGCTGCGTCATGGTGAAGTGCGCGCCACCCGTGATCTTGTGGTGGAACCGATCGACCTCCTGATTCAAATCACTGCGCGTGGGGTCACAGGCGACGGCAATGGTGAACCCGCCTTTTTGCCCTAGTTCCTGGCCCGCCAGGTCGAGACCGGCGTTGTAGCGCGCAATGATGCGCACGAGGCCGACGCTATCGACGTCATAGACCGGCGTACTCTGCTTGCTGTCCCCCAAACTGGGGGGATCGCCGGTCAGAGCCAGAATATTGCGCACACCCAGCGCTCTGGCGCCGATCAGATCGGCTTGTAACCCCATCAGGGAGCGGTCCCGGGTGGTGAAATGGACGATGCTCTCGATGCCAACTTGTTGTTGAATCTGGATGCAGAGCGAAAGCGCGCTCATGCGGACGCGCGCCATGGGGCTGTCGGCAACGTTCACGGCATCGGCGCCGGCCTGGAGCGCAGTCCGTGCCCCTTCGAGTTGCTTTTGTGCGTTAAAGCCGCGTGGTGGGTCTACCTCGACGCTGATCACGAACTGGCCGGTCTGCAGCTTCCGCAGCAGTTCGGTGGGCTGTTCGTCGACCTCAATTCCGAAGTCCGGTTTCTGGGCGGGCGCAGGCGGTGTCTCCATGACGATGACCGGTGTTGGTGCAACGCCATGCGTCTCCACCAGGTAGGCATCGAGCGCACCGCGCATGGCGTGAATATGCATTGGGGTCGTGCCGCAGCAGCCGCCAATCAGTCGCGCCCCGTGGTTCAGGAATGCCTCGGTTTCGCGCAAAGTACTCCGGGCTTGATGGGTAGTAGAAGCGGCCTTCGACTCGTTCCGGAAACCCAAGCATTGGGCATGACGCTGAACGCGGCACTGGGGGCAGCCGCTTGCATCCGTTCCAGCGTCTGTAGCATGGAAGATGGGCCAACCGAACAGTTGACGCCAATCAAGTCCGCACCGGCCTGACTCAGCCGCATGACCACCTGTTCCGGTGTAAGGCCGTTGACCGTGAAGCCGTCCTCTGCAAAAGTGATCGATGCCACGACCGGCAAGTCGCAGATGGTGCGAGCGGCATGCACCGCCGTCTCCAATTCAACCAGGTCCACAAACGTCTCGAAAAGCAGTAGGTCGGCGCCGGCTTCCCAAAGGACGCTGATCTGTTCCTGGAAGACCTCGTGCATTGACCGGTCATGCGCATGGACATCGGCAGGTGTACGCCGGCCCAGGGGACCAATGTCGCCGGCAATAAAGAAGGGGCGGCCGGTGACCTCGCGCACGTCGCGGAGCAACCGCACGGCCTTAAAATTCAGGTCGCGCACCTTGTCCGCCAACCCGTATTGCGCGAGTCGGATGCCATTGGCGCCGAAGGTATGGCTCTTCAATACGTCGGCGCCGGCCGCGGCGTATGCCTGATGGATTTCCGTGACCCAGCCCGGACGGGAAATGGTCAGGTATTCCAGACATTGCTCACTGCTGGCGCCTTTGGCGTAGAGCATGGTGCCCATTGCCCCATCGGCAAGTAATGGTTTTTCCTGTAGGCGCTGTAAGAAAGGATGAACTGCCATTGCCCGTCTCCATTGCAAACATACGACTCACTCGTGAAACTGCGCGAGTTTCCAAAACGCTGCGCAGTATAGCATAATAGTGGCTTGCAGTTCCGAAGGAAGGACTTTTCATCTTGAGTGATTCGTTATCGTTGGCGCTCCAAACGCCCCCGCAACCGACTGTTGCCATCCCCGTCAGTCTCGACAAGGTGCGCGCGGTGGTCGAACAGGATATGACGGTCGTGTCGGTTGAGATGCCACGCGAGCCGCAGGTGGATGGTGTCGTGGTGGTGCGCGGCCAATTGCTGCGCCCAAGCCATGAGGTTTTTGGCAAGTGGCTTTCAACGTTAAATGCCAGCGGCTACACCCCCATGTTGCACCCAAGTGAAGACGGCGACCCCAAGGATGTCGTGGTGCGCATCTTTAAGGGGATTGCGGTCGTGCAACCGTCGCGCATCTGGATCAACGTCCTGCTGTTTGTGTTGACCGTCATCAGTACGCTATACATCGGCGCCGAATATGCGGGCGCAACGGCCCTTCCCGGTCCTTGGTGGCAGCAATTCAGCCCGCCGGTGCTCCTGATGGGGCTGCCGTTTGCTGCCACCCTGCTCACGATTTTGGGAGCGCACGAATTCGGTCACTACTTTGCCGCCCGCTATCACAAGGTGGCGGTGACCTTGCCCTATTTTCTCCCGCTGCCGATTGGATTCGGCACCCTGGGCGCCTTCATCCGGATGAAACAGCCGGTGCCAGACCGGCGGAAGCTGTTTGACATTGGTGTAGCGGGACCGCTCGCCGGGTTGGTGGTGGCGCTGCCGCTGCTTTTCTTTGGCATTGCCACGAGCCTGGTTGAAAGACCGCCTGCTGCCGCGGGGCTGATGCTCGAGGGCAACAGTCTCCTTTACCTGGCCGCCAAATTTATTGTGCATGGGCAGATCCTGCCAAACGCTGTCACGGGCGAAGACTTGATGATCAATCAAGTTGCGTTTGCGGCCTGGATCGGTTTGCTGGTTACCGCCATCAATCTGATTCCAGTGGGGCAACTGGATGGTGGGCACACGGTTTTTGCGCTTTTTGGAGAAAACGCCCGGTACGTTAACTTTGCAGCGGTGGGCATGATGGCCTTTTTTGCCATTGCAAGTCTTGCCCCGGTCCAAGATCTTGTGCCGGCCCTGGAGTCGGTCGGTTTCATGGGCTGGTTCTTGTGGTTGTTCTTGATTCTGTTTGTGATTGGCGTGATGCATCCACCGGCCCTCGACGACGTGACGCGCTTGGATCGCCGGCGCCGGTGGCTTGGCTATTTCGTCATTTTCATCTTTATCATCACCTTTGTGCCTGTGCCGATTCGATTCATCTTTCCAGGATGATCGCGCCCGGTGCGCCGGCAGTAGCTTGACCTGAATGCAGGTCCAAAAGATCGAGAGTTTGATTTATGGCCAAACCCTTATCCATGCAAGAAGTCATTGTGCGCATGCACGAGTTTTGGGCAGCGCATGGCTGCACCATCTGGCAGCCCTACAGCGAGAAGGTCGGTGCAGGGACAATGAACCCCGCCACGGTGCTCCGGGTGTTGGGGCCAGAACCCTGGAATGTGGCCTACGTCGAGCCTTCTTACCGGCCTGACGACGGTCGCTACGCTGAGAATCCAAACCGGATGCAGATGCACCATCAGTATCAGGTGATCCTCAAGCCTGATCCCGGCAATCCGCAAGAATTGTATCTGGCGAGCCTGGAAGCGATCGGCCTGGATCGGACACGGCATGACATCCGGTTCGTGGAGGATAACTGGGAATCACCGGCATTGGGCGCCTGGGGTCTCGGCTGGGAAGTCTGGCTGGACGGCCAAGAGATCACCCAGTTTACCTATTTCCAACAGTCAGGCAGCCTTACGTTGGACCCGGTGAGTGTCGAGATTACCTATGGCCTGGATCGGATCGTCATGTACCTGCAGCACAAGACGCAGGTGTGGGACATCGACGTCGATGGCGTGCACACCTTTGGCGAGCTGTTCCGGGATCCGGAAGTTGAACATTGCGTCTATGAGTTTGAACTCGCCGACGTTGAACGGCTCCGCATCATGTATGACCTGTATAAGGCGGAGGCTGCTGCTTCGATCAAGCGCGGGCTTGTGATTCCGGCCCACGATTTTGTGCTGAAGCAGAGCCATACCTTCAATTTGCTGGACGCGCGCGGCGCCATTGGCGTGACCGAACGCGCCAAGTTCTTTGCCGACATGCGCGGGCAGGCAAAGTCGGTCTCAGAACTATATGTCGCACAACGGGAACGGTTGGAGTTCCCATGGCTAAAGGAGCGGCCTCAGACCGCAGAAGCCCAGCACCCCGGGGCGCAGCCAAAGGCTGTGAACGGTGTGCAGCCATTCGTGCTTGAACTTGGATCGGAGGAACTGCCGGCCTCGGACGTGGTCGACGGCATCGCGCAGCTTGAAGAGAAGGTGGTTGCGCTACTCGGTGCGTACAAACTCAGCCACAAGGGCGTGCGCGTCACCGGCACGACACGGCGGTTGGCCGTCATGGTGAACGATCTAGCCCCGCTGCAGGCGGACGAAATCGTAGAAAAGCGTGGGCCGGCGCTCGCCCAGGCATACGACACGCTCAACCAGCCCACGAAGGCGCTGGAGGGCTTTGCGCGCGGTCAGGGCGTGGCCTTGAAAGATCTGGAAGTGCGGGATAACTACGTCTATGCAGTCAAACGGGTGGCCGGTCAGCCGGCGGCAGCGGTGCTGCCGCAATTCTGTCTCGACCTGCTCAACGGTCTCCGCTGGGGCAAGACGATGCGCTGGAACAGCAGCGGGCTTGGCTACCCGAGACCCTTGCGCTGGATTGTTGCCCTGTATGGCAGCGAGGTTGTGCCGTTCACCTGGGCGAATGTAGCCAGTGGCCGCACGAGCCGCGGCCCTCGGTTTGCCGATGCGGTCGCCAAACTACCGCCGGGCGGGTTCACCACGTTTGAGGCGCCTGATGCCGCGTCCTACTTTGACGCCGTCGCTGCCCAGGGTGTGGTGGTAGACCGTACGGAACGCCGCCAATTGGTGGCTGAATTGGTGGCGGCGGCTGCCGCCCAGGTGGATGGCGTTGTTCCCGATGAATCTGCCCTGCTCGATGAAGTCACCGACCTGATTGAGGCGCCACAAGCGTTGTTAGGTACATTTGAGGCGAAGTATCTGGAGTTGCCTGCCCCCGTGTTGATCGGGGTCATGAAGAAGCACCAACGCTATTTCCCGGTGTTGCGTGACGGTGCCCTGGTTAATCACTTTGTGGCGGTTGCAAATAGCAATGATCTGGCGCATCCGGACGTCGTGCGTGAGGGGTATGAAGGTGTCATCCGCGCCCGCTATGCCGACGCTGCCTACTTCTTCCGCCAGGATGTCGGCCGCCATCTGGAGACCTACAGTCCACGCCTGGGCACGCTGACTTTTCATGCGAAGCTTGGCTCAATGCTCGATCGTGTGAAGCGCCTCATCCAACTGGCGCCGGAGATTGCCAGGATGTTGGGCGCAAATGCGGATGAAGTGGCCACCGTTGTGCGGGCCGCCGACCTGAGTAAGGCTGATCTCGTCACGCATATGGTCGTCGAGATGACCAGTCTCCAAGGTGTCATGGGCGAAATCTACGCCCTTCGTCATGGCGAGACCGCCGCGGTCGGGCAAACCATTCGCGAGCAATATCTACCGCGGTTCGCCGGTGACGCAGTGCCTGAGACGCGGACCGGGTTGGCGCTGGCGTTGGCGGATAAACTGGATAGCCTGATTGGCCTGTTTGCGGTCAATGCGATCCCCACCGGCAGCGCCGACCCCTTTGGCCTGCGGCGGGCGGCGCTGGGGATTGTGAACAGCCTCATCGCCACGCGTACGAACTTCAGTCTCCGCGCCGGTCTTGCTGCGGCTGCGCAGTTGCAGCCGGTGCCGGTCAGCGATCTTGCACTGGCGGAAACAGCAAACTTCCTCGAACGCCGCCTCGACGGGGTGTTGGCGGACATGGGTTTTGCACACGACGTGATTGACGCCGTCCTGCCGGTGCGCGGTGACAATCCTGCGGGTGCTGTGCGCGCCTGCACCGCACTGACTGCGGCTGTGGCGGGAGAAGGTTGGCCGGAAGCGTTTACTGCGTATGCGCGTACGGCGCGGATTACGCGTGGACTCGGCGAACGGTTCCTGCTCGATCCCGACGCCTATGTGACGCCGGTTGAGCCTGCGTTGCAGGGCGCCTATGAGAACGCGGCCAAGGCTCTGGAGCGGGTGGATGAACCGGCCTTTGCACTGGCCGATGCGCTGCGCCAACTTCGGGCGCCGATCAACGCGTTCTTTGATGGCGTGCTGGTGAATGCCGACGACGACCGGGTGCGCAAGGCTCGCTTGGCGCTCGTGCAGCACATTGCGGCGCTGCCGGCTGCCGTTGCCGACCTGAGTAAGTTACAGGGGTTCTAGATCTGGGGATCAGACACAATCAAAAACTGCCAGAAAGCATCACGCTTTCTTGCAGTTTTTATTATGGCAGGCGTTGGTCAGGGGAGCGCTTCGACGATCTTGCTGTCAGGGGGCGGCACGATCAGGTTGCCGCCATCGGCCCGCAATTGATAGGTCGCCGGCACTACCGAATCATTGTAGACGATGACCGCATAAGCACCCCGCCCTGAGGCACGGAAGGCGCCCTGGAGTTTGCCTTTATCGGGACCAAAGAGGACTTCCGACCCGGCAGCCAGCGCCAGATCGTCGGGGCGTGAACCCGCTAGAATGCGGCGCAGCCCATCTTCATCAATAACCCAGAAATTGATTCGCCCGTTCAACTCCTTCTGGTCGCGCGGGTCATAGTCGAGGGTGAGGATGACGTTGCCGTCGCGCAGCGTCGGTTCCAGGGTCCAGTAGCTATGGCTGAAGATGGTCGGCAGTGAGCCCTCGACAGTCGAGACCTGCAGCGGCTGCGTCAGGGCGCTTGTCTGCGCGACCGCCAGTGTTGCTGCCGGTGTGCTGTTGACCTGTGTGATCATTGTATCGCCATTGTCGCCTGTAATCGTGAACTGGAAGGCTGCATTCCCTGTGCTGCCGGCGACGGTTGCAGTATCCGTGTCAGTCGCCACTGGGGCGGTGTTTGTCACGGGTTTGGAAAGCGCCAGGTACTCGGCCAGTGCAGCCTGGACTCATTTGTCTGCCCATAGCGATCCGCCAGGAGCCCGCCATCGATCTGCATGACATAGGATACCGAGATGGGGGCCGTGCTATAGGGGATCACCGTATACTCGTTGATGTCTGGCGCAGTGAAGCCCGCTACCTTGACATTCTGGGCAGCATTGAAGGGCTGGGGCAGACCGGTGGCGAAGGCCACGTCTTCCGGGCGCAAGCCATAGAGCAATTGGCGGACGTCGTCGTTATCCAACAGCCAGAAATTCACTTGCTCGCGCGTTTGGTCGCCCTGTGGTTCGTAGGTCATCGTCAAGTTGACGTCGCCGCCGGAGTCACCGGGTTTGATAGCCAGGAAGTGGCGGTTGAGCAACTTGTCCAGCGAACCAGAGATGCGCAGGGCATCGACGGCGGGCGCTGGACCGCCTGTGCTGCCAAACAGGCCAAGCGGGGACGCCTTGGCCAGGCTGACTTCAGCCTGGAGTGTTTCGGTCGGTGTCGAGGTTTCGGTCAACACGGGGGTTTGGAGCGGTGGTGCGGCGGGTGTCACCACATCCACCTGGCCGGCATCGTCAACCAGGACGGCGTTCAGGGCAGTCAACAGATAGCTGCCAAACTTGCCGCCGTCGTTATAGACGACAACGGTGTAATTACCGCGACCTGAAGCCTTGAACATCGCCTGAAATTTGTTACCGATGGGGTCAAATTGCAATGGCTGGCTTGCGGCAATGTCCAACTCCAGCGGATCGGCGCCGGCGAGGACGCGCCGCAACCCATCCTCGGTCAAAACGACAAAGTCAATTGCGCCACGCAGTGCGGCGTCGTCGGCCGGTTCGACTGCCAGGGTCAGTACAACCGTGCCGTCACGGAGCGACGGCTCCAGCCCTAGATAGTGGTATTCGGAGGGTGACAGTTTACCGGAAACCGTGGTTGCTCTTTCCGGTTCTGCCTGGGCCGGCGTGATCGCTTGCGCCGCCTGGCTATCTAGTTTGAGCCAAAGGAGGCCTGCAATCCAGAGGGCAGCCACCAGGTGTTTCCAACCGCGACGAAGAAAGTGTTGTTGCATGAATGGCTCCGATCAAAATCCACGGACAAGGTGGATCGGCGTATATGTGTACAATGTGACGAGTCTGACATGCGCTGCAATTAATGGCCTACAATAGCACGCCTTTGATTGCGCGGCAAGACCCTCTACATCCTGATGCTAGCGGCGGCTTGTCTATATCGCAGCGCGTCATAACCTTCTTGTCAGACGGATGGCAGTACGGTAGAATGTTGTAAAGAATTGCGGTCTTGCTTTCATCCTGTTGTGGATCGCATATAAGCTCCCAGGTTTTCCATGATCCAATCGACCACTGCCGGCTTTCATCTGGTGGAAGCCACCAGCGCCCGAATTCAGATCTATACATTTGGGACACTGCGTGTCGTACGCGATCACCTTGCCGTGAGTGAGGGTGATTGGCACACGCGGCAGGCGCGCCAGTTGCTTAAGATTCTCCTGACGGAACGACCGCGACCGGTGTCAACTGATCTCCTGATTGAAATTCTGTGGCCAAACAGCACCCCCAGCGCGGCGGCAACCACGCTACGCAGCGCGATCAACGCACTCCGCAACGTACTGGAACCGGATCGACCGAATCGCGCTCCTTCCAAATACATTGTGACGCAGGCGCCGGGTTACGCATTTCACACGACGCCCGATATCTGGCTTGATGTCGAGGAGTTCGAACGCCGCTTGAACGCAGTGCAGAGTGTCGTTGACCCAGGTGTACGCCTGGTGTTATTGGAAGGCGCCATCGAACTCTATCAAGATGACTACTTGATCAGTGACCCCTATGCCGACTGGTTGCAGACCGAGCGCGAGCGACTGCGCGAACGTTTCTTTAATGCGCTCCTGCTGGCGGCCGAGTTTTACGCCGAGATGGGGCGCTATGCGGAAGCGATCACGGCATGCCGGCGGATGTTGGCGCGTGACGAAGTGCGTGAGAACGCGTACCAGGGGTTGATGCGGTACCAGGCTGAATCGGGGGACAGCGCCGGTGCGTTGCTGACCTATGAGCGCTGCCGGTCTATTCTGTCCGATGAATTGGGGGCAGACCCAAGCCCCGTCACGCAAACGCTCCACCAGCGCATTCTCAACGGCGAGATTGAACCGCGCCCCGTTGTGGTTTCACCGGCGCATGCGTCGTCGTTGTTTGCCACCGAGTCGGTGCACCTGGATACGACATTGCATGCGCCGCCGGTGCTGCCGGCCCGGCAACTGATGCCGGCGCTTGACGTGAGCCATGCGTCTGTCTTTGTCGGCCGCGAAAACGAGTTGGCGCAACTTGAGGCGCAGATTGCGGCAGTCGAAATGGGTCGTGGTGGTCTGCTAATCCTAGAAGGTGAAGCCGGCATTGGCAAGACCCGATTGGCGTACCATGGTCTGCAGCATGTCGCGGAAAAAGGCTTGACTGCCATCAGTGCGACGTGCCAGGTGTTGGAACGGGAGCTCCCCTTTGCGCCGCTGGTAGACGGGATCAGCCGCTATCTCTATGGCTTACCTGACCTGGCGCTCAGGGCGCTGCCGGCAGCGAGTCTTGCCCAGATTGTCCCGATTATTCCGGGGTTGCAAGATCGTTTGTATAGTTACCCCGTTGTTTCAGTGGAAGTTGCGGCTTCGCCCGAAGAGAATCGACTCCGGCTGATCGACAGCATTGTTAATTTTCTCGCGGCGTTGGCCAGTGCGCGCCCGTTGGTGCTCTTCCTTGACGATTTGCAATGGGCCGATCCAGACACGCTTGCTGTGATCAGCCGGCTGAGCCAAAGGTTGGCCGATGTACCGATCCTGCTGTTGATTGCGTATCGCAGCGAAGATTTGTCGGAGAACGATGCGCTTGGTGCGCTGCTCCACTCACTCAACCGCGTGTTTGCGCAGAGCCAACTGCGGCTGGCGCCGCTGAATCGAGCACAGGTTGCGGAACTCCTGATTATGCAAATGGGGCAGGATGAGGAGCGCAGCCGGCGGCTGGCGGATTTGCTGCACGATGCCACGCACGGCAATGCGCTCTTTGTGACGGAGACATTGCGTTATCTGGAGGAGCAGGGCAATGCGCTTGGCGACATTGCCGCAACCGTTCCGGCAAGTGCCGGGGGAGGTGGGTGGCCGCAGAGCTTCTCGCTGCGGCGCAACCAGCGGGTCCAGGAGACCATTCTGGAACGTACGCTGCGCCTGCCGCTCGATGCGCACTCGATCTTGAATCTGTGCTCCGTCATTGGGCGCGACTTTAGCCTGGAACTGCTGGAGAAAGCCTCTACGCAAGATCCGGTCAATGCCCTGAGTACATTACTGCAACGCCGCTTCTTGATCGAACGCCCTGACGAGCGTTTGGATTTTAGCCATCAGGTCGTGCGTCAGGCTGTCTATGACAATCTGAACTTGCTGCAGCGCCGGCGCTTGCATCTGGCGGTCGCCGAAGCATTGGTCGATCTGGGCCAGGCTGATCAGAATCCAGGGGAAGCCGCTTTTCATTTTGGCCAGGCGGGTGCGAGTTATCGGCTGTTGGCAGCCGAGTATAATGTGCTAGCCGGTGAAAAACTGCTGCGCACATATGGGTTTCGGCAGGCGGTCGACGTCTTCGACCGGGCGCTGGAGGTGTTGGAGCAAACCCCGGATGCCCCCGCCAGCTTTGTGCGGCGGGCGCTGGAAGGTCGTGGTCTTGCGTTTGAAAGTCTCTTCGACCCGGAAGGAATCACCGGCACCTACCGGCGGCTGCAAGCCTGGGCGCGCCATCATGGAGATCGGTCAGTTTTGGTCGCGACGTATAGCCGCCTTACCACAATGCTTGGGCTCATGGGCCAACAACATGAAAGCAATGTGGAGCTTCGGGAACTGCTCCGTGCGCTGAGTGGCGGTGACCCGTATGCCACTCCGTCGCATGTCTTGATCGACCTGTTGCGTCGCCGTGAGTTGATCTATAGCCAGGATGATGGTGACACCGAAGGGTGGCAGGCATATGTAGCGGCGACGCGGCCCGTTGCCCATCCGGTGGATGACCTCCAGCGCGTGCTTGAGCCGGTGCACGCTGTCCCGCCGCTATTTGACTACGGATGGACGTTGCTGGTCCAGGGGGAGCGCCGCATATCATCAGTTGGCGGTCACGGCACGCATCCTGGGTGATCTGGAAGAGAGCCAGACGTTAAATGATGCGAGCATCGCCATCAATCGAGCACGCCCGGGAACCGCCGCCGAACTTGCCAGCATGTGGCCGCGGATTGCCAGCGGTTTTCTTTCGCTCCATGCCGGGCGGCTGGATGAAGCTGAGCGACGGCTTCGCCGCGTGGCAGATTTTCTTGGCGATCGGCGGTCTTTTGGCAACTATCGTAACAGTGCCAACATCGGGCTTGGTTTGGTGGCGCTGGCGCGGGGCGAACGTGGGGAGGCGCGCCGGATTTTGGAGGGGGCGCTGACTGATCCGGTTCATTTGTACCCTTATACACACGTCCATGCCTTGCTTGGTCTGGCGCAAATTGCCCACGAGGACGGCGACATCGCAGCCCGTGATCGGCTGTTGCGTCAGGCGTTGCGTTTTGCGGGTCGGCGCGGTCTGCTTGAAGAGTATATCGCCAGTATCACGCTGGTTGGCCGGATGCGGCCTGCAGCGGCGCCATTTGATACGCTGTTGCAATCTGTACTCGAATATGTGCGCTCGATCAGCCTGGAAGCGGCGGTCAAGCAGTTGCTGGCGCTGTCGGCGGCGGAGAAACTGGACACGGGGCTGGCGCCTAGCGGCGATTAAACGGCCACGGCGCCTACGGTGTCATCGAACCAGGTGCGCAACTGCGCCGAAAACTCTTCCCACCAGAACTCCTCAGCCGGGACCGCAAATAGGTGGCTGGCGCCTGGATCGTCGCTTGCTCCAAAGCCAGCGACAGGTGTGCCAGTGTGTGGTCTTGACGCGAGCCACTTAACGAGCGTCACTTCGCGTACATCGGGATGACGAAGCACGTAGACCGCCGTTAGCTCGGCCTCGGCCAACTCCAGCAGGTAATCAATGTGCCAGTGCAGCGTTTTGGTGGATTGCTGTGAGAAGGCGCCGGTGAAGTCGGCGGCAATCAAGGTGGCGACAAGTTCGGCGTAGATTCGATGGGGCGGCAGCACCGCCGTGCGGCATGCGTGCCGGAGTAAGCGGCGTGGAAGCGATGACGGGCCGCGCTGGCTGCGGGCGGAGCCGGCGTACAGATAGTGACCCGCTGCGAGTGGCAGCGGACGCCCCCCTTGTAGGCGACCAAAGGTTGTGGTCACCGGCGCCTTCAGTGAGATCCGCAGTAGGTAGGCGCCAGCGTTACCAGACGCGCCCAACACCGAGACGGGGTGATTCTGCATCGCCATCAAATCCTGGCGCCCGACAACGACCGCTCTTGCGATAGCCGCGAGAAACCGGGTGGCGGCCGCCACCCGGTTTCTCGTGGATTACCAGTCCACATCCCAACAACAGGCTATACGCGAGCGTACTTGACGTAAGCGACGGCAACACCTTCGGCCTGGAAGTACTCCACCTTGATGGTATGGACCCCAGGTGACAGGTAATGGTCGCACTGAACGCTTGTCGCTGGGCCGACGCGCCAATAATCGAGCACGAGTTGGCCATCAACCCAGATGCGGACGCCATCATCGACGGTGGCCCAGAAGCGGTAGGTGCCACCATCGAAGGGTTCGGTTTTTGACCAGCGCACGCTGAAATTGGTCGGCGGTACGCCACCGCCTGGCCCATGCAGCCCCCAATCGAACGCGATTGCACCGTCCTGGCGGGTGTAGACAGGTGGCGGGATCAGGTCACGATTGCCGAAGTACTCGCCGGTCCATGCCCCGACCAATGGCGGGCAAGGTTGCGGTTGTGGGCCAGGGCAAGGCTGCGGGCACGGCTGAGGTGGGCAGGGCTGCGGTGGCAGCGGCTGCGGTAGTGGCTGTGGCGCTGGGTGGTACCGGTTGCGGTAACACGGATTCCACTGACAGGGATCGGGTGGCGGCAGCGGCTTTGGCGGCGGCGGTGGCGGCTGCGGCCAGGGCTGCGGGTTGCATGGGTCCCATTGGCACGGGTTCCAGCTGCCCCCACCACCGCTGGGGATGCAGAGACGTTGCCCGGCGTAGATGCGGTTCCAGTTCGAGATGCCGTTGGCCTGGGCAAGCGCCCACGGGCTCACGCCATACCAGGCGGCAATACCGGACAGGGTTTCGCCGAAACGCACCACATGGGTTGCGACACAATTGCCCGGATGCGGGCGTGGCGGTTCAGGCGCCCAACCACCCGGGATGCACAATACCTGGCCTGCGTAGATGTGATTCGGGTTCCAGAGGCCGTTGGCCTGCATGATCGCCTGCACGGTTGTGCCATTCCATGCTGCGATCTGACTGAGGGTGTCGCCGAAGCGCACCGTGTAGTACCTGCTGCAGCCGGACCCCCACTCCACTGGTTCTTTGACCATTGATGACGCCGTTGGCTCCGACGGCGCTGCTAACGCCGCACCGGGAAGCAACGCGCCAAGCAAGGTCAGTACCAGCATGAAGGCCAGCCCGAAGCGCCGAATTGGGCGCATCGAAGGCAGAATCTGCTTCATCGCCAGACTCCTTTCTTTGAATGCTTGACGAGGTTACCTGTTGTTCGGGATGGGTATATGTTCGTCCGTTGCAAGCATACCTGTTTGGCGAGCGCCGCAACCGCTGCCACCTGGATTCGCTTGTGTTCGGTGTGAACCATCGGTAAGTGACGACTAGAATTCATAGGACTGTCCTCGCTCCGGCGCCGTCACTGCGCCAAAGCCGCGTGCCTGCAACAATTGCTGAAACGTGTCCGCGGCGACGGGCTCGCCATGGACGAGAAAGAGGTGATTGATTGCCTTGGGGTCGAAGTCCTTCACCCAGTCGAGCAATTCTTCTTGATCGGCGTGGGCGCTGTAGCCGTCGATTACCTCAACGGTGGCGCGCACCTGATAGCTTTCGCCGAAAATGCGCACGCTCTTTTCGCCATCCTGGATGCGCCGACCGAGGGTGTTCTCGGCCATGAAACTGACCAGCAGCACGGTGTTATCGGGATTTTCGATATTGTTCTTCAGATGATGCAGAATGCGCCCAGCTTCAGCCATGCCGTTGGCGCTGATGATGATGGCCGACGCAGCCATGTTATTCAACCGCTTGCTCTCCCGTACGTCACGGATATAGTCCAATTCTTCGTAATCGAAGGGACTGCGGCGATTGTCCTCGGTGAGGAAGTGCTGCACTGCATCATTCCATGCCTCAGGGTGCATGCGAAAGACATCGGTTGCGTTGACGGCCAGCGGGCTGTCTACAAACACAGGGATACTGGGGATATCCCCGCCGGCATCCAACTGATTGAGCGCATAGACCAGTTCTTGCGTACGGCCGACGGCAAAGGCTGGGATGATGACCTTGCCACGGCGGCGGATCGTCGAGTTGACCACGTTACGAAGCCGTTTGCGGGCATCGTCATAATCGCCATGCAACCGGTTGCCATAGGTGCATTCCATGATGACGATGTCGGCCGTGTCAAAGGTGGTGGGCGCCTTGAGGATGGGGCTGCTGGGGCGGCCGATGTCGCCGCTGAAGAGCACGCGCCACTGTTTGCCGGTGTCGAATTCCTTGATATCGAGTTGCACCGAGGCCGCGCCGAGAATATGCCCAGCCGTAAAGAAGGTGGCTTCGACGCCATCGACGACGGTGATGGGCCGGTTGAAGCCGACGCCGACGAACAATTCGAGACACGCGCGTACATCGCTTTGTGTGTAGAGCGGCTCGATGAGGGACTCGCCATCGCGCTGGCGCTTCTTGTTGACGTACAGGGCGTCCTGCTCTTGGATATGGCCGCTGTCCATCAACATGTAGGTGCAGAGGTTGCGCGTGGCAGACGTGCACCAGATATTGCCGGAGAAACCTTGTTTGGCGAGATTGGGAAGATTGCCACTGTGATCGATATGGGCGTGGCTCAACAGCACCGCGTCGATCGACTGGGCATCGAATGGAAAGTGTAGATTGCGCTCGTAGGTCTCAGCACGTCGCCCCTGGAAGAGGCCTGTTTCGAGCAGCAGGCGCCGCCCGTTAACCTCAATCAGGTGCATCGAACCGGTCACTTCGCGCGCCGCACCGTGGAAAGTGATCCGCATGATTCTGTTGTTCGCTATCGGCCGCACATTTCACGGCCTGGTTCTGCGAAACTGACGCAAATGAATTTGCCAGTCGCGCTGTTATTCCTTCTGCATATTGTAATGCATTTTGAAATAAGTTCAACCCCTCAGTTTTGGCAATTTTACAAACTAATGGCACCAATTTGTGCAGAAATAAGCGCAGAATGCCGGAAATCGGTCACAAGCGCTCCAGACGGTGCAGATGTAAGATTGCCGTCGCACCACAGGATGCGGGTATAATGCGCAGCACGAAACCAATGAAGGAGCGATGAATGTCTCTGGAAAAATTGTTAGCAGTGGCGCGGGGCGATGTGCCAGCCGACTTGCTGTTGCAGCATGTACGGCTCGTGAATGTGTTCTCCGGTCAGATCGAAGAAACGGATGTGGCTGTAAGTGGCGGGCGGGTCGCCGGCGTGGGCCGCGGCTATCAAGCCGCTAAGATTATCGATCTGCAAGGCGCGTATCTTGCGCCCGGTCTCATTGACGCACATGTCCATATCGAGAGCAGCCTTTGTGTCCCGTCGCAGTTTGCAGCCGCGGTGCTGTCGCACGGGGTGACGACCGTGGTAACTGACCCGCATGAGATTGCCAACGTGGCTGGGTTGGACGGCATCCGCTTCATGGCGCGCAGCAGCCGTGACCTGCCGCTGCGCGTGATCGTAATGGCGCCATCCTGCGTCCCTGCGACGTCGATGGAAACCAACGGCGCTCAACTGGAGGCGCAGGACCTGCAGACCCTCCTCGATGAGGGGACGGTGTGGGGACTGGCGGAGGTGATGAACTTTCCAGGCGTTGTTGGCGGCGATGCAAGTGTCGTTGCCAAACTTGCCGCCTTTGCCGCGCGGCCGGTGGACGGCCATGCGCCGGCCTTGACCGGCAAACAACTCAACGCATATGCGGCCGCCGGTATCACCAGCGAGCATGAATGTACGACCGTGGCCGAGGCTGCGGAGAAATTGGCACGCGGTTTCTACATCTTAATTCGGGAAGCGACGAATGCGCAGAATCTGCGGCCACTGCTGCCGCTCGTCCGTCCCGAAAACAGCCGCCGCATTTGTTTTTGCACCGACGACCGCATCCCGGCGGATCTCTTGGATGAGGGTAGCATCGACTTTATGATTCGCGAGGCGATTGCCTTTGGGGTTGATCCGATTGTGGCATTTCAACTTGCCACCCTCAATCCCGCTGAGCGTTTCGGTTTGCATGACCGTGGGGCAGTGGCCCCCGGCCGGTTTGCTGACTTTGTCGTGTTTGATGCGCTGGACGATTTTCGGCCGCGCCAGGTGTATGTCGGTGGTGAACTTGTCGCTGAGCATGGCGCAATACTGCCGCACGTCGCCCTGGATACACCGGCAATCCCCCCTGGGCTGAGTGGTTCGGTCAAGGTGGATTGGAAGAGTCTGGATTTACGGGTGCCTGCGCGCGGTGCGCAGATACGCGTGATTGGTACGCTTCCGGATCAATTGGTGACTGAAGAGCGGATTTGTGCAGCAGAGATTGTTGACGGCCAAGCGGTTGCGGACCCGGACCGCGATCTACTGAAGATGGCGGTCATCGACCGTCACCGCAATAGTGATGCGGTGGGAATTGGCTTTATTCAGGGAGTGGGCTTGCGGCGTGGCGCGATTGCCGGTACGGTTGCCCATGACCATCACAACCTCGTGATGATCGGCGCCGATGATGCGTCCATGCGGAGGGCGGCGCAGGCAGTGATCGAACTTGGCGGCGGCATCGTCGTCGTGGATGGCGCTGAAGTCCTGGCGGCGCTGCCGTTACCGGTGGCGGGGTTGATGAGCGACCTGCCCGTCGGCGAAGTGCGTATGTTATACGACAAACTGCTCGAGGCTGCACATCGATTGGGTTCGCCCCTTCATGATCCGTTCATGGCCATGAGTTTTATGGCGTTAGAGGTGATTCCAAAGCTGAAGCTGACGGATCAAGGGCTGGTTGACGTTGAACAATTCAAGCTTGTGGATCTATTTGTCTAGTAACACTGTGTCTGATTGAGCGAATTCGTTTTAATTATCCGCTTTGTGGGAAAGAGGGTATCGAAATGCTACTGGAATCAATTGCGGCTGCACCGCCGGATCCAATCCTCGGGTTGACCGAAGCGTTTAAGAAGGATCCGAATCCGAAGAAGGTGAACCTGGGTGTGGGCGTCTACAAGGATGCGCATGGCCAGACGCCGGTCTTGGCCTCGGTCAAGACGGCGGAACAAAGGTTGCTTCAGTCTGAGAATACGAAGAATTATCTGCCGATCGATGGTCAACCAGAATTTGACCATGCAACGCAACAGCTTTTGTTTGGCGCGGGCCATCCACTGCTAAGCAGCGGGCGAGCAGTCACTGCCCAGGCGCCAGGCGGCACCGGCGCTTTGCGCGTGGCGGCGGACTTCCTTGTCTCGACGATTGGCGCCCGCACAGTGTGGTTGGGTGATCCGACCTGGCCGAATCACCCGCAGGTCTTCAACGCTGCCGGGCTAAAGACGGCTACCTATCCCTATTTTGATAAGCAGACGAATGGCGTAAAGTACGAGGCGATGTTGGCCGCACTCGCACAGATTCCCGCCGGTGACATCGTTGTGCTGCACGGCTGCTGCCACAATCCAACCGGGGTGGATTTGTCGCCCGCGCAGTGGGCCGAAGTCGGCGAGGTGCTGGCCAAAGGCAATCTGTTGCCGCTGGTGGACTTTGCCTATCAAGGTTTTGCCGTGGGTCTGCGCGAGGATGCGGTGGGGCTGGAAGAACTGACCAGGCGCTGTCCGGATCTGCTGGTGGCGAGCTCGTACTCGAAGAATTTCGGGCTTTATAACGAGCGTGTCGGTGCACTGACGGTTGTGACGGCAACCTCTGCACATACCGATGTCGCCATCAGTCACATTAAGCGTGTTGCCCGTGCGAACTACTCCAATCCGCCGGCACACGGTGCGATCGTGGTCTCCGCAGTCCTGAACGATCCGGTGCTACGACCGCAATGGGAGGCCGAGGTGGCCGACATGCGCGATCGGATCAACGGGATGCGCAGCCTTTTGTTGAATCCCTGCACGAACAGGGTGTCGATCGCGACTTCTCGTTTATTGCGCAGCAGCGCGGCATGTTCTCATTCTCCGGTCTGACCCCTGATCAGGTCAAGGCGCTGCGCGATCGCTATGCCATCTACATTGTTGGCAGCGGGCGGATCAGCGTGGCAGGCATGACCGCTGCCAACATGGACTACTTGTGTGCTGCGATTGCGGCCGTGCTGAAGAGCGTGCCTGCGTAAGGACAACGTAGCCTGCCAGTCATGAACTGTGCACCGCCCTGGGCGCGGATGACAGCTTAGCTGGCGGTTCGTCCGGAGGGAGTGCAAAGTGCCGAGCACCGAGATCGTGGTGGGAGAACTCGAACACCCGCTCCGGCTGGATCAATACCTGCGCCGGCGCTTCCCTACCTGGGGCAGGCAAGCGGTTCAACAATTGATCGGTGCTCGTCAGGTCAGCGTCAACGATCGGATCGTTTGGCTTTCCTCCTGGCAGGTGAACCGCGGGGATCACATTAGACTGGCACGCCGGCCGGAAGAGAAGCCGGCCGGCGTGTTCGCGATGGAAGCAGCATGGTTGATTGCGGTGGAGGAACAGTTGCTTGCCGTCAACAAGCCGGCCGGTCTGCTGTCTGAGGCGCCGCCCCATCGGCAGGCGCCGAATCTATGTGATTTGGTTGCCGCTGAGTTTGGGCCGGTGACGCTGGCGCATCGCCTGGATCGCGATACTTCGGGAGTGGTGCTCCTTGCGCGCACGCCAACCGCACGAAAGATGCTGTCCCACGCCTTCCAGGGCCGTTTGGTGGAGAAGGAGTACGTCGCGGTAGTTTCTGCGCCAAATCGATTGGACCCGACTGGCACGATTGATACGTTTCTCGCGCCCGATCCGCGCCGTTCCGATCACATGTGTGTCGTCGCCAGGGGGGGGCAGCGCGCGATCACGCGCTATCGAGTTTTGGCGCCCCAGGGCGGTTTTCAGGTCGTGGTGTTGTGGCCCGCGACCGGTAGAACGCATCAGTTGCGCGTACAACTGGCGCATATGGGCGCGCCAATCGTCGGCGACCGGATCTATGGCCAGCGCTCAGCACAGCGACTGATGCTGCATGCCCGTGAATTACGCTTGCCGGCAACGGAGGCTGGTTCGCAACGGATCTTTGTTGCACCCCTTCCGGGTGAGTTTCAGGAATTTTGTGAGATCCCCCGCCATGAATGGTCGCCCCGAACCCACCCCGCCGCCTGCCGGCAATCAATGGCACTGGGCGGTTGGGGGACTTACCGTGGCATTGCTGGCTGCAATTGCGTTTGCGGCTGGGTTACTGCAGGTGGCGCGTTATAACGCGGGCGTCGCCCAACTACAGGCGGATGTCGCCGCAACGGCGCAAGCGGCCGCAGCCGCAGCCGCTTAACAAGTTTCTAACGCGGTGACCAGCGCCCAATCGAACCAGGAACGGGCTGACGCCGCCGAGCGCCAGACAGAGTCGCTGGTGCGGATCATCCGGGCGACACAACTGGCGGGCAATGCCAGCCAGGCGCTGGAGTCGACGCCACAAGCGGCCCTGCTGCTGGCAATTGAAGCGGTGCAGGTGCAGCGCAATGCCGGAGAGCCCCCGCTTTCCATTACGGTGCAGAGTTTGCGCGATGCCCTGGGCGCCACGGGCGGCCTGCCCTTGAACGGTAGCGCCAGCAACATGACTGCTGCGGCACTGAGCGCTGACGGGCGCTATCTTGCGGTCGGTGATGAATCCGGCGGGATTCGGGTATGGGATCTTGAGGCGGTGGACGGCGCGGCGCAACTGGTTGAGGCGCATGCGGGGCCTCTATGGAGCCTGGCGTTTTCACCCGACGGCAATCAACTTGCCAGTGCTGGTGAAGACGGTGTCGTCAGGCTCTGGCGCGTCGATGCGCTTGCTGAAGCGCCAATTGAACGGACAGGCCATCCTGGACCGATCTATGATCTTGTCTATAGCCCCGATGGCAGGCGGCTTGCCAGTGCAGGCGCCGGCGGGGAAGTCTGGCTCTGGCCGGCGGCGGCAAACGCCGGCGAATTGACAACACCACAGCGGCTGGCAGGTCACACGGCGGACGTCAACACGTTGGCCTTTAGTCCTGCTGGGGAGTTACTCGCCAGCGGCAGCAACGATGCCACCGTGCGGCTTTGGCACTTAGACAGCGATGCGCCTGTCGAAATCCTGCGCGGCCACACCGACTATGTGAACACCCTCACCTTCAGCCCGACAGGAGACTGGCTGGCGAGTGGCGGCGCAACCGGTCAGGTCATGCTCTGGAACATGCAGAATCGGCCATCGCCATCCGTACCGCTCATTGGCCATGAACTTGGGGTGTATGCATTGGCCTTCGCGCCGGATGGCCGTTGGCTTGCCAGCGCGGACGACAATGGCTCGATCAGAATCTGGAACGTAGCTGCACCGACCCAGAACTTTATTTTGCGCGGCCACCGTTCCAATGTGCGTGGTCTTGCCTTTGTGCCGGCGGCCAGCCGCACGCTTTTGGCAAGCGCAGGGTACGACGGCGCCGTCCGGCTGTGGGACTACCTGAACCCGGCAGCCAATCCACTCGTGCTGCGCGGGCATGACGGCACCATCAATTTGCTGGCAGGAACACCTGGAAACAGCCGTTTTGCGACGACCAGTTATGATCACACCGTACGCGTTTGGGACGCGCGCCAGCCTTTTGCCGAGCCACACGTGCTGCTGGCGACGGCGGGCGCCGTCGGCGAACTGGGCGTTGTTGCCGACGGCGCCCGCCTGGCCATTGCCGGCGTCGACGCGCCTCAAGTGGAACTCAGAGATCTAGATTCTGGCGCGCTGCTCTTCACGCTGCAAAGCGATGGGGGGGCATTCACCGTCATGGCTGCCGATTCACATGGGGAGCGGTTGTACACGGGCACAAAGGATGGGAAGGTCCAGGTCTGGTCAACCGTGGATGGCAAGTTGCTCGCCACCCTCACGCCGGGGGCCGGGCAGATCAACGGGCTGGCGGTCAGTCCAGATGGACGACGGCTTGCAGTTGCCGGCGATGACACCACGGTCCAGTTGTGGGATCTTGCCAGTTTAACTGTGGAGCGGACGCTCAGCGGCCATAGCGACGCCGTGATGGGGGTTGCCTTCAGCCCGGATGGCGCCACGGTTGCCAGCGCAGGGCGTGACGGTTTGTTGCGTCTTTGGGGGGCTGATGATGGCAGTCCCGGTCCGGTGCTCGAAGGCCCAGCAGAAGGTCTCCTGGGCGTCACCTATCAGCCGGAGGGCGCCTGGCTCGTAGGGGCAGGCGAGGATGGCGCGGTGTGGGTGTGGAATGCGGCGGCGTTGGCAATTGACCCTGCGGCATTGCGCGGGCACCGCAACGAGGTGAATGCGGTCGCGTTTAGCCAGGATGGGCGGCTATTGGCGAGCGCTGGCGCCGATGCCATGGTGGTGCTGTGGGATACGACGGATCCGGCCGCCGCGCCGGATCAACTGCGCACAAGCGGTGGCAGTATCAACTCGGTGGCATTTGGCCCCGGCAACCGTTGGGTGGTGAGTGGTGGTGCGGGGGGCACGGTGCAACGCTGGACGCTCAGTGTTGATCAGTTGATTCGTGAGGCTTGTCGCACTGCAGGACGCAACCTGAGTGCAGAAGAGTGGCGACAGTTCTTCCCGACCGATGCCACCACATACAGGAAGACCTGTCCGGACCTGCCTGCGTCGGGCGACAGTGCTTCGCTCCGATACGTCTATGGCGCCTTGACGGCGATTGCCTTCGTCGCGCTGGTCTTGGTGCAGGTGGCGCCACGCGAAGAGATGCAGGCACGATATGCGTAACGGGTGCCGCTGGTTAGACCGGTGTCTGCACAACCGTAGCTTGTGGCGCTCTCATCGAATGGCTGGACGCACGCGGACACTGCGCGCCATGCGCCCCCATTGGTGGACCGCTCAACCACAAAAGACCCGGTGAACGGCTTACCGGTGAACTTCCAACTCAACTCGATGCGTCCGCGCAAACGCGCAGGCGTTGCACGAAATTCAGAGATGCCGCCGTTTGACTGGGCCTCCTCTGCAGCGCGCACTGGCTGCCATGTGAAAGACGGCCCGGCCGGCACACCCAGACCTACAACGCTGGCGATCACCAGTGCTATCAGCAACGAACCGATTCGCTTCCGAAAACCACTCAAGCGGCCCCTCCCATGCTTGGCTTGCTTGCCAGGCATTATACCATACTGCACTGAAGGAACGCCTGCAATGTGGCTGCTGTTCCCCAATCTTGCGCTTTCCGGCGTTGCCACCTGATTGTGGCATACTGGGATCAATTCGAAAAATCGACCCTTTGCTCAGGGATGAAAGGCAAATGATGAAACCGCTTGCGAGCTTGCTCCAAGAAGTACCGCCCTCGCCAACCACGACCATGATGCAGCGCGGCCGCGATCTCAAAGCCGCTGGGAAAGATGTGGTCAGCCTTGCCGGGGGTGAGCCCGACTTTGACACTCCGGCGCACATCGTTGCAGCAGGATATGCGGCGATCGAGGCGGGTGACACTCACTACCCGCCCTCTTTTGGCACGCCGGCGCTGCTGAAGGCAATCATTGAGAAACTCAAGACCGAGAATAATGTGCATCACATTGCCCCGGAGAACATCATGGTGACGCCGGGCGCGAAGTGGGCGCTGTTTGCTGCGCTTGCGGCGATGCTCGATCCGGGCGATGAAGTGTTGCTGCTGGATCCATCCTGGGTCAGTTATGGTCCCATGGTGAGTCTGCAGCGGGGCGTGCCTGTCCGCGTCCCGCTTGCGAGTGACAACCAGTTCAAGGTCAGCGCCGACCTGCTTGAACGCTATGTGACCCCGAAGACCAAAGTGATGATGGTCAACAGCCCAAATAATCCGACTGGCCGCGTGCTGACGCGGGCGGAGATCGATGCGATCGTCTATGTGGCGACCCAACATGACCTCTATGTCATCAGCGACGAAATCTATGAACACATCATCTACGACGGTCATCGCCACTATAGCCTTGGCGCGGAACCGGGGATGGCCGAGCGCACCATCATCGTGAACGGTTTCAGCAAGGCCTATGCCATGACCGGCTGGCGGCTGGGCTGGATGGCCGGGCCAAAGGCTATCACCGGTCTGGCGCGCATTTATCAGACCCACAGCGCCCAATCAGCCGCCAGCTTTACCATGGCCGCCGGTGCGGCCGCGTTGACGGGTCCTCAAGCCTGCGTGAAGGAAATGGTTGCGGTGTATGACCAGCGCCGTAAGTTGGTGCTTGATGCGTTTGACGAGATCCCAGGGATCGAGTGTCCGCCGGTGGAGGGCGCCTCTATGTCTTCCCAAGTTCACCAACATGAAGAAGAGCAGTCTGGAAGTGACGCAGGCATTGATCGATGAGGCGCTGGTGGTGACGACGCCCGGTATCGCCTTTGGACCGGCCGGCGAGGGGCACATCCGGATGAGCATTGCGGAACGCACACCGGACCTGGAGAAGATGTTGGATCGCGTCGCCAAAGTGGCTGGGCGGCTATGATGCGCGTGCTGTTGATTCGCCATGGCCAGTCGGGCAACAACGTGCTGGCCGACCTGGCGTCGAAAGACTTCGACTACTACATGGAAACGCGTTCACGAGCCGCCGCTCACTGAATTGGGGCAGCAGCAGGCCATCATCCTGGGGCAGCGATTTGGTGAAGCGGCCGCGACGGCGCCGCCGGAGTCAGAGCGGATGTCGTGGGTGGGGCGGGAGCACCCAATCAGTGCGCTCTACGTCAGCCCCATGTTGCGGGCGTTGCAGACGGCCCAGCCAATGAGCGAAGTATTGAAGCTGAAGCCCCAGGTCTGACCGAAGAAGGCTGGTGGATGGGGGTGTATGAGAGCGATGAGGAGTGCTTTGTCCGTGCCCAAAATGTGGCAGGGGAGTTGCTGCGCATGGCAGTGGCGCAACCGCAGGAGACGATCGTCCTTGTCACGCACGGCACGTTTCTGGATAACCTGTTCCACGCACTACTCATGCCGGCCCAACCATACAACGAATGCATTCACTTCAGCCATCTCAACACGGCGGTGAGCCGGGTGGACATCGACGAAACCGGGCATGTGGCGGTGCGCTACCTGAATCGGGTGGATCACTTGCCGGGGGCATTGACCTCGCGGTAGGAACGACGCCACCTGGCACGAGTCATGCGTCATCAGTCACTCGTGACGCATGACCAGTCCAAACCTATCGTCTGAAGAAGTTGTTTACAAAGAACCAGAGATTGGCGGGGCGCTCGGCCAACCGGCGCATGAAATAGGGATACCAGGCGGTGCCGTAGGGCACGTAGATGCGCACCAGGTGACCATCCGCCACCAACTGTTCCTGTAGGTCACGGCGGATGCCGTAGAGCAACTGGAATTCGTACGCAGTGTTGGGAATCTTCGTTTCCCATGCGAAGGCGCGGGTGGCGCTGATGACCTTCTCATCATGGCTCGCAACGGCCAGGTAGACACCATTTTTGCGGGCCGTTTCGCTGAGCAGCAGGTAGATCAACTTGACCATGTTGGCGTCTGTGTCGGCCTTGTGGACGAAGGCAATATCCGGCGGCTCTTTGTAGGCGCCCTTCACCAACCGCACCCACGCTCCCTCTTCGATCAGTTGTTTGACATCGGCCTCGCTGCGATAGAGTGCGGCCTGGATCACGACGCCCACATTAGAGAATCCCTCGCCGTAGCGGAGGCGCCGGTAGATGTCCAGCGTCACGTCAACGAGTGCGGCCTCTTCCATGTCGATGCGGACGCGGCGGTTGCGGCTGCGGGCATGTTCCAGGATCATCCGAAGGTTGTTGATGGCCAGGTTTTCGTCGAGTTTGAGCCCCAGTTGGCTCAGCTTGAGTGAGACGTTGGCATCGACTTTTGCGGCGTCGAGGTTTCCGATCAGAAACAGAATCTGGATCGCGGGCGGCATTGGCCTCGGCGGCTTCTTTCACATTCTCGCCCAGATAGTCGAGCGTCACGCTGAGGCCGCGGCTATTGAGTTGCTGGGTGGCGGCAATGGCTTCGTCGACGGATTCGCCGGCCACAAAGCGGCTGGCGACTGCCCAGGCGGGTCCGAAGTTGGTGACGATCGACCGTGCCCAGCCTGCTCTGGATAGATAGAGCAGGACAGACCGCAGCCAGTCTTCCCCGTTGCGATAGAGCAGCCACGCGCCACCGGCGAGGGCGGCGAGGAAGAGCAGCCCACCGAAAGCCGAGCCCCGGCGCGGCGCTACTTTTGTTGCTTTGGGAGCGGGCTGAGTTTCGGAAGACATGACGACTCCTGTCTGTGCAGATGCCTCACGACGTCAATCAATGTAGCAGAGTCCTATCTTAACATAGTCGGTGTCCCTACGCGGTGATTCGCCACACCCACAACGTTGGCTAGCGTGGTATAGGGACCATGCGCAGTGATCGCCAGGTTGCCTGTCCGGGGAGCGCTGCCGCCTGGTTCAATGCAACCGCCAGGGGACTACACCTGACCTCAACCGTAAAATCTTCCGGCTTTCGGCCTGCGCGCTGGATGCGGTCATGCAGATCCTGGAGGCCGAGGGCGGCGGCGTGCAATTCGGCGGCGATAGGATCGTTCAATTCTTTGGCAATGCCATCCTGCAGGTCTGCCTTCCCATCTTGCAGGCGCAGCAGTTGCCAACGCCAACGCATGCCTGCGCCGCCCTTTTCTGGCTGCCACGCCCAGACGTTGACGGCAAATTCCGCACGTGTTTCGAGCGCATCCTGGTAGAAGCGATGCACATCCCTGAATTCCCTGCTGAAACGGGCGGGGGGCAGATCGCGGCGCGCCTGGCGCCCATACCCCTTGCTGGTCAACCGTTCATCGAGGATCGCCACGACCCCACGATCACTGCTGCGCCGGATCAGCCGGCCAAAGCCCTGTTTGAGAGCCAGCGTCATCAACGGCGTCATGTACTCCGCAAAACTACTGCCGCCCGCGTCGTCGATGGCCTTCATGCGCTCCCGTGCAGTGGGTCAGACGGAGTCGGAAAGGGCATCTTGTCCAACACGACCAGGCTCAGATCGTCGCCGGGGATATCGACGCCTTCCCAGAACGACCGTGTCGCCAATAACACGCTATGCCGCGTCTCCTTGAACCAGGTCAAAAGCGCATCGCGCGGGGCATCGCCCTGGGCGCGAACCGGCCAGACGACGCCCGCCTCATCCGCCTGCAGCCGGGCACTGACCATCTGCAGCCCGCTCCAATTGGTAAACAGGCAGAGCGTACGTCCCCGGCTCACTTCGAGCAGGCGTTCAATTTCGCCGGCGACCGCATCGTAGTAGGCGTTGGCGGCACGGTAGTTGTAGGCCGGCAAGGGGGGCTGGTAGAGCAGCGCCTGGTTGGGGTAGTCGAAGACCGCCGGCAGGACCGCTTCGACGCCGCCGTCGCGTACCCCACAGCGGGCGCGAAAGTGGGCGAAATGGCTGTCCGTGGCAAGCGTGGCGCTGGTGCAGATCACGGTCCGGTCAATGGGATCGCCGTCATCGTTCTCTGGGTAAAAGAGATATTGCGCCAATAGTCCGGCTGGATCAATCGGCGCGGCATGTACCTCGATGTTCACATAGCGGCGGTCAAAGACGCGCACCGCATAACGGACGGTCGACTCATCGCGTTTGGCCGTCGCCACTGTTTGGAGCTTGGTGGCTGCACTGTTGATGGCCTCAATCGCCAGTTCGTAGTAGCGATTGTTCTGGGCGGTGGTCTCATCCGGGCGTTCGCCACGCTCTGCAGCCTTGGTGATGGCAGCCGCATACGGATTGCTCTGCTTCAATTGGCCGCCCAGTTTGGCGAGAATGCCCCCCAGTCGCTTCATGGCCTCCAACTCAACCTCAATCCGGAAGGCGCTTTCGCTGTTTTGGTTGGCGACCTCCTGAAAGGCCAGGGTGTTGAGAAAACGGATCTGATCGATCTCATTCTCCGGCACATGTTCCTTGACCAGGGCGCGCTGCATGAGTTGTTCAACGGTGTAATCGGTGACGGCGGTCTCGAAGACGGCGGTTGCGATCTGTTCAAGGTGGTGCGCTTCGTCGACCACATAGATCGCAGCCGGTGGCAGGATGCGTTCACCTGCCACGCCGAGTTCGAGCGCATTGAGGAGGAGGTGATGGTTTGTCACAATGACCTGGGCCTGCGCGGCGGCATCGCGCATCTGGTTCACCCAGCAATTGTCCTCGTCATAGCGGCAGTCGCTGTGCAGGCAGTCATCCGGGTAGGAGACAATCCGTGGCCGCAGATCGGCGTTGAGCATAAAGGGCAGATCATCGACATCGCCGGTGGTGGTCTCAGCCAGCCAGCTTCGCAATAGCTTGATCTGATCATGTTCACGGTCATAGAGTGAGATGGTTTTCTGCTCTACCTGTTCCTTGTCCCATTTCAGATTGCAAATGTAGTTGCTCCGCCCCTTGACGACGACTGCCGTGATTGGGCGCCCCAGCACCTGCCGGAGAAAGGGGATGTCTTTCTGGAACAGTTGCGCCTGGAGCGATTTGTTGGCAGTGGAGATCACTACCGTCTTCCCGCTTAGAATGGCGGGAATCAAATAGGCGATGGACTTCCCGGTGCCGGTGGGCGCCTCCACCAATGCGTGCTGATGGGTCAAGATCGCGGTTTTTACCGTTTCGGCCATGCTGACTTGTGAGGGGCGCAACTCATAGGACGCCAATTGGCGCGCCAATGGGCCGTCGGGACCGAAGAGCGCGCCAAGATCGCAGTTGAGCAGGTCTTGCATTTCCTGGTCTGGCAGCGGTGAATCAGATAAATCCGCGGGGTGGGGCGAAGGGAAAAATGGATCTACCTCGTCGGTGGCGAAATAAGGTGGTTCTTCGTCATCGATCGGGGTATAGATGAGATCGTTGGGTGCATCGGGCACGTGGCGGCGCTGAGTGGACATACATCGATTTTAGCACGGCTGTGCGCCTCAACCAACCCCTGGAACTATGACAAACCTCTATTATTTCTCTACTGTCTCGCGGAAAAGAGAGGGCCGGGCGAATTCGCCCGGCCCCGTAGTCCCATTTTGTGTTACCTGAGCGCATCATCGTCACTCAGGCGATACGAACTTGTTACTGCTGCGGCGGGAGAATCACCGTGTCAATGACATGAATGACGCCATTGGTTGCTGACATGTCAGCGGTGACAACCTGAGCGCCGTTCACATAGACCTTGCCGTCCTTCACTTCGAAAGTGACCGGCTTGCCCTGCAGGGTTGTCGCCTTGCTGCCATTGGTGATGTCGGCGGCAAGCACCTTGCCCGACAGCACGTGGTACTGCAGCACACCGGGGAGTTCCTTCGCCCGGAGCAGCAGGTCTTCCGTGAGGTTGTTGCTGCTCAAGAAGGCATCAAACGCGGCGTCGGTCGGCGCAAATACGGTGAAGGGCCCGCTGCCTTCAAGCGCGGTGTCCAGCCCGGCTGCCTTGAGCGCCGCCAGCAGGGTCGTGAAGTTGCCGGCCGCGGTGAGATCGTCGACTACTGTACCCGTGGCGCCGCCCGTTGTTGGTGCAGTCGTCGGGGTGGTCGGCGTCGTTGGCGTGATGGCAGTCGTCGGCGTGACGGCAGTCGTCGGCCTGACAACTGGGGTGGTTGTTACTGCGGCCGTTGAAGTAACTGCGGCAGTGGCTGCCGGTGTCGCAACGGTCGTAGCAACTGCAGTTGCGGCTGGCGTTGCCGCCGCTGTTGTGCCCGTTGCGCCAATCTGCGCATCGGTCGGCAGATTGATCACCTGGCCAACCTCGATGACGTTGCAATCGGCGATGTTATTGAAGGCGCAAAGCTGCTCGTAGAGTTCGAAATTGCCATAGATGTCACGCGCGATGATGGCCAGCGTGTCGCCTGCCTTCACCGTATACTGGCCACCCTTTTCACCTTCAACGCCGCTGCTTGTGGTCGTGGCTGCGGTGGCGCCGGTCGTGGCTGTCGTGGCCGTCGTGGCGGCAACTGCGGCAGGCGCGGCGGCTGCATCGGTCGTGGCCGCCGTGCTGGCGCCGCCATTGGCCAACTGTGCGGTCACGGTCTGATTCGAGTCATCTTCCAGAATGCCACCGTCGACCCGTAGGGAGTATTCAGCCGGGACGCGGGAATTGTTGTAGACGATGACGCTGTAGGGACCGAAACCGGTCGTCTTAAAGGTGGTGGCGCGTGTATTGCCCGATTCACGGGAACCGGCGGCTACGGCCACGGCACTGGGCGCATCACCGGCCAGGTAGCGTTTGAAGGCTTCCTGATCCATCACCCAGAAGTTGATGCGGCGGGCGAGTTCGGTGCTGTCCTGCGGATCAAAGGCCAACGTCAGCGTCACTTCGCCGTCCCGATTGGTTGGGGCAAGCGCAAGAATGTGTTGGTCATACTGATTGGGCAGGGTGCCGGTGAATTCCTGGCCTGTGACTGGACCAGGGGCCACCGTGGTTACGGGCGCGGCGGCTGCCGTCGCGGCCGGGGTGGCTGCTGCTGCGGTCGTACCGGTAACGGCGACGGCTGCCGCTGGCGTTGCGGCGGCGGTTGCTTCTTCCGTTGCGGCGGCTTCGGTGGGTGCGGCTGCTTCGTCCGTCGCCTCGGCGCCTGGGATGCTGACCTGGTCAGAATCATCCTCAATCAGACCGTTCTCCGCTGTCAAAGTGAAATTAGCATCGGCTTGCGAATCATTGTAGACAACGATCGTGTAGTCGGTCCCGGTCGCCCGGAAATTGGCGCCCTGCACATTGGACGGACCGTTGAGGAAGAATTTTTCGCTGCCGGCGCCGACATTGTTGGCAGACAGAGGAGCGCCACTGCTCACTGCGCTCAAGTTTTCAGGACTAAGGATAAAAAAGCCCAGTCCACTCGCCAGAGCATCTTGCCGGTCCCACTCCGCAGTCACGGTGACCGTGCCCGGGTTGATGGGCGTGAGGCCGAGCCAGATCTTGGCGAACTGGCCACCAGGAATCGTGCCGGTGACGACAGGAGACTCAGCTTTTGCCGTCTGTGCAACAGGAGCCGCTTCGCTGGCTGCCATTGCAGCCGGGGCGAAGGTGGCGGTGAGCAGCGCCAGCATGAGCGAGGCCACTACCAACCGTTGCCACTTTGATTTGTTCATCATTTACCTCCGAAGGTCGCTTTTTCGATCTGCGGTTCCAGAATCCTGTTTTCAAACAGGTGGAACCCACAACAATAAACGTAGTCGCTATCTGCACTGTTCCGTCCACTGGCCGGTACTCGCCATGTTGGGCGGCTATAAGATGGTTGCAGGACGGTGCAGTGTCGCCCGCAACCAGTACATTATACAGGTGACGGGGGATGCTGCAAAAACTGGTCAACTATTCTCGAAACGCAAGTCTAAACGAATGCCAGGGTGAAATCTGCATGAAACTCCGCCCGCCACCTGTGGGTTTCACCGTGGAATCGGTTTAGGTTATTGAGGCGGTGTGAGTGGAATCGGCGTAGGGGTGGGCTGGGTCACTTGCACGTTTCGCACCACAAAATCGTTGTAAGTATAGTTGGTGCGAACGAGGCGCAGGCGAAAATCGTAAGATCCCGTTGGGAGCAGGCTCAAGTCAAGGCGCGCCAGGGTGCCATTGACCACCGGTTTTGTATCCGCCACGAGAAATTCCCAACTGTCAGCGCCAACCGGTGACCAATAGAGCTCCCATTGCAGCAGATCGGGGATGGCCGTCGCGCCGACAAAGTCCACCAGACCCGTTACCTGGGCGCCGTCGCGCGGCAAATAGAGGCCCAGCGCTTTCTCGCCAGCCCCGGTGAACGTATCTTCGGGTAGGAGTTCGCCAAAGGTGTCGTTGGCAACTCGTACCCTGGTCACATAGTATTCGTCATAATTGCTGTCGCTATAGACGATGCGCAGCCGGAGATCATAGAGTCCATCTGCCACCTGACGCGTGTTCCATTGGAAGATTGGCGATTGCCAATACTGGCGATCCCCGTGTAGAGCCAACCCCATTGGTCTGTCCCGCTTGGCGCAATGGCGAGTTCGAAGTGTGCAAAGGGGTTCAGGTTGGTTTTACCGTTGACCGTCCCAATGATCGGCGTCAACCCCCGCACGACATCCCCATTCTGGGGCCGATAGATACCCTGCCCATTGTTGACAAAAGCCTGCACCCGCGGCGTTGGCGTGGCGGTGGGTGCGCGGTTTGGCAGCGGGATCAAGGGTGAAGCCGGCTGTGGCGTGCCCAGTGCATCAAAGATGGGGGTCGGCGTCGGTGGATTGGCATTGCGCACTTCAATGTCGCGGAGGAAAGCCTCCGAATAGTTGCCGTCGTCACGAATTGCACGGACACGCAGATCGTAGAAGCCATCCTGAAGCAAGAAGGTATTCAGGGCGTGAATCAAATTGGCACGCACAACTTTGCGGCTTGTCTGCAGCCAGGCCCAGTTCTCCATGCCTGCCGGCGAGATGTGGACCTGGTATTCGGCGAAGTTGTCGATCAGGGCTGAACCCACGATGGCAGCAAAGCCGGCTACAGCATCGCCTGGCTTTGGCGAGAAGATCTGATTGATGGCGCGCATGTCAGGCGTTGGGCTGGGGGTTATACCGGGCAGCCCCGGAGGCGCCGTTGGCACGGGTGTCCACGTCGGCTCCGGTGTTGGAGGGGGAGAGGTCGGCGCCGGCGAGGTTTGGCCAAGCACTGCCGGCTGTGGTTGCAGTTGCCAGGTCGTCACGATGGCAATGACTGCAATCACGACGAGCGCCAGGCGTTGGCGAGTTTGCGACTTCATGAGTTGCTGATGGTAATGGGCATATAGTATTCGTCATAGTTGCCGTCGCGCCGCACGACCCGCAGGCGCAGCAGATGGCTGCCGTTGGGATAGCGCGTGGTGTCAAACCCGACCAGATTGGTTGGGCCAGGCGCCGGCTGCTCGCCAATCGCAATGAATGATGCGTCAGCACCATTGACAAGCAGGTCTAGTTGCCATTTCCAGAAGTTGGGCGTGGCGGCGACGGCCTGGATGGCGACGGCGCCATTCAGGGTTGCACCTGGTCCTGGGCTGGTGAACCCGTTGTTGCCGCCGGCGCTGACATCCGCGAGCGGTGCTTCCTCGGTGCTGTCGGCTTCGAGCGTTCCGCTGTAGGAGCTCGTGCTCCGGATGGCCGTCCTGGGCAGGGCGTCGCTGACCACGACGCGCCGGATATTGTTCCCATAGATGCCGCGCACAAGCGGCTCCATCTCGGCGCATGTTCCAAGCACCAATGGCAGCCCGCGCTGGCTCGCCCAGCGTCCCACTTCCTTCTGTTCTTCATTCACCCGATCGGCCAGGAAAGAGTCTTCCAGTTGGTAAACAGTTTTTGTCACAATCTCCGCCGCTGCAACGGCGGTTGGTGTTGTGGGCGTCGTAGCGGTGATGGCGCCGGCGTTTGGAGCATCCACCGTGGTGGTGACTTCATGTTTTAGGGCCAATCTCCCGTTGCCCATCGGCATAAAGAAGGCAGTTGCCGCTTCGGCGTCGTTGCTGGAAGCCGGTCTCAGTAGACAGAGTCCGGCGTTGATTTGCTCGCCGCTTGCTCGCTCAACTGTGACGTTGGCAAAGAGGCCGGTGGCAAATCCACCCCAGTACGGTCCGGTTGTTTCGTGCTCGTCAAGCCATGCCTGGGTGAAGTACTCGCCACCCTCACGGCAGTAGATGCCACCAGGGCAGGCACCTTGCACCTGCACAACGCCAGGTGGGGGATCAAATGCCCAACCTTCTTCACCTTCGGGGGCGCCGACAATGCTGCGCAGCCGCGGATCGGCGATGACCGCTTCCATGAAGCGGTTCCAGATCGGACCGGCGCCGGTAATGCCGTCTGCACGCTGCATCGGTCTGCCGTCATTGTTGCCCGCCCAGACGCCAGTGAGGAAGTACTTGGTGAAGCCCATGGTCCAGTTGTCGCGGAAGTTGGTGGTGGTGCCGGTTTTCGCAGCCGCGGGCCGGCTGAGGTGTAGGCGACTGTTCTCACCAAAGATTGGCGCCCGCGCCTTGTTGTCGCTCATGATGTCTGTAACGATGAAGGCGGCTTCCGGTGAAATCGCTTGTACGGCAGGGCGAACTGCCTTCAGTTTGATTGGGTTGCCGGCGCCGTCGGTGATCGAGAGGATCGGCGTCGCCTCTACGAATTCACCCTGGTTTGCAATCGCGTGATAGGCGGTCGCCAGATCAATCAGTTTTACTTCGGCGGCGCCCAATGCCGTGACCAATCCGTAATTGTTCAAAGTTTCTGTATTGATATTGGTGATGCCCAGTTCGTTGGCAGTCGCAATAAATGTATCCGGGTCGACTCCGTCAAAGAGCTTCAGGGTCGGAATGTTCAGGCTGTTGGCCAATGCCATGCGCACCGTGACCGGGCCGCGCAGCTTTTCATCATAGTTGCGCGGGGTATACTTCTTGGTCTTGTCGAAATTCATTGGGTAGTCGACGCGCAGGTCCCAGAGCATGGTAGCGGGGCTTACGATCCCACTGTCGATCGCCGTTGAATAGATGACCGGCTTGATCGAACTGCCGGGTTGGCGGGGGCGCAGGGCCACATTCACCTTGCCGCCAATCTTTTCGTCGTTGTAGTCTTTGCTGCCCACCATTGTCAGCACTTCGCCCGTCCCGACTTTCAGCGCCACCAGCGCGGCGTTGCTGAGGTCATACGAGCCGCGCAATGCCTCGACCTGCTCCTTGACGATCTGCTGCGCCAGATTCTGCATTTCGAGGTCGAGGGTGGTCGTAATGACCAATCCTGAACGGGCAAGGGCCAGATTGTCGGGTGCACGCGCCAGATACTCGTCCAGATATTGCAGGAAATGGGGAACCAATTTCGGTTGCAGATTCGGGTCTGGGGCAAATTGCAGCGGCTCCAAATGGGCGAGGTCGGCCTCTTGCTGCGTGATATAGCCACGGCGAACCATCGAGTCAAGCACCGTCCGTTGGCGTTGCTTGGCCGCTTCCAGATAGAAGAAGGGATCGAGGTTCGCCGGTTGCTGCGGGAGCCCGGCCAGGAGGGAGGCTTCCGCGAGTGAAAGTTCGCGGGCTGATTTGCCGAAGAATGTGCGCGCCGCGGCTTCGGGGCCGTAGGCCAGGTGGCCGAAATAGGCCAGGTTGAGATACATCTCAAGGATTTCATCCTTGGTGTAGAGCCTTGTCAACTCTTCGGCAATCAGCGCCTCGTTGATCTTGCGGTCCAGGGACCGGGCAAAACGTTGTTCTGGTGGAAAGACCAGTGCGCGCGCCAGTTGCATCGTAATGGTGCTACCACCGGAGATCATCCCTTCGCCGCGCACGTTTTGGGCGACCGCCGCCAGCAGGCGGCGCGTGTCCACACCGTCGTTCCGGACGAACGAAGCATCTTCGGTGGCAATCATGGCATGGATCAGTCGTGGGGATCTGAGCCAGGGGAACCCACAGGCGCCGTCCTTCGTCAAATACTTCCGCCAGCAGGCGGCCATTGCGATCGTAGATGTAGCTGCTCTGGAAAACGCGCGTTCGGGACCCGGTTGATATTCGAGTAAATAGGTCTCTGCGATCCGCTGGGGTGTGCCCGCTACCTTTGGGCGCAAGGGGTAATCGGCCAAATTCTTGTTGATATAGCCGCGCGCCAGCATTTGTGCAGCCACCGATGGCATCCCCGACATGCGGTCGCTTAATGTACCGCCGCCGCACCCCGCCAAAATGAAGAGTGCGACGAACAAGCCAAGCAACTGCGGGCCAAAGCGCCGGATTGACCTGTACGCAGGACGAGCCGAGTAGCGCTTAAGTAATCGATTGGGGGACATGCACCCACCTTGTGATCAACACAAATCGCGTTGGTTGTGACCTACCCTACGCGGGCAGCCCAAGTTCCGAAACTATCCTAGATATACTTATTACTCGACACTACGGCTGGAGACGTGGTCGACTCGTAACGACAGGACGGGAGTGCATCAGCGAGGTCGATGTGGCGGTGCAACTCGATCATTCCTGCCCCTCGCTCACAACGAAAGAAAGTAGTTAAGCGTTCCGAGGCGGCATCGAATCTAGCCGGATAGTGAGGCAAAGGTGCAAACAGCTCGTGGAACAGGCTCCATTCACCGTACTGCTACAGAGGCGACGGCCGGATTTGAACCGGCGATGGGGGTTTTGCAGACCCCTGCCTTGCCACTTGGCTACGTCGCCGAAACACGCATCAACAGGCATAGGGTAACAAGCGCACTTCGAATTGTCAAATCTTCTTCGATTTGGGGTCTAAATCACGCGGTTGCTCTATAATAATTTCATGCAAGATGAGATTCTCTACTGTGCCCGCTGTGGCATCTCCTTTCTGTGGACGCAGGAAGAGCAGAAGGTTGCCGTCCGCCATCAACTCACCGGTGCGCCCACCCACTGCCCTGGCTGCCGGCGCCTCTTGTCGCCGGCAGGGCGTGAGCGTGGGCAAGTCAAGTGGTACGATCCGCGCAAGCAGTATGGTTTCATTGTGCGCACCGGTCACCCTGACATCTATGTTCACCGCAGCGGTCTCGTGGATGGCCATCTGTTACGCCCCGGCGACCTGGTCGAGTTTGAGGTGATCACCACTGAACGTGGGCTTGCCGCGGATCTGGTCCAGATCATTGCATCGCCGCCGCACTAGTTCGTCTCCCCGCCCGGTTACTCTCCACGCAACGCGGTTGTTTGACAGGATGGCAACCGCGTCAAAACTCCCTGCCGCCACTATGAAGGCAGACCAGCGCCAGCCCCAGGCAAAGCGCGCACACATGTCTAACGTCCGTCGAAAATTGAACAGTGGATCCCGGAGTCAAGCGAGGAGAACAGATTCCATGTCCGAGCAGAACCTTGCCGCGAAAATGACAAAAGATTGGACCCGATCGCCGCGCTGGGCGGGTGTCACCCGGCCCTATACAGCCGAGCAGGTGCTGAAACTCCGTGGCAGTTTCACCGTGGAGTACACGGTTGCGCGGATGGGTGCTGAACGCCTTTGGACCCTGCTCCACACCGATCCGTTTGTGCGGGCATTGGGTGCCATTACCGGCAATCAGGCAGTGCAGATGGTGCAGGCCGGGTTGAAGTCCATCTATATGAGCGGTTGGCAGGTGGCGGGTGACAATAACACGTCATTGGAGACCTACCCCGATCAAAGTCTGTACCCCGTGGACAGTGTGCCAAACTTGATTCGGCGCCTCAACAAGGCACTGCAACGTGCGGATCAGATCGCATATGGCAGGCAAGCACGATGTTTACTGGATGGCGCCGATCGTGGCGGACGCTGAAGCCGGGTTTGGTGGTGCACTCAATGCCTTTGAACTGATGAAGTTCATGGTGGAGGCGGTGCCGCGGGCGTCCATTTTGAAGATCAACTGTCGTCGGCTAAGAAGTGTGGTCACATGGGCGGCAAGGTGTTGGTGCCGATCCGCGAACACGAGCAGAAATTGATCGCGGCCCGCCTTGCCGCAGACGTGATGGATGTACCGACGTTATTGGTGGCGCGCACGGATGCCGACTCGGCGCAGTTGCTGACCAGTGACATTGATCCGCGGGATGAGCGCTTTATCAAGCATAAGGAGCGCACGCCCGAAGGATTCTATTATATCGATGGCGGCGTTGAATATGCGATTGAGCGCGGCCGCGCCTTGCGAACTACGCCGACATTATCTGGTGCGAGACGGCGCATCCGGATCTCGGCGAAGCGCGCGAATTTGCGCAGGGAATCCATGAAAGCATCCTGGGAAACTGCTGGCCTACAACTGCTCGCCGTCCTTCAACTGGCGCCGGAATCTTGACGACAAGACGATTGCGACCTTCCAGGAGCAGTTGGCCGAGTTGGGTTACAAATACCAATTTGTGACGCTGGCCGGTTTCCACTCGTTGAATGCCAGCATGTTCGAACTTGCGCTTGGCTATCGCGATCTCGGTATGGCGGCCTACACCAAGTTACAGGATCATGAGTTCGAGATGGAGAAGGCGTCCGGTTACGGTGCGGTCAAGCACCAGAGCTTTGTCGGCGCCGGCTATTTCGATGAAGTGCAGATGGCCATCACGAGTGGCACCTCGTCGACGACTGCAATGCATGGTTCGACTGAAGAAGAGCAGTTTTTGGCGCCTGTGTAGCTAACTCCGCCCAGACGTGGGCGCGATAGAGTCAGAAAATCGGGCAGGTTGCCACGGAAATGGGGCGCCTGCCCATTGGCTGCGGTCAATGTGTCAACGCCGATGTACGAAAGCGGACGTGAGGTTGATCGTGCCGTGCACCCGATCTATGCCAGCCAGGAGCGGGATAGCGCCGAGGCAGAACTGCGCCGGCTGATGTTGCGTGAAGCAAGTGAACTGCATGCGGCGGGCTATGCCGTCACCGTCGAGGTGCGTTTTGGCGGCCGGGGCGAAGAAATCGTCAAGTACGTCCAGAATCATCCAGTTGATCTGATCGCCATGACCACCCATTGGCGGTCTGGCTTCCAGAAGCTGATTTTTGGCAGTGTTGCGCAATACGTGGCACGCCATGTCAGTACGCCGATCTTTTTGGTGCATCCGGATCAACCGGTCAGCCAGGCTATCCAGCATGGCGCCAAGATGCATACTGCCAAAGCGGCGTGACCGGCAGGTAAAAAGCAACACGCCCCTCCCAGGCGCCGTTTCGGCGCCTGGGAGGGGCGTGTTTATTGATGGCTAACCTCACTAAACAAAGAGCGATGTCATGCGTTCAGCTTCGACGACGCGTCGCATCGCTTCGTCATCAGGCCGTTCGGTGAAGCGCGCCGCCGCATCCAACACCTTTGGTAGCAAATGGATATCGCCGACCGTGTCAAGGAAGATGTACGGGCGGCCGATCACCCATTGCACGGCGATGTCAATGTCCGCCTGTTCCACCAGGGGTTCGTACCACGTGGCGTGAGTGCGATCTTTGGTCGCCCAGGGCCCGCGAGTGATGCCTTTGATCGTCTGCACGGCGATGTTACGCGCCTCGCACTCTGCGATCAGCGCCTCGAAATCGCGCGCATATTCATTGTCCTGCATCATGGGGTAGTTGTACGGCAGGAGCACAGAATCGAAGTCGAAGCGTGCGATGCTGCGCCGGTGCATGGCGCCGATCGTGCGGCTGTGCCCGGTGACGCCGATGAAGCGCACTAATCCCTGTGTACGCGCTTCAATACAAGCCTCCAGTGCACCGTCCGGGCCAAGCGCTGTGTCCCACTCATCAGGATGCACCAGATAGTGCAGCTGGATCATATCGATTTGATCGACGCGCAGGCGTTCCAGCGAACGGTGGATTTCCGCTTTCGCTTTCGTATAGGTGCGCTCACCCGTCTTGGTGGCCAGGAAGAAATCCTGGCGGTGCTTTGCCATCCAGGGGCCAATGCGGAGTTCGGCGTCTCCGTAGCTGGCAGCCGTGTCGATATGATTGACCCCGTATTCCAGGAGTAGATCCAACGTGCGGTCGGCCTCTGCTTGCGTTGCGCGGCTCAGCGCCGCGGCGCCAAAGATCGTGACGGTGCTCATGTGTCCGGTGCGACCGTAGGGTCGTTTGAATATTTGTTTTTGGCCCGTGTGAGTTCCTTTTCGCTGTGCGATGGCTAGGACACGGCATGCGAATCGAACGCCTGGTGGGATGTTGCGGCTGCATGCCAGCAATATCTATTATACCCTAAGTCAAAAAGTGAGGACCGGGCGTTGGCCCGGTCCTCACTTTTTCTACTGGAATGCTGCAGGAGGCTAGAAGCCGGCAGGCAACAAGGCGCTCAGATCGCCCGAACGCTCGATGCCGCTCCCGCTGGTTTGTGACGTGAGCCATGTCTGGAATGCCTGGATCCGCTCGTTGTCCAACGTGTTCGAATCCTTGGGCCGGTTTTCGTCTTTTTCAGTCACCATGATCAGGTGGTAGCCGAAATCAGTCTTGACCGGTTCACTGACCTCACCGATGGGTAGGCTGAAGGCGGCCTCTTCGGAAAGGCGCCACCATCATCCCCTTGCCAAACCACCCCAGATCACCGCCGTTAGCGCCACTTCCAGGATCGTCACTATAGAGTTCGGCCAGTTGGCAAAATCCTCACCGTTGACGAGTGTTGCCGCTACCTGCACCAGTGCAAACGCCTCCGCATCTGGATAGGAACCGGCTGCCGGTTTCTGCCGTGTCGCTAAGATTGGCCGTCTCCGTGATCGAAGCGGTCTCGCTCAGCGCAGAGGTGGCTGCTGCCGCCACCGTTTTCGTGACGACATTGTTTATTGCGGCCACTGCGCTCGTTATCGCGTTCGTGCCGGTTACGCCGATGGTCTCGGATAATGCCTGTGTGCCGCTGACGCCAACCGTTTCCGACAGCGCCTGGGTTGCCGCATCCGCCAGGGAGGCGATGACATCGCTGATCGTTTCGGTGCCGCTGATCGGTACCTGTGGCTCTTCAACGGTGAGCAGAATGTGGCTGGCTTTGACCTGTTCTTCGGTATCCTTCACCTGTTCCTGGCCGATGGCGGTCGACAGTTTCTCGCGCATGAGGCGGGCGCCGATGATCTTGCGATAGTCGACCAGGGACATGCCGACCGGCGACAATGCCGCCTTCTCCAACTGGCTCAGACCTTCCGTGTAGGCGGTATCGGACATGACTGCCGCAGGAGGTTGCGGGAGCGGCGTCGCGATCTCGGTGGCCGTCGCAGTCACGACGGCGCTTGGGTCGACCGTTGGCACCGGGGTAGGCGTCCATACCGCGGCGGTCGCCGTGGCATCTACGGCCGCGGTGGCGGTTGCCTGGGCTTGTGATTCTGTCACCAACCCCTGCCCGTTTGCAATTTCTTCGCGTAGCGCCTGGTCGATCTCGGCGTCGCTGACCGTAATGCCACGTTTCGCCGCTTCATCGGCTATCACGACATCTTCGATCATACCGTCCAGCGCCTGATTGGCGATTGAGAATGGACTGGCCAGGGTTGACTGGATCTGGCTGATTTGGGCTTCGAGGAAACCGCCGCTCGAATCGCCAAACTGCTGTTGCAACGCAAGGTAACGCTGCAACTGGCTTTCAAGGACTGTCTTCTCATACCGTGCGCGCTTCTGGAAGTCGGCAGCCGTCAAGGTGACGTTGCCCACTTTGGCCGCAGCGCTATTGGGTAAGATAAAGAATTGGTAAACGACACCAATGATCACGAAAAGCAGTGCAAGCCCCAAGAGCGAGCCGAGTAAGATAAAAAGCTTCTTGTGCTTTTCGCGGTCACGATGCTGCAGGAGTTGCTGCTTGCGCGTCAACTCCGTCTGTTCTTGTACGGACTGCTGGGCCTTCCTGTTGTGCTCAGACATCGTGATTTGTCTATCCTGGCGCTAGCGGCGGCGCTTCACCTGGCGGGTTTGATCGGCAGTGTAGGGAAGCAGCGCCAGGTGGCGGGCACGCTTCACTTCGCGCACAATGCGGCGCTGCATCTTGGCGCTGACGCGAGTCTTGCGCCGTGACATGATCCGGCCGCGCCGATCGAGGAAGCGGGAGAGCAGGGTCACATTCTTGTAGTTGACGTCACCGATCCGAACATCGCTGCCTACGCGGCGGCGGTCGCCCTTCTGCCGTTCGATATTGTTCCGGTCCGGCGTACCCGTCTGTCGTCACCTTCTTCGCCATCCTCCGGCGCCGTTTTCGCCATCCTCGGCGCGTTTTCGCCGTCGACAACTTCGACAACCTCGACGACTTCCACGACATCGCCGGCGGCATCGGTGGCGCGCACTGCAACGACTTCCACGACATCGCCGGCGGCATCGACCGCCTCAAACGCGGCGCCCTCGATGATGACATCATCACCCGACTCGGGCGTCTGATTCACTTGATCGCTCATGATTTTGTTCCTTTTGCCTTGTTTTCTGGTTACTCGTCGTTGCGCATCAGCATGAAGCGAATCACGTCTTCGCTGAAGCGCAGGGTGCGGTCTACTTCGTCGGCGCCGCTTGGCGGCATGGCGAAGCGATGAAGAACGTAGAAACCTTCGTAGTACCGCCCGATCGGGTACGCCAGCGTGCGCTTGCCCCATGGTTCGATCGTGACATCCTTACCGCCCTGACCTGTGATCAAGTCGGCAATCCGTTTCTCGAAACCCTGGATGGTCGCATCCTCAAGGCCCGGCCGGAGTACATAAACCAACTCGTACTCCCTATAGTCTGCACCGTTCATGCGTGTAAAAATCCTTTCAATCTTTCTCTGGAGATGCCCGCAGGCCATTCCTGCGAACAGAAAGAACGAGGAACCGGAGGTGCCGGCGCCTCGTTGCAAAACCATCCCTTAGTGTATCATATGACAATGCGCATTCAAATTCTGGTTGCGCGAATCTCAAGACATTGCATTTTTGTTCCATTGACGAACGATCTATTATCGTCAAAATCGAACCAACCAACCACTTGAGTGCAATCAACCCGATGCAGACGCCAAAACTTCGCCCGCTCGACATTCGTCCAATTGAGCATGAAGGATCTCCGTACCTGCTCTTGCGTGATCCGCAACAACTGAGCGAGCATCAACTGATCGTGCCGCAGCCGTTGGCAACCGTGATGGCGTTTTTCGATGGGCAGCATACGGTGCCACAAATGATCGAGGCGTTCCGGCGGCGCTATGCGGTGGAACTGCCGGGGCCACTCGTTGCAGAACTGGTCGCAGCCCTGGATGAAGCGTCGATGCTCGAAAACGCGCGGTGGAGACCCGGTACAGCAATCTGCTCAACGAGTACCGGCAGGCGCCACACCGGCTGCCGGCCTCGCTAATCGTTCCTATCCTGGCGACCCCAAGGAACTCTGGCAATACCTGCAGGAGTATCTCGAAGCGGCGGACGCGGTGGCGCCTGCGCCGATTGATTGGTCACAGCCGGTGGGTCTGCTGAGCCCACATATTGACTACCAACGGGGTGGCGAGGTGTATGCCCAGGTCTGGAAACGCGCTGCGCTGGCTGCGCAGGAAGCGGAACTGGTGATCCTGTTGGGAACCGATTCACGGCAGCGATCTCTTTACGCTCACGCGCCAGAACTATGCCACGCCTTATGGCGTGCTGCCAACCGACACCGAACTTGTCGACCGGCTGGCCGCGCAGTTGGGGGAAGACCTCGCCTATGCTGGGGAACTGCGTCATCGCGGGGAGCATTCGTTGGAATTGGTGGTCGTGTGGTTGCATCACATGCGTGCGGGCCGGCCTGTTGCGCTGGCGCCGATTCTGGTCGGTTCGTTTCATCCTTTCTACACCAATGGGCGCCGGCCGCTTGACGACGTTCACATCCAGAAATTGCTCAAGATGCTCGGCGAAATCACTGCGGACCGGCGCACACTCATCATTGCCTCGGGTGATTTAGCGCACGTTGGACCAGCGTTTGGCGGTGCACCGCTTGACCGGGAAGCCCGGCAACGGCTTCGCGCCGCCGACGATGGAACCGTGGCGGCCATGTCCATGGCGATTCTGCGGCGTTCCTCGACTCGATCCGCCGCGCACGCGACGGCAACAATGTCTGTGGAGTGGCGCCGATTTTTCTCACCATGCAACTGCTCGGTGATCGGCCCGGTGAGCAGGCGGGCTATGCGGTCTGTCCGGCCGACGACTTGAACGCTTCGGTCGTATCCGTGACCGGGATGCTGTTTGCCTGAAGCACCGATCTCGACGGAACATTCGAAGCTCCCCTGCCGTCGTTGAGTTTGGCGGGCGTGATACGAATGCACTCGCCAAATCATGAAGGCCGTTCGTTGGTCCGTTGTTGGGCCACACATTGAAGAGGAGTTGAGAGCCATGAACCGTAGTACACTCCGCATCGTTACGACCGCGGCCGTTGCCGCCGCAATTCTGTTTGGGGGTGCGCTGGCAGCCGGCCCCTGGGTTGGGCACCCATCCACCGCACAGGCGCAGGACAATCCACTGCCCGCCGCACCGGCGGCACTGCGCACGATCACGGTCGTGGGTGATGGCACCGTCAATATCAAACCTGATGTCGCGCGTGCCAATATTGGTGTTGAGACTGTCAATGCCAGCGTCCAAGAGGCGTCAGGCGCCAACAAGGTGCAAACGGATGCGGTATTGGCGGCATTGAAGGAGGCCGGGATCAAAGACGAGGATATCCAGACCTCCGGGTACAGTGTTTATGCCGAACGATTTGGCGTCGATGGCCCCCTGCCGGATAATCAGGTGCAGTATCGGGTCTCGAACACCGTGACCGTGCTGGTGCGGGACCTGGCCACCTTAGGCCAGGTGCTTGACACCGCCATCACGGCCGGCGCCAACAATATCTATGGCGTTGAATTCCTGCTGGATGACCCCACCACCGCCCGGTCTGCTGCCCGCAAAATCGCCGTTGGCAATGCCAGTGCGACCGCCGAAGAACTTGCCTCGTTGGCGGGCGTCAAGGTTGGAAAATTGCTCAGCATCAGCGAAGTGATCGGCACGACCGGCGGCGTTTACAGCAATCAGTTCACGCAGTATGCGACTGGAATGAACAAAGCCGCCGCGGAGACACCCATCGAACCGGGGCAATTGCGGTTGAACCTGCAATTGGAGATGGTGTATGAGTGGTGGATTGAGATTAGAGATTAGGGAGATTGGGATCGCACGGAGCACCGTGCGATTTTTTTTGTTTACCAGACGTTAACAAGCTGGGAATAATGCGGTTGGCGCGACTTAACCTATTTGTGGTAAAAAATATCTTCATGACCTGAAACGACTTCGTCACTCGGGTCACGACAACGCCGACGTACCATCTCACGTTACTCAATTTTCAATTGACAGATCGTAGGAGGAAGCATGAAGGTCAGCATACGTAAGCTGCTGCAGATAGGGCTTGTTGGCGCACTCATCCTGGTGCTCTCCGGTTGCACTGCGGCCGTGCCCGCAGCCGCGCCCGCCGAGCCGGCCGCCACAGAGGCTGCGGCGGCGGAAGTGCCCGCGGGGTTGGAAGAGTTGGTCAAGGCCGCACAGGCCGAAGGCGAATTGACGGTTATTGCGTTGCCGCATGACTGGTGCAACTACGGCGGGGCCATCGAAGGATTCAAGGGCAAGTATGGGCTGAAGGTCAACGAACTGAATCCGGATGCCGGTTCAGGCGACGAGATCGAGGCGATCAAGGCCAACAAGGACAACAAGGGGCCGCAGGCGCCGGATGTGATCGACGTCGGCTTCGCCTTTGGCCCACAGGCCAAGGATGAAGGCCTGCTCCAGCCGTACAAGGTCTCCACCTGGGACACCATTCCGGTCGAAGCCAAGGATGAAGAAGGTTACTGGTACGGCGACTATTATGGCGTCATGGCCTTCATGATCAATAAAGATGTGGTGCAGAACTCGCCGCAGACGTGGGCTGATCTGCTGAAGGATGAGTACAAGGCGCAGGTTGCGCTCTCTGGCGATCCTCGTACCTCGAACCAGGCGATCCTGTCTGTGCAGGGCGCCAGCATCGCCAACGGCGGTACGCTGGAAGACCCGACGAAGGGTCTTGAGTATTTCGCCCAAATGAACAGTAAGGGCAACCTGGTGCCGACCATTTCCAACAATGCGTTGGTTGCCAAGGGTGAGACGCCTGTCCGCATTACTTGGGACTACAACGCCCTGGCCGGCGCCGACAGCTTTGAAGGCAATCCACCGGTTGATGTGGTTGTCCCGACCGATGGTCGCATTGCCGGCGTCTATGTGCAGGCCATCAGCGCCTACGCCCCACATCCCAATGCGGCGAAATTGTGGATGGAATACCTCTATTCGGATGAAGGCCAGTTGGAGTGGATGAAGGGCTATTGCCACCCGATCCGGGAAGCAGACCTCCGCGCCCGTGGCGTCGTGCCGGAAGAACTGTCTGCGAAACTGCCGGATGTCACCGGCGCCGTCTTCCCCACCGTGCAACAACTGGTGGATGGCAAGCAGGTCATTGTCGAGAACTGGGATTCTGCAGTAGGTGCTGACGTTCAGGCGCCTCCTCAGTAAGGGCTGGTTGTTTTGTAAGCGGGTGGTCGAGATGCTCAATCTCGACCACCAATTTTCGAGTTCCGATCCTCAGCAACAGCGTCCGACCGGGTGATCCCATGGCCACAACGATTTCGACAGCGCCGCGGCGGCATTTCTCCTGGGTGTGGCTTGGGCTAACGCCGTTTTTTCTGTTTGCCATTCTGTTTATTCTACTGCCTTCCACTTCGCTGTTTATCGACAGCTTTCGGGATGGGCAGGGTAATTTTACGCTGGCGAACATTACGGGTCTCACCCAGTCCCCGATTCCCGAGTCCTACTGGCTTAGCATCCGGATCAGTGCAGTCACGGCCATATTTGGCGGCATTCTTGGATTTTTGCTGGCGTATTCGCGGGCGTCCGGCAACCTGCCGCGTTGGCTGTATCCGGTTACGTTGACATTTGCGGCTGTCGCTTCGAATTTTGCCGGTGTGACCCTTGCCTTTGCATTTGTGAATACGCTGGGGCGCACCGGTTTTGTCACCGCGGTGCTAAAGGGGCTTGGTCTCGACATCTATGGTTTCGGCTTCAATCTTTACAGCTTTCTCGGTTTGAGTTTGACCTATATGTACTTCCAGTTTCCCCTGATGCTGCTCATTATGGTGCCGGCAATTGAGGGATTGAAGAAGGAATGGCGCGAAGCGGCTGAGAATCTTGGCGCCAGCACCTTTCAATATTGGCTGCGCGTTGGATTCCCGCTGTTGTTACCCTCGATTTTGGCGACGATGCTGCTCCTTTTCGGAAATGCGTTTGGGGCTTACGCTACGGCATTTGCGTTAACCGGCGGCCGGCTGAATCTGATCACGATTCAGATCGGTGCACAGATGCGTGGCGATGTGCTCCACAATGTCAATCTTGGGTATGCAATGGCGTTGGGCATGGTGTTGATCATGGCAGTGTCGTTGGTCGGCTATACCTATCTTCAACGGATTTCAGAACGCTGGCTGCGGTGAGGTGAAACCATGCGAAAAGTAGCCTGGGTGGCATGGATTATCTACATCTTCGGCATTCTCTATTTTGTGCTGCCCCTCTTTGGCACTTTTATCTTCTCGCTGCAGAAGTCGCGCGGCGTTTTGAGTTTGTCTGCCTATCAATCTGCGTTCGCCGATCCAAAATTCCTGGAAACATTTTTGTTCTCGAATGTCATGGCGGTTTGCACCATTATCGTGAGCCTGCTGCTGGTGGTGCCGACCGCATACTGGGTGCAACTGCGCGTGCCCTCGTGGCGTCCGGCAGTCGAATTTGTGACTTTGTTGCCATTTGTAATACCGGCGATTGTCCTTGTCTTTGGGTTGATCAAGACCTTTGGGCGCCCGGTCACGATCTTTGGTGTGCCGGTCTTCCCGGCGCTGACCACCTCGGCATTGAGCACCGATTTCCTGCTTGTGATGGCTTATGTGGTGCTCTCCTTGCCCTACATGTACCGTGCGGTTGACAATGGGCTGCGCGCCATGGATGTGCGCGTGCTGACCGAAGCCGCCCAGAGTCTGGGCGCGGGTTGGGGCACTATTCTCTGGCGGATCATTATCCCCAATTTGCGCAGCGCGCTTCTCAGCGGCGCGCTGCTCACATTTGCGATTGTCGTCGGCGAGTTGACCATTGCCACTTTCCTGGCCAGACCGGCGTTTGGCCCATACCTTGCGCTGCTGGGCAACCACAAAGCCTATGAGCCTGCGGCGCTGACCATTATCAGCTTTGCCCTGACCTGGCTGGCGATGGGACTGATTGATTTGGTCACGCGGGGTTCAAAGCGCGGTCCACTCACCGGGGCGCATTAGTCGTTTGCATCAACACCATTCGAGCAAGTTTTCATAAGAGTTGCCATGGCTTTTCTAGAACTCACCAACGTCCGCAAGGTCTTTCCCAATGCACAGACTCCCGCAGTCGAGGACTTCAATCTCAATGTAAATGCGGGCGAGTTTGTCTCGTTTCTCGGCCCAAGCGGCTGTGGCAAGACGACGACACTCCGTATGATCGCCGGTTTTGAAACTGCCACCTCAGGCTCCATCGTCATGGATGGCCGCGATATCACGCCGATCCGGCCGAATCAGCGCAACATCGGAATGGTGTTTCAATCCTATGCGCTGTTCCCAAACATGAATGTGGCTGACAACATCGGTTTTGGGTTGAAGGTGGGTGGTAAATCCAAGCCTGAAATCAAGGAGCGGGTGGGCGAAATGCTGGCGCTCATCAAACTGGAGGAATTGGGCAACCGTTACCCATATCAACTGTCCGGCGGACAGCAACAGCGCGTGGCGCTTGCCAGGGCCATCGCGATTCGACCACAATTGTTGCTGCTGGATGAACCATTGTCTGCGCTTGACGCCAAGATCAGGCTTTCGCTGCGCAACGAAATCCGTTCCATTCAGCGCCAGCTTGGCATCACGACCGTCTACGTGACCCACGATCAGGAGGAAGCGCTTTCGCTGTCCGATCGCGTGGTCGTGATGAATCGTGGTCTCATCGAACAGGTGGGACCTCCTTTTGAAATCTACAACTTTCCAACGACAGAATTCGTTGCCAGTTTCGTGGGCACATTGAATCTGTTGAAGGTGAAAGTCATCGATCCTGCCACGGGCGCCATCCAGGTCGATGGCCAGACTTTCTTCACCGGCAGGCCTCTGGTTAACCATGCTGCCGGCGAAACCGCACAAATCGCGTTGCGTCCCGGAATTGTTCAATCCAGACAGCACGGGGCGCGCCGATGAGAACCGCTTGACCGGGCGCGTTGAACTTGTTGCATTTCACGGCTCGGTCGTGCGTATCCATCTACGCCTGGGCGATGCGTTGTTGCTCGTGGATGAATTCAATAACCCGCATCTGGCCGTGCCCGAAATCGGCTCGGATCTGACCGTCTATTTCTTGCGCGAGAATTGCCTGGTGTTATAGGCGCAGTGAACCGGGCGAGCGGTTGCCACCATGGTTGATCGAGTACGACTGGACGCCCGCCTCGCCGCCATCGTAGATACGCCGGGTGCGGAATTGTCAGGGCTAGCGGTGATCGCTGTGGCTGGCGAGCGCACTGTGTATGAGCACTGCACCGGTGGCTCTGGATTGACCCTGGCGATCCTACGCAAGCACTACCCGTTACGGGCGACACCTCTTTCGCATCGCGTCCATTTCAAAGACCGTGGCGACGATTGGTGCCATGACGTTGGTTGAAGCCCAACGGCTAGACCTGGATCGCGACGTTAGCGATTATCTTGGCTTCCCGCTGCGAAACCCACATTACCCCCTCTCGCCGATTACCGTTCGCCAACTGTTGCTCCACACCTCGTCGCTGCGTGATGGCTCCGCGTATAGTATTCCCGCACCATATACGTTGCGGGAATTTTTTGATACGGACGGACGGTTCTATGAGGGGGGCGCCCACTTTGCAGGGCCGACTGGCAGTGTTGACTGTGCGCCAGGTCGCTATTTTGCGTACTCGAATCTCAATTACGGTGTCCTGGGGACGATCCTTGAGCGTATTTCCGGTGAACGCTTTGACCAGTTCATGCAACGCACCGTCTTCACCCCACTTGCCATCGACGGCGGCTATAATGTTGCGGCGCTTTCGGATGCAGCGCTTGCGCAGTTGGCGACGTTGTACCGGCGCATGCAGGACGGCGTCTGGACCCCGCGAGGTCCATGGACGCCGCAAGTGGACGATTTTCGGGGTGTGCGCCCACCGGCGGTGATCCGTGTCGAGAATCCGGACACGGGCGAACTCGGTGGCGTGACCAGGGACCCTTTGCCGCAGAGTGCCTATGCCCCTGGCGCCAACGGCACTATTTTCTCGCCGCAGGGGGGATTGCGCATCTCCGCGCGTAACCTTGCCAAGTTGATGGTGGTGCTGATGAATCGAGGTCGTTGGCAAGATATGCAGTTGCTGCAACCAGAGTCGGTGCAAATGATGCTGACCGAGGGGTGGCGCTGGGATGCCGGTGCCTCGAATGGAGATACCGCACAGGGATTGATGCGTGCGTGGGGACTGAGTCTTCAGCAATTTACCGGCGCCTACGATGCCGCTGGTGGCGACCGGATCGGTGGGCTGCCAGGCGACCACTTCTGGGGGCACCTGGGCGAAGCATATGGGTTGCTGAGTGGGATGATCTTCGACCCAACGCGTCGGGTCGGTTTCATCTATATCATAGGTGGGACCGGCGCCGATCACGCGCTTCATCCGGGGTCCGGGTCGTCGTTTACGATGTGGGAGGAGGCGATCCAGCGAGCGTTGGTGGAAGAGGGTGTATTTGAAGCTGGGAACGAGCCGGGCAGTGAATCTGGCGGCCGGTCCTCATTTTGAAGCGGCTTTAATCCGGAGGTGGTCGTTCACAGCAGGGGGCAGAAGATGGAGACAAATTCAGTAGACTACAACGTGCTTGCCGGCGATTACGCACAGAATCGCTCTGCCCATCCGTTGCTGCTGGCGCGCCTCATCTCACCGGCGCCGCAGTGGTTGGCTCCGCGCGTGCTCGAGATTGGGTGCGGCACTTGCAACTACATCGGGCGCCTTCAAATGCCCACCGGCTGTGCCGCCTATGGAGTTGATCCGTCTAGCGCCATGCTCGCTGCAGCACGCGCGCGGTGGCCGGCGGTCGTCGTTGAAGAAGGCCGCGGGGAGAACCTGCCCTATGTAGACGGGGAATTTGACTATACCTACTGCGTCGATGTCATTCACCATGTGCGCGACGCCGCAACCATGATTCGGGAGGCGTACCGAGTCCTGGCGCCGCAGGGTCTATTTGCGGTTGCGACCGATTCAGAACGCATCATTGCGACGCGCTGCCCGCTGGCGGTCTATTGGCCGGAGACGGTTGCTCTTGAGTTGCAGCGGTATCATCCGATCGCCGAATTGCTCGGGTGGCTGGTAGCTGCCGGCTTTATCGACCTGCGTGAAGAGACGGTCGAGTATGCCTATTCCCTTGAATCGGCCGCAACGTATCGTGTCCGAGCGTTTTCCTCGCTGCAGCTCCTGCCGGATGAGGTCTTTGCGCGGGGCCTGGCAAAACTCGAGGCCGACCTTGTGGCCGGCCCCGTGCCGTGTGTGTCACGTTATACGTTGCTCTGGGCGCGAAAACCAGCGCACGAGAGTGTATAGGCGGTTTTCGCCCTGGTGGCGAGCTAAAGGATCGTCTGGCGAAAATCCAAATCTGCGCGCGCCGCTGCGTTGTCATAGATGTTGCTGTACTGGAAGTTGCTGGTCGTGATCGCCGCTGCGTCCGGGGAGATGATCGCAAGGAGGTCTGAGGGGATATGCACCAGCCGCGGCGCGGGCGCTCCGAGTGCACGTGCCACCCCCTGGTGGAACTGGTCCCAGGTCAGCCATTCGTCGCCGGTGGTGTGGTAGGCTTTGCCGAACGCCCGTGCATTGCCGATCGCGGCGACAAATGCCCGCGCCACATCGTCGACGTGGCACGTGACCCACAGCGACTGTCCGTCTCCCGGCACCACGATCGGTTTGCCCTTGCGAATCCGGTCTAGATAGGTTGTGTTCCAGCCAAAGGTGTGGACAATGACGCCGCCTTCGCCATAGGTCATGGCGGGCCGGATGATCGTGACCGGAAAGTCGCCGCGGGCATGGGCCGCCAGGAAGATGTCCTCGCACTTGACTTTATTCTGCCCGTAGAGACTGATGGCGTTGCGCGGTTCGTCTTCGCAGTAGGGATAGTGGTGGGCCGGTTTGCTGTAGACGTCCACCGTGCTGCAGAAAATCAGATGGTCGCAGCGGCCTCGGAACGCGCGTACATCGCTATCGGCTTCTTCCGGCAGGTAACAGATCATATCAATGACCGCGTCGAAGTGTCCTGCCGCTGTCATCTGCTGCTCGAACGTTGCGTGATCTTTGCGATCACCTGAGATTTGCGTGACCTTCCCCTCTGCGCGGAGCGGCGTCTGGCTGCGATTGTAGAGAACTACTTCATCGCCGCGCCAGGAGGAAGCGGGTGATGGGTGTGCTGATCAGGCCGGAGCCACCGATAATGAGAATACGCATTGGTTCTGGACTCTCCTCAAATACACAACGCAGGATTTGTCAACGGATAGGCCCACTTTATTCCTGGGACGATCGGGTGCAGCGGCGAAAATGCGCTTCAGGATATCGGCACGCTCGTCCGGCTTTGCCCAGCGGGGCTGCGCAAAGTCCTCCAGCACCATCGTCAGCAGTTCAGCGCTGATCAGTTTGCCGTCATAGAGGGTATGGCGGGCTGCCAATTCCGTGCGCGTTTCCCAACTCCACATCTGGTCAAAGAAAAGATTACCAAGACCATACGTGATCATGCCGGCGCCGCCGGGGTCATTCTCGCTGTATGGCTCCTGCGCCTGCGGGACATGGCTCATCACCCCGGTCACAATGTCTGCGCCTGCATTGCGCAGTTCGCGGAACTCCTCAATTTGGAGGGGGATCGGATAAGGCTCATAGGTTTCCTGGTGTTGAAGCTCGACGGCCACAATGTCCGCCTTGTTCGACAGATCACGCACCATGTCTAGAATGAGCTGTTTGTTGTCATAGTAGTAGCATGCGCCAGGCTCAGTCGTTGAGGCCCACGCACCCGGTGGATCAAATGCCAACGCGGCGATAAACGCAAACGTATTGCCGTGGTCCTCCCAGAGCAGAGGGGCACAGGCCTCATTAACGGTGAGCCCACTGCCGTAGATCGGGATACCCTGATCCCGATACCAGCCGATCGATCGGCGCGCCCCATCACGTCCAAAGTCGTTGACATGGTTGCCGCTTAAGCCAACGATATCGGTGCCCAGTGCCGCCAGTGCAGCCCAATAGTCGGTGTCGCTGCACAGGATCAGATTGTTCTCGGCCGGGTTGGCGACACAGTCATCCAGGAAAGGCACTTCATTGGACACATGGGTGATGTCCGCCGCAGCAAAGACGTCTGAGATGACGCGTGCTGGATAATCGTAGCCATTCCGGTCCATCTTGACGGCGGTCACACGCGACATGGCCGTGACGCCGGTCATGAGCAACTGGGTGAGTTTCGAGGCGTCCCGGTTGGTTGCCGGCTGGATGACTTCCTGCAGCAGCGGGGCGATCACTGAGCCGCCCGCTCCCTCGACGGTGAGGCTGGCTGCCAATGGGTAAGCTTGCGCCACAAATCGATTGGAGAGCACATTGGCGCCGTCAACGGTCATCACTTTGAAGCGGGGATCGATCTGGCCAAAACTGACGACGCCAAGGCTGCCGGGCGCAGCCTCCAGTCGTGCCAACAGCTCGTCACGTGCAACGATTGACGATGCGTTGCCGTTGGGACCCAAGATCGCCTCAAACCACGGCGCGGCTTCCGGCGTGACAAACAGATCGCCATCCGTGGCGTTGCGCCAACGCTCCTGGAGCTCGGCAAAGGCAATGTCGTCTGCCACGGTGGCAAAGGGCGCAACTGCCGCCAAAACATGCGTTGCGACCGCATGGGTTGCCTGGTTTCCGGGCATCATCTTGACCTGGGCGCCGGCGCTGTCCGGCTGATCAAGGACGCTCAGCGGTTGGGGGCCCGAACTGGTCTGGACCTCACTGACACTCTTGAGCTTTCGCAAGACTGGCGCAGACCATGTTTCCGGCACGCTCGCGCCAATGGCGACTGATACCGGACCGTTCAAGATTTCTGGCGTCGGTGTTGCTGCGGGCAGCGTGACCACTGGGGGTGTCGGTGGTGGCTGGGTTGCGACTGGGGCCAGGAGTCCGGAGTTGCCCGGAAAGAGGCTGCTGAGCGAGGGCGGCGTAGGTGCATCTGCCACACTGGTCACCTGGACCAGGAGTCCGAGAGATTCCGTACCGGTAACGGGGCGGCAGGCAGAAATGATCGCGGCGACGGTGAGTAGCACCAGCGCAATCGAAATCGCAAGGGAAGGGCGGGAGCGCGACATCACAACGGAATGGTCCTTTACGTTCGTGGAGCGAGAAGGGTCACGGTGACTGGGCAACCACGTTTGCCCAGTCACCGCGGACGCTAATTGCTGGGTTCGGGTGTTGGCGCCGGCTCAACGCACACATCGGTTGGTGGTTCGCAGAGCCCGGTCCTGGTGCACCAGAGTTGCTGCGCACGCAGAACGCCACAGTTGATGCCGGAAGTGGCGCCAGACAATGCGTTTCCGGCTGCGCCCGCGGCAGCTCCTGCGGCGCCTGCAACCCCGGATCCTGCGGCGCCGGCCACATTTCCTGCGGCGCCGGCTGCGGTTCCTGCGGCATCTTTGACGGCGCCTGCGGCGTTCCCGGCTGCGTCAGCAGCGGCGCCTGCAACGTCTTTGACAACCTCGGCTGCGCTGCCTGCGGCGCCGGCTGTTGCCCCCGCGGCCCCAGCGGCGACATCTTTTACGGCGCCTGCCGCATTGCCCGCAGCGCCGGCTGCGGCATCGGCGCCGCCTACGGTCTTGTCTTTCGCAGCACCCAGACCCTGGCGCGCCGCATCAACCGCACCTTGCAGCGCATCCAGTGCTGACTGAGATCCTGAGGCGACCCCCTGCGCAGTGCCGCTCGCCGTGCCGCCAATCCAGGCGCCGGCTGCATCCCACCACCCTGGGCCATCATCTCCGGCAACCCCAGGTTCTCCGGGTCTAGTCGAACCGCCGAGCGTGGTGATGCCTTCGGCGGCGATGCCGACGATCGGCACCGAGATATCGCCGCCGATCCGTACATAGGCATCACTGAACCGTTGGAATGGAATGAACACTTCGAGGCTACCGCCACCGTCGAGCAGTGTTTTCGGTGCAAGCGCAGCGCCGGCGACACCCTGCAACTTGATCCCGGTCGGGTCGATCCGGAGCGAACTATCCAATGCAAGCGGCTCCTTGTCGATTTTGAGGAGCTTGCCGATCGGGCCGCCTTCGATGCTCAATTTCCCGTTCGTCTCGATGAAATTGCGGCTCGCGTCCCTGGAGATCATTGCGGCGATACCCACGGTCGAATTCAGGGGGATGGTAAGCCCGGAGAGCGCCGGCAATTGTCCGACATCGATGCCAAGCATAGTGGCAACGGTGATCAGGCGCAGCACCTGTGACATGTCGAAGCGTCCATCCAGATAGAGCACCTGGTTCGTGGGATCAATCACGAGCGTGGCGGATTCGCCATTGGGGACGGCCACCGTAATGGACTCGGCGCGCCCGTTTTCGTTTGGCAAGGCGGTGTCAAAGTTGAAGCCATCGCCCACGCGCAAGAACAGGTAGCGGCCGTCCGGATCAACTAGGTCGCTGAAGGCGCCCAACTCTGAGCCAAAGTCATAGCCAAATTCTGCTGCAAAATCGCCGCCAAAATGCATGCCATTGGGCAGCGTCAGATTTGGTTGCATCGACTGCGTGGCGCCGTGCAATTGGACGATCTGGCCTGCCTCATCCAGCCGCACGTTGAAGTCGCCGTCCGTTATTTTGACCTGACCGACGGGTAGTTTGAGGGTCAGTTGGTCACTGATCTCCACGGCGCCGCCTGAGAGGAACCCCAGGTTGCCGACGGGTAGATCGAATTTGATCGGTGCAGCGGCATCTACCGGCGCTTCGGCTTCGACCGGCCCGAGATCGACCGCGAGCGAACAGACACCACCGCTACAGCGAACACCATAACTGGTGAAATCCGGGTTATCAAGCCCGCGGGGGTCAGATTGGGCAAAACTCGGCGCAGGCGCAAGGCTGATCCCCAGCCCGAGCGCCAAGAAAAGTGAGAGTAGGTATCTTCGGATCTGCATGGAGTGTCTCCTCGGGTATCCCAATTAAACCGGCCGGGCTATCCAGTCACCATTTTTAGGCCAGTGCAAGCCTATATCACTAATAAGGCTCACATTACGCCTTTATCTTACCTTACGCGGGTCAGAAGACGTAAAGCTGGACACACACCCCGGCAGGTTCCACCATGGATGTGACGGTGCTATACTGCCAGGTGTTGAAAGTTACCGTCTACTTCATGCGTCGATTTAAGATCAAGGCAGGTGCACCGTGCTCGTGCTTTCCCGTCATGATGTCGAACAACTGCTCACGATGCCCGACGCGATTGCCGCCGTGGCCGAGGGCCTCTGCCAGTTGACGTTGGGCCATGTCACGATGCCGCAACGGCTCGCGGTTCCGGTGGCGATGCACAACGGGATCCATCTTTCGATGCCGGCGTTTGTGGAAGGCGAACCGGGGGCGCTGGCAATCAAGATCGTGACCGTCTACAACGACAACCCAGCGCGCTACGGGGAACCAACGATCCAGGGGGTAGTCCTGGTGCATGACCCGCGTACAGGAAAACCATTGGCGCTCATGGACGCCGAACACCTGACGGCCATGCGCACCGGCGCAATCAGTGGCGTGGCAACGCAGACGCTCGCGCGAGCAGATGCCCGTACTGTGATGCTCTTTGGCGCCGGTGCGCAAGCCGGTCCGCAACTGGAAGCCGTCTGCACCGTCCGACCGATTGAACGCGCCTTTGTGTTTGCCCTGAACCCTGACGGCGGACGCGGCTTCTGTGCACGGATGGCGGAGAAACTGGGCATTCCTGTCGAGCCACTCACGGATGTGCAGCAGGGGGTGGAGATGGCGGATGTTGTGTGTACGGCGACGAATGCATCATCGCCGCTTTTCAATGGCGACTGGTTGCGGCCAGGGACGCACATCAACGCCATTGGTGCATACACCCGGACCATGCGTGAACTGGACACCACTACGATCCTGCGCAGCCGTGTTTATGTGGACGGCCGGACTGCGGCGCAGACCGAAGCCGGTGATATTGTGATTCCGGTGCAGGAAGGCGCGATTACGTACGACCATGTGGTAGGTGAATTGGGTGAAGTGCTCCTCGGCCTGGCGCCTGGCCGCATGAATGACGCGGATATTACCCTGTTCAAGACCGTGGGTATGGCCGTACAGGATGCAGTGACCGCGCCGTTAGTGTTACAGCGAGCGCGGGAACGGGGCATGGGGCAAGAGGTTAAATTGACCTAGCCGAATGCGTTAAGGCAGGAAACCCAGCATGCGCGTGACTCACGAGGAGCCCTTCGCTGTTTGGCGGGATGAAAGAAATGTTTTCGGCCGCCAAGAATTTGACGGACGCGGCAAAGCAGGCCGCTCCCAATGAATTGATGGGCGCGATCTTCTCGACGTTCAGCAGCCAAGACGCCATGAAACAGGCGGAGCCAAAGTACGACACCAAGGATCCGTATGCCTTGCGTCAGGCCATTCTTGCCAGCATCCACGGCGCCGTGGAAGTGCTGGATCAGAAGGCTGCGCCTGAGGAAGCCAAGGCATTCAAGGACTGGCTGTACCAGTTTGGCGTGCAGCAGGCGAATGCCGCGAAGGAAGGCGGTTTCATGGGCATCGGCGCCGTCCGGGTAAGCGAGGCGGAGAAGACAGCACTAGTCGAACTTGCCGACGCCCTGGGGATTACGCCGGTGGTCGATCCGGCCCCCGCGGCGCCAGCCGACAGTGCCCCCGCGGCGCCAGCCGACAGTGCCTCGCCCGCCCAAGCATAATCTGATACAACCAACCAGGAAGTCTCGCACTTCCTGGTTGGTCTGCATCCTGGAGACTGGACTTTCGGACAGTAAAACGCTGACCGCGCGCCAGGCGACGACATCCTTCGCATACGTCATACTTGTGGTGGGTAGAGCACTCACAACAAGGAAGGACGGCGAGCGATGTTGCAGGAGTATTCACAACCAACCAGTCTCCGCAGCGAAGTAGTCAAGCTCTATTGGTCGGTCAGTTGGCGCGGGCAGGTCTGTCGCTTCTTCTGCAGGTTATTCGGGCGTCCAGTGAACCTGGAGCCGCTCGCGTGTGCTACGCTTTCCGGCGATTTGCACGAGCAACACTACGCTGGCGTGCGTGCCGTGGCGATGGACGCAATCTGTGGCACTGCGGAACAAGCGCCCGCGTTTGATGGTGAATTTCGCCCGATTGGTGAACTACCGAAGCAGCGCTGGCTCAATATTGCCGAGGCGCGTTTAAGCGGTGAAGCGATGCCGGCCGTGCAACTGATCGAGGTGCAGGGCTGCTACTATGTACGTGACGGGCACCATCGGATCTCGGTGGCGCGTGCGCTCGGCGAAGCGTTTATCGATGCCGAGATCACCCGGTATCAGGTAAGGTAGTAAACAACTAGAGGCTAGGATGAAAAGGCCGCACACGTGTGCGGCCTTTTTTGTTGGGGCGCAGTCCCCTGGCAAATAGGAAGGGTGGTAAACTGAAACAAAGCAACTTGCTGCCCTGCGCCTCAACCATCCGCTGGAGAGAACCACGATGACGACCGTTTCGAAGACACCCACCTATCTCGATCCGAATCAACCGACACCTGTGCGCGTGGCCGATCTGATCGCACAGATGACAGTCGAGGAAAAAATCTCGCAGCTTCGCCATGACGCCGCCGCGATTCCGCGCCTCGGCATCCCAGCCTACAACTATTGGAGCGAAGGTTTGCATGGCGTGGCGCGCAACGGGCGTGCCACGGTCTTCCCCAAGCAATCGGGCTGGCCGCCACCTGGGACCCTGCGTTAATCGAGCGTGTAGCTGCTGCAATCGCCGACGAAGGGCGTGCAAAGTATCACGCTGCGTTGCGGCGCAACGGCGCCAACGGTTATTGCCAGGGGCTTACCTTCTGGTCACCGAACGTTAATATCTTCCGCGATCCACGCTGGGGGCGTGGCCAGGAAACCTATGGCGAGGACCCCTATTTGACCGGTGAGATCGGCAGTGCGTTCGTGCGTGGACTCCAGGGCGACCATCCGGTCTACATGAAGGCTGCTGCCTGCGCCAAGCACCTATGCGGTGCATAGCGGGCCAGAACGATTGCGCCACAACTTTGACGCCAGAGCTTCCCTGCGATCTGCACGAAACATACTTGCCGGCGTTCAAAAAATTGGTCACGGAAGCGAAGGTCGAGGCGGTCATGGGCGCCTACAACCGCACCAACGGCTCCCCATGCTGCGCTCACCCCTATTTAATGGGTGAATTGCTCATCGACAAATGGGATTTCCGTGGCCATTTCGTGTCCGACTGTGGTGCCGTTAGTGACATTTATCATGGTCACCACACGGCCGGCGACCTGGCTGAGGCTGCGGCCATTGCGCTGAAGGCAGGTTGTGACCTGGAATGTGGCGAAGCCTACGCGTATCTGGGAGAGGCGCTCACACGCAGGCTGGTTGACGAGGGAGATTTGGATCGGGCGCTCACCCGTACCTACACCACGCGTTTCAAACTTGGCATGTTCGATCCCGACTCCAAGGTGCCCTTTGCCGCGACGCCGGAAGCCGTGATCGGCAGTCCTGAGCATCGCCAACTGGCGTACACCGCGGCGCTCAAGTCGTTGGTATTGCTAAAGAACAAGGACAACCTACTGCCGCTGAAACCAGAGGTCCGTTCGATCCGGCTGTTAGGGCCCGCTGCGGCCGACGGCAACATTCTGCTTGGCAACTATTATGGCGTTAGCGCAGATTTGACCACCCTGCTGGAAGGGTTTGCGGGCAGGCTGCCCGAAGGTGTCGCGCTCGATTATCGCCAGTGTGTCCAGTATGAGCAGCCCAGCACGGCGCTGGTCGATTGGTGGCTGTTGCCTTCGAATCAACCCGATGTCGTCATTGCTTGCATGGGCTTGTCCCCTCTGATGGAAGGCGAGGAGGGCGACGCGATCGTTGCGCCCGCGGAAGGAGATCGGGACGATATCCTTTGCCTGCGGTGCAGGCCGATTATCTCGGAAGTTGGCGGCCAATGGTACGAAGATCGTGCTGATCCTGGCTGGGGAAGCCCCATTGCCCTTGGCGACATCGAAGCGTTGGTTGACGCCATTCTATTTGTCTGGTACCCGGGGCAGGCCGGCGGCGATGCCGTCGCCGACGTAATCTTTGGCAACGCCGGTCGATCGGGGCGCCTCCCAATCACCTTTCCGGTTTCGGTGGATCAATTACCACCCTTTGATGATTACGGCATGGCGGGGCGCACCTACCGCTACATGGCGAGCGAACCCTTATACCCTTTTGGCTTTGGTTTGAGCTACACGCATTTTTCGTATAGCGCATTGACGCTGGCGGAGGATGTGATTGCGGTTGGAGGTCGATGCAGACCCAGGTGACGGTAACGAATGTGGGTGAAGTTGCCGGTGAGGAAGTGGTGCAGGTGTATTTGACCAACCTGACCGCGTCTGAAGGAGCGCCCCGGTGCAGCCTCGCCGGTTTCCAGCGGGTGGCGTTGGCGCCGCGTGAGAGTATTATCGTTGAGTTTGAAGTATCGCCTGAGGCGATGATGTCAGTCAATAACCTGGGTGAATGGAACTTGGCGCCAGGCGAGTTCCTGCTCATAGTGGGCGGGTGCTCACCGGGGGAGCGGGGGCTGGTATTGGGGGCGTCACAAGCGGTGAGTGCGCAGTTTATGGTTCAGTAACTTTTAGTAGGTGCATCGATATGCATGCGCTATAATACAAATGTCAAGCAAGTTGTAACGAATTCTGTTGATAGACCGACTCTAGAATAATGCTCCGCACCCAGGGTGGATGTCATGGCTATTTTGTCTCAGTTTGTCCGTCCTGCATCACTTGATGAGGCGATTCGACTCTTAAATGAAGCGGGAGGCAGCGCGGCCATCCTTGGGGGAGGCACTGCGCTGGTCGGAATGTTGGAGATGCGAGCGCGTCCTGAACTTGAAACCGTGATCGATCTCCGCATGCTGCAGTTGGATCGCCTGCGCATGGATGGTGAGCGGCTGGTGGTTGGCGCAATGGTCACCCTGACCGACATGATTGCGCATCCGGTGGCAGGTGCGCTGGCGAGTGGGGTGTTGGTCCAGGCAGCCAGGGGTGAAGGCCCGATCAACCTCCGCAATGCCGCCACGATCGGCGGCGTAGTTGCCCTCGGCGAAGCGGACAGTGAGGTCTACGCGGCGCTATTGGCGCTGGATGCGGCTGTGACCATGTATACAAGACGGCAGACGGTCGAGACTGTGCCATTGCGTGATTTGCAGGTGGTGGATGGCGTCATTACCGAGATTGCCGTGCCGCTACAAGCGGCACGTGGCGCCATTGCGCGTGTGGCACGTACGCCCTCCGATCGGCCAATTGTGGCTGCGGTGGCCATCGTTGCCGGCGCCAGCAAGACGGTAGCGCTCTGCGGCGTTGCGCCAAAGCCGATCCTCCTGGGGCAACTGCTCGCCCCGATTGGCGATTTTAAGGGTAGTGTTGAATACCGGTATGAGATGGCGCCTGTCGTTGCGCAACGTGCACTGGAAGCGGCGCACCGGTCAGTAATCATTTGCAGGTCCCGACCCCGGCATCAGAGTCTTCATAGGAGAGCGCGTTTATGGACTTCAACAACTGGCTTGTTTGGTTGTTAATCGGCGTTGCCATCGGCTGGCTAATCGAATTTGTAGTTGATTATACCTTTTTCGGTCGTAGGAATCGAGGCGCTTGAGGAACAGATCAGCCTGGGACAGGGCGAGACCGACAAGGCTGTGCAGACCGTAAAGGGACTGAAAAAGGACCTTGAACAGGCAGACGCTGCGCGCTTGTCGCTACAGAGTCAGGTTGACGGTCTCAATGACAGGGCAGGCAAACTCGCCGGCGCACTTGGGCTGCTGGCTGCTGGGGGGGGGATCTACGGCGCACTGAGCAAGGCGCTTGAAGATGGCGACGGCGACGAAGTAAAGAAGTCACTGGCTGCCATCGAAGCGGCCAAAGTCGACCAGACATCGGTCGAGTATCGGTTGAATGCCGAGCAGGCGGCAGTCCATCAACTGAGCTATGAACTCGAGCAAGCTCGCAATGCCCAAGCGGCAATTCAACGCGAGTTTGAGGCGATCCTCGCCGTCTATGAGGCGGCGCACGATCGTGTGGGCATTGTGGCGGCAGCCACCGGCCCCATCGGTGTGGTGGGCGCAGCATTGGAGAGCGGGGACGAAGTTGAGCTACGCGCGGCTATCGCCGCTGCCAATGCCGAATATGCACGGCAGCCGCGAATTATCGAAGTCCAGGCCGCGGCGCCCGAAGCATTGGTCGATGCGCGTACCCAATTGGCCAGGCTGACAGCCTTACAAGAGGCGCTGCAAATGCAGGTTGACGCGTTGAACGCGCAGGCAGTCGCGACTGCAAGCCGAATCGGGCTTGTGACCGGGACCGGCGGGCTGCTTGAGCCGCTGGGCAGAGCGCTGGCGAGTGGCGATGAGGCAGGGGTTGTCTCCAGCGTGAATGCGATCCAGACCGGTCTGTCGAAAGCCGCGCCCAGCGCACAAGCCAAGGGCTAGAGGAGACTCCCGTGACGCAAGTTGCGAACAACGAGTTGCTGGTTGGAAGCCATCGCCGTCGCAAGTGGTGGTTCTTTGTATTGATCGCAATTGCCGCGATTGGCGCGTGGTTCCTCATCTCTCGTTTTGGGGAGGTGACCGTAGCGCCCCCGGGCGCCGCACCGGCAGACGCCACAGCCATTGCCGCGGCACCCGCTGACGTGGCAGCAACACAAGTGCCAACAACGACGCAGGGTGTTGCGTCTGCGGCTTTGCCGGTGACGCCAACGCTAAATCTGCCCGCTGCCGGCGTCGCCTGGGCAGGCGTGGTTGAAATGGCCGGAACCGGCGAACCCGGTGGCCAGGTGCAAGTGACCGTGAATGGGGAATCGATCGGGGTCGCCGAGGTAGGCGACGACGGCAGTTGGCGTGCGAGTGTTGAACTGCCAGCCGCCGGCGCGGTGGAACTCACCATCGATGCCCTGAACGATGCCGGGGAGGTCGTTGTTTCGTCGGCAGTCCAAGCGCTTGTCGACGGGGTACTGGTGACCAACGGGACCGGTGAGGATGGTGCACCCGGCACGGCGGAAGCTGTGCCCGCCCCTGGAACGACGCTAACTGCAAGCGCGCCGAGTATCAATCTTCCCGCGATCGGTGTCGCCCTGGCGGGATCGACCGAATTGACCGGTACAGGTGAACCGGGAAGCAAGGTGCAGATCCAGGTCAACGGCCAGCCCGCCGGCGAAGCCGAGGTGGACGCGTCCGGCAATTGGACCGCTAAGGTTGAGATACCTGCGACGGGCGTGGTCGCGGTGACCGTGGGGGGACTGGATGCAGAGGGCAAGGTGACATCGTCAGCGACGCCGTTGACGGTGCAGGATGGTCTCGTTGCAGAATCACGCTCAGGTGGTGCCCCGGGTGTAGCAACGCCTGCGGCGACCGGCACACCGGCAGCGGGTGCGGGTGAAGGCGTGACGCCTACAGCGACGGCGCCAAGCATCAAGGCTCCGGCCGCGGGCACTGCGCTGGCCGGTCCGACCGAATTGACGGGTACGGGTGAACCAGGAGGCACGGTTCAGGTCTTGATAAACGGCCAACCGGCAGGTGAGGCTGAGGTGGATGCGTCCGGCGTGTGGACGGCAACGGTGGAGATCCCGGCGACGGGTGCGGCACTCATGACGGTCGGTCCACTGGATGCAGACGGCAAGGTGACTTCATCGTCGGCGCCGGTGACAGTACAGGACGGCATCGTTGTGGCAACGCCCGGCGCAGGTGCTGGTGAGGCTGGCGCCGGTGAGACAGTTGCCCCTACGGCGCCGAGTATCAAATTGCCGGCACCCGGCGCCGCGCTGGCGGGTCCGACCGAATTGACGGGTACGGGTGAACCGGGAAGCAAGGTTCAGGTCTTGATAAACGGCCAGCCGGCAGGTGAGGCTGAGGTGGATGCGTCGGGCGTGTGGACCGCAACGGTGGAGATCCCCGCAACGGGCGCGGCAGTGATGACGGCCGCAGCCGTCGATGCCGAAGGCACGATGACCCCCTCCTCAGCGACGGTGGCGGTCCAAGATGGCGTGGTCGTGGATGCCTCCACAGGCGCGACGACAACCGGCACACCAGCAGCCGGTGGAGGTGAAGCTGGGGCCGGCGAAAGCCTGACGCCCACGGCGACGGCGCCAAATATCAAGGCTCCGGCCGCCGGCGCCGCGCTGGCGGGTCCGACCGAATTGACGGGTACGGGTGAACCGGGAAGTAAGATTCAAGTTTCGGTGAACGGGGAACAGGCCGGCGCAGCCGAGGTCGATGCGTCTGGGGTTTGGACGGCAACGGTGGAGATTCCTGCGACAGGCGCCGTAGCCGTCACGACGGCAACTGTGGATGCAGACGGCAACGCGACTTCATCGTCGTCGACGTTGACCGTGCAAGACGGCGTGGTTGTGGCGGTTGCACCGGGGGCGACGGATATACCGGCTGCAGATGAGGGGGAAGCGGGTTCTACCGGTGTGAGCAATCCAGCGTTGGCAGTGCCAACCATCGTGATGCCGCCGGCCGGATCTCCCCTGAACGGGCGGGTGGTGCTGACCGGTTCCGGCGTTCCCAACGACAGTATGATCGTCGTCATCAACGGCGCCCCGAGTGCCCCTGCACTTGTAGATGCCGTAGGTATTTGGACGGCCACCGTGACGCTCCCAGCGTCTGGCAATGTTGCCGTGCAGGTTGACGTGGTCGACGCCGATGGGATGGTGACGGCGGCGTCCGTACCGCTCACGGTGCAGGATGGCATCGTGACATCAGTCCCGGCGGCTGACGGAGCGGAGAGCGAGGTCCCAGCGACGAGCACGCCGGAGGCCGGCGCCGAGGAACCGGGTGCGACGGGTGAGGTTACGACGACTACGCCCGCGCCCACGATCAGTGTCCCCCCTGGCGGCGCCTTAGCTGGCGTCGCGGAGATGACGGGTACGGGCGAAGCCGGGCGAACGGTCCAGATCACGATTGACGGCGTTCCGGCAGCCGAGGCCGAAGTTGACGCCGGTGGGGTCTGGACGGCAACGGTCGAGATTCCAGGTGCGGGCACGGCAACCTTGGGGGCGGGAATTCTGGATGAAGATGGCAACGTCGCATCGATCGGTGCGCCGGTGACCGTCGAAGATGGTATGGCGGTGATGAACCCGATGCAGGGTGGAAGCCAGTCTGAAGCGACGGCGACGAGTACGCCTGTCGCTGAGAGCGGGAGCATGCCGGCAAATCCACCTGCAGATGCGGCTGGTGAGACACCCGCTGCGAGCGCGCCTGCGGAAAGCGCTGGCGTGCCGGCGATCGCGACGCCGAGTATTACGTTGCCGGTGGCTGGCGGTCCACTGGCCGGCACGACGGTGCTTACCGGCCGGGGAACGCCCGAAGATCAGATCGCGGTGGTGATCAACGGTTCACCTGTTACCACGACGACAGTCGATGCGGCTGGCGTCTGGACGGCGACGGTGACGTTGCCACCGATGGGGACTGTCCTGATTCAGGTAGTCACGATTGACGCTGACGGCAAGGTCATATCGGCATCGGAGCCGTTACGGATCGAAGATGGGGTCGTTACGCCACGTCCGGAGACGCGGCCAAACAGTGGTCCCTCGGCCAGCGCCCCACAGCAACCGGCGAACGCAGCACCGGAGCCAACGGCAGAGACGAACAGCACACCGACGCCGGTGATGACACCGGATTCTGGAAACGCCCGCGCACCGGAAAGCACCGGCACGGTTGAGGCCACGCCGGCAGAGGGGGGGGCGGCGGCGACTACGCCGGAGGGCAAGACCGAGAAGCCAGCGGTGACGCCTGTGCCGGCGAATACAACGATTCCGGCGAGTGCGACTGCAGTCCCTGCACAAAGTGCGGAGGCCTCTTCCGGGGAGCCGGCGGGTTCCGAGTCGCTGCACGGGCCTGCCTCTTTGCCTGATTTGCAGGCGCCGCCGGCTTTTTTGCCGAACACAGGGATGGCAACAGCGGGGGGGATTTCGATCATGGTGATTGTCCCGCTTGTTGTGCTCGGATTGGTGGCGGCGGCAGTAGTGCGCCGCCGCAAGTAGAGATTCAAAATATAGTTGATTTTTAGTGTTAAATTGTCAATTGTCAATGAATATACTGAATACACGTGGCGCATGCCGGGGACTGCTCAGCCTTGCCAGGCGCGCCAAAGCCTCCGCGAAATTCGCCTAATCCGCGCAATCCGCAATTCAGAGATTGTCGTCACGGTAAAAAACGTCCCCGGCACTACCCGCCGAGTCACGGGTCCGGGGCGCGAATTGGCCAAGGCGGGCAGTGCCGGGGACGGGGCATTTAGCGGCGAGAATTTCCCCGTTCTTCTGCGCACCCATGGGAACCGCCAGCCCCGAAGACGCGTTCAGCGGTCAATGGGATAGCAAACGATCGACATACGTGATGACGGCCTGTTGGGACGAGGCGGTATAGATCACATCGATTACGTCCGTTAGTTGGTCCGGGGACAGTTGCTTGAGTAGGGCAACGAGCGCCGGGTTTGGTTGGCCGAAGCGGCGTTGCAGCGCATGATTGGCCATCGAAAGCATGGCATTTTCAAAGCCGATGCCGATGCCCTTTTCAACACCGATGCCGATGCCTTTTTCGACACCGATGCCGATACCTTTTTCCATGCCTTCTTCATAGATTTCGGTGTACCAGGGGCTTTCGCGCAAGATCGCCATATCCCACCTCATGATAGAACGCACTGTCTCGATCGGCAGGACGTTGCCTGCGATGAAGGCCATGAACTCCTCAAAATCAGCCAGCTCCGGATCACTTCGCAAAGCGTATAATGCCTGCTTGACAATGTCAATGTTGTCACCGCCACGCATGATGGGGATAAAGGGGAGCAGGGCAGGCACATTGCCGGCGAGGACGGCGGCGGCGTCGAGTTCCCAGAGATTGATGACGCGATACTGCTGCACCGCTTCAAACCCCATGAATGCGGTTCGATATTCACTGGGCGACGGGGCTGCGGCTTCCATGATGTTGATGACGACGGGATAGACGGGGAGCCGGTGGCGCTCTTCGACCAGACCGGCATAGGATCGCATGCGGCGTGGCATCTCGGCGTCAACCCGGAACTGGATCTCATTGGCGATGAGATAGTCGCCATAGCGCGGTGAACGCACCTTGATGACGACGTCGGTGGCGCGGCCGATGAACTGGAGCTCGTTTGCCAGCAAGTCGCCGGCTTCACCGGTGGCATCGCCGGTGAGCCAGCAAGCCCAGAGGGTGGGGGCGATGCCGATGAGGCGTTTGCTGCTGATGTCGGTGGTCTTCGTCATGAGCATGCGACGCGTCTCGCGCTGCATGTTGTCCGGCGTGGTGACAACCTGGGATTCGGTGGAATCGAACGAGACGCTGATATTGAGCGTAGCACGATCTGGCGGGATTGGATCTATGAAAAACCTATGGAAAAACTCCAGCCTTTGCGCCAAATGCCAATTCGGCGCAAAGGCACGTTCCCGGCACTGCCGGTAACGTTGCCGCGGCATGACGAACCACTTACTTACGTGCGTGGCGCTGATCGCCACGTGCGTGAGTAAGTGTCGTCGGCGGGGTATTGGTGATGACTCCTCGCCATCCTTACGGGATGGTGCTCTGACAGACGGGGGGACGGGGGGAAACACCACCCTGACGGGATGGTGCTCTGATGAGTCGTGATCGGTCGAGACGGTGCGCTGATCGGTCGAGGTGGCGCTCGGATCAAGCGGGATGGTGCTCCTGACGGACGGGGGACGGGGGGGAACACCACCCTGACGGGATGGTGCTCTGATGAGTCGAGACGGTGCGCTGATCGGTCAAGGTGGTGCTCGGATCCGGCGGATGGTGCTCTGACGGACGGGGGGACGGGGGGAAACACCATCCTGACGGGATGGTGCTCTGATGAGTCGAGACGGTGCGCTGATCGGTCAAGGGCCCGGGGGACCCTGTGCTGAGACGGTGCGCTGATCGGTCGAGGTGGTGCTCGGATCAAGCGGGATGGTGCTCTGACGGACGGGGGGAAACACCACCCTGACGGGATGGTGCTCTGATGAGTCGAGACGGTGCGCTGATCGGTCGAGGTGGTGCTCGGATCAAGCGGGATGGTGCTCTGACATTCCGTTTCATCCATTGACAATTGACAATTAACCAGTCTCTTTGTCTCTTTGTCTCTTTGTCTCTTTGTCTCTACTCCTCCGCCCTCTGCTCCCCCAGACTCAGCCAATAAACATCATTCGCCCTATCCACATATAACCGTTCACGGTCGACCGGCGTCCAGAAACCAAAGGCGATGTCGTAGGTCCCTGGGTCCATCTCCAACATGACAGGCACGCGCACGACCGTGGCCTCCTGCCAGTTGTTGGTGGATGCCTCCGGAAAATAGTCGTACACCATCCATTGCGCGTCGGTTGTTTTGTCCACGATGTGAAACCAAAGCGAGGCGTACGGGAGCGGCGCCAGGACTTCAAAGTACAGGTCACCCGCAATGCCACCCGGATCGCCGGGCGTAAGTGGCCGCGATTCCCAGCCCAAATAGCGCACACGCGGTGCACCTTGCGCGTCGGTGAGCGTGGTCTGCGCCGGCAGGTGGCTGCGCACCGTGGCCTGCATTTCCGGATCGCGAGGTTTGAGCAGGTCAACCTGTACATCGAGGGGCACTCCCACCCAGGCAGCATCCGTTGCCCCGGCGATCTGCGTTCTCAGTGCTGGTAAGAGATCACGCTGCTGCGCCGCCGACCCACGGAAGATTGTGTAGAAGTATAGATGAACTGCCTGCAGCAATTGCGCTGGGTTGTCGATTGGCGTTTGCCAATGGGCCGGGGCGATCAACTCGACATAACTCAGCTTGTGATCGCCCGGCGCGCGCGGAATCAGATCGATCGCGTCGTAGCCCTGGGTACGCGCCTGTTCGGGCACCGCCACAATATGATATTGATCGTTGCCAAGCGGTGTATACTGGCCCGAGATCAGTGCCTGCCCCACTACTTCGGCGCCATGCCGGAAGATAACGTCTACAAATTCTCGATCAAGACCGAGATCGATGTAGGGCGCGTGCGCCAGTGTCTCTAGCTGGATGCGGGCGCTGTTGGCGCCGAAAGAGGGGGTGACGTTGCCATCGCCGCTTATGCGCTGTGCGTGGGCTGCGCGGTCGATTTCTTCGATTGCATAGACCTTGCGATCGGGAAATTGATAGGCATCGCGGTCGATCAGGTGCTGATATTGCCCGGTGGTGAATCGCCAAATCTCAGCGAGGCGGCCTGGGGCCAGAAGGGGGCCGCTGATCACCGTACGGAGGTGGTCGTAGTATTCTGCCAGTTTCGGGTCGGCAATGTGGTTTTCACCGGTGCGGATCGTCGTCAGATAGCCGTCGGGCAATTTCCGATAATAGTGCCCGACATAGAGGTCGGGGGTGTAGATCGCCGGCAGGCGCGCGAGTAGGGCGTCGGTCAAGGCGCACCGATCGACAATATAGGTCTGGAAGCCGGCATAGTATTCTTTGCTGCCCATGCCCTCACAGGCAACCCAACCGTCCACGTCACCCATGCCCTTGATGACACCCTGGTCATAGAGGCGGTTGAAGGCGGTTGCGGTGAGCAACCCGGTGCGTTCATAATGGTAGCCGCGTACATCCTCGATCTGATTCGGGTTGGTCGTAGTCCTGTAGTTGAAACTGCTGAGCAGGGGGCTGGTGGCGGGATTGAGCAGGCTCAGCCCAATCACAACCGCAAAGATCAGGTAGGCGGGCGCTTCGCGTAGGGAGGGCAGCGGTACGCGAATCAAGATTGCCACTGCCAGCACCAGGGGACCGGTCATAAACCGGCCGGCCATGAAATCGCCGCCGACGAAGACAACATACGCCAACGATAAGATGATGCCAAGCGCAAGGGCGAGCGACCGGCGCTCACGCACGACAAGACTCGTGACCAATCCAGCCAGAATGGCTGCTGTGGTCAGCGGATCCAGGTCGACCGAGCGGAGCAAATAGAACAGACCCTGTTGGGCCAACAACGCCACGGGCACCCCAGCGTTCAGCTTCGCATAGGCAGTGTTTGGAAACAGAAAGCCATAATAAAAGAGCGAAAACGCCTCCCAAAGCAAAAAAGGAAGAAAACCGGCGCCTACGACTAGCGCGCTGCGCCAACTGCGCTTGGGCCACCAGGCCACCAGCAGGGCCGGCAGGACCAACAGGAGTGCATCCATCCGGTTTAGCGTGAGGAGACCCGCGCCCAACGCCAGCCAGAAGAGCCAGCGCAACCCAGGTCTTGGGTGAAATAGCACCACGAGAAATCCTGCCAGCAGGACATAGGTGAGCGGATTTTCGAGTCCCGAGGTTGAGAAGTCGACAAACGCCTTGGCGCCGGTGAAGATGAGGATGGCGAGGATCGCGCCGGTTGACGACTCCGCTACGCCCAACGCTATCAGAAGGACCGCGGCTACAGCCAGCGCAATCGAGAGCAGCAGCGGTGTGTAATACAGTTCACCCGTGATCAAGCGTCCTGCCGCGAGCAGCAGCATCCACAGCGGGTGGGTAAACGATTGGACGCGTTCACCCACATTCCATACCGGTCCGTGACCGAGGACGAAGTTTTCGACCGAGCGAAATGTAATGTAGGCGTCGTCGTTGATCCACGCTGTGCGCAACAAGACAGTCAGGAGCGGGATGACCGCTACGGCAAGTAGCGTGCGATGTTTGGCGGATGTAGTCATGACCAGGGTAGTGATAGGCTGAGTTGGCGCAGGTGATCATAGCGAGACACACGCGACATTGTGTGGTGAAGGACGCTCCCGCGTCAAATCTCGTAGGAAAGATGCAAAGATCGCTCCCTGTGTGCGGTTGGTTCACTGGCCGCGTCGGGGGTAAAATGACATGATGAATTGTGGCAACGGAAAACCGATCAGCGCTGGCATGTTTGCGCCATACGAAAGTTGACTTCGACTCATGGAAATGACGCTTACCGTTAACGGCACCCAACACACGCTGCAGGTGCATCCGGGCGAGTTATTGCGCACGGTGCTCCGGCGCCTCCATTACTTTAGCGTCAAGCACGGCGATGAGACGGGTGACACCGGCGCTGACGCCGTGCTGCTGACCTACGAACCTGACCAGCCGAACTCGTACCGGCTGGTCAACAGCGGCGTGATGCTGGCGGCGCAGGCCGACGGCGCCGCAATCGTCACAGCCGAAGGCTTAAGCGGGCCACGCGACACCGAGATGCACCCCCTGCAGGAGCAGTTTGTGGCGTGTGGCGCCATTCAGTGCGGCTACTGCACGCCGGCGCAACTGCTGGCGGCGAAGAAACTCCTGGATGTCAACCCCGCGCCCACAGAGGCCGAAGTGCGCGATGCCATCGCCGGGGTCGTGTGTCGCTGCACGGGCTACCTCAAACCCGTCGAAGCCATTCTGCGCGCCGCGGCGCAGATGCGTGGCGAGGAGAACCCGCCCTATGCAGTTGATATCGTCGATGCGATCGAAGCCGGCGAATGGCCTACCGGCGGCGGCGATCGCGGTGACGATGATGATGGGGATACTCAGACCAAAACCAAGACACTGCCGGCGACGTTGGCGCCGCCGCAGACTTCGGTCGTCAATAAGTCAGAACCAAAGGTCGATGCCAATAAACTCGTCAAGGGACGCGCCGTTTTTGCCGACGACATGGAGATGCCGGGCATGCTGGTTGGCGGATTGCTGACGAGCCCGCATGCGCACGCCCGGATCAAGCGCATCGACACCACCAGGGCGAAGGCACTACCCGGCGTGCATGCCGTGCTGACGCACGAGGACGTGCCCAGGGTGCTTTATGCATCCGGTGGACAGAGTTTTCCCAATCCGCCCCCCTATGATCAGGTGAGCCTTGACAACAAGGTGCGGCATGTTGGCGACCGCGTGGCCATTGTCGCAGCTGAAACCCCGGAGATCTTGCAGCGCGCGCTAGAGTTGATCGAAGTGGATTATGAAGTGCTGCCGGCGGTCTTTGATCCCGTGGAAGCGATGCAGGAGGGGGCGCCGGTAATCCACGACGAGCCAGATGCGGTCAAGATCCACGATGCCGCGCACAATCTGGTGCATCACCTGGTGGTCAATCATGGGAACGTCGAGGCTGCCCTGGCTGAGGCGGCATTTGTGTATACCAGCGAATATCGTGTGCAGCAGGTGCAGCAGGTGAGCATCGAGCCGCATGTCGTCCTCAGTTGGTGGGATGAGGATGATCGCCTGGTGATCCGCACAAGTACGCAGGTGCCGTTTCACGTGCGGCGGATGGTGGCGCCACTCCTTGGCCTGCCTTCGCGCCGGATCCGCGTGGTGAAGCCCCGGATTGGCGGTGGTTTTGGCGGCAAGCAGGAGATGCTGATCGAGGATTTGTGTGCGCACCTGACCTTGGCAACAGGGCGCCCGGTGCGCTTTGAATATACGCGCGAACAGGAGTTCATAGCGTCACGCAGCCGTCACCCCCAGGTGCTGCGCTATCGGTCTGGCGTCGACAAGGACGGCAAACTCGTGGCGATGGACCTTCAGGTGATCGCCGATGCCGGCGCCTTTGGGACACATGGTTTGACCGTCCAAATGGTCACCGGGTTCCGCGGCTTGAGCACCTACTGGTTGCCCAATGCGCACTTCGATTGCCTGGTGGTGTACACGAACAAACCGACGCCCGGTGCATTCCGCGGTTACGGTGCGCCCCAGGCGCTCTTTGGGCTTGAGCAGCACATCGAAGAGATGGCTCTGGCGATGGGTGTTGATCCCTTGGAGTTCAAGCGGCGCAACTGGGTGAAAGTCGGCCAGAATCTGCCATTGGCTGAGGCCATGGGCGAAGGGCGTGAGGGTTTTGCGCAGTTGGTGAAGTCGAATGGGCTGGAAGAATGCGTGCGCCGGTGGTGACGCCATCGGTTGGGAACGGCGTTTGGATCCGAACTGGCACACCGATCCCGCGCGCCCTCATATTCGCCGTGGGTTGGGGCTGGCCATCTGCATGCATGGCACAGGCATTGCCGGTCTGGACATGGGCGCCGCGTCGATCAAGTTGAATGATGACGGCAGCTTCAATCTGTTGATCGGCGCCACCGATCTGGGAACTGGCTCGGACACGGTGCTTGCCCAAATTGCGGCGGAGACCCTGGGGGTGCCACTCGAAAAGATCATCGTGTATTCCAGCGACACGGACTTCACGCCCTTTGACACCGGTGCGTATGCATCAAGTACCACCTACATTTCCGGTGGTGCGGTATTGCGGGCAGCCGAGGAAGTCCGTGACCAGATGTTGCGGCACGCAGCGGCGCACCATCACCAGGGCCATCCTGCGGAAAATCTCTGGCTCGAGGATAGTTATGTGTATGCGCCGGGTGGCAAACGCGTCTCGCATGAAACGATTGCTTTGCACTCGCTCCATCAGGCCGACCAGAAGCAGATCATGGCGACGGCCTCGCATATGAGTTATCTGAGTCCGCCGCCTTTTGCGGCGCAGTTTGCCGAAGTGGAAGTTGACATCGTCACTGGACAGGTGACATGCACCAAACTGGTGATGGCCGTGGATTGCGGGATTGCGATCAACCCAGTCACTGCCAGCGGGCAAGTAGAGGGTGGTATGCTGCAAGCGCTTGGCTATGCGTTGAGCGAAGAGATGGTTTACGATGCGGCGGGCAGGATGTTGAACCCGAAGCTGGGCGACTATCGCATCTATGCTGCGGATGAGACGCCGGAACTCAAGGCAATTCTGGTGCAGACCTATGAGCCGTCCGGGCCTTATGGCGCCAAGGCGGTGGCCGAAATCCCGATGGATGGTGTGGCGCCGGCGATTGCCAACGCCATCTATGACGCCACGGGGCTGCGGCTGCGTGATATTCCGTTCACACCTGAGAAGGTGTGGCTGGCGCTTCAGAATTAACTGGACGGCACGGGTGGGGAAGGCGTTTCGGTTCATGACAACGATGGACATCCGGCCGATCGAGCCGCGTAGCCAGGGCGTCGCCGCATTGATTGTCGCCTCCGATGCCTATGCGACTGCGTTGTATCCCGCCGAGAGCAATCACCTGGAGCCGGTGGAGGCGTTGGCCAGGCCGAACGTCTACTTTCTGGGTGCATTTGCGCCCGGCAGCATCACGCCGGTTGGTTGTGGCGCCGTCAAACGCATGGGGATGATACGGGCGAGCCTTACGGTGAAATCAAGCGGATGTTTGTGGCGCCGGCAGCTCGTGGGCTTGGGGCAGGCAAGGCCATCCTGGCGGCGTTGGAGGAGCATCTGCGCACGCAGGGCATTCGCCTGGTCAGACTGGAAACAGGCGTGCGCAATGACGAGGCGTTGGTCTTATACGAACGATGCGGATACTACCGGATTGGCCCCTTTGCCGATTACCGGGAGGATCCATTGAGCATCTTTATGGAGAAGCGACTCTGACTGGTGGATTGATTTCATGCACTGGGATCTCATCGGCGATGTGAGTTCGAGCGAGGTCGACCTGGGGTATTGGTTTGACCCGCCCTGTGAAGAAGAACTTTGTGGCCATCATCAACTTCGTGTATGGTTGCGCCCTACCCCGACCGAGCGACACTACGATCCTGAACAGGTGCGCTGCATCGTGACGACTGGCTGGCGTGACATGGCGCACCTGACGATCCGGTGCCCCTGGCCGCGCGCCGATCACTATCGGCTCTGTTTGGGGATGATTATCCTGAACGACCGGAAACACCGCGAGGTGCAGGCGTTCAGTTTTGGTGGTGAGTTGTCGATCACCCAACACGACCACACGACCATGTGTGTGTTTGACTCCCCAGCGCCCATTTACGCACTGCAAGAAGGCGAGCAGTTGTCCAACCTGATGGTCGCCGAAGTGGAGGCAGTGCTGGCGGAAGAGCAGGCGCGGATTGATGTCGATGGCCGCGGAAGTCACTTTTCTGAGCGACTGGCAAGCAGTTCACCAACCCAGTTATACCAGGCATGTCTGGTGGCGATTGCACTGCAACTTCGTCCCCTGCGCACGGTGGATTACATGCCGGAGCGTGACCTGCTGCACTATGTCGAGAAGGAATTGCAGGCGATTCAGGAACGCAATCCGGGCGCGCCACCGATCCCCACGCTTGGCGAACTGCTGAGCGACCCGTAGTCCAAATCAACCGAGGAGCACAACGAATGTTCAAGCTGATTCCATTGCCGGCGGCCATAGCCGTCGCCGGTGACATTTGCGTTGACCTGCGGATGTGGTCATCCGCATTGTTGATGGCGAGCCGGAGTTGGCGGGATCGGGAGATCCTGGCGCACCAACTCCGAACTGCCACCGGGTTCCCGTGCCCGGTTCTGAGCACGCGTGACGCATCTGGAGTCCGGTGCGATCACGTTGGCCATCGCCGGCGGCGACACCGCGCTGGGGGATGAGGGCTATGAACTCACTGTGACTGCAGAGCAGGTCAGGATACGCGGCGCCATGCCCGCCGGCGTGTTTTACGGCGTACAGACGCTGCGCCAGTTGCTGCCGGCTGCCGTGGAAGCGCAGACAGTGCAGCCGGGGCCCTGGCCGATCCCGGCCGTCACCATCCGCGATGTTCCGCGCTACGCCTGGCGCGGCGCGATGCTCGACGTCGCGCGCCACTTTTTTCCCGTAGCCGACGTCAAGCGTTACATCGATCTGCTGGCCGCGTACAAGTTTAACCGGCTGCACTTGCATCTTGCCGATGACCAGGGATGGCGGATCGAGATTAAATCTTGGCCGAATCTTGCACTGTTCGGCGGCGGCACGGCGGTCGGCGGCGGCAAGGGCGGTTACTACACCCAGGCGGAATATGCGGATCTCGTCGCCTATGCTGCGGCGCGGTACATGGTCGTCGTCCCAGAAATTGATATGCCGGGTCACACGAATGCCGCGCTTGCGTCATATGCCGAATTGAATTGCGATGGCGTCGCGCCGAAGCTGTACACGGGTACCGAGGTTGGCTTCAGCACGCTCTGTGTGGACAAAGAGATCACCTACCAATTCGTTGACGACGTGGTGCGCGAATTGGCGGCGCTTACACCGGGTAGGTGGATTCACATCGGCGGCGACGAGGCGGCCGCGACGCCACATGACGACTACCTGCGCTTTGTGGAAAGGGTGCAGAACATTGTGCGCCGTCACGCCAGGGAAGTCGTCGGGTGGGAAGAAATTGGCCAGGTGAACCTGCTGCCTGACAGTCTCGTGCAGTTCTGGAATACCGGTTCGGCGCGCAGCGTCGAGTTCGCCAGGGTGGCGGCGGCACAGGGGCCAAGATCATCCTGTCACCGGCCAACCGCACCTATCTTGACATGAAATATGACGCCGGTAGCCCATTGGGGCTGCAATGGGCTGGTCTGATCGAAGTTGCGGACTCTTATAACTGGGATCCGGAGACGCTGGTGGCGGGGCTGAGCAGGGATGCAATTGTGGGAATTGAAGCACCGCTGTGGTCTGAGACGCTGTGCACGATTGCCGACATCGAGTATATGGCGCTGCCGCGGCTCTTGAGCATCGCCGAGCTCGGCTGGTCGCCTGCTGCAGGTCGAAACTGGGAGGAATACCGGCAGCGGTTGGGAGCGCATGGGGAGAGGATGGAGGCGATGGGGAAGGAGTATTATCGGTCGGGGAGGTGGGGAGGGAGTAGAGACAGGGAGACAGGGAGACAAAGAGACAGAGGAGACAAGGAGCAGAGAGACAAAGAGACAGGAGACAGGGTGGGAGACAGGGAGAGGGGAGGATGGGGAGAAGGGAAGCCGACGCGGGGGGATTTGGTGGCGGCGGCGGATAGGGTGGTGCCGGATGTCATTGGGCCGGGGTTGGCGGTGTTGTTTTGTGGGATCAATCCTGGGCTCTACTCGGCGTATACAGGGCATCATTTTGCCCGGCCGGGGAATCGGTTTTGGCCGGTGTTGTATGCGGCCGGCTTCACGCCAAGACAGTTTCGCCCGGATGAAGAGCGTGAACTGCTGCCGCTTGGCTATGGCATCACGAATATTGTGAGCCGCGCCCCGCAGTTGCGAGCGAACTCACTGACGCTGAACTCCGAGCAGGCGCCGAGCAACTGTTACGCAAGGTCGAAGCATACCAGCCGCGGGCGGTTGCGGTATTGGGCATAACGGCCTTTCGTGGTGGGTTTCACCGGCCCGGTGCGAAGTTGGGCCGGCAAGTCGATACGCCCGGTGCGGCCGAGTGGTGGGTGCTGCCCAACCCAAGTGGGTTGAACGCACATTACACCGCAACCGGGTTGGCGGTCATCTTCCAGGAATTTCGGCTCGCACTTCCCCCCACGCCAGACGGCTCCGCACCATACGTTGTGATAGAATCACGTGAAATCTGAATGCTGCAAGTGTTGGCAGCAGAATATCGTACTTGGGAAAGAGGATTGAATGGCACGGTGTCTGGTCACCGGTGCAGCAGGTTTTGTTGGGTCGCACCTGAGCGAGCAATTGCTTGCCGCCGGCCACGAGGTCGTGGGTGTGGATGCCTTCATCCCGTATTACCCGCGTGCACTCAAAGAACGCAACTTGCTGCACTTGCGCAGCACGGATCACTTTGTTTTCCATGAACTCGATCTGCGCACCGCCGATCTCGCGGCGGTGTTGGCCGGCGTCGACACGGTCTTTCATCTGGCCGCCATGGCAGGTCTCTTGAAAAGTTGGCAGCAGTTCGACCAATACATGACCTGTAACATCCTGGCAACTCAACGGCTGCTCGAGGCGACAGTGGCAGCCGGGGTCAAGCACTATCTGCATGCCTCCACCTCTTCGGTCTACGGCCGGTATGCAACCGGCAACGAGGAGTCACTGCGTGCCCCGGTGTCGCCGTACGGCATCACCAAACTTGCGGCGGAGCAACTCTGCCATGCATATGGTGAGAAAGACGGCCTGCGCTACACGATTCTCCGACTCTACTCGGTCTACGGTCCGCGCCAGCGTCCGGACATGGGGTACAACATCTTCATCCGCAAGCTGGGCGGCGAGGTGATCACGATCGATGGCGATGGCACCGATAGCCGCAGCAACACCTATGTGCTGGACTGCGTGGAGGGCTCCTGTTGGCCGCCGCACAGCCTGAAGTGAGTAGCGGGCAGATCTTTAATATCGGTGGCGGCGAGCAAGTGGATGTGAATCAGGTCTTGGAGATGTTGCAAGAGATCACGGGGTCGCCGGCGCGCATCCAATATGGCCCGCAACGCCCCGGCGATCAGCGGCGGACCGCCGCCGATATTACGAAGGCACGCGAACAACTTGGCTACGACCCGCAGACACGCCTGGTCGACGGCTTGCGCGCCGAGGTAGCATGGCTGCGCAGTGAGCCGGCCGGCGGCTAGTCAAGTTCTGGCAAGTTGCCATTGCCGGCGAGGCAGGCATAGAGCGTTGCGTTGTCCGGCTCGATCAGCATGGTCCCGTCCGGCATGATCAGGGTCGGGACGCGTGGTCCGCTCGGGCTGAGGCGCAGTAGATCATCGTAGGCGTCCTCATCCAACAAGATATTGTGTTCGATATACGGCGCGCTAAAGCGGCTCAGGAGGTGCTTGACGCGCGCACAGTCGGCGCATAAATTGGTTGAATAGACCAGAATCGCCGTTAGTACCACGTTCCACGTTCTTCGCTGCCCGGCATCACGAAGAGCGAGCCTCCGGCGTCCATCATGATGCCACGTTCAAATGGCTGGATGCTCAGGTTCTTTGCGCTTTCCTTCTCGATTGCCCAGCCAAGTTTCTCGCGCACTTCGGGCTGTGACCGCCAGATTTTTCCAAAACCACGTTCCGGCTGGCGTTTGCCTTGCGGTGATTCGAGCGAAAAATCCTTTTCGGGATCGCCCTCTTTGAATGTGTCGTCAACGCGTTGCCACGTGCCATCGTTGCTAAAGATGTAAATTGCGTTGGCGTCGCCGCGCCAGACCATGACGCCATTTTCAAAGCGCTGTACTGCGCCTGCCGCTGCGATCGCGTTCTCCTGGGTGGCCCAGCCGAGGTCCGTCTGCACCTTGGGTTCGCGTGCCCACATGAGACCAAATATGCCGCCAGGTCGGAAGAACCCCGTTGGTGGTTCCGCGGTATCGGCATTGGTCGCCGGCGGTGCTGTATCCGCTGCGCCTTCCGGTTCGGTGGTCTCCGTAGGCGCCGCATCCGCAACAGGCGCCGGCGTCGCGCCCGGCAATTCGTTCCATGCCATGCGGGCGGGATCGATCACCCAGATTTCACCGGTGCGGAAAGCAATGAAGAGTTGATAGCGACTGTCCGCAAGTACAGGCGAAACCGCTATCGCCGTCATTTCCTGCTCAAACGTGAGGTTGTCGAGCCGTGGATCCGCCCAGCGCGCCCAGGTCTGACCACCATCCGTGGTGCGCCATAAGGCCCGGTGCGAAAAAGCATATATCGTGGGATTGTCTGGGTAGGTTGGCACAGTGAAGAGTCCGGTAATCAGGTCACCTTCCTCGGCAGCCACGGTCGTCGTGATCCAGTCTGCTCCGTCAAAGGTATATTCGAGCAGGTTGCCGTAGCCACCGATGCGCACCGGGAGTTCGAGTGGCGCATTGTAACCTGGCAGAATGGAGGCAACGGCAGCCGGCACGGTGTCGTAGACGGTGACCTGTGTATCGGTGATGACCGGCTGCCAGTGCAGCCCGCCGTCGGTTGACTGTTGGATCGCGACGCCTGAAGCGCCTGACTGCAAGTCGTTGAATTCTCCTGTGAGCGCCAGCGTCTGGTTCTGGGCGAAGTCCGGCGAGAAGTCCAGGCGATGGCCTCGCAAGAACAGGAGGTCTGTCCAGAGTGGTTCCCAGGTGGCGCCGCTATCCTGCGAGCGCCAGACCCCTTCACCCCAGTAGTCGCTCCGGTAGCCGGTCGCATAGAGCGTCCGGTCGGCGCCATAATTTGGGGAGAAGAAGGCTCTGAGCGTCAGTTGGTTGTACGACAGGGGTTCCGGCTGGGGCAGATTGCCACGCAGTTGTTCCCACGCAGCGCCGGCATCAGTTGAGCGATACACGGCGCCATCACTTGTGCCGGCCAGCAGGGTGGCGTCGACCGCATAGTTCGGCGAGACAGCGAGATAGTCGACCTGGGTCGCCGGTGCGCCCGGCAGAGATGTGGGGGGTGTGGCCGGTTCGGCGCCTGTCTGGCTGATGACGCGCAGGTTTCCGCCCCGTTTACCGAATAGCAACCCGGTGTCGGATTCATAGGCGAAGAGGCAGGCGGCGGGCCATTGCCCGATCGGTGAGAGCGTCGCCAAGTCAAGCACGGTGCCTTCATAGAGATAGCCGTGGTTGGTGCGCGGGTTGATAAACTCGGTGCGCAGCCCATCGCGCCACGTGATGGGCGCGCCTGTCTCATCCACGACGCGCAGATTGGTAAAGACGACATACCGATCATACATTTCGTTGTGATAGCGACGGCCATCCACTGCCCCGAGCAATGCGCTGCTGCTGCCACAATCGGCTTGCATCTCCGGCGCTACCTGGGGGGGCACCTGCGATAGGGTGGCTGCATCAAGGAAGACGGGGGCCGAAACGTTGCCGCACCCTTTTCCGGCGCAGTGTGCGGAAAGATCGATCGAGATCAACTGCTCTTTGGGGTGAAACGCAGCATGGTCGGCCCACGTACAGCCGTTGCACCAGAGGAATCCAACCTGGTCCAGGTCGGTCAACGCGGGAAATAGATCGCCCGTCACCCGGAGCGATGCGGGGTCGGCCGTGTAGACTGTGTAGGCAACAATCAGGAGTTCGTTGCGGACGGGGTTAAAGAGTGGTGCACCTGCCTGGGTGAAGACTGCGGTCTGCTGCAGCGTTGCGCCGTCGACGATGCGGACACCTGGGCGACCTGGATCCTGTGTTGTACACATAGTCCTCGCCAACAAACAGGCGATTCCGGGCGCTGTCGACGCTGATGGCCTGGCCTGGGATTGCACCGACTTCGGCGCCGGTGGTCGTGTCAATGACGTGAATCAGTGGCGGCGGGTCATCGGAAATGAACGCAGGGGCAACATACAACCGGTGATTTTGCGCGTCGAGCGTCAACATACCGCCGATCGGCAGGATGTGTTTGGTTGCATAGGTGGTGGCATCGAGCACGTGTAGTTGATTGCTGGAGTCGGTGACGAACAGGTGATTGGTGGCACGGTCGATCTTTAGGTCAACAAGGGTTTGCTCAGCGGGCGCAAGCGGCACATCGGCCACCCATTGGGGCAGAGGACCTGTCCCAATGGACGCAAGCAACGGCGCTGCGGTCGACACTGCAACGGTAGGGACCGGGGTAGGCGTGTTTTCTGGCGCAGCGGGGTTCGCCGACTCCGGCGGGGTCGAAAGCGCAGCCACCTGCGTGGCGAGTTGTGCATTGGCGGTTGATAAGGCAACAACCGTCGCCTGCATCCCGGGCGTTTGGGCCTCAGGTGGAGGGCTACAACCGGCGATCCACAGGGCGGCGTAAGCCGTTACGAACCACACACAGAGAGTGCCACGCGTGCGATGAGTCATTATTCGTCTCCTTGGCGCGAAGTCTACCATAGAGTAACGCCGTGGGAGTGATTCGTGTTTCGTGTCACGTATCCTCGTATGCGTCTCTCCTGCGGATGGTCACTGTTTGCAGGAGCGGTAATAGATTAGCACGCTACTCGAGACACGCAATACGCAATACGCAATACGCAATACGTTATAATGCGCTATCGATACGGCAGGATCGCATCGAGGATTTCTGGTCCATAGGTTTTCAGCTTCCAGGGGCCGAGATCGGCAACAAGGCTCAGTTCGGCAACGGTTGCGGGGTTGCGTTGGGCAATGGCGAGCAGCGTGCTGTTGGTCAAGACGATATCGGGTGCGACGTTACGTTGGTGTGCTTTCTCACTGCGCCATTTGCGGAGGATGTCAAAGCGGAGAATGGCGGGCTTTTCGAGTTCAGCGTCGGGCCGCTGATCAAATTCTGGCGGTTGGGGCGCAGGGCGGTTCAAATTGTCGCTGACAGTCTGAAGAAGCACGCGGCCGTAACGATCGATTTGAAGGTCACTGAGGCCGTGAATCGTGGACAGCTGTTTCGTTTCCTTTGGTGTTGTCTGGGCGAGTTCGACTAGAACGGCGTCATTGATGACTTTGAATGGCGGGCGGTTCTGGCGGCGGGCTTCTTCTTCACGCCATTGCCACAACGCCGCCAAGATAGCCATGCGTTCACGCGGGACTGCGCGTATGGACTTCATATGCCAGAAGCTTCGTTCCTCTGGGATGCGCTGTGTATAATCAGTCGAGACCAAATGGGCAAACGCGTCCTGTGCTTCTTCCCAGCGGCCTCTGGCTTGCAATTGTTCCATCAAGAGCGAACGTAACGCCAGCAGATAATGTGTATCCATCTGTGCGTAGGCGATTTGTTGCGGCATCAGCGGACGTTTGCCCCAATTGGTGCGCTGCATGCGTTTGTCGCTGACGATTTCGAACTGATGTTCAAGGATTGCCGCCAGGCCGACCTGTTGCCAGCCCAGGATGCGCTGCCAATTGCGTGTCAAACACGCAGTGGAACTTAAAACCGTAGTTGCGGTGAAGAATCAGCATGTCGTTCTCGGCCGCATGCATGACAGTTTCGATCCCGGGGGTGGCGAGTAGCTCGCCCAGGCCCTTCAAATCGGGTAGCCGGAGCGGATCCACCAGATAGTCAACGACGTCTAGGGGTCCTTCCGGTTGCGCAGAGGCATACGCGGATATTTGAATCAGGCAAACTTTGGGATAATAGCTGTATAGGCTGTCACTTTCCGTGTCGAGCGCCAACAGTGTGCGCTGGCGTAGCGTATGCAACATCTGCGCAAAAGTTTTGGCATTATAGACAAGAACTGGCGAATTGCCGGGCTGGGAAGCCATTACAGGCGCTTTCTAATAGGATTGTGGCAAACTACGAATCGAAACAACACCGGGCGGCGGGAAAAATGTTACTCTGAGTTACGATCCACTGTCAAGCAAATCGGTCTGCAGAATTGTGCAGCAGGTATTGAGGGAGGAAATTGTGCAAGCAACGGCGTCAAACGCCGCCGATGCATCGGCAATCGAGCGTAGCGCCCGTAATCGATCAAGCTTCTGGCAGTCATCGATTTGGGCGCTGGTTGGATTGTTGGTCTTCGTCGGCATTTTCAATCTGTTATTGCCCAACATGGGCGCGAATCTCAATGATGCAGGGCTGATCGTCTTAGGATTTCTCATGAGTCTGACGCCGGCACTGCTATGGCTCGTCATTTTCTACCGCGTAGACAGTCGTGAACCTGAGCCGAAACGGCTGGTGGCGACTGTCTTCATCGTGGGCATGTTGTTGACGGTGGCGCTTTTTTATCCGATCGGTGTTCTGCTTTTCCAACTTGATACGTGGTTGTACGAGAGTTGGTGGTCGCTATTGCTCGGCGGCATCCTGGTCGTCGGTGCGTTGAGCATGGGGATCGTTTACTTGACCGTGCGTTTTGTTCTAGCCGGCAACCCGGAATTTGATGAACGCATCGATGGCATCCTCTATGCGGTGGCTGCGGGTCTGGGCATTGCGACCATTGCCAACTTCATGTATGTGTTGCAGCATGGCGGCGTCGATCTTGGGATCGGCTCAATCCGGATGGTCACCACGACGTTGGGCTTTGCCAGCTTCTCGGGTGTGCTTGGTTATTTCATTGGGCAAGCTCGCTTTGAGCGGACGCCGGCCTATTATCTGCCGCTTGGGGTCGCCATCTCGGCGACTTTGGTTGGCATTTATGAGTTCGTGCTAGATCAGACGGGCGGCGGGTTTGGCGACAGCGCCTGGCGCGATCTACTCGTAGCCATCTTTTTTACCCTGGTGATCCTGGGTTTTCTGGCGTGGTTGATTCAGCGGTCAAACGAGGAAACGCTGCGCGTTTCCCAACTCAACGCCGCGGGCGATGCCTGGGAGCCACTTGCGGCTGCCACTGCGCAAGACGAAAATTCCGAGCAACCGGCAGGAGGCGCCGCATGAGCATCTGGCTGGACAATCTGATGAAACCAAGCCCGACAAATGCGCCCCCGGCTCCGGGAGAGCAACGGCGGAACGATCTGTGGGTGGCCGGTTTGATCCTATTTTCCCTGGTGTTGGGGTTTGGCATCCGCAATCAAGTCTATAGCGCCAGCAAATCGGTTGAGATCAATCCTGACTTGCCGAAACTGGCGTATCCTGTGGGCTGGATGGCACAGAAGTCGGACTCGGCGGCATTCGCTGCCTTTAATCCCGGCAGTTCAAGCACTTTTGACACCGAGGTGGCGGTCAACACACGACCGCAACGAGATGGCGAGACGCTGGATCTGGCACGTGCGGACCGGGGGATCAAACAGGCAACTGCGTTGCCGGGATATCGCGAACTCGATTCGCAGGCAATGCGCGTTTATCGCAATTCACCGGCGTTGGTCACGACGTATGCTTATATCGCCGATCCTACGCTCGATGCCGGTGCAATGGGGCTTCCGGTGGTGGTGCAGGCGCAAGACATCATCTTTGCCAGAAACGGGCAGGTCACGGTGGTGACAGTGGCGGCGGATGCTGCAGCGTGGGATGAAGAGCAGCGTGACTTTCAGATCATCTTCAACAGTCTGAAGTTGGAGCCGGCGCCAGAGGGCCTGGCACCTGCTGACCAGGCAAGCACGCCCGGTGCACCGCGTGCCACGACGCCCGCAGCTGAGGCGACGCCTACCGGTTCTTTCAGCAGCGACCAGGCAGACGCCACGCCAGAAGAGGGAGGCAACTGATGAAAATCCATGATGGCGCGAACTTTTTGCGCATTGCGCGAACCCGTCTGCCGCGCGGCCCGCTGTGGGCGAGCGCCGCCACAGGCGCAATTGCGGTGTTGATTCTGTTCCTGGTTCTGCCGGCGAGTGCGCAGTGGGACCGCCCTAAGTTGCAGCAGGCGCTGCTGGCGACCGTGCATGTGCTCGTTCCCGACGACAACGGCGATCTCTATGATTCCGGCAGTGGGACGATTCTGGATGCCGGCGAGGGCTTGATCCTGACCAACTTTCATGTGCTTGGCGATCCCGAGTCAGGCAGACTCTTCAATCGCGACGGCAAAGCCTACATTGCGGTGAACCCCGTTGGGGTGAGGGGCTTGCCAATCTTTAAGTATGTGGCGCACATCGTGAAGAGCGACCCGGAAACGGACCTGGCTGTATTGCGCATCACGGGATTGGCTGATGAAAGTAACTCAGCGCTGCCAAGCAACCTCGGCCTGGTGGCCGTGCCGCGCGGTGACAGTGAGGAATTGCTGCCCGGTGATCGGTTGGCCGTGATCGGCTTTCCCGGGCTGGGTGGATCGACCGTGACGTTCACCGAAGGCGTCGTGTCCGGTTTTCTGGACGAGAACGGGGACGGGGTTTACGAGTGGATCAAGACCGACACCGAAGTGAATCCGGGCAATTCCGGTGGTCTGGCGATTGACACCCAGGGCGAGTTTGTCGGCGTCCCCACGGCCGGCTACTCGGCGTCCGATGTTGCGGGTAAGATCAGCCTCATCCGGCCAGGCGAACTTGCTCTGCAATTTTTTGATGAGGCGGTGCTTGGCGCCAACTCTATCGTATCAGCCGAGACCGCCACGGGCGCAGGGACGACCTCATCGGCCGCGAGCGACGGTGGATTTGGCCCCATCGTCTTTGCCACCGACGTCGGCGACAGTGATGAGCCGGTCAATGCCGGGAATACGTTTCTGGACACGACAAAGGTCTACGCGTTTTTCGATGTGACCGGTCTACCGGAAGGCGCCGAATGGGTATCTCGTTGGCTGTTGGGTGGCAAAGTCATCCTGGAAAAACAGCAGACGTGGGCCGGCGGCGACGGCAATACCTGGATCAACATCTCCCATCCGGATGGATTGCCCGAGGGCGACTACGAACTGGTCTTAAGCACTGGCGCGGGCCAGTCGCGGCGCGGCGCCTTCACCGTTGCAAGTCGTGGCCAGCAGGCCGACGGCGGCGTCAACGTCACGGGTGTGGTGCATGATGCGGACAATAGCCGCAAGACGATTGCCGGCGCCTATATTGTCATTCTCAAGACCGGTGTCACCGTTCAGGATTGGATTGACGCCGATTTTGACGAAGCGCTGATGCTTGCCAGTGGTGACTCCGTGCGAGGTGGGTATTTCCAACTCGACAATCGCGTCATTCCCGGCCAGAGCTATAGCATTGTTGTCGTGCACGATGGGTATACGCCGGTTCAGGTCGATGGATACCGGATCCCCGAGGATGCGACCGATCCATATATCCTGGATGTACCCATGGAACGCAACTAGGTCGCTCGCCCGGACGCGACCGGTGACATGGCCGGAGCGAGCCTGAACAAAAAACAGACCTGGCAGCCATCACTGCCAGGTCTGTCTGTTTTACGCCTACCGGGTTGCGAAATCTGTCAATCGCCCCAGTCGTCGTTTGGGACTCCTGCCCAGTCATCGCTGGGCCGTTCCCAGACCAGAATTTGCTCGTGCGGCACCGCCTCGCCCAGCCACCATACCGGCGCCGTGTCTGGCGATTGGGCGCCCTCGCCCTGGATCTTGACCACGGCTTCAGGTGCGAGTGCAAGTTGCGATTTGGGATCTTTTTGCTGAATCATATCAGAACTCCTTTGTTCTATATACTGAACACTAGATTGTCACCAGTGACGCCACCAATAACGCGGCACGCTCCGGGATTGCATCCACCAAAATGTGCTCGTGATCGGCATGGGCGCCATCGCCGGGAACACCGAGTCCATCGAGCGTAGGAACGCCCAGCGCGCCCGTGAAGTTCCCGTCGCTGCCGCCGCCCGTTGCCCCTTCCTGCAGGTCCAGACCAAGCAGTGCGCCGGCTGCCCGCACGCGCTGGAATAGATTGGCCGTGGCGCTGCGCTCGAGCGGTGGCCGGTTCCAACCACCCTCGACGCGGACCTGGGCGCCTGCCAATCGCGGCTGCAGTGCAGCCATCGCGGCAGACACTCTGTCCGCTTCCGCTTGCGTCCAGGCGCGGACATCGATCGTTGTCTTGCAGTTGGCAGGGATGACGTTGCTGGCCGTACCACCCTCAATGACGCCTGCGGAGACGGTGGTGCCAGCGTTGCGATTTGCGAGTGAGTGCACGGCAAGCACCTGGTGCGCCATTTCTTCAATGGCATTGACACCTTTGTCTGGGTCGACGCCGGCGTGGGCGGCGCGGCCGATGGTTTCGACTGTGAACGTACCGATCCCTTTGCGTTCAGTCTTTAGCACCCCGCCGGGCAAGGGCGACTCAAGCACCAGGACATGGGCTGCGCGCCGCGCCTCCGTTTCAATCAGGGCACGCGAGGCGCCACTGCCAATCTCTTCATCCGATGTGACCAGAATTGTGATCGGGCGTGGTAGGTTGAGATCAAGGTCTCTGACTGCACGCAGTGCGTATTCCACCAGGACCAAGCTTGACTTCATGTCAAAAATGCCGGGCCCGTACGCTTTGCCATCCTCAATGCGGAAGGGGTGTGTTGCGAGCGAGCCAACGGGCCAGACCGTATCACAGTGACAGAGAATCAAGACTGGCGCAGCGTGCTCCACTCCGTGAGAAAACGTGACCCGCAGATGATCGCCACGTTCGTGCTGTGGAATTCGCTGCACTGTGGCGCCGGCCTCGGACAGCCGTTTGGCAATGACCAACGTCAGTGCATCCAGCCTTGCTTTGTCGCGACTTGGTGTTTCCATGAACACCAATTGCTGGATTGCATCAAGCATGCTGGCACGGCTTGTACCAAAATAGGCGAGGAGTGCTGCTACATCCATAGTGTTGAACGGGTACTCGGTATCAGACATTTCGATTGTGAAAATTGTAACGCACTCTGATTGCACAGCCAAGTGAAACGCCCTGCAATAGACATTATCGAGGGAATCAAGCAAGCAGATGATTAGCTGATTCTTGTGTGCTGTATTACAATCGCATCTACATTGCTGAACGATTAGCCGGCGGTCGTCGACAACTTCGGCGATGATCCCTCCCGCTCCCGCCCACGCTCGATGCCAAATGCGAATAATTTCCTTATGAATTCTCGAAAACGATCGATTCGAAACGCCTTATCTATTGTCAGTTGTCTGTTGCTTACGCTGGTGCTCTTGTGGTCATCGGCTGCCAGGGCGCAGGATGCCGGTCCACTGCCTGCGCCGTTGTTGCAGGGCGGCAACATGGAATCGCCACCCTATGATGAGACGCAAGTTACCCTTCCGGAGACGATTCCCCTGGGGCTGCTTGGTCGTATCACCTATGACGAACACTGTGCAGATTGCCACGGCATAGAAGGCAACGCCGACGGGCCGATGGTTGCCCGGTTGCCCGGCCCGCCTACCGCCTTTGCCGATCCGCAGGCAGTGCAGGCTGTCAGCCCGGCCGAATGGTTTTTCACCACGAAATATGGCCGGCTTCAGAACATGATGCCACCCTGGCAGGAATCGCTCGATGACAACCAAATCTGGGATGCCGTCGCTTACGCCTGGAGCCTGCATACCTCTGAAGCGAACGTACAGGGTGGCGCCGCGCTCTACGATGCCAGTTGCGCCAGTTGCCACGGTGAGAACGGACAGGGCGACGGACCGGAAGCCGATGCGGAACTGAATGATTTCACCAATTTTAGCGATGTACTTTTCAAGAGCCAGACGGATTGGGTCAACGGCTGGGATTCAGCACATCCGGAGATTGGCAAAGAACTGTCGCCTGAGCAGCAAAATCAGACTCTGGAGTACATCCGTACGTTTAGTATGCGCCCACCCTGGGAGTCGCCCTACGAACCAGGCGCCGGTGTGATCACGGGCACTGTGGTCCAAGGAACGCCCGGCGGCGTTACGGTGGCGGGGTTGCCGGTCGTTCTCGACGCCTACGTAGGGTTTGATAGGGTTGCGACATTCACGTCGACACTGGATGCAGATGGTGGCTTTGTCTTCCGCGATCTCGCAGTTGATCCCAATATTGGTTATCTGCCAACCGTGTCGGCCGACGGGATTGGGTATGGCGGCAACTTTGTCAGCCTGACGCCGATTAGCCCGACCTTGGAGACGGAAGTCGCTGTCTATGGCACCACGGACGATCCGTCAGGCATCCGGATCAATCGCAGCCACTGGATCATCGATGAGCAGCCTGGCGCTTTGACGGTCGGGGAAATCTATCTCTTTGGGAACAGCGGCGACCGCACCTACATTGGGCAGCAGATCGAGGGGGCCGAGGTCCCCGTGACGATCGGGTTCCGCGTGCCCGACGGCGCCGAACAGGTGCAGTTTGACAATGGCTCATTGGGGGATCGGTTCCAGCAGGTGGATGGCGTCTACTATGACACGATGCCTTTGGTGCCGGGCGAAAGCGTCCAGCAGGTTGTCGTACGCTATCTCTTGCCCTTTGAAGGCACCGAGACTTCGCTGAAGCAGGAATTTCTCTATCCGGTCGATTCGTTGAGTCTATTGGTGACGCAGTTGCCGGGGGTGGAAATCGAGGCGCCGCAGATGGAATTTGCGGGCCAGCAAGACATCCAGGGTCAGCAGTTCCAGTTATGGCGTAAATCAGCATTTGAGCCGCAAGCGCTGGATTTGAAACTGACAGGTCTGCTGGAGCAGGGTACGGTCGATCCACGAACCACGACCGCGACTGGAGGCTCAGCGAGCGGCGAGCCTGTGGCGACGGTGACGCCGACGTTGGCGCCTATGGCCTCCTGGGTGACCTGGTTGTTGGTTGGGCTGGTTGTCGCAGGGTTGTTGGCTGGCGTTGGGTTCGCCCTGCAGCGAGGCACACTGTCGAATACCCGCAGCCGCAAGGATTTGAACTCGTTACGTGATTCACTGCTGGATCAGATCGCCCATTTGGATGATCTGCATGCGCTTGGAGAACTTGACCAGGCGACATGGCTCAGGCAGCGCGCCTATCTTAAGGCGCAACTGGTGGATGTCATGGGCCAACTGGGTGAAGCATCTGCGGCAACCGTTTGACATCGAACTAGTCAATTGACCAGGATCAATACTGTTCAATTAGAGGATGCACCGGCAAGGGTTAATCGCTACTCTGTTAAGACATTTTTCCCCATTCTCACTCCACCTGGCTGAAGGAGGAGGCTCATGCGTAAGTACAGTTTGCTGGCAGTGCTGTTCGTTGTGATGTTGGTGTTGGCGGGTTGCGCCCAACCAGGTCCGGTTGGACCGCCGGGCGAAGTCGGTCCCCCAGGACCGGCTGGCCCGGAAGGCCCGGTTGGTCCGGCGGGTGACAAGGGTGAAACCGGCCCGATCGGCGCGCCCGGCATGGACTACACGCCGGCTGTGTTTGTGGGCAGCGAAGCCTGCAAGGAGTGTCATGGCGAGCTCTACGAGTCGTACGGCCAGACGGGGCATGCGTGGGCGCTGACTGCGATTACCGATGGGAAGGCGCCAGCCTACCCTTCAACAGATGTGAAGAAACCGCCCGAAGGGTACACCTGGGGTGACATCCTTTATGTCATTGGCGGGTACAATTGGAAGGCGCGCTTTGTCGATAAATCCGGTAATGTAATCACCGGTGATGCCGAAGCCAAGACTCAGTACAACCTAGAGAACAAGTCCCTGAGAATGGGCGACGATTGGGTTGCCTATCACCCGGGTGAGCAGGTCGCTTTTGATTGCGGCTCGTGTCACACCACCGGCTATATCCCCGAAGGTAACCAGGACGGCCTTTCCGGTCTGATTGGCGTCTGGGCAGAGGATGGAGTTGGGTGTGAGGCCTGCCACGGCGCGGGCGGCAACCACGTGAATGACCCGTATCAGGTCTCTATGACGATTGAGCGGGATCCCCAACTTTGTGCGGATTGCCACGGACTGGGTGAGCAGGCGCAGGTCATTACCGCCACCAATGGGTTCATTTCTCACCATGATACGAATATTGTGCCCTTCCAGGGAGTGAAACACATCTTTGACTGTGTGGATTGCCACAATCCGCATACGACGACGGTGCATGCGAAGGGGTTAGGCGCGAAGGTGACGTGTGATGGTTGCCACTTCCAGGAGGCGCAGAACCAGAAGATCACGGACCGGAAGCATGCGCAGTGTGTGGATTGCCACATGCCCAAGATGATTCAGCAGGCGGTGGCAGATCCCACGCGCTTCACTGGGGATATGCGGGTGCATTTGATGGGGATCAATCCCAGCGCCGTGCCACAGTTCAATCAGAAGGGTGAACTGGTTGGCGACTATCTCGCGCTCGATTTCGCCTGCAAGGGCTGTCACTATGAGGGTGGGCGTGCACCGGTGCTGGAGGATGAACGGCTCCAGGAGGTGGCGACCGGCTATCATGATCGAGCACTGGTAGGCATCGAGAACGAGAAGAAGTAGCTGAATCTCAACCAGGTTTGAGCATTCATCCCCATGGGAACTGGTATGCAGCGAATTTTGCGGGTTGCTTTCGTAGTCGGTTTGACAATCGCCATATTGGGCGGTCTGGCATTGAGCCTGGCCGCCGCAGAGTCTGCGCAGGCGCACCCCGTGCAGCGCTCCGCCCCGGTGACGTTCAAAATGACGCCGATTGCGGCGATGCCACCCACCGTTACGGTTGTGATCACGAAGGGTCTCGTCATCACCGGGTCCCTCCAGGCGACGCCTACGCTGCAGGGGGCGACAAGACCCACAGCGACGATTCAGGTCTCACGTGCATTGACGGCAACTCCTGTGGTGACTGTGACGCGCCAACCCGCGCCGACCGAGAAAGCCAATGAAGGTTGCAGCGACGCTCCAGGTGACGGCGACCGTCGCTGCGGAAGTGACGCCGAAGGCGACCGAGGAAGCAGCGGCAACGCCGTCCGCCGAAGAAGCAGCAACACCGAAGGCGACGGAGGAACACCGCCGAAGCGCAACGCCAGAGGAGCAACGCCGTCCCTGAGAGCAACACCAGCGACGCAGGAAGCTGCGGACGACGCCGTCCGCTGAAGAAGAAGCAACACCGAAGGCGACGCAGGAAGCGCCGCGGAGGAAACTCCTGAAGACGAAGCGACGCCGTCCGCTGAGGAAGCAGCTACGCCAGAGGTGACGGAGGAAGTTGCTGAAGACGAAGCGACGCCGTCCGCCGAGGAAGAAGCAACGCCAGAGGTGACGAAGGAAACTGCCGCGGAAGAAGGAGCAACGCCGTCCGCTGAGGAAGAAGCAACACCGAAGGCGACGCAGGAAGCTGCCGCGGAGGAAACTCCTGAGGACGAAGCGACGCCGTCCGCCGAGGAAGAAGCAACGCTAGAGGCGACGGAGGAAGCTGCGGAGGACGAAGCGACGCCGTCCGCCGAGGAAGAAGCAACGCCAGAGGCGACGGAGGAAGCGGCGGAAGACGAAGCGACGCCGTCCGCCGAGGGAGAAGCAACACCGAAGGTGACGCAGGAAGCGGCGGAAGAAGCAACGCCGTCCGCCGAGGAAGAAGTCGCTGTTGGCGAGGCTACGCCGGCGGTGACAGCGACTGAAAACGCCGCTGAAGAAGAAGCTGCCGTGCCCGCGGCGGTGGGCACAACTGCGTCCGCAAGCGAAGCGCCGGCCATAGAGTCCACCCCGGAAGTGGAGGAGGCGGCGACACCCGCGGCGGAAGCCACGTCGACCAACGTCGCCTCGGCTCAATCTGCCGTTGTCGCTGCGTCCACGAACGCCCCGACCCAGCGACCCACACCACCGCCAACAGACTCACAATGTCGCGGCTGTCACGGTGAAAAGCAAGATATGCTGACCCTGACCTCAGGCGAGGTCATTACACTGGGTGTTGACCTTGCCGTCATCAGTGGGTCACCGCACTCATCGCTCTCGTCCGACCACCCGGTGCGCTGCAACGACTGCCATAGGAATGAGACGCGCTATCGCTATCCGCACGTCGAGAATCCGGCACAGACACGCCAGGAATTTGCGGCAAACGTAGCGGTAAATTGCGCGAGTTGCCACTACCCACATTCCCCGTTCCATGACACAGAGCAAACCGACTATCCGCTGCCGACCTGTGTGGATTGTCACGGCAGCCATGCCATCGATCGCGTCGAGAACATGGCGCACAGCATGCCGGCCACCTGCCTGCAGTGCCACACGGATGAGACGCCGGCATGGGCAGCGAACTTTGTGGCGCCTCGCCTTGGCTTTGGGGCGGGCGCGGAAGGCTATGCGGGGAGCACCCGGTGCGCGGGTTGCCACGAAGAGCGTTTCTTCAGTTGGCGCGACACGCTGCATGGGCGTCTGATTCAGGAGATTGCGACCGCATCAGACGCCGTTGTCGGGGACTTTACGACAGAAAATGAGGTGCGGACATTTGCATTGTCGGATGCCGCATACACAATCGGCAGCCGCTGGAAGCAACTGTACATGACCCAGACGGTCAGCAACACCTTCCATATCTTGCCGGCGCAATGGAATGTTGCCACCGAAAGTTGGGTCAGCTATCACCCTGAAGACTGGACTGAGCGCGATTGGCGCCAAGAATGCGGATCCTGTCACGTCACAGGCTTAAACACGCAGGACTGGACCTTCACCGAATTTGGCGTCGGGTGTGAAAGCTGTCATGGTCCGAGCGCCGCCCATGCCGCAGATCCAGAGAACGTCAAGCCATTTGACGCGGTCGATGATCAAGTCTGTGGTGCGTGTCACAGCCGGGGCACGTCGCCGGAAGGTTATGCGTTCCCCGCCACCTATAAGCCCGGCGACGTGCTGGTGGAGCATTTCACCTTTACGACGACTGCGGAAGCCGTATGGCCTGATGGCAGCGCCAGGTGGAACAATCAGCAGTACATGGATTATGTCCTCGACAACGAGATGCATCAGTCTGGTGAAGTGCCCTGCGTGGCGTGTCACGCCGTCCATGACAACGGTGTCACTGAGGCGCAGTTGAACAAGCCGGTCAACGAACTCTGCCTTGATTGCCATGCGCAGCAGGAAGCGCTTGTCAAGCATACGCCCTTCCACGAGCAGGCGGTCAAGAACAACCAGTTCCTGTGCACCGATTGTCATATGCCCAAGATGGCGACCAGCGCCACACCGTTTGACATTGCGAGTCATGCTTTCTCGCAGCCAAACCCGCAGGCCTCGGTCGATCATGGCGGTGTGGCCGCAATGCCGAACGCCTGTAATCAGTGTCACAGTGACCCAGGCGAGACGCCGCAGTGGGCGGCGCAGACAATTGCGTACGCGAAAGCTCATACGAAACCGGTTGGCGGCGTGTCGTACGGTCCAGGACCGACGCCGACGCCGATCCCACCACCGACACCGATGGCATCGGTCGGGGAGCCGGCGATCACGCTGCCTGAAGTAGAGACCGGCAAATGGATCCGTTGGGGTCTGATTGCTCTGGTGGCTCTGGTTGTGCTGCTGGTTGCAGCCTGGGCCTACTACCGGATACGCACACGGAGAGAACACAATGCTTAAATGGTTTGAACGCCTTGGCGCTGCCCTTGATCACGGTCTGCGGGCGATGGGGCGGGGCTTGCGCCGCTTCTTTTGGCCTGGTCGTGGTGCTGCGCTGTGGCGGCGGATCATGCCGTATGCCATGCTGCTGGGGGTGCTGGCAGTGGGGTTCATCATCTTTGGCGCCGCGTGGGAAGTGACGAATAGTTCGGAATTCTGTGGCATGGCCTGTCATACGATGCCGCCAGAATATGTGTCCTACCTAAATTCACCGCATGCACGCGTCAAGTGTGTCGAATGTCATATTGGCCGCGCCACGATCGCGACACAGTTTTTCCGGAAGGCGCATGACATCAGCCACGTGATCCAGTTTGTCGGCGCCACCTATGAAACGCCGATCTATGTGAAAGGTCTGCGACCCGCCCAACAGGTGTGTGAGCGCTGCCACAATCCGGAGAAGTTCTCGACGAACAGTGTCAAGGAGTTCAAGACCTATGACGCGGCGAAGAATAATGAGTTGACCACGACCTATCTCTCGTTCAAGACGGGTGGCGGCACGCAGCGCGAGGGGCTTGGCAAGGGGATCCACTGGCATATCGAGAACGACATCGAGTATATCTATACCGATGAGAAACAACTGCAACAGGAAATTCCCTGGGTGCGGGTGACCGACGCAGCAACCGGCGAGGTGCGGGTATACACTGATTCAGGTGCCGGACTGCCGGCTGATTTCGCCGAGCAGAATTCTGACCGGATCGAGCAGATGGACTGTGTGACGTGCCATAATCGCAACTCACACAAGTTCCAGTCGCCCGCGCAGACTCTGGACGAATCGATGGCGCGCGGCCTGATTTCGCCTGAGATTCCGTACTTCAAGCAGAATGCGCTGGCAATCATGGAGCGCCAGTATCCGTCCATGGACTACGCCAACAACGCGATTGACGGTTTGAGGAATTACTACGCGTCAAACTATCCTGACTACTACCAGGCAAACCAGGAACTGGTCGACAAGGCGGTTGAGCAGGTCAAGATCGATTACAGCGAGATTGTCTATCCAAACATGGACATCAGCTGGACGACGCATCCTGACAATGCCCAGCATAAGGATTCGCCTGGTTGTTTCCGGTGCCATGATGGGAAGCATGTCAGTGAGCAGGGGGACACGATCCGCATTGAGTGCAATCTCTGCCATACTATTCCGCTCAAGGCGCCACAAGATGGCAGCACGCCGGTGATGGCGTTGTCTGAGCCTTTTGAGCCGGAGTCGCATGTTGACACGAACTGGATCGCACGACATCGCTTTGAGTTCGACAGCACCTGCGAAGGCTGTCACGATGTCTCAAATCCGGGTGGAAGTGATGACAGTAGTTTTTGTGCCAATAGCGCCTGCCATGCCACCGACTGGAAATATGCCGGGCTGAACGCCAGTAGCATCGTGGCGCTTACAAACAAGTTACCCGAATTGCTTCCCACCTATCCCGAATCGCCACTCACCTGGGATGACCTTGTCGGACCGATCCTGCAGTCCCGATGTGTATCGTGCCATGGTGGCACTGCAGGTCTTGAATTGGACACATACGCCGACGCCATGGCCGGCGGAAATCTGGGACCAGCCATCGTCCCGGGAAATGCGGAAGAGAGTCCGTTGGTGAAACTCCAGAAAGAGGGGCATCCCAACAGCCTTCCCGCGCAAGAATTGGATTGGGTGATCCAATGGATCAATGCAGGCGCGCCCGAGTCGCAACCGCAGTCTTAACTCGGTGTTCTTTCTTCTTAGTCTGTTGATCGTGGGGCTGGCGTGCGTCCTTTGGTGGACGCCAGCCCAGGCCCAGGACGGGTCAAGTAGCCTTTCACCCGTTTTGCCACCAGATACGACCTGCAAAATGTGTCATTTGGACACTGAGTCGCATGCCACGTTGGCTTCGGGCGAAGCGCTCACGCTTACCGTTGATATGGCAGCGCTTGCCGGCTCAGTACATGGCGCAGGCGCAGCGCAGCCGGTCTATTGCACGGACTGCCACACGGATCGCCAGCGCTACTTGTATCCGCATGTGCCCACCGCGGCACAGAATCGCGCCGAATATCGCGATCTGGTTTCCGCAAGTTGCGAACAGTGCCACCAATCGGCGGATGAGCACAACCCCGGGCATCTGCAAGTGGCGGATCAGAGCAATGTCCCGAGTTGCGTCGACTGTCACGGCGGCCACACAGTTGTCCCGACCGAGCCAATGCGACAGGATCCGATCGGTACGTGCCAGCAATGCCATCAAGAGTACAGCGATCCCAAACTTCAGAGCGTCCATGAGGAAGTCGTTGCAAACCTTCAGCCCCTTGCAGACCTGTGAAACCTGTCATGCGGCGACACCATTGAGTGTTGACGCCAAATGCCAGACCTGCCACAGCCTGTTGCAGCGAACAGTGGTGTTGCCGTCGGGGGACGAGGTGGGGCTGCAGGTAAATGCCGAAACGATTGCGTACTCTATGCATGGCACCCGCGTCATCGATGGCAAGACGTATGAAACGCTGGCCTGCACCGAATGCCATCAGAACCAGGGGCACTCAGGTTATCCCCATGCTGAGCTGGACGCCGAGTCGCAGCGCGCGTTGACATTGGAAATGCAAGATGTCTGCACTGAATGTCACGAGGAGATTGCTGAGAAACAACATGACAGCGTCCATGCCGCTGCCATTGCGGAAGGTAAGCTGGAGGGTGCGACCTGCATCGACTGTCACGGTAATCATGACATCCAGGATCCGGATGCACCGCGCGAGCAGGTGTCGCAGACGTGTGGCAAATGCCATTCGACGATCAACGAGCAGTATGCCGGCAGCGTGCATGGCGCGGCGCTCTTGGGGGAACATAACCCAGACGTCCCGGTCTGCACCGACTGCCATGGTGTGCATGATATCGGTGATCCGACCACAGCAGCGTTTCGAACAAGTTCGCCGGAGATGTGTGGAAAGTGCCACGCCGACGCCGAGAAGATGGCGAAGTACGACATCTCGACGGACGTCTTTGACACCTATGTGGCGGATTTTCACGGCACCACGGTGACCCTCTTTGAGAAGCAGCACCCGGACCAGGAAACCAACAAGGCGGTCTGCTATGACTGCCACGGGATACACAACATTCTGCCGGCAAGCGATGAACACTCGCAGGTCATCAAAGAGAACCTGTTGACGACGTGCCAACAGTGCCATCCAGATGCGACGGCGAACTTTCCGAATGCATGGACGAGTCACTTCAAGCCATCGCTTGAGCACAACACGCTGGTCTATCTCGTCGACTTGTTCTATGCCATTCTGATCCCGGTCACTGTGAGTGGCTTCTTGATCTTTATCGGCACCGATGTCACGCGGCGCACGGTGAACCGTGTGCGCCGGCGAAAGCAGGATCGATCATGAGTGGGAATCAATACCTGGCAAAGTACTACTTACGTTTCAACGGCTGGCAGCGTCTGGAGCACCTGACGCTGCTGGTCAGCTTCACGGTGCTGGCCATTACCGGCATTCCGCAGAAGTTTACCGCTCAGTTCTGGGCAAGTTCGGCGATTGGGGTGATGGGGGGCATCGAATGGACGCGCCAGGTCCACCACATTGCCGCCATCATTCTCCTTGCTGCGTCGATCTATCACTTCATTTTGGTTGGCTACAAAGTCTACGTCAAGCGAGTGAATCTGACGATGTTGCCCGGCTGGCAGGATGTGCGCGACGGCTTGCAGGCATTGTCGTACAATGTTGGCCTCGCCAAGGCGCCGCCGAAGATGGGGCGCTACACATTTGGCGAGAAGGTGGAATACTGGGCCGTCGTCTGGGGCACGGTCGTGATGGCGATCACCGGCTTCATGCTTTGGAACCCAATCGCCACGGCGTCGATCTTGCCCGGTCAGTTCATTCCGGCGGCCAAAGCAGCGCATGGGGGCGAGGCCATTCTGGCAGTGCTCTCGATCCTGACGTGGCACCTCTACAATGTCCATATCAAGGAGTTCAATAAGAGCATGTTCACGGGCATGATTGCCGAACATGCGATGGAAGAAGAACATCCTCTGGAACTTGAGGATATTGAAACCGGGCGCGCCACCATTGGGGCGGAACCGGCGGGGGTGCAACGCCGGGCGCGGCTCTTTGCACCGGTCGCTGCGGTGATCACGATCCTGTTGGTCGTCGGGTTGTATTTTTTCGTGACCTATGAGCAGACGGCGATCACGACGGTGCCACCGGCTGATATTGAAGTATTTGTGCCGCTGACGCCGGGGCCGTAAAACGTGTTTCGTATTGCGTATCTCGTGGCACGGGTCACGCAATACATGATGCGCAATACATGATACGCAATGCGTAGTTTCTACAAATCCTGGCTTAAGAACGGCTTCATTTAGTGTGATTGCGCTTTACCGCAAGCGCGTGTAGGATTGTAAGACCCAATACAGTTTGCGCTGCGCAACAGCAATCACCCACAGGCTTTAAGTGTATGAGTGTCGGTTTACGGGCATTGACTGGTCGCACATGCTTCGCATCGATGGTACGGGTAGAGGAGGTTGCCTGACAGCATGAAGTAGATGGATTCTCTCTCCACACAGTAGTTATCTCAAGTTTTTGACCAACACGAAAGGGAATTGGGGGTGAACCAGTGAAACGATTCCTATTTCTCGCCAGTGTGGTCGCCGTGTTGTGTTTCGCGTTCATGATGTCATTCGGCACAGCCGCGGCGGCTTCAGAACCCGCAGCGGTTGCAGTCGCGCCGGCGCAGGAAGCTGAGCCGACTGGGCCGATGACAGTCACCGTGCCATTCCTTGAAGAGTGGTTGGGCTCCGGCCATGCTGATGTAACGGCTGAGGCGTTCAACCACTGGAATGAAGATGACCCAGCTGAAGTCCCACCAGAGTGTGCAAAGTGCCATAGCAGCGCTGGTTATCAGGACTACGTCGGGGCCGACGGCAGCGAAGCCAACAAAGTGGATGCAGCAGCGCCCATCGGTTCGGTGGTGGACTGCGTCGCGTGCCACAACGACGCCACGCTTGTGAAAGAATCAGTCATCATGCCGTCGGGGCTTGTCATCGAACATTTGGGTGACGAATCCCGGTGTATGGAATGCCATCAGGGGCCGAGTCCAAGATGAGCGTAGACCAGGCGATCGCCGACTCCGGTGCAGATGCCGATACCGTCAGCGAGGACCTGGGCTTCAGAAACATCCACTACTTTGCCGCCGCGGCGACGAAGTATGGCACCCTCGCCAAGGGTGGCTATGAGTATGACGGCAAGTCATACGATGGGATGTTTGCGCATGTCGAGGGCTATACAACCTGTATCGAGTGCCACAACTCGCACACGCTCGAAATAAAACTCGAGGAGTGCCAGGAGTGCCATGAGAACGACGAACTCACGATCGCCAGCGCAGATGACCTCAAGAACATCCGCATGGCAGGCTCTGAGGTCGACTTCGACGGCGACGCCGACATGGAAGAGGGTATTGCCGGGGAACTGACCGGTCTGCAGGAGATCCTGCTGGCAAGCATCCAGGCCTATGCCAATGAAGTGGCTGGCAAGGCGATTGCCTATGACGCCGCATCCTATCCGTACTTCTTCCTGGATGCGAATGCCAATGGCGCAATCGACGAGGGTGAAGGCCGCTTTGACGCCTGGACGCCCAGGCTGCTGAAGGCTGCCTACAACTACCAGACCTCGATCAAAGATCCTGGCGCCTACGCTCATGGTGGCAAGTACATCATCGAGTTGCTGTATGATTCGATCGAGGATCTGAACGGTTCGATTGCCTCGCCGGTTGATATGGCGACGCTGCGCCGCATTGACCACGGTCACTTCGCCGGTTCGGAAGAAGCCTTCCGCCACTGGGATGAAGAAGGCGTTGTACCGGGCAGTTGCGCCAAGTGCCACAGCGCGGCCGGTCTTCCGCAGTTCATCGCCGAAGGCGCGGTGGTTTCGCAGATGCCGGCCAACGGCTTCGAGTGCACTACCTGCCACAACGACCTGGCCGAATACACGCTGTACGAAGTCAAGAACGTCAAGTTCCCGAGCGGAGCCACCATCGACAGCGGTGATCCGGACACGAACCTGTGCATGATGTGCCATCAGGGGCGTGAGTCGACCGTCAGCGTCAACAAGCTGATCGGCGACACCGAAGATGATGCAACGTCCGAGAGCCTGCGCTTCTTGAACCCGCACTACTTTGCTTCCGGCGCCACCCGCTTCGGCACCGAGGCAAAGGGCGCGTACGAGTATGACGGCAAGGAATACGCCGGTTTCTTTGACCACGGTGGTGTGAACAACTGCACCGATTGCCATGGCGCCCACACACAAGAAGTGGACTGGGAATCGTGCGTTGAATGTCACAGTGAGGTTTCCGTCGAGGAAGATCTCCAGAACATCCGCTATACGCTGGCAGACTATGACGGCGATGGCGAAGATGCCGAGGGTGTCTACTTCGAGATTCAGGATATGCGCGATGCGCTGAGCGCGGCGATGCAGGAATATGCAACCGCCACGGTCGGCAAGGGCATCGTGTACAATGGCAGCAGCTATCCGTATTTCTTTGTCGACACGAATGCAAACGGCGAGGCCGATGCTGACGAAGTCAACAGCGACAATTCCTTCAAGGACTGGACACCCAAGCTCCTGCGTGCTGCGTACAACTACCAGTACTCCGGGAAGGATCCAGGCGCCTTCACGCACAACGGCAAGTACATCATCCAGACATTGTACGACAGCCTGGAGAGCCTTGGCGCTGACGTGTCAGGCATGACGCGACCGTAGTCAATTGTTCTACCGACACTCATACACCGCGTGCCTTCAAGGCCGGGCGCCGACATGGACCCGGCCTTGATTTTTGTGCAGCAACTTTTGAATAAGTCCCATGTAAAATCTTGTGCTATAATGCGTCAACGAAGTCGGGCGGCGCTATTTCCCCAAAGTCGCCCTTGGAGCACGCTTGTGACCACGTCTTGTCTTATGAAACAAACTCACGTTAAAACTCAAATTTTGTTCTGCTGCTGTGCCTTGGTGCTGGTCTGGCAATGTTCGGTTTCAGGATCGCAGATGCGCAGGATGCAACCGCGCCGTCTGCTGCGGCGACACCGGTGTCGCCGGACGATGTCAATGCGGTTGCCAAGCAGTTGTGGTGTCCCCTATGCAGCAATGTGCGTCTCGACTCGTGCGAGTTGAAAGCTTGCAGCCAGATGAAGGACGTCATCGCCCAGCAATTGGCTGACGGAACCGAAGTGCAGGAGATCAAGAACTATTTTGTGGCCCAATACGGACCGCAAGTGCTTGGCGAGCCGCCGATGGAAGGCTTTAACTGGCTGGCGTGGTTGCTACCCATCGCCGTTGTGATTGGTGGCGCCGCCTTCATCTGGACGCGTGCGCGCAAAATGGTGCAAACTCCAAAGCCGGAGGATGACACACCAGACCAGATCTCAGGGATGCCCGCCGATCCGTATGCTGAGAAGTTGGATAAGGAACTAAAGCAGTATGACTGAAATGAACAATGTCGTTACGCCTCCAGCGGAGGCTGTCGCGGCACCCGGTGCAGACGCGGAAGCCAAGCAGGCGGCGGCGAAACATGGCGCGGCGGTGCGCCCTGGCAGGCGGTTGCGGTCCTGGTGTTGTTGGTTTTGTCCTATTGTTGGCCTGGGGTCTCCTCCGCACCAATCAGACCGAACAACGTGCAGCCGGTATGGCGCCTGAATACACCTTTACCACGTTTGACGGGCAGACAATCAGTTCCAGCGATCTGCTCGGGAAAGGCGTGGTCTTGAACTTCTGGGCAAGTTGGTGTGATCCCTGCCGCGATGAAGCGAGACTGCTTGAAGAGACCTGGCAGCGTGAGCAGGACAACGGCATTGTGTTCATCGGACTTGATTACCTGGATCAGGAGCCGGCTGCCAAGGCCTATCTCGAAGAGTTTGGCGTCACTTATCCAAGTGGTCCGGATCTGCAAAGCGCTGCCGCGCGCCGCTATGGCATCAAAGGTGTGCCAGAGACCTTTTTTATTGACCCAACCGGAAAGATCGTCCACATGGAGATTGGGCCGGTGGTCGATCAGGCCCGGATGGATGAATTGATCGATCAGATTCGTCCCTGACGCGTGGAAATTTCGATTCGTTCCACTTCGCTTCGGCTGAGTTTCTCACCATTACAGGAACAACCATGATCTTTGACATCGGGTACCTAATGCTGATCTCGGGTCTGGTGCTCGCCGCTTATGGCGTGATCGCCGGATTCTGGGGAGGCCAGAAACGCAACACAAAACTGATTCAGAGTAGTTTTAACACTGTTTATGTCGTCGCGATCCTGGTGTTGTCGGCGTCAGCAATTCTTTGGTACGGCTTGCTGGCCGATGCGTTCGAGTTGACCTATGTCTGGAACCATTCTGAACGCGCCTTGCCCACCTTCTATAAGTTCTCGGCGCTTTGGGGCGGCCAACAGGGGAGCCTGCTCTTCTGGTGCCTCCTGCTGTCGGGCTACAGTGCAATCGTGGCGTTCTTCAACCGCAAGCGCCACCAACTGCTGATGCCGTATGTCAACGCCATTCTTTTGACAACGTCGCTCTTTTTTCTGATCCTGCTCGTTTTTGCGGCCAACCCCTTCAAGCGCGTCGGCTTTATCCCGCCGGATGGTCAGGGGCTGAATCCCTTACTGCAGAACTATTGGATGGTGATTCATCCGGTGATGTTGTATCTGGGCTTTGTGGGGATGGCGGTGCCCTTCGCGTTTGCGGTCGCGGCGCTGATCAGCCGGAAACTTGACAATGAGTGGGTGCGGACTGTGCGCCGTTGGACCTTGATCCCGTGGATGTTCCTGTCTGCTGGGATCATCATGGGCAGCCAATGGGCTTATATGGAATTGGGTTGGGGCGGCTATTGGGCGTGGGATGCGGTTGAGAACGCGAGTTTCCTGCCCTGGCTGACGGGCACGGCATTCCTGCACAGCATCATCATTCAAGAGCAGCGCGGGATCCTGAAAGTGTGGAACATGGTGTTGATCTGGCTCACCTATTTCCTGGTGATCCTGGGCACTTTCACCACGCGCAGCGGCATTCTGGAGAGTGTGCACAGTTTCGCCCGCAGCGACGTTGGACCCTATTTCCTGGTCTTCCTGATCCTGATCATGTTTGGCTTCATTTGGTTGCTTTTCAGCCGCATGCCTCTGCTGCGCAGTGACCATCCGATCGACTCCTACACCAGCCGCGAAGCCGCTTTTCTGGGCAACAATTGGTTGTTCACTGCCCTTGCGTTTGCGACCCTATGGGGCACCTTCTTCCCGATGTTCAGCGAGTTGCTGACGGGACAACGCATCAGCGTTGCGGCGCCGTTCTTTAACAAGGTCAATGGCCCGCTGTTTCTGATGTTGCTGTTTTTGATGGGTGCGGCGCCGCTGCTGGGGTGGCGACACACGAGCCTCTCCGCGTTTCGGAAGCAGTTCACGATTCCGATAATTGCCGGTCTTGCTGTGGCCGGATTGGTCTTTGTCGTGGCGCGCAGCCTGTACCCGATGGTGGGACTTGGCATCTGTGGGTTCGTGGTGGCGGCGATTTTGCAGGAGTATGTGCGTGGCGCAATGGCGCGGCGCAGCGTCAACCATGAGAACATTTTCGTGGCCGTGGCAAACCTGTGGCGGCGCAACGGGCGCCGTTACGGTGGCTATATCGTCCATCTTGGCATTGTGATGATCGGCGTGGCCGTCATCGGCAATGAGTTCTATCAACAGTCGACGAACGTCACCCTGAACACGGGTGAATCGGCGAAGGTCGGGCGGTATGAGCTTGAGTTTGCGGGGATGGAGTCAAATCGCGAAGCAAACCGGATAGAATTTGGTGCGCGGTTGATCATCTACGATGAAGCGGGTAAAGCCATCGGCACCGTGATCCCACAGCGAAACATCTATGACAAGACGCCGGATCAGCCTACGACCGAGGTCGGGCTGCAAATGTCGCCGATTGAGGATGTCTATGTGGTGCTCAATGGCTGGGAAAATCAGGGCGAGTCGGCGACCTTCACGATCTATGTGAACCCACTCACCGTGTGGATGTGGATCGGTGGGATTGTGTTGGTATTGGGTGTATTGATCGCCATCTGGCCGCATCCTGTGCTACGGCGGGCGGAAGGCATGCAAGCAGTCGCATACGCAACGGGGGATTGACGAAAATGCTTTGGGTGGCAATTGCAGTTGCGGTCTTGATTGCCGTTGCGGCGCTCGCCGCAGTCTTGTGGCCCCTGTTTCGACCGGGGCCGGCGCCTGTGTTGGTCGAGGATGACCGGTTGACGGCATTGCTCCAGCGCAAGGATGCCACGATGGTGGCGATCAAGGACTTGGAGTTCGACTATCGCGTCGGCAAACTCGATAGTGAGGATTTTGAAAAGTACGATCAACGGTTGCGCCGGCAGGCGATGTCGATCATGACGCAGATCGATCAACTGGGTCCGGAAAACGCGCAGTTGGACGTGACAATTGAGCAGGAGATCGTGCAACGGCGCAAGGTCAACGGCGTGGCGCCTGCAGCGGCGACCGTGAAGGTGGCGTCGCGCCCGGCGCCGGCGCCCAAGCAAGCCGCGCCCGTGGCCGCACAGGGGGGGCAGCGGTATTGCACGAACTGTGGTGTGCCTGCCGATGCGACACACAAATTCTGTGCGAACTGTGGTGCGGCCATCGCGCCGGCCTGAGGTAAAAGCGGCGGCCTAGCCGGCTGTCGCGCTAAGTCAATTACGGCACTGCCGTGTCCGTGGTCATCGACAATCCCCTCTCCGCCGTCCAGACCATCGTAGGGTCACGGCACTGCCGTGTCCGTGGTCATCGACGAATCCCCTTTCCACCGTCCAGGACAATGATGATCCGGCCATCGTGATGCCATTCTAGCGTGCATCTGGTACCGGTCGAAACCATCCTAATACTATACTGCCAAACCTTGCGCGCCGAGACCACCCCGGACACGGCGCGTGCCCCGGCGCCATTCGCGACCCCGGACACGGCGCGATGTCCCTACGGCAAGGCGGTAGCCGGATAACCCCGGACACGGGCACGGTGCCCTACGAGATCATTCGTCGGTGACGACGGACACGGCAATGCCGGTGTCCCTACGAGAATATTCGCCGGTGAACCCCGGCGCCTTGCCCGACCGTGGCCCGACACGGCGCCGGGGCCCTGCAATTTGTAAAAATCGGTGGTTGACAAAGCCACCGATCCTCTATACAATGTGCATGTAAACGTTTGCATGAATTGTTTACAACTCTCCCAGTAACTGTCACTGTTTTCAAAGCTTGCAAAAACAATTGAGGCATTGCATCTGCTCATGGCGCGCCGCGCGAAGCCTGCGAACAATGCGACCATCATCGATGTCGCCAATCTGGCCGGCGTTTCGTATGCCACAGTCTCGCGCGTCGTGAACAACAAGGAAAACGTGGCGCCGGCGACGCGGGTGCGCGTGCTTGCTGCCATGGAGGAATTGGGATACCAGGCGAACTTGAATGCCCGCCGCCTGGTGAGCGGTCGCTCCTATGCGATTGGGCTGTTGGTACACAACCTGATGGGGCCATACATCGGTGAGATTATGGCGGGCATTGACGATGTTCTGGCCACTTCAAACTACGAATTGATGCTCTTTACCACCCATCAGCGCCGTGAGCGGGAAGCGCGCTATATTGACCTCATGTCGAGCGGAATGACCGACGGGCTGATCTTGATCCTGCCGCGGGGGCTTGAAACCTATATTCGCTCGCTGCGCCAGCGCCATTTCCCCTATGTACTGGTGGATCATCGGGGCTTTGAGCCTACCGATCTCTACGTCATTGCGGCGAACTGGCAGGGTGCGTACGATGCCACACAGCACTTGCTGCAGTTGGGGCATCGACGCATCGGCATGATTACCGGCGTCATCGACATGGACAATGCGCGCGAACGGGTGGCGGGGTATCAGGCGGCGCTTGAGGCGCATCAGGTTCACTTCGACGCTGAGTTGTTTGTTGAGGGTGACTATACTCAATTGAGCGGCGTGAACGGCGCCCTGAAGTTGCTGAGTCTGGCCGATCCACCCACCGCGATCTTCGCCTCCAATGATGTCATGGCGTTTGGCGTCCTGGAAGCGGCGCATGCATGTAAGCTGCGTGTGCCGCAGGATCTGTCGCTGGTTGGCTTCGACGACGTGCCCATGGCCTCGTGGACGCAGCCCCGGCTCACGACGGTGCGGCAGCCTCTCGTTGAGATGGGACGGCTTGCGGCCGAGCTTCTGTTGCGGACGCTGGAAGATCCAGAACACCAAAAGCAGGGGATCGTGGTGCCGGCAGAACTTTTTGTGCGCCAGTCCACTGCACCTGCAAACGGTGGGCGAGGGGCTACGGTCGACGTAGTCAATGGCGCCGCGGCATGGGCGGAAGCTGGAAGCAATGTGGTCTAAATGTGGGATCCCGGTCGTTTTTGGGCCGTGTAGGTTGATCAAGTCTGCAAGAGTGACACCTATGTTTTCACGAACTCCCGGTAAACGAAGCCTGGCGCAATGCCACGAAAGGAGACGCTTATCGAGCTTTGCGAACACACTGAAGTGAAGCGAACTGCATTTCGTCCCTATATTCTCAAGATGAGGAAGAGGCAATGAAAACCCGTAAGACTTCAACGTTTGTTTCGATGATGGCCTTGCTGGCCGCGCTGACGATGATTCTCAGCGCCTGTGTGCCGGCCGGCGTCGCTCCCCAACCTGCTGCCTCTGACGGCGCGGCAGCACCGGCCGCCACCGATGGTGAGAAGGTCATCACCATGTGGCACATTCAGACTACGGAACCCGGTCCTCAATTGATCCAGCAGGCGGTCGACCGGTTTATGGCCGACAACCCGGGCGTCAAGGTCGAGGTGGAAGCGCTCCAGAATGACCCATTCAAGACCAAGATCAAGGTGGCGATGGGCGCCGGTAACCCGCCTTGCATTTTCCCGAGCTGGGGCGGCGGCCCGCTGTACGAATATGTCAAGTCGGGCCAGGTGACTGACCTGACACCCTACATGGATGCAGACAACTACAAGGATCGCTTCGTCCCTGCCTCGCTCTCAAACGTCACCTTCGATGACAAGATTTGGGGCGTGCCGGTCGAGAATTCCGCAGTGGCCGTGCTCTTCTACAACAAGCCCCTTTTCGAGCAGTATGGTCTGAATGCGCCGGCCACCTGGGATGACCTGATGGTGGCGATTGAGACGTTCAAGGCGAACGATATCGCACCCTTTGCGCTGGCCAACAAGACCAAGTGGACCGGTTCGATGTATTTCATGTATTTGGTTGACCGCCTGGGCGGCCCCGAGGTTTTCAAGAAGGCTGGAACGCGCACCGGCGGCACCTTTGAGGATCCGGTCTTCATCGAAGCTGGCAAGCGCCTTCAAGAGCTTGTCAATGCTGGCGCCTTCTCCGAAGGCTTCAACGGTCTTGACTATGACACCGGGCAGTCCCGCCAGTTGATGTATGCAGGTAAGGCCGCCATGGAACTCATGGGTAGCTGGAACATTTCCACTGCCAAGGGTGAGAATCCGGAATTCTATGAGAAGAATCTCGACTTCGTAGCGTTCCCTGCACTGCCGGATGGCAAGGGCGACCCAAACAATGTTGTGGGCACTGTTGGCGACAACTTCTACAGCATCTCCCCCACCTGCGCATACCCAGAAGAAGCGTTCAAACTGCTGCAGTACATCATTGACGACGAATCGGTGAAACTGCGCGGCGAAGCCGGCAAGATTCCGCCGGTCAAGGGCTTCACCACGGACGACCCGATGTTGCAGAAGGTGATTGGCATGATCGAAGCCGCACCGAGCGTTCAGCTTTGGTACGACCAGTATCTGCCCCCGGAACTGGGTGAAGTGCACAAGGACACCAGCCAGGCGCTCTTCGGGCTGAGCATGACCCCTGAGGAAGCTGCCAAGGCCCAGGAAGACGCCGCCAAGAAATTCTACGGCGAGCAGTAGTTCGGTTGCACTATAGAGTCTGAATTCAGGGGCGCCACTGCCGGTGGCGCCCCCTACCCAACCAGAGCCATGACCACATCAACCAGCAGCACACCACCCAAACGGCGCCGGCGTTGGCGCACTGAATATGCGTTAACCGCATTCTTGTTCCTGCTTCCAACGTTTATCTTTCTTGCCATTTTTGTCGTCTGGCCGATTGCCGCGTCGATCCAACTCAGTTTTACCGAATGGAACGGCATCAGCCCAACCCAAAAGCCGGTTGGCGGCGCCAATTGGGTCCGGCTCATGAGCGATGGCGTCTTCTGGCGGGCGTTTCGCAATAACCTGGTCATTGTCGTGCTGTCGATCCTGATTCAGTTGCCGATCGGCATGGCGCTGGCAGTGCTGCTGGATCGCGGTGGTCGAAAATTCAACCTGTTTAAGACCGTCTATTTCTTCCCACTGCTCATGTCGACGGTGGCGGTGGGCATTCTGTTTAAGTACATCTACGATCCGCAGTTTGGGATGTTGACGAGTGGACTGCGCGCGCTTGGCCTCGGCTTTCTCGTGCAGGACTGGTTGGGCGACACCGACGTTGTGCTCTTCTCGGTGATCGCGGTCATCTGCTGGCAGTTCATCCCGTTCTATATGATCATCTTTTACGCCGCGCTGACGGGGATTCCTGCTGAACTGCGCGAAGCGGCGTTTATCGACGGTGCAACCGAAAGTAACTATTTTTGGCGGATTGTGCTGCCACTCCTGCGCGGCACGATCAGCACGGCGGCTGTGCTCTCGCTGATCGGATCACTCAAGTACTTCGATCTCATCTGGGTCATGACCGAAGGCGGCCCCACCAATGCCTCGGAACTGATGGCCACCTATATGTACAAGAAGGCGTTTCAGTCGTATGAAATGGGCTATGGCAGCACCGTCGCCACCGCGCTCTTTGTTATCGTCATGGTGATTGCCCTCTCCGTGCTCTTTGTCACGCGCCGCTTCTCAGAGGAGAACGAATGAACCAACGTGCGACGCCACGCATGGCGATGATCTGGTTCCTGGCAATCGTGTGGGTGCTGATCGCCGGCACGCCGTTCGTGTTCATGATGATGACCGGCTTCAAGGCGCAGTTTGAATTGCTGACAAATCCGGTCTGGGCGCTCCCGCAGCAGCCGACCTTTGAGAATTTTCTGACCGTGGTGAGCGGTAAGTTCTTTATCTTCTTGTTCAACAGCGTGCTGGTGGTGGCCGTTTCGGTCATGCTGATCGTGATCATCAGCGCGATGGCGTCCTATGTCTTCGCTCGGATCAGGTTCCGGTTTAGCAATGTACTGTTTGCCCTGATCGTGGCGGGGTTGGTCATTCCCATTCATGTCACGCTCATCCCGGTCTATCTGTTGACGATCAGCATCGGTCTCTACGACCAAATTTGGGCGCTGGTGGGTCCCTATGTCGCGTTCAACATTCCGATCTCGATTTTCATCTTGACGGAGTTCATGCGGCAGATCCCTGGTGAACTCGAAGACGCGGCGCGCATCGACGGCTGTGGTCCCATGCGTGTCTTTTTTCAGATCTTTCTACCACTCTCACGCCCGGGACTTGCTGCTATCGCAATTTTTAGTGCGGTTGCGTTGTGGAATGAATTTGTGTTTGCGTTTGTGCTGACCTCCAGCACGAACAATCGTACGCTGCCCCTGGCGATTTGGGAATATCAGGGTGAGTACTCCGCAAACATACCGCTGATCATGTCGGTGCTGACGCTTTCCGCACTGCCCCTGATCGTCGCCTATCTGTTCGGACAGGAAGGCTTCGTCAAAGGCATGATGGCTGGTGCGCTAAAGGGGTGATGGCTGCTAAAGGTGGCTCATCCGTCGAATCTGTGCAATAAAAAATTTGGGGAAGACATGACTACCAAAGGATATCGTGACCCGCAATTGGCGGTTGATGAACGTGTGCAGGACCTGCTGGGACAGATGACGCTGGACGAGAAGATCGCCCAGTTGGGCAGCGCCTGGGTGTATGAACTGCTCACCAATGTCCAATTTGATCCCACCAAGGGACAAGCCTTGATGGCAGCGGGTCTGGGCCAGGTGACGCGGTTGGCCGGCGCCAGCAGCCTGGCGCCAACGGACGCCGCCAAAGTCGCCAACCAGATCCAACGCTGGTTGCTGGAGAACACACGGCTCGGCATCCCAACGCTGATTCACGAAGAGTGCTGCAGCGGTTACATGGCGCGCAACGCGACCTGCTTCCCACAGACAATCGGCGTGGCCAGCACCTGGGAACCGGAACTGGTGCGGGCAATGGCGGACGTCGTACGTGAGCAGATGCGCGCTGTCGGTGCGCGCCAGGGGCTGTCGCCATTGCTCGATGTAACCCGCGATGCCCGGTGGGGGCGGGTCGAAGAGACCTATGGCGAAGACCCGTATCTCGTCGCCCGCATGGGCGTGGAGTTCGTGCGCGGGATCCAGGGCGAGGATTGGCGCACGGGTGTCGTGGCGACCGGTAAGCACTTCGTCGGCTACGGCATGTCGGAGGGTGGCTTCAACTGGGCGCCGCCGCACCTGAACCCGCGCGAGTTGCAAGAGGTCTATCTGTACCCGTTTGAAGCCGCGGTGCGTGAAGCGAAGTTGATGTCGATCATGAATGCCTACCACGAACTGGACGGCGTGCCCTGTGGCGCCAGCCGGTGGTTGTTGACCGACATCCTCCGCGATACCTGGGGATTTGATGGCGTCGTCGTGTCCGACTATTTTGCCATTGCTCAACTCCATGACTTTCATGAGATCGTCAGCGACTACGAGGCGGCGGCGGTGCGGGCGCTCTCGCCGGTCTGGATGTCGAACTGCCACACACGGAAGGATACGGCGCCCCGCTGCGCAGGGCGGTTGAGAGCGGCCGCGTCTCGCCGGAATTGCTCGATCTCAGCGTCGGCAGGCATCTGCGGGTGAAGTTCCTGCTGGGTCTTTTTGAACAGCCCTATGTCGATGAACAACGCGCCATCGAGGTCTTTGATTCCCCGGAACAGCGGAAACTGGCTCGCACGATTGCGCAGAAGTCGATCGTGCTACTGAAGAATGAGAATGACCTGTTGCCGCTGCCTAAACAGATCAAGTCGCTGGCGTTGGTGGGGCCAAGTGCCGACAGCGTCCGCAACCTGATTGGGGATTATGCCTACCCATGCCACATTGAAACGCTGGCCGAAGCCATCGCCGGCGGCAACTTCTTCAACCAACCGCTCCCGGAAAGTGTCGAATTGGATGCCACCTTTGTTGCGATCAAATCGATCCTCGAGGTGCTGCGCGAACGGCTGGATTCAGATACGGAGATTTTGTTTGCGCCCGGTGTAGCCAGTGTGCTTGACGAATCCACGGCAGGTTTCGCCGCCGCAGTCGAGGCTGCCCAAAAAGCCGAGGTGGTTGTCGCTGTCGTCGGGGACCGCGCCGGGTTGACCGCACCGTGCACTTCCGGCGAAGCTCGCGATCGGGCCACGTTGGGGCTACCCGGCGTCCAGGAGGCGCTTGTCCAGGCCGTGATCGATACGGGGACACCGACCGTGGTGGTGCTGATCAATGGCCGGCCCGCGGCAATCCCTGTGATTGCGCAGCAGGCGAGCGCGATTGTTGAAGCCTGGCTGCCCAGCGAAGAAGGGGCAGCAGCCATCGTCGATGTGCTGTTCGGTGACGTAAACCCTGGCGGCAAACTGCCGATCACCTTCCCGCACGGCGTGGGTCAGGTGCCGATCTACTACGGGCATAAAGCCTCGGGCGGGCGCAGCCAGTGGAAAATCGAGTACGTCGATATGAGCAATAAGCCACTCTATCCGTTTGGCTTTGGGCTTAGTTACACGTCGTTCGCATTGAGTAACCTGCAGGTGGATCGCACCACGGCGCGGGCAGGTGACAGCGTGACGTTGCAGGTGGATGTCACCAATACGGGCAAGCGTGCCGGCGACGAAGTGATTCAACTGTACATTCGCACGGTTGGGGCAAGCGTCACCCGCCCCGTGAAAGAACTGAAAGGGTTCCAGCGCGTTACCCTGCAGCCGGGAGAACGGAAGACTGTCCGGATCGAACTTGCGGTCAATCAGTGTGCGTTCTTGAATGAGGCGATGCAGTTGGTGGTGGAGCCGGCGACGCTTGAATTGCTGGTCGGTGCGTCGTCAGATGACCTGCCGTTGCAGGCGATGCTGACGATTGAGGGTGAACCCGTAGTGGTCACGCGCGCAGGCGCGTTTTTCAGCCAGAGCACGGTTGTGTAGGGTGTTGACGAGCTAATTGCCTCTCTCCTTGGGTGTACCGGCGGAGCGCATAACTTATGCGCTCCGCCGGCGTGTGGGAGACAAAGACAAAGAGACAAAGATGCTCTAAGCGGCGGATTCGCGGGCGGCGATGCGGGCGGCCTCGGCGGCTTCCTGAGCGGCCGCAATCGCGTCCTGGGCAGCTTGAATTGCGGCTTTCGCAGCTTCGGCTGCTTCTTCTGCGGCGCGCTCGGCTTCGAGCGCTGCTGATGCAGACGTTGCCGCCATCGGTGCCGGGATGGGCGCGCTTGACTCGGTTTTCTTGGCCGTAACCTTTGTCGGTTTTGCAGTTTTGGTTGACTTGGATGAAGACACCGAGCCGGAGGTGTTTGACGCCGACGCGGTCTTACCGGTTGCAGGCTCGGATACCGGCGCTTTGGCTGGTTTGGTTGATTTGGTTGATTTGGTTGCGCTGGGCGTACCAACACTTGTTGCTGAAGCCAGCGTAGTTTCGGGGGCGGTTTGGCCCGTCGCTGATTTTGTTGGTGTCGCAGAAGCACTGCCACCCGACTTCGCGCGGGTTGACGTACTCGATTTCGACTTGCTCTTCGATGTTGCCACCACGCCGGTCGTTGCTGCAGTTGCACTCTCTACCACTTGGGTTGCAGTTTCGATTACTGCAGCTTCGACCTCCTGTGCGGAGGTGCCATCGGCCAGCGCAACTTCGGTGACTGCAACGGTGTCGATGCTTTCAGATACTTCGCCGTCCTCAATGACCACCACTTCGCTGGCACTGTACACGATGGCTTCGGTGCGTGGCGCCGCGGTGGCGACGACCGGATCGCTCAAGCGAGGAGTTTCAACGGCCTTTTGGGCTGATCCCGGCGGAATCGTCTGACCGCCGCTGCTTGCTGTGGCTAGAGTAGGGGCAGTCGTTGTGGCTGGGTAGGCGACCGCCGCTTGCGGGAGAGGGGCAATTGTGGTTTGTTGGCGCTGTGCGATCTGGGAGGCGGTCGGCGCGGGCGCTGATTGCACCGGCTGCGCTGAGGTGACCGGCGCTTGGATTACGCTGACGTTGTTTGGGTTGTCGCCCAAATCATAGCGCCGGATGGCGGCAGCCGTACGCCGGGCGACCATCTTCGTCAGATTGTCCGCAGAAGATTCGGTCAGGACGACGGCAATCACGAAGTTGTCGGGCGGAATGTCCTGCATGACCGGTTGCAGTTCGTAATCCGGAATATGTGAGTCCTCCCCACCAAACATCACCGGATCGTTGCCGACCGCCAGGTCACTGGTTCCCACCACGCTGACGGAGCCGTCTACGTCCTTTACCAGCACCGTCGCGTTCACAACCTCGAGTTGCCCTTTGGCAACGGCATCTTGCATCATGCCAAGGATTTGGTTCAACCGATCATACTCACCAAAGGTGATCGTGACCAGATCATAGAGTGAAGCATCCAACTTGCTCTTGATTGCGACTGCGTCGAGCGCCCCCGCCACGTCATGGCGGCGCTTAAAATAGCGGCGCAGCCGATCCAATAAGAATTCATCCTGTTCTGCTCGCCACGCATAGACCACAACGGTATGCGAGAGTTTGTCATGCCAGCCCTGGCGCCGGTCGTCGAGGGTCACCCAGAGGAAGCCGACGCCAAGTGGAATCAGCGAGACGAAGTAGCCGAACCAACGTCCGAGGCTGCCCAGGATGGACATCTGGCGGCCATCGGTGCGGACCACACGAACCCCCATCACATATTTCCCAATGGTCTGCCCGGTGGTTGAGAAGAAGAAGGTGAAATAGACAGGCGCGGCCAGGAGTGCCACCATCACCCAGATGATGTTGATGCCCTGGCAGATCAGTTGCTCATAGGTGCGGGCCAGGGCAATCTCCCGGGTACACGTTTGGGGATCGATCTGTAAAAAGAATGTGACTGGCAGCGCGATGAGCGCGTTGATCAGGATGACGCTCACACTGATCAGGATAATGTCAATGATTAACGCCACCGCGCGGCTGAAGAAGCCTGCGTACTGGCCGATCAGGCCGCGGTTACTTCTGGCCATTCTTTGGCTCCTGGATGAAGTCGGAAGGGAGCCGGCCAAATTCGGCCCGGCGTTGAATCTTTTCTGACGGCGGCGGCAGGACCTCACGCGGTTTGCGGCGCAAAATGCTGCGGACGATCATTTCGACGGCTGAGTCGCCGGTGACGGTGCGTTCGCGCACCTCATCCATGATTTCACCCGCCATGGACACGCTTTGGCCGGCCACCAGATTCTGCACCGATTCCGGTTTTTCGTTCAAGCGCTCGATATAGACATCGCCGGTCGTCTCGACCAACGGACTAAGGATTTCAGGGGTGCGCCTGCAAGTAGGTGATGTATTGCGCAGCCTGCGCTCGAATCAAGGTTTGGATCTCTGGGCTGTTGACCAATTGCGGCAGAATCTTATTGATCTCAGCACGCACAAGTGCATCCACCGCTGGCAATCGCGACAGATAAGGCAGTACCTTGTCGACCTGATTGATGACGAGTCTGGTCACGTCCAATTGTCCATCAACGCAGTGAGCACTGCAGTGATCGGAATGCCAAGGGTCTGTGCCGCTACCCCTGTGCTGTTCTCCAGCGCATCGCGGCCCTGTTCCTCAAGGCGCACCACGGTTGATTCGACCCGGGTAGCAACCGCCTCGACCGGCTTTGTCACCAGTTCGGTGACGCCGAGCGCATCGAACGGGGCACGCAGTGGCTCGGTTACTTTCCAAAGTCTTTTATTCAAGCCAAAGACAGCCGCAATTCCGCCGGACACCACCTGCTCAACTTCCACGGCGGCGCCGATAAGCGCGTCGCCGGCTCTAGTAATTGGCGTGCGATCCGTTTCCGGTGTTTGTGACATTGCTGCACCTCACGTATGGTCGTAGCGCGCGTATATTCAGGTAATACGCCATTCAGGCTGCATTCGTGCCCATTCAACAAACGTAAGGTCATTATACTCAGATTCTAAAAACCGCATAGTGCATCGCCTTATAACGCTGCATTTCGCACTCTTTGGGTGCCCGTATTGCGTGAGGCCAACACACCGTGTCCCATACGGGGCGACGAGAGGGTCGGGGGGGAGCTTAACGCGGAGATGAGGAGGAGGAGCGGAGTTCGCGGAGAGAAGGAGAAGAGACAGAAAGCACAGGGGTGGACCTGAAGTCCACCCCTGTGCTTGGGACGTATGTCAATTGCCTTCAGGGCTGCTACTACTCTCCCCTGACATCAAGTCGTAACGGTTACCACATAGCGGCAAACACCGCGCTTGAACTGTCGTCACCTGCCGCACATGCCTCTGCGCTCTCAATTTCCAGTTCGCGGACGGTCGTGCCATCGGCCTGCAAATGGACCTTCACACATGCGCCCTGGCTGATTTCGCCACTGCCCACTTTGATCTCGGTCTGCGAGGTCACCACGTAGCTCTGACCGCCGATGACCCATGCACCGACCATTGAACCCTGGGGCATCTGTTCGACGGCGCCGTAGGCTTCGTTTTCGCCGCCGTTGTCGTCGTTGGAATCGTCGCCACCGTTGTCGTCGTTGGAGTCGTCGCCACCGTTGTCGTCGTTGGAATCGTCGCCACCGTTGTCGTCGTTGAGTCGTCGCCACCGTTGTCGTCGTTGGAATCGTCGCCACCGTTGTCGTCGTTGGAATCGTCGCCGCCGTTGTCGTCGTTGGAGTCGTCGCCACCGTTGTCGTCGTTGGAGTCGTCGCCACCGTTGTCGTCGTTGGTTGTCGTCGCCACCGTTGTCATCGTTGGAGTCGTCGCCACCATTGTCGTCGCCACCGTTGTCGTCGCGCCGCCGTTGTCGTCGTTGGAGTCGTCGCCACCGTTGTCGTCGTTGGAGTCGTCGCCACCGTTGTCGTCGTTGGAGTCGTCGCCACCGTTGTCGTCGTTGGAGTCGTCGCCACCGTTGTCGTCGTTGGAGTCGTCGCCGCCGTTGTCGTCGTTGGAATCGTCGCCGCCGTTGTCGTCGTTGGAGTCGTCGCCACCGTTGTCGTCGTTGGAATCGTCGCCACCGTTGTCGTCGTTGGAGTCGTCGCCACTGTTGTCGTCGTCGGAGTCGTCGCCACCGTTGTCGTCGTTGGAGTCGTCGCCACCGTTGTCATCGTTGGAGTCGTCGCCACCGTTGTCATCGTTGGAGTCGTCGCCACCGTTGTCATCGTTGGAGTCGTCGCCACCGTTGTCGTCGTTGGAGTCGTCGCCACCGTTGTCGTCGCTGGGTCGTCGCCACCGTTGTCGTCGTTGGAGTCGTCGCCACCGTTGTCGTCGTTGGAGTCGTCATCGCCGCCGTTATCGTCGTTGGAGTCGTCATCGCCATTGTCATCGTCAGACTCAGTTGCGGTAACGGTAAGGCTGCTCAATTCAGGATTGGCCATGACACGCCAGCCGGCTGCCTGGGCCGATACACGGGTGCCAAAGATCGGCATGAGAATACCGGCCAGCAGGGCGGTCAGCCAGATTTTCCAGGTGCGGGTGTAGGTCTTGCTCTTCATGATGGTTTGTTCTCCTCGATGTTCCAGTTCTTGTTCTTAGCGGTCCATACCGCTGCCGTTTTCGGTTGACACTGTGATAGAGACATCGTCGGGCCTGAAAAATACATGGACAAAGGTCGGTTTTGAACAATCTCTTTGAAATATGTGTTGAATATTTGTGTACGTAACACTGTTTATATGGCTGATAAAAAGAAAGAGGGAATCGCTCATGGCGATTCCCTCTGATCGTGCGTATTCTCCCCGCAGCAGCGTGCTGCCTGGGCGTAAGTTACGCACCTACGGTCTTTCCACTACGGGCATAAACAGCGAGAATGCAGCAGGCTCTGGTTGGTCGATTAGTGCGGCGCCAATATTCAAATGCCGGCCAACCTCGTCCTGATAGCCAGGATTTTCCGGGTTGATGTCATCGCCCTTCACGAACAGACGATTTCCAATCTCATCCACACTTGCATTGGGGAAGCGTTGTCTTGCGAGCACAGCGGCGCCGGCTACAAACGGCGTGGCCATTGATGTGCCACTCCAGATTCCATAGCCGTTGCCTTGTGGTCCCACGACGGTGGAGGTAATCCCCACGCCCGGCGTGGCGAGATCGACCCACGTCTCCCCATTGGCAAAGGGCGCCTTGACGCGCGCTGCATCGACGGCGGTTACGCCAAGGACGTGAGGATAGGCGGCGGGGTAGCGCGGTAGTGGAGAATTGTCATTGCCGGCAGCGGCGATGATGATGACGCCCCCATTCACGGCGCTTGCCACTGCATCGCTAAGGACGGCTGAATCAAAATCAGCGCCCAAACTCAGGTTGATGACGTCGGCGCCGTTTTTGACTGCCCATTCGATGGCATAGGCCAATACAAAGGTGTTGCCGCGACCATAGGTATCCAACACGCGCACCGGCATGATTTCACTTTTCGGCGCAATCGCGGCAATGATCCCCGCAACATGAGTGCCATGACCTTGTCCGGGGCCGCAGCATTCGTCCTGTGGCGTATTGTCATCCTGAATCATATCCCGGCCTGGAACCAGGTGTGAGATGAGAGCCGTATGGGTCAAGGCCACTCCGGTATCCAGGACGGCAATGCGGATGCCGTCACCCTGGTATTTCGCAAGCGCCGGCGCCAGATTCACCTGAGCGAAGGCGCCTTGATTGACATATTCTGCGTCTGGGCCGCCCCACTTCCACGTGCGATACGGGTCGCCTTCAGGGTTCTTTGGAATGCCATTCACGTAGTTGAGTTCGGCCCACTGGACTCGAGAGTCCTGGAAGAGCTGGGAAAGCTCAGACTCCTCGTCCTCGTCGGTCTCAAAAAGATAGATGTTGGCGGATTCCAGTATTCTGGAGACGAGCACCAGATCATAGTGGGCGATGATGCCTGTCAGTGTGGTGCTCGATTTGAGTCGCACGACCACCTGCCCGTCCTCGAATTCGTCGGGGCGGATGCGATCGGCGATAAGGGATCCGTCCGGATGTGAAACCCCGCGCACCTTGATATAGGCGCCTGGTAGTGGGAGTACGTTATTGAAATCGGTGACGTCGGTCTGATCATTGACGGTCACAACCTTGGTCACTGACGCTGACACCGAAATAACCCATTTGCCTTGAAAGGCGGTTGGTGTGTTGACGACAAAGCCCTCCAGATCCACCCGATTACCGTTATCATCGTCGTCACCACCACCATCGTCATGCTTGCCGGGGGGATGCGCCGAATCATCAATGGCCGGTGCTGCCACATGTGCGTCGTCAGTTGTAGATTGTGCCCGGATCTCATCATCAGGCGCCGCTGCAGCCTGCAACCATAGAAAAAGCACGCCGCACAACGCCATCGTTAACGCCAAAGTCCATGCAGTTAGCATGGGGCGCCTCAGTTCAGTTTTGTGATCCCTGGTTTGCATAGAAGTGCTCCTTTACCATGTCCTGGATCAATCATCACACACGTAGATCAAGACTACATTAAGGATAGCTGTCCAGTTTGCTGGTGGATGGAGGGAGTTATCGACCATGTCAGCTTCCAATAACCACATACGACGCCCAGTAGTATGGATGGGTTCCGCCGGCCACTGCTTCACATTGTGCCGCACGTAATGCGGCAGCCACCTCGTACGCGTGTTCGGTGCGGGCGGCTGTGAATCCGCATAGAAGCGATCCATCAGCTCTACCGCACTCAAGTCGTGCACGTTCCATAGGCTGGCAACGATGTTGGATGCACCGGCGCCGAGAAAACCTCGCGCCAGCCCGATTGCCTCATCCCCACCCTGCACCTGGACCGCGCCACTCTCGCAGGCGCTCAACACCACGAGTTGTGCGCGGAGCGGCAGCCGGTAAATTTGGCGCACATCGATCCAGCCGTCGGCAAGCTTTAGTGCTGAGAAGAAGGGATTATCGGGCCGGAACAGTCCGTGCGTGGCGATGTGCAATACGTCGGCCTCGGCGGCTGCTTTCAGCAAGCCTTCGAATCCTGCATCTTCTTCCAGATAGAGATGGCTTTCGGCAAAGTGCCGGCCTGCGGCATGCGCCTCGGCTTCTGCTTGCGGGATCGCCTCATCACGAATCGCCAATGCCGACAATGACTCCGGTGCGCGTGCAAGAGCTGTCTTGCGTTGGTGGACGACCAAACTTGCACTCGATGCGTAGGTCACGGTGAACTGCTCGAGCAGATACTCGTTGCCGTCCCACAATGCGTGGAAAGGCAGCACATGCAACTCGCCATGGGGGATGATCAGCAACTGCTTTGAGCCAAGCCTTGCCCGCAGTGGTGCGAGCACCAGCGCATAGAGCCGTGACAGCGCTCGCTTTGCACCTGTCAGGAGCCGGTCCTGGTGGCGGGCGAGATATTGATCGCCAATTTCCACACGGCCGAGTTGGAAACGTAACTCGGCAAGTGCTGCTGAAAGATCGGCCGTACTGCAGACATGGCGGACAACATGCACTGCCTGCTCGTCGACGGCAAAGGCCAGCACTTCATTGCCGGCGCAAGCATAGACCAGTGCGACCTGTTCTGGGCGCAGGGAAGCTTGCAGTTCCAACAAAGTGGCCGGTTCGGCCTGCACCATCCACTCGGGGGTTTGCCATTCCAAACGTTGCAGCGTCGCTTCAAGGGCCTGGATTTCGCCATTCAGTTGGGGCCAGGTGTGCCGGCTGCCATCGGTGGCGCCGAGCAGCCGGTTGTAAAGCCAATTCAGTTCGCGCCGGACGACCGCAGCCTGCTCGGCGGCGCTGTTCGCCGTTTCGGCATCCGTCGCACCTTCATCGACTGCGGCCAGGAGCCGTTCCAGCAGTGCACGGGAGCGGGCGCGTTCAACCACTGCAAATGCCTCTGCGACTGCATTGGCATCGGGGGCAGGTTCATCCAGCAAACTGAGCACTAGATCCGCATAAAGTTCGGTCTTATCCGCAAGATAGGCAGTACGAAACTCTTCGAGGGGCAATGACGCGCGTTGGTTTTCCATCAAGGCGATCGCGGTGTCAAACAGTGCACGAGCGCGTCCGGGGTCGCCTTCGCGGCGTGCAATCAGGCCAAGCGCATGCACCAACTTCAGCCCGAAGTGGGGCAGTGCGGCGACTGCGGGATCTTCTGGAGCCTCGGCGCCCAGTTCCAACAGTGCACTTTCGGCCAGTACTTTTGCCTGCGCTGGGTCGCCGCGTTGTAACTGCACGTGCACGGCAAGGAGCTTGAGTTCGATGCGCGCGGGAAGATCCCATGTTTCCAGGATTGCCGGGTCACCGGATGCCAATTCCTCCAGCAGCGGTTCGAGCAATTGTAGCGCAGCGTCGTATTCGCCGCGCTGCATGTTTAAGCCAGCTTGTGCGAGCACAACCCGATGTTGCCAGGAGGTGTTGGCCAGTGAGGTGAATAGCGTGGCGGCTTGCGCAAGCGCGACCGCGGCTGCGGCTGGATCACTCCGCCGCAGCGCCAGGATCCCAGCAAAGTAGTAGGCCTGGCCAAGTTCGTATTGCTGGCCCGATTCCGAAAACAGGCGCACCGCACGGTCAAGCGCCAACGCGGCTTCGGGGAGCAGATTGAGCGCAAGATAGGTTGTCGCCTGTTCCAGAAAGAGTACATCGGCTGCCTGCCACCGCGCGGTGGCAGTTTCAACGTCAAGCGTGTTGAGCAGATCGAGTGTGGCGCTATCCAACTCCCGCACCGCATCGCCATACCGGCCCGTTCTGGCAAGCAGGTGCGCCAGATTGGTACGGGCGCGGCCACGATCTGCCGGCGCAGATGCCCGCGTGAGCCGGTCAATTGCACTATTAAGCGCTTGTTCGGCGTTGCAGGTTCATCTAAAAAGGTGTAAGCCAGGGCAAGATCGCGTTCGACGAGGCCAAGCCGCTCTTCAAAATCGATGACGTCCGCTTCGGACGCCGCTGCGAGCAGCTCGCTGAGTTCGAGGTGAACCGCGCCGATGGTTTCCAGTGCTTCCCGATGGCGCTCTTGATAGCTGTAGAGCGTTGCCAGGTTCTGTTTAAGGTCGAGCACGAGCAATGCATCTTCGCCCGCGGGACCCAGGGCTGTCATGGCATCCACCAAGATTGTCTCGGCTGTGCCCCAGTCACCCTGCATCGCAAGCAACTGGCTCTCACCAAGGGTGCTGCGCACGACGCCACGGCGATTTCCTGCGTTCTGCCAGTTGCTGCGCGCCAGCGCCAATTCATCCGCAGCGAGGCTGAATTCACCCGTTGCCACGTACAAACGCGCTCCGGCGTAGTGCAAGAGCCCTGCGGCGTCTTCGCCCCCTGCCAGGTCGCGATGCAGTTGATCGGCGACGGCCAACCAACGCGCCGCCATGGCTGGCGCATCATCGGCCTGGGTCAAAACAGCTTGCGCCAATTCATCGGCGGTTGTGAGGCTCAATAGATCGCGCGCAATAAGGAGCGCCATCGCTTCTTGTGGGGATATCGATGCGATTTGCGCCAGGATTTCGTCAGACAGGCGCGTCGCCATCAGCCAATCTCCAGCGTTTCGACCTCGATCAGAGGTCCATCCACCGGTGTGATCAGCAGACGATAGATACCACCGCGGAGCATGGTCATGCGGAACTGCCCATCGTCGCCGGCTTCGACTTCTTGAACAGTTACCCCGTCGCGGTTAAGGAGTTGCACCAGTGAGTTGCCGACATTGGCGTCGTCCGTACCCATAATCTCGCCGTAGATTGCATAGCGCTGTTGCGCCGGCTCGATCAGCAATTCAATCTCGGCTGCGCCGGTTGAGTACAACTGGCGATAGGCGGCGACGGCGCCGCTGCGCACGCCTTGCATGGCGAATTGCTGCCGGCTGTCCCAGGTGAGCGCAGCGCGCAACGTTTGGAGGAGGCTGCCAAGCCGTGAAGGGCGCTGCTGCACCTCGCTAAATAGACCCGTATACCGTGCCATGGCAGCGGGAGATGGCGTGCTCCGCCGGGCCAAAGCCAGTGCGCCGTTCAGGTCAACCAGCCCGGCCAGTTCGCGGCGGCACTCATCGCAGAGAGCAAGGTGCTCCCGCTCCGCGGCGCCTGGTTCAGCCGCATCGAACGCTATCGCATATAGGGTCTCGCGGCTCAAATGCATCATACCTCTGCCTCAGATTCACAATCGGATTCAGTTTCCTACTCGGTAAGTGCAGCAATCGGTGGGAAAAAATACGCTGTTCTTGAAATTGTCGCAGTGGAAATCGAGGCGAAACGTCGAGTTGCTGACAGGTAATCGTCATCAGTGCGTAGATTTGCCGGCGCCTCGACGGTGAACAATCGACGAGCTTAGTCGATGCCGTGGACACCCAGCCCTTCCAGAATGGAGCGCAACTGCTGCAGGCAACGATTACGCGTCGGTCCGATGCTTCCCTTGGGCATACCAAGTTGTATGCTGATATCGTCGTAACTGGGCTCTTCCAGATCCAGGAAGACCATGGTCAAGAGGTCGCGACAGCGATCACCCAACCTCGTCAATGCCCCATGCAACGCCTCCTGTTGGTCCCAGGTGCGCAGCATCTGCTCTGGCGTCGGCAATGAACTCGCCAATTCACGTTGACCACCTGACGTTGCGCCATCATCGTCAATGGGAGACTCGTCAAGAGAACTCCTCGTAGGGTCGTCGCTGCATGGTGCGCCAACTGATGCGTCGCGTCGTGGTAGCAAGCCAGCCGGGCAGGCGTTCGGGGTCTGCAACCGTGTGGAGTTGCTGGGCCAATGCCAGGAAGACTTCCTGACCGACGTCATCTACTTCAGTAGCCGTCAGCCCATGCCGCAAGGCAATGGCGTGCACGAGCCGGGCATAGCGCTCTACCAGCAGCGCCCACGCCTTGGCGTCCCCTGAGAGACATCGATTTACCAGGGTTCCTGTGTCGGGACCCGTATGGGTCAAGTCATCGGTGCGTATTGACATACGCTGCCCATCATACTTCAACTCTGAGCATTCGTCATCTGCGGAAGCTTACAACTGCCTTTGATTTGTACGAATGCAACTCGTGCGCCGGATTGGCGATGCGCATACGGATGCCGTACACTGGGTTCGTTGGACGATTCACTCAATCGGAGGGGGCAATGCAAGCAGTCGCGGTGGTGGGAATCACGAAGAACTATGTGCTACCTGACGGGAGTGAGGTCGTCGCGTTACGCGGTGTCGACCTGCAGGTCGCTCCCGGCGAAATCTTTGCGCTGTTGGGGCCGAATGGCGCAGGGAAAACGACGCTGCTGTCGATCTTGACAACCCTCCTTGCGCCGACAGCGGGCACGGCGTCAGTTGCCGGGTTTGATGTTGTGCGCCAACCGGCGGCCGTCAAGCGGAGAATTGCGGTCACCTTCCAAGAATTGGTCGTCGATGGGGATCTATCTGGGCGCCGTACGCTTGAATATCACGGCGCACTCTACGGCCTTGACCGTAGGGTGCAAAAAGAACGTATCACCGAACTGGCGCGGCTTGTTGAACTCGAGGATGTACTCGATCGCAAGGTAGAAACGTATTCTGGTGGGATGAAACGCAGGTTGGAACTGGTGCGCGGATTGCTGACTGACCCTGAGGTTCTATTCCTCGATGAACCAACGCAAGGGCTTGATCCGCAGAATCGAGTGAATATCTGGAAATATGTACGCCAGTTGCGCGATCAACGCGGCCTCACCATTGTGCTGACGACTCACTACATGGAAGAGGCGGAGACACTGGCCGACCGGGTAGCCATCATCGATCATGGGAAAGTGGTTGGCGAAGGCCGGCCCGCCGACCTGATTCGGACCCTCGGCGCCGACGTGGTGACGATTTCCGGCCAGGGCGCCGGTGATGTGCTGGCGCAAAAGCTTGAGGCCTTGCCCTATGTCATGCACGTAACCCGGCACGCCACCGACAGCCAACACCTGTTTCAGATTGGTGTCGACGATGGCGATGGGCGCCTTGCCGCGATTGTTGCCATTGCGGCGGGGACCGGTTTCAATATTCAGCGCGTGAATGTGAACCGTCCAACGCTGGGCGACGTCTTTTCTCCTATACAGGCGAAGCACTGCGCGACGCATAAAGCGGACCCGCGCCGCAAATAGGTAGGCACAAGCAACATGCGGGGCCGGCGTTTACGCCGGCCCCCGCAGGTGTACGTCGATCTTTAGTCGACCGCTACTGTTTCACGAGGTAGGGTGAGAAGAGCCTGCTGATCGAACGCCCGCCGGGATGTAGGCAGTAATCGATTGTGTTCAGGAAGAGGCTGCTGTTCTCCAAGAAGAGACCTTGATCGGCGTCGTCCGAGAAGGTGTTTGTGTCGGAGACCACGATCACGGGACCGGAACTTGCAGTAAGGGCGCCGGTGGGGATCACGGCCAACGCGGCGCCCTTCGCGTTGGTGGCGAGCGACAACCCTTTCTCGCCCACACTGGAGAGGGCGCCAGGGTAATTTTGCGTCAGTTCGCCGACGATGGCATACAGGCCATCCGTGACCGGGCTGAGCGCCGCATTGGGCACCTTCACTGTCACCTTGGCGCTGATATTGCCCTGGGCGGCCATGCCGAATGGCGCCAGGAGGCTGGCATTTGCGGCGGCAGCGTGAGCAGGATCATAGGTGTCGTTGTCGACGGCAAGGATCAGGCAGCCCCCCCCATTCACCCATTCCGACAGTTGTGTCTGTTCGTCGGTGCTCAGAGGTGTAATGGCCTGTGAGTTGTTTCTGCTCGCATCGAGATAGATGATGTCAACATCGGTCAGCGCCGTGGTCGTGACATCGCCAAACGCCGTCAACCGCAACTCGGGGTAGTGAAACTCTACCGCTGTGCGCGCCTGTTCGTAATAAACGCCGAATTGGAACGAGGCCGAACCCCCGCGTGCACTGTCAAAGCCGCCGAGAAATGGCAATGCGGTCGGGGCGGCTGTTGCCGGCGCCGGGCTGATGACAACGATGCTGGCGACGATGGCAATGATGGCAGCTGCGCTGACCCAACGGATACGCGCCGAAGAGGAAATCATGGTTGCTCCTTGTCGTTCAAAAGACACTCTACTCACTGGCGCATTGTGACGGCAGGGGGATCACCCCGCTGCCTGCTCAGTTTTGCTTCAGTAGCCTCGCCAGGTTACGGGAAACTACACCTGATGGCTTCAATGCAACTCTATTACGACAGGTGCACCTTTGTCACTTACAAAGTACTGTTCGATCTTCAAAAAATACGCTTAAGTTGGTCAACCAGACCATTGTTTCATTCCTCCACCTTGTCGACATGGCAGGAAACCTTGCAGAAATCAACTATTTCGACCGGTTTCTTCAAGCATGCCAACTCTATAAACGCCGTCGCCGCCAGGGATGCTCCCTTGGCGGCGACTTTTCTGGGGTGCGTGACTTAGTATTGGGAGTGCAACTACACGCCAAGCCGATTGCGCCGCAGGATTTCGTTCACCCCATGCTGCGTGCTGACTTTGTGCCCCTTCAAAGGCAGAATTCGTTCGTGGATGGCATCGACAAGCCAGGCCGCGGTCGGGAAGAACATATCTTCCAACTCTGCAGGGGGGGTAATCCAGTTGCGCGCGCCCACCACCGCAATTGGGCCGTCTAGATCATCAAAAGCAAGCTGCGTCAAGTTGGAGGCGATGGTGTGCATGAAGGAGCCACGCTCCACTGCATCGGACGCAACGACAACCTTTCCGGTTTTCTTGACCGAGTCGACCAGCGGTCCATAGTTGAGCGGGTTGATAAACCGCGCATCGATCACTTCAGTGGAAACGCCATACTGCGTTTCCAGGATCTTTGCCGCCTCGAGGGCGCGATAGAGGGTCGCACCCACGGTGATGATGGTGAGGTCGCTGCCGGTCTTGCGCACGGCCGGTTCGCCCAGCGGCACGATGTAGTCCTCCAGTGGTACGCCCTCGGTGACCAGCGTCTCGACCTCGGAATAGAGCCGCTGGCTCTCGAAGAAAATGACAGGGTCAGTACCGCGGAGCGCAAGGGCGAGCATGCCTTTGGCATCGTAGGCTGTGGCCGGGAAAAAGACCTTCAGCCCCGGCACATGCGCGACCATAGCGCTCCAGTCCTGGGAATGTTGGGCGCCATACTTGGCGCCGACTGAAATGCGCAACACCAGCGGCATCTCCAGCAGCCCGCCTGACATCGACTGCCACTTGGACATCTGGTTGAAGATTTCATCGCCGGCCCGCCCCATAAAGTCGGCATACATGAGTTCGGCGACGACACGCCCCCCGCTCAGCGCATAGCCGGTTGCGGCGCCGACGATGGCGCCTTCAGAAATCGGTGAGTTAAAGAGGCGTGGATAGGGCAGGGCTTCGGTCAGACCCCGATAGACGCCAAATGCGCCGCCCCAATCGCGATTCTCTTCGCCGAACGCCACCAGCGTTGGGTCACGGTAGAACCCTTCGATCATCGCTTCAAACAGCGCCTCAGCGTACGTGAGGGTTTTGAGTTTTGGATGCGCCTTGCCCTGCGCGTCGAGGCCAAACCGGAACTTCGCCTGTGTCTGGGCGAGCCGCGTCTGTTCCTTGCTCAAGAGCACACTCGGCTTTTCGTCGGCATAGCGCATGCGTTCCCGGTTGGAGAACATGATGTCGCCGATGTATTCCGGAGTCAAGCGCCACGCGGGGAACATCGGCATCGTTCACCCCTGCCCGGAGCACCGCAGTGATGCGTGCGATGGCGTCGGCAATGACGGCGTCGAGTTCGGCCTCGGTCGCATGATCGTTGGCAAGCAGGTAGCCTCGATAGCCAATGATCGAGTCTTGTTGGCGCCACAGGTCGACCTCTTCTTTGGTGCGATAGGCCGACGCGTCCGATGGCGAATGCCCGGCGAAGCGGTACGTCACCGTGTCGAGCAAGACGGGGCCTTTGCCGGCCGACAGCAGCTGCTTTTTGCGTTCGACGGCGTCGGCAACCGCCAGTGGATTGTAGCCGTCGACGCGTTCGGCGTGCATGCCTTCCGGATTCACGCCGAGCCCGATGCGCGCCAACATGCCATAGCCCATGGTCTCACCGACTGGCTGCCCGCCCATGCCGTAGAAGTTGTTCATGAAATTGAAGAGGATCGGCGGGGCGCCGCCTGCCTCTGCCGGCCACAGCTTGCGATACTGATCCATGGCGGCAAACATCATCGCTTCCCAGACGGGGCCGCATCCCATCGAGGCGTCACCGATGTTGGCAATCACGATGCCGGGACGCCGGTTGACGCGCTTGAAGAGCGCAGAACCGGTGGCGATGTCGGCCGAGCCGCCTACGATCGCGTTATTGGGCATGACGCCAAACGGTGGGAAGAAGGCGTGCATCGAGCCACCCATGCCGCGGTTGAAGCCGGCGAAGCGCCCGAAGATCTCCGCAAGCGTGCCGAACAGGACGTAGTTGACGGCAAGATCGGCGATATGGTCGGCCGGCGCATAGCGTTCGACGATGCGCAGCGTGTCGCCATTGTTGTAGGACTCCATGAGTTGCTGGAGTTCGTTGACATTCGACTTCGCAATGGCCGAGAGGCTTTTGGCCAGGATTTCGCCATGACTGCGGTGCGAACCGAAAATGAAGTCATCGGGCCACAGGTGGTAGGCCTGACCAACCGCCGCCGCTTCCTGGCCAATCGAGAGGTGGGCCGGACCCTTGTGCTGATATTCAATCCCTTGATAGGAACCTTCTTTTTTGATACGGTCGAGCATGGTTTCGAACTCGCGAATCAGCACCATGTCGCGGAAGATGCGGATCAGACCGGCGCGGCCAAATTTGGCGGCTTCGGCTGCTGGGTCAGCAACATACTGGTTGATCGGAATCTCGGGCGCCACCAGGCGTGAAGGCTTCCGTTGTTCGCTGGGGTCAATCAAAATTGTCTTTGTCATGGTTGAATTGCCTCAAATTAGCCACAGTGCAGCGTTTCAAATCGTTAAGAGTGAACCCTCCAGGGACTTGTGGTCTCGCTGGGGGAGGTTGGTCAACTGCGCAGCGCGCTGCTCACCCGGCGAGCAGCAAGTCGATGGCCGCGATGGCCTGGGCCAATGCCTGCAGGAAGCGGGCTGCCGGCGCCCCATCGACAACCTGATGGTTGATCGTCAGGCTCAGCCCGATGTGAGGAATGAACGCCACCGCCTCACCTTGGAGCACCGGTTTCGGTTGAATAGAACAGACGCCGAGGATCGCCACCTGCGGCGCATTAAGCACGGGGGTGAAGGATTCGATGCCGAATGCCCCCAGGTTGGTGACGGTGAAGGTGCCTCCTGAGAGGTCGTCGGGCAGGCTCTTGCCGTCGATTGCCGCAGTTGCAAGACGCTTCGCCTCAGCAGAGAGTTGGCGCAGCGTCAGGCTCTGCGCATCGCGGACGACAGGCACCATCAAACCCTTCGGCGTGTCCACGGCCACACCGAGGTGCACGCGCCGGTGTTGGCGAACGGCGTCCCCGATGAAGAGCGCATTGATGGACGGGAAAGCCGGCAAGGTGCGCGCCACAGCGAACAGCACCAGGTCATTAATGGTGACCCCGCGCAGTCCGAGCGCCTCCGGGCTTTCCTTCAGCCGTTTGCGGAGTTGCTGTAGGGCAGTTGCATCGGCGGATGCGTTCAGCGTCAATTGTGCAGTCGTTTGTAAAGAGTGTAACATGCGTTCGGCAATGACTTTGCGTACGCCTTTCAAAGGGATCACTTCGGCATCGTCCGCCCCAACTGCGGGTGCTTGCGCCACCATCGCCGCCGGCGGCGCAAACTGCGGGCGTTCTTCGCCGGCTTTGACGAGGTCTTTCGAGGTCACGCGTCCACCAGGCCCGCTACCCTGCGCCGGCGCGGTGAAGCCACCTTCCGCCACCATCGCCTTGGCAACGGGGGTTAGCTTCGGCGTTGCAGCCACGGCCGCCTGCACATCGCGCTCGATCACACGGCCGCCCGGTCCGGTGCCTGCCAACTGCGCCGGATCGACACCCTTGCGTGCGGCCAAACCGCGCGCGCGCGGGGATACACCGTGTACCGTCGCCGCCTCAGTGGCCTGCGTCACGATTTCCTGCGTCGCTGGGGCCGGCGCTGCCGCTGGGGCCGGCGCGGCGGCAGCGGCAGGCGCAACCGCCTGACCAGCCGCGGGAGCGGTCGGGCCTACGCTTTCGCCGGCGTCACCCACGTAAGCAATCGTGGTCATCACCGGCACGTCGTCGCCCGCTTCAAACAGTGTTGCCAGCAGCACGCCGGCGGCGGGGCTGGGCACCTCCATCGTGGCTTTGTCCGTCTCCACTTCACAAAGTACATCCTCGGCCGCCACCGGTTCGCCGACCCTTTTCTTCCAGGCGACGATGATACAACTCTCAACAGAGTTGCCCATCTTGGGCATCAACACCGCAGTTGCCATTGGCTTTCCTCGACCTTACTTACCATTGCAATACACGATAGAAAAAACGGCTGCGTCTGGCATTGCTACTTCTGTAGCCATGCCGACGTCAATCATCATGCTGGAATTTCGATGTCCGCGACGGAGGGCAACACATAGGTTGGCTGATAGGGGTATCGGGTAATTTCCTCGCGCTGGGTGACCCCGGTCATGACCAGGATCGTGTCCATGCCGCTGCTAACTGCGCCGACGATATCGGTGTCCATACGATCACCGATCATGACTGTTTCTTCGGAATGGGCGCCAAGATGATTGAGCGCCGTGCGCATCATCAGTGGATTGGGTTTGCCGACAAAGTAAGGCGCAACCCCGGTTGCCTTTTCGATCAGCGCCGCCATGGCGCCACAGGCCGGTTCAATCCCATGTTCGCTTGGACCCGATGGATCGGGGTTGGTTGCGACGAAGCGAGCACCCGCGGCCACGAGTTTTACCGCTTTCGCAATCTGGGCGTAGTTATAGCCGTGCGTTTCGCCCAGTACGACATAATCGGGATTCTGGTCGGTCATGATGTAGCCAATGTTGTGGATAGCGTCGGTCAGACCACTCTCGCCAAGCACAAAAGCTTTGCCGTTTGGCAGTTGGCTGCGCAGGAAGCGTGCCGTGGCAATCGAGGAGGTGAAGATGCGTTCAGCCGGGATCTCGAGCCCTTCCGATTGCAGGCGATGGGCTAGATCGCGCGGTGTATAGATCGGATTGTTCGTTAAGACCAGAAATTCGACGCCGGCGTTGCGGAGCCGATCGATAAAGTCCTGCGCACCGGGGATCGCCTTGCGCCCGCGTACGAGGACGCCGTCCATATCCATCAGGTAGTTTTTGTAGCGCTTCATTGTTTCCTCACACCAGGATGACATCAATCTCCAACGCCTTCACTGCGGCGACCAGGTGGGCCGGTGCAGCGGTGTCGGTGATGACGGTTGTAATTTGTGATAGCGCCGCAAAGGATGCAACCCCGATTCTACCCCACTTGGTGGCGTCGAGTACGGCGAACACCTGGCGGCATCGTGCGGCGAGCGGTCGCTTGACAGCCGCTTCGTCGGTGCTTACGTCGGTGAGACCAGCCTCCAGACTGATGCCGTGCGCACCGAAAAAGCCCTTCTCTAGATTGAAAGCCTCGAGATTTGCCAGCCCGTAGCCGCCGACCAGCGATGCCGTCGTGCGTTGCAGGGCGCCGCCCAACATGACCAACTCGACCCCGGCTGCGTCATAGAGCACCCTGGTCACTTCCAGACTATTGGTGACTACCGTGACGTGGCGGCGCGGTCGTAGGTGGTGGGCAATGGCGAGTGACGTGCTGCTGCTGTCGAGATAGAGTGCATCGCCGTCGGCAACGAAACCCGCGGCAGTCGTCCCGATCCGGCTCTTTTCGATGACCTGGCGTTCGCGCCGCAGGAAGAGCGCCATTTCATTGATGCCGTTGACGGCAGGGACGGCGCCACCATGGGTACGGACAAGGAGGTTCTGCTCCGCCAGCGCCTGTAGATCGGCGCGAATCGTCACTTCCGACACGCCAAACATCGCACTCAGTTCGGCCACGGCGACGCGTCCGGTCATCTGGATGCGGCCCAAGATCGCCTGGCGGCGTTCTTCAAGAAATGGCGGTGGGATTGTTTCTGGCATCGTGAGTTATATTTCGTTTACTTTCGATTTCTTTCATTTTATCACAAAACATAACCCAGGTCAATCACCAAAATGCGGCGGAATTGGCAGGTGGGACAGGCGGTGAGAAAAATAACGGGGGTCACAGGTTTGGCAGTGTGCAGGTGCGAAAGTAAAATCGAAGAAACTTATTGGAGTAGGAGGCGGGAAAACTGTCGTATGCAGCAGACAACCGTAGAATCAATGCAGGCGCAGATCGAGGCGTTGCGCACGCGCGTCGCCGAGTTGGAAGCGCAAAATAGCGCCCCGCCCGATCCTTCTGGGGATGCCAGACGGCTCGCAGAACGGGTCAAGGAGCTCTCGACGCTATACCGGGTTTCAGAGTTGGGCGACCACCCCTATGTGGCCTTGGAGGATTACTTCACCGAGGCAGTCGCACTGATTCCACAAGGCTGGCAGTATCCAGCCGATACATATGCGCGCTTGATCTATCGTGGGGCAACGTATACCACGAGCAACTTCCAAAATACACCCTGGCAGCAGCACAGCCCTGTGCTCGTGAACAGTGTTGAGGTAGGGCGGTTGACGGTTGGCTATCTGTCGTCTCATTCGCCGGCCGATGATGGCCCATTTCTGAGTGAAGAGCGGAGCCTGATCAAAGAAGTGGCAAGGTTTATTGGACGTGTCGCGGAACGTAAACAGGCGGAGATGACGCAGCAGCAATTGGCCGCCATCGTCGAGTCATCCAACGACGCCATCATTAGCGTGACCCAGGGGGGCATCATTCGCACTTGGAATGGCGCTGCGGCGCGCATCTATGGTTATTCGCCCAGTGAGGTGATCGGCGCGCATGTGAGCCATACCTTGCCGCCGGAGCAGGCAAGCGAACTCACCCACTGGCTGGATCGGATCCGGCAGGGTGGCGAAACTGTACACTTCGAGACCAAGCGCACCCATCGTGAGGGTCATGATCTGGATGTGGCGATTGCGATGTCGCCCATCTATGACACCATGGGCCGGATCGTGGGCGTTTCAGTGATCTCGCGTGACATCACGGAGCGCAAACTTGTCGACGCCAGCCTGCGCGAAAGTGATGAGCGGGTGCGCGTGACGTTTGAGCAGGCTGCCGTTGGTCTGGCGCATGTGGCGCCCGACGGGCGTTTCTTGCGGGTGAATCAAAAACTGTGCGAGATTGTCGGGTTTAGCCAGACCGAAATACTGGCGCGCAAGTTTCAGGACATCACCCATCCCGCGGATCTGGATGCCGATATGAACTATGTCCAGCAGATGCTTGCTCGCGGACTCTCCAGTTACAGCATGGAGAAGCGCTATGTGCGCAAGGATGGCAGCGAGATCTGGGTGAACCTGACCGTGTCATTGACATTTGATTTGGCCAACAAACCCAAATACTTCATCTCTGTGGTAGAGGACATTTCGCGGCGCAAGGCGGCCGAACAGGCGCTCAGCGAGAGTGAGGCCAGATTCCGGGGGTTGTTTGAGAACTCGCCGATCTCGCTTTGGGAACAGGATTTCTCACAGGTCAAGCTGGTTGTCGATTCCTTGCGCAAGCAGGGTGTGACGGACTTTCGGTCTCATTTTTTGCGAAATCCCGCCATAGTCGACGAGTGTGTGGGTAAAGTGCGGCTGATTGACTTCAACCGCGCCAGCGTCGAACTCTATGGGGCGGCCGAAAAGGATGAGTTGCGCGCAGGGCTGGACCGGTTGCTGCCAGATGACGCCCAGGGCGCCTTTATCGACGAACTCGTATGGATTGCCGAAGGCCGCACAAGTTTCTCGCATCATGCCATCAACTGCCGGCTTTCCGGTGAGCGTATGCTGGTCCGGCTGCATTGGACTGCGGCGCCGGGTTACACCGAAACGCTCGGGCGAGTCCTCGTCTCGATTGAAGAGATCGATGAAGCTACGCAGGCTGACCCAATGGTTGCCGCGGCAGCTTCGTAGCGCCGCTATTCTTCGTGCGGATCGACGCCTACCAGGCGTAATGAGATTTGGCGCAACCTGGCAGCCGGCCCCGCAAAGAGCCAGAGGATGAATTGATCGGCGCTTTGCGTGCGCTCCGTGCGCGCACCGATCGCCTGTCCGTTACATTCGATCTCACCAAATCCCCCAAACCCACCACCATCATTGTAGACATGTAGCGAGGAGCCACTGCGCCCAGGCAATGTGGGCGGCTCGTCCGCATAGTGTGACGATGGATTGTTGAAAAAGCAGCGTACGAGTAGATAGCTGCGGTCAGGCGATAGCGCATTGAAGTAGGCTATCCTGCCGAGGGTATGCACTGCCGGATAGCCCACCTTGTAGCGCCGTTCACCGGTGATTTTCAGGCGCACATGATGGGCATCGATGGTCTGGTGCGCGGCATCGACCGGCTCGAAATAGTCAACCGGCGCGATGCCGGGCGTCGTCGGAAAGAGCAAGACGCCTCCTGGGTTGACGGCAATCAGATTCCACACTTCCGCCAGGATCGCGTCTGCGGCAACTTCCGCCAATGTGATGCGCTGTTCGTAGCCGGCAAAGCGAATGCCCGCCATGAGCTCATCAACCTGAGGCAGTGTGCGCAATGGATTGTCAACCGGCCGGATTACGCTCTCATAGGTAAGCCGCTTGACGCCGGTGGCGAGGTTGTACGCGTCCAGCGCCAGCATTTGCGTGAGACGGATCTGTCTAACCGCCGGCTGCTCCTGCAGGACAAACGCACCGGGGTCCATGGCTGGTTGGACGACGAGGCTATTCCAGAAGTCGGTGCGGTCCCGCACGCCATACTGGATTTCAGGACCAATCCAGACGTTCGCCGCCAAGGTTCCAGTTGCCTTCGTGCAGAAAAGCGCGAAACGCCGGTGCGCTGGCAAAGGCGGCATTGACCCAGTTGAGACTGGCGGCATCGGGCGCAAGGAAAGGGCCAAAGATGCGCGCCCCACGTTGGGTGACAACGATCGTTGCACCATCCTGAAGCGGGAGTACCGCGTAGGGGATGTTGTTTTCCTCGCAGCGTGCGATGATCTGCAGTTGGGTGATGTAATTGTTGGCCATATCAGGCTCCAGGTCCGTTACAGTTGGTGCAGCAGATCAGCCACCTGCGGATAGAGTTTTACGTACAGCGCATAGCGTTGGTCGTACGCAGTGACGGCATCAGGAACCGGCTCAATGCGTTGTCGCCATTGCACGGTGCGTGCGACGGCCGCGGGAAAATCTGGATAGGCGCCTACGGCGACGCCGGCCAGGAGCGCAGCGCCAAGACAGGCCGCCTCGGTTACCTGTGGCACGCGCAACGGGGTGTGGCAAATGTCCGCTTTCAGTTGGAGCCAGAGTTGGCTGCGTGCGCCGCCGCCCACCGCATGCAACTCCTTGATCTGCACCCCCGCGCGGGCCAGTAATTCAAGGTTGGTGCGCAGTTCGAAGGTGAGTCCTTCCAAGATCGCCTTGGCGATGGTGGCCGAGTTGCTGCCAAATGTCAGCCCCAGGATCGCACCTTTGGACGCGGTGTCGAGGGTTGGGGTGCCGCTGCCCGCAAAGTGCGGCAAAACCAGCAGAGGCGTCGGCCCCACCGGTGCGCCATCCAGAATCCGTTCGTACGGATCACTTCCCATTGCGGTTGCCTGCTCTTTTTCCCAACGTCCGACCGTATCACGATGCCAACGCAGCAGGAGGCCACCACTGTGGTTCAGGGTCATTGCCAGGTAGAGATTGGGGATGACGTGGCGATAGACGGAGATGCCGCCGTCACGGAGACTTGGGTCGATGGCGGGCGACGCCATGGCGACTTCCACAACCTCCGCAGTGCCGGTGGAGACCATGGCCAATCCAGGCTGGATGACCCCGCTACCGAGCGCGGCGCACGCCTGATCATGGCCGCCGGCGGCAATTGCGAGCGTGTCGCCGGCGCCGAGTGCAGCCGCGAGTTCCGTGCGCACGATTGCAACCACGCCTCCCTCCAGGGGCGCAACGCGGGCCAGTTTGCCGGCGTCGATGCCACAACGCTCCAGGATATCAAATGCCCACGCACCACTGGCAAGATCCATCATCTGGGTGCGCGATGCAAGGCAGGGACTGATCACGGCTTCACCCGAGAGACGCCGCAGAAAGAAATCCTCATAAAGCAGGAATTGTGTCGCCGCGCGCCAGATGTCCGGCTCGTGGCGTTGCAGCCAGAGCAGTTTGGGGAGTGTGTTGATCGTGTGTAATGGCATACCGGTGCGCCGGAACAGCTCATCGGCGCCGAAGGTTGCTGCGAGCCATTCGTTTTCAGCGGTTGTCCGCGTATCCATTCCCAGGATGGCAGGGCGAAGCGCACGTCCGGCGGCATCCACGGGAATGACGGCCTCGCCCTGGCACGAAAGCGCAAGGGCCAAGGGTGCGTCGCCTGCTGCGGCTGCGGTGGCTTCGCGCAGACAAGTCCATGCCAGTGCCCAAACTTGTTCGGCATCCTGTTCCGCCCAGCCGGGAAACGGCGTCTGAATCGCGTATTCGCGCGTGCTCTGGCCCAGGATGGCGCCATCCTGGCTGAACAGTGTTGCCTTGCAGCCCGTCGTGCCGATATCGAGACCAATCAGCGACATGGTGCGTCTCCTACGGTTTTACAATGACTTTGAGCCCTTCGCCGCTGTCCGCCGTCGCAAACGCCTGCCCGACCTGGTCGAGTGGGAAGCGATGTGTGATCAAGCGATCGACCGGCAAGATTCCACGGTGAAAGAGATCGAGCGCCATCGCATGGGCGGTGGGGTGATAGGAGAAGGCGCCGACCACTTCGATTTCGCCGTAATGGATGAGGTTGCCGTTGAGAGTCGTGTTTGGGTTTGCCTTTGGCAGCCCGCCAAAGAGCACGACTCGGCCGCCCTTGCGCACCATTCGCACGGCCTCTGCTTGCGTAGATGGATCGGGATTGGCGCAGATCGCAACATCGGCCCCAAGCCCATTGGTGAGTTCGCGCACGCGCGCAACGACGTCCATCTGGGTTGCGTTGAGACTGGCGTCCGGTTCGACTCTTTCCACCATTTCCAATCGCGTGGTGCTCCGATCAATGATGATGGCGGCTGCCCCGCGCGCCTTCGCCACGGCCACATGCAGACAGCCGATCGGGCCGGCGCCAATGATGACGACTGTGTCGTCCAGCCCGGAATTGGCTTTCATGTGCGCCGCCAACACGGAAGAGCATGGCTCCGCCATGGCGGCGAATTCATCGGACAACCCATCCGGCACGCGGTGGACAATGCCATTGACGAGTGCTTCGCCTGTCAATGCCATCTTTTCGGCGAAGCCACCGGGATAACCCGGCGTGATCCCCAGCAGCCGGATGTTGTCGCAGAGGTTGAACAGCCCGCGCTCGCAATACCAGCAGCGCCCGCAGTGGATGTCAGGGGCAATGGCGAGCCGGTCGCCGATGCCAAAGCGGACCGCCCGTGGTCCTGCGGCGGTGACAACGCCGGAGACCTCATGGCCCGGGATCATGTTGTCCACGCCTGCAGGCGGGCCCTCGCGCCACCGCCGCAGATCCGAGCCACAGACCCCACAGGCTTCCACTTTTAGCACCAGGCCATCTTCAGGGACCACCGGATCCGGCGTTTCCCGCACTTCAAATTGTCGCGAACCAGTCAAGAAAGCAGCTCTCATCGTTCCTCTGTCCTATATTTCTCGCAATTGCGCCAGAGTCTGAAAATCAGACTTTACGTGAGCGTAGATCTGTTTATAGAGTGCGAAGTATTCCATGTAGCGCGCGTGGTTCTCGGCGACCGGCGCCATCGGCTCCACTGTTTCGACCCACTGGCGGGTTACGGTGAAGTCGGCAAACACACCGGTGGCAACGCCCGCGAGCACCGCATCGCCAAATGGGGCGCCGGTGCGGCGTTTGACCAGCACAATCGGCACATTGAATACATCGGCGATGATCCGGCGCCAAAGACGGCTGACGGCGCCGCCTTCGTTGAGCACCATCGGCAGGTTGATCTCAAGTCCAGCCTGCTGGATCAGTTGGAATGAATCATACATGGCATAAGCCACCGCCTCCATCATGGCCCGCACCACGTGCCCCTTGGTGTGATTGAGTGACAAGCCAAAGATCACACCGCGCGCCTGGACATCCCAGATGGGCGTGCGTTCGCCCATGAGGTAGGGGAGGACAATCAGCCCATCGGCGCCAGGGGGTGTCTTTTCCGCCTGCAGGTTGAGCAGATCATACGCGGAGACACCCAACAGGCGCTCAGTTTCCATCTCCCATTGCGAGAAGGTGTCGCGCAAATAGCGGAGCGACTGACCACCGGTCGTCGTGGTTGGAATGGTCACGTAGGTGTCATCCGAGTTCACGGTATACGCACAGTGGATCATGGTGCGACCGATCTCGGAGAAGATGAAATCAGGTCGTTGGTGAATGACGCCAAAGTTGCCGACTGTGCCCAGATTGCTCTGGATATCGCCGGGGGCAATGGCGCCTGCACCCACCCACCCGGCGTTGCAGTCGACCTGACCGGCTGCGACGGGTGTGCCGGCGGCCAGGCCGGTTTCGCGAGCTGCCTCCGTTGTAACTTCGCCCACAATCTCCTCGCACTTGAACAGGCTGGGAAGGAGGGCTGGGTCCAGATCTATTTCGCCGAGGAGGCGTTCGTCAAAGCGGCGGTTGCGCAGGTCGTAGGCCACGCCATAGAAGGCTGCACCTGAATAGTGAGGCGTGGCGGGTCAACTTGAGCGTGATAAAGCGATCGATCGTCAACGCCTTGTGGATGCGCCGGTAGCTTTGCGGCCGGTGGCGTTTTTCCCAGAGAAGGTTGACGAGGGCGGGGTGGTCCTCCAGCCGGTTGCCGGTGAGTTGAAAGATGCGTTCCTCGCCCACGTATTCCTGCAGCCAGGTGACCTCGGTCACGGCCCGGCGATCCATGAGATTATAGGCGTGCTGAATGGGGACGCCATCTTTGTCGACCATGACGAGTGAGGGCAGGGCCGAAGAGACAGCAACGCCGCGGATTTCGTGGGATCGACGCGCGCCTCGGTGACGACGGCGTTGATGAGCCGGCACGCCACCTGCCAATAACGTTGCGCGTCGTGTTCTGACCAGCCTGGATGGTCGTGGATGGAGGGGTATTCTTCGTAGGCGAAACCCAGCACCGCGCCTTCCTCATCAATGATGCAGGCTTTCGCACCGCCGGTGCCGTAGTCAAGTCCCACTAGAAAGTGTGCCATCCATCGATCCTTTCCAAGCCTGGAATCGTCGCCCCACCCAGGAAGTCGTTGAGCCTCCTGGATGGGGCGGTGCACCGCTATTTCTTCACCAACTCGGCCGTGGCCCCTGAGGGGTGAGTCTGGACGAGCGTGACCAGGTCGAAGCCACGCAAGTTTTTCGCCACCTGCACCAGGGCGTCGCCGATGGCGCCGGCCGCTAGGGTGCTGCCGAAGGGCAACACGCCGTCGCCTTCGCCCTGCGCGCCTGAGTTGACGTTGAGAACGATATCGCTCAGCGCGCCCAACGGCGACGCCGGCTGCCAGGTCATTGCGATTACCTTGGCGCCGCGCGCGCGGGCAACCGTGGCAAACTGGTTGATTTCCGCGCTCTTGCCGGCCTTGGAAAGCGCAATCAGGAGATCGCCGGGCATAATCGCCGCCGAAGGTCCATGAAGCGCGTCCGCAGGGTGGGCGAAAAACCCAGGCATGCCGCAGGTGGAGAGCATATGCGCCAGGCGGCGGGCCATCGTCCCGGATGTACCCGAACCGGTGACCAGGATTTTGCCCTGGCACTCACTCACCAGGCGGACGGCGGCGACAAAGCTGTCGTCGAGATAGTTGCCATCTGGGCGACAGCTTCGGCTTCGGCGCGGATGAGCGCTTCGGCTTGTTGAAGGATTTCATGATTGTCCATTGCTATTGCCCAAAGAGCGCACGACGCAGCATCGCCTGCCCGGCCATGGCATCGCCAGAAGCGTGAGATCGCTTCGGCTTCGGCGTCGTCAATCCGTTCCGCGGCTTTGGCCAGCAATTCGAGCCATGCCAGGCTTTCACGCGCCACGGCGATCTTGTCACGCTCGCGGTAGGCAAAGACATCGAGCGAATACCAGCCATCGTAGCCGGTGCGGTTGAGCCAGTAGAAGAATTCCACCCATTCCAGCGTATGGACCGAGCCGGGGATCATGTCATCATCGGTGGAGCGATAGTTGTCATTCAAGTGCAGGTGGAGCAGCCGGTTGCCGAAGCGTTTGAGCAGGGCCACGGCTTCTGCCAGGGTTTCGCCGCCCATGTTGGCATGGCCGACGTCCAGATTGATGCCCAGATTGGGGCGGTTGACTTCATTGACCAGGAGGAGCGCCTTGGCGGTGCTGTTCACCAGGATGTGCATCCGGGGTTCTTTGGGTTTGAACTCGAGGGAGATCTTGACATTGGGGTTATGGTCGGCGCATTCGGCGAGCCCTTCGATCATCCAGTCGTACATCTTGGTGTAGTTGGACTGGAAGACATAGTCCCAGCCGTCGTGACCGGGCCATGGGCTGACATGATTGCAGCCGGTGCTGGCGGCGAGGTCCATGGCGACCTTGACGCGGTCGATGGCGTCGCGGCGGATGCCCGGATCGGTGGCGGCGAAGGTGCCCCAACCCCACTTAGGATTGGCCCAGATTTCCGGGATCACGCCGGCCAGTTCAAAGCCGGCGTCATGGATCTGTTTGACGACCTGGTATTGATTCTGGTCGTTGATGTGCCAACCGCCGATCACCTCGATCCCGGTCAGGCCGGGGACCTGTTGCGCATCGGCCAGCATCTCATCGAATGATCGTTTCTCGGTGTAGCCCTGGAGCACATACCGATCGGCGCAGGCGCCGAAGAGAACGGCGACTGCTGAGTATTTTCGTTTTGCCATGATCTGAACTCCTTGTGAAAAGCGAAAGTCGTAGCGAACTTTTGATAACGCAAAGCGCTAGAATTCACACAGCAACACCCAGTCAGTATGGTTCACTGTGTACCGGCTACGCCGGCTGGCGCGGCGGCGCCTTTGTCCGTGCGGATATTGCGGCGGCGCAGTTTGAGCAACTGCGTGTTGCGGAACGCGTCCAGCCAGACGGCGAAGAAGATGATGGCGGCAGTGATCAGCGGCTGCAGATAGATGTCGACTTTGGTGAAGATGAGACCGGTCTGGATCATCTGGATTAGCACGGCGCCCAGGACGGTGCCGGGAAAGACCGAACCGACGCCGCCAAAGAGACTGGTGCCACCTAAGACCGTGGCGGCAATGGCGTTGAATTCGTAGCCTTCACCGAAACCGGGATGGACGACGCCCTGCTGCGCCACCGACACAAACCACCTAAGGCGGCCATGAACCCGCTAACTACGTACACCGTGCCCAACACGCGGCCAACGTTCAACCCGGCCTTCTTGGCGGCTTCGGCGTCATTGCCGACGGCATAGATTTGCCGCCCAAGCGGAGTCATCGTGAGAATGAGATGGGCAACCAATACGACGACTGCAAAGATGACGATAGGCAAGGGAATTACGGCGAAAAGCCGGCTTGACCCCAGGTCAAGCACACTGTCTGGAAACGGGATTTGGATCGACTTTGAGAGCAGTAGACCAAAGCCCTTGCCGGCCACCATGGTGCCCAGGGTGGCGATAAAGGGGATGATTTTCAGCCGCGTGATCAAGAACGAATTGACAAGCCCAAAGATTACGCCGGTCGCAAGGCACGCCAAAAGTCCGGCCCAAACCGGGGCCTTGAAATCCTGCATGACGAGCCCGGCGACAGTGGCGGAGACATACATGTTGGAGCCTACCGACAAGTCAATGCCTGCGGTCAGGATGACGAAGGTCATCCCCACGGCGACGATGCCGATGTAGGATGCTTGTTTGAGAATCGTCTCGGCGGCGGGGATGCTGAAGAAGCGCGGCGCCAGGAGCCCGAAGATCAAAAATACGATCACGAAGAGGATGATCGGGGTGTTTTGCAGCACGAGCTGGGTGTAGCGTTTGTTGTTCATGCTGCCACCTGTTCACGGAATGCCGCCCGTAGGATTCGCTCTTTGTCGAACTCGGAGCGTGTGAAGGTCGCTTGCACCTCGCCATTGCTCATGACCAGGATCCGGTCACAAACCCCCATGAGTTCCTCCAGTTCGGATGAGATAAACAACACGCCCGCACCCGCAGCAGCGAGATCGGCAATAATCGAGTAGATTTCAAATTTGGCGCCAACGTCGACCCCACGGGTTGGCTCGTCGATGATCAGCACATCGGGCTTATCCAGCAGCCATTTGGCAATGACCGCCTTCTGCTGGTTGCCGCCGCTCAACGTTTTTACCGGCTGCTGCTGGACATTTGTGGCCTTAATCTTGAGGCTCTCGACCAATTCGCCGATGGCGCTATGCAGTTGATTTTCCCGCAAAGGCGTCACCGTCGTTGCGGCAAAATGGGGGAGTGCCACGAGGCCAATGTTGGCGCCGATCGAGATCTCCATCAGGAGTCCCTCATCGCGGCGGTTCTCCGTCACGAAGGCCATGCCACGTTCGATGCTCTGTTGTGGGGTCGCGTGGGGCTTGAGCTTGCCCTGATTCCAGATCTCTCCCCGTTCGAAAGTGTCCAGGCCAAAGAGAATGCGCGCCAGTTCCGTGCGCCCAGAACCCATCAGGCCAAAGACACCAAGAATCTCCCGCTTGTGGAGCGAGAAGGAGATATTTTCGATGATCCCAGGTTGCGACAGTCCTTTGACTTCGAGTGCAGCTTCTGCCAGGG